>JADLDY010000001.1 GCA_020846435.1 Deltaproteobacteria bacterium
TCAAGCAGGCCAGCGAGGTGGAACCGATGTCGGAAGAAGCTACCGAGTTGCCGGCTATGGTAGAGCCATAGGCGGTGAAGGACGCGGGAGCCTGGGTGCCCCTGTTCCACAACGGCTTCAGGTTGTTGGTGGTGTTGGTGTGGTGAGGCGTGTGACAGAATACGCAGATCTCGGTGGTGCCGTTGCCGGTGGTGGTGATGTGCTCGCCGAGGGATCCGAGGTTGTGCCTCGAGTTACCGATGCCGTTGGCGGCGTCGCCGTCGTTATAGGTGTCGATGGCGGAGGCGGTGCCTACCGCGATGAAGCCTACTGAAGCTACTGCGAGCGCGAGAGTAAGGAACCTTTTCATTAGTATGACTCCTTGTTTAGGGTTTGGTTTTTTTGCCGTTGTTTTTCTTTTTTCTTGTTTGACAGGCATTTTTTATTTAGACAATAAAAAATGCCGTCAATCCCCGCCCAACTTCGGCAGAATCGCGGCATCGTCACCAGCAAGTCTTCCAGAGGCCCTTCATGAACCTCTAGAGTTTCAAGTTAATCTTATTATACTCGAGGATTAAGAATTGTCAACAGGAAAATTAATAATTTTTAATTGAAGGCTTTTTGTGGTGTGGGGTGGGTGACTGAAAAGGGCCGCCCCTGGCGGGGCGGCCCTTGATTTAAGCCTTGTTACTTCTTTACAGGGGCCTGCGCTGCCCTTGCCTTGGACTTTGCGCCGACATATTCGAACATGTTTATCCTGCGGTTCCATGAATCGACGACATAGATGTAGTCCTGCGAGTCGACGGCCAGTCCCGCCGGCAGTATCATCTGCGACCTGTCGCTGCCGTAGGACGCGAACGCCAGGAGCACCTGCCCCTCGTCGTTGAATATCTGTACGTTGTTGAAGGCCGCGTCGACGACATATATGTGGCCTTCGCTGTCAACGCCGATGCCCTTTGGCCTGGCGAACATGCCTGGCGCGTCTCCGAACTGGCCGAAGGCCTTGATGAACTTTCCGGTCTTGTCGAAGATCTGCACCCTTCCGTTCATCGTGTCGACGACGTAGAGGTTGCCCTTCGTGTCAATGCCGAGGTGGGAGGGGAAGTTGAACTCTCCCTCTTCCTTGCCCCTTTTGCCGATGGTGCCTGTATTCTTCAGTGTGTCGAGGTCAAAGACCTTGATGTTGTGGGTATGCGTGTCGGTTACGTAAAGGCGCCTGTTGATGCTGTCGGCTATTATTCCGCTCGGCTGCTTGAACGGCTCGTCAGGCTGCAAATAGGCGAGTATCTTGGCAGAGGAGCTCAGGACCGTGACCTTGTCGACCTGCGAGTCGGTAACGAATATCCTGCCGTCGGTGTCCGCGGTGACGCCGATGGGCTTGTAGAACAGCTTGGCGCCCATGTTGGCGAGGGTGTTCATCTTCGAGTTCTTCGGATCAAAGATGAATACGTCGGAGTTGGCGGTGTCGGTGACGTATATCTTGCTGTCGTTGCCTACGAAGACGCCCATAGGCTTCTTGAGGGCCATGCCTGTCTCTCCGCCAAGGAGTATGCTGGTGGCTACGCCTCCTCCGCTGAAGTCGGCGCTGCCCTTGTAGGCCCTTACGTATTTTATCTTGGGTTCATCCGGCGGCTCAGGCCAGACGATGTCCGGCAGAGGGGGAGCGGCGCACCCGAAAATGGCAGCGCTGACCGCTACCGTCATTAGAACCCTTTTGAAAAGTTGTTTCATCGTCTTCCCTCTGTTTTTCAAGGTGTGAGCGCCCTCGCGGGTTTGCCGATCCAGGGTAAATCTTACAATGCCGGCCGAGTCCAAGTCAAGAGCAAGTTGGGTAAGTGCGCTTGTATTAAAAAGATTTAACATTGTTCCAGGCCGCGCTCTCTCCCGGAGTATCCTTCGCATGGTCTGACCGGGCCGTTGTGAAAAAGGCTATTTCCAGCGCTCTTTTTCAAGCGACTGTCCCTTCAATACTATATGGCATCTCACGCAGTTGTCTCTCGGCCAGAAGGTGAAGGCGACCTTGCCGTGGCACCGGCCGCACCACTGCCCCTTGAATATCTCGTCCATGGTTATGGGGTTGGCGCCTGCTTCCGGCAAAAATATCTTGGGGTGGCAGTTGTTGCAGCTGAGCCAGTAGGTGTGTATGGAATGAGGGAACATGACATTGGCCATCAAAGGGACCTTGGCCTCTATGAAGATGTTGAGGTGGAGCGGAGGCTCTTCTTCCACGCCCGCTTCAAGGGAGCCCTTGGGGTTGATGTACCCGTTCACGACGGCCGCGGTCCAGTTCACGTTGCCCGAAGGGTCCTTGGGCAGCGCCTCGAGGGCGCGTATCTCGGTCGTGCCTTTTCTGATCGAGGCCCTGTTGGACATCTGTTTGTAGAATTTTTCGTAATAATCGTCGGCCTGGCCGAAGTCAGTGGTCTTTTGCTTGGGCAGATCGGCGTTTATGATCTCGTCCAGAGATTCACCGCACCCGGCGAGCGTGATGAGAAGAAAAAGCAGGGGGAGGAGAGCCCATGTGCCGCCGCTGAATTTATGTTTTGGAGAGGTCGTCAAGTTTTGCACCTGGAAAACAGGAGGGCAGTTACGATTTTTATATTTTGCAGCCCTACATTAAGTTTTACTATGCGTCGCCTGTTTTGTCAAGGTTTTAACACCTCAGATTACCTCAATAATATTGACAATTAACTGGAAAAGGATGATTATAGGCGGCATGTTACAAGACAGGACAATATGGTCGGTAGGCGGCGGAAAGGGCGGGATCGGCAAGAGCGTCGTTACCGCCAATGTCGGGTGCGCCCTCGCGCTCTCCGGCAAAAAAGTCATTCTCGTCGACGCCGACCTCGGCGGGGCGAACCTCCATACCTATTTCGGCATCAAGTTCCCTTCAAGGGGCCTTGACGATTTTTTGAAGGGCAGGGTAGCTGGCCTTATGGACGCCGCCATAGAGACGCCTCTGCCGAACCTCCGGCTCATAAGCGGGGCTGGCGAGTTCCTCGGAATAGCGAACCCGGTCTACGCCCAGAAGATGAAGCTCATATCCGCCATCAAAAAGCTCGAGGCTGACTTCATCCTCGTCGACCTCGGCGCGGGCTCTTCATATAACGTACTTGATTTCTTCGCCATATCAGGCGAAGGCATAGTGGTCCTTGTGCCGGAGCCGGCCGCCATCCAGAACGCCTACATATTCCTGAAGAGCTTTGTTTACAGGAGGCTCCAGAGGCTCTTTGCCGAGAACCCTTCGATGACCGCTCTAATAAAGGACGCGACCGACTCGAGGAGCGCCGGAGCGGTGAAGTCTTTTTCAGACCTGTGCGAGAGGATCGCTTCCGAGGACAGGGGCGCGGCAACGGCCGCTCTCTCCGAGGTCAAGGCTTTCAGACCGCGGGTCGTCCTCAACATGGCGGCATCGAAGGACGACCTCAAGGTGGTCGAGGCGTTCAGGGCGGCCGCCATGACCTTCCTCGGCATGGAGACCGAGTTCGCGGGAGCGCTCTATTCGAGCCCGATTGTAAAGGCCGCGGCGAGGAAGATGCGGCCGTTCATGCTGGACGAGAACGCGCTGGATGCCAGAAGGGAAGTTGAGGAGATCGTCGCCAACCTCATTCCAAAAGCGTCCGTGCCCGCGGCCGAAGCAACGGCCGAGGCCGCTTTGGGCCATCGGGAGGAAACAAGGGAGCACGAAGTCTTCGGCTACAACGAGAACGTCAGCCACGACGGAGCGGTCTTCCACGTCCAGACAGAGGCGCAGGGCGCTGGAGAGCCTTTTATCGAGACGATAATATACAACGGCGGCAGGATATTCTTTTCCAAGAGGACGCCCTGGAAGGACGCTTCTTCCGAGGGCCTCTCCATGAGGGACTTCGCGGCAAGGCAGCACAGAGCGGCGGTAGCCGCGATAAAAACCGGCAGGATAAGGGTACAGGGTTAGCGCATGTCATTCGTGGTCATTCTGTCGGGCCGCACCGGCCTTATTACGGATTCCTTCAGGGAGAATGTCCTTGAATGCGGCTTCGAGCTTGGCGACGGAGGGGACGGCTCTTTTCGCGTCTCGACCGACGAAGGCGGACTTTCGGTAATTGCCGTCAACGGGCCTGATGACCTTCACAGGATAGAGCCTGACGGCACGAGGCCGTTCATGCTCTTCAGCCTTGAGACGCTTCAAATTGACGCTACGGAGGGGCTCAGGGAAAAGGGGCTCCACGGGGTCATAACCCCTAAGACCGCGCCTGAAGACCTCGCGTTTCTCCTGAACAGGGCCATCTTCTACGACAAGATGGTCAAGCGCAACCCCAGGGCGCCTGTCAACCTGCCGGTCGTCATTACCTTCGGGAGCAGGGTCGTAAATACCTTCGCTTCTCTCCTCAGCAGGGACGGCATGTTCATAGTGACGATGAGCCCGTTTGAGGTGAACGCTCTGTGCTCGCTGAGGTTTTCACTGCCTGGCGGCGAAAAGGAGTTTTCAACGGGGGCGAGGGTGCTTTACAGGGTCGTCATCAACAAGGAGCTGAACATAATCTCAAACCCGAGGGACCCGTTCAAGCGCATGGTGTCGCACCCAGGGATGGCCGTGTTTTTTGCCGATTTGCCGGAGGAGGACAGGGAAGAGATAAACAGATACGTCGAGAGCATCCATTAGCAAATCATTTCCATAACGTCTGCGCTTTCATCACTGCCCAAGATAGCTCCTGTTGAATTCCCTCAATATGCCGGACACCTCGTCGTCCTCGGTCTGCCTGAAGTCGGCGTAGAGCTGGCTTACCGCGAAGAACATGTCAGGCACGACCGGGCAGATTATCTCCGTCACCTCTCCCATCCGCTGTATAAGCTCGATGGTGTCGGAAGGACCGCCGGGGACCGCGACGATTATTTTTTTCGCTTCGGAAGCGTGGGCCGCCTGTATGGCTGATATCATTGTCGAGCCTGTTGCCAGCCCGTCGTCGGCGATTATGACTGTCCTGCCCTTGAGCGAGACCTTCCTGCGGACCTGCTTGTACGTGCTGAGTTTTTCCCTCATCGCCTCAAGCCTCGTCTTTTTTTCGCCCTCGATGTAGCTCTCTTTCACATGCAGGCTCCTTATCACAGTGCTGTTAAGGTAGACCTGCCCGCTTTCAGTCACGGCCCCTATCGCGAGCTCGGGGTTGTACGGCGCGCGCAGCTTGCCCGCGACTATTATGTCGAGGTCGGCATGAAGGGCGCGCGCTATCTCGGCGGCAACCGGCACGCCGCCCCTCGGGAGGCCCACGACGACAGGCCGCTCTGGAGAGTATTTGACGAGCAGGGCGGCCAGAGCCGCGCCAGCGTCTTTTCTGTTTTTATAGGGGGCCACGGATTCCATGAATGAATCTTATCCGCTTAAAAGCCTTTGTCAAGGAATGGGAGGGAAGGGCTATTCTTCGGGCTCAGGCGCGGGTACAGCGTTTTCGGACGAGATGGACCACCATTTCGCGACAGAGTCCGCGACGGCGACGACGGCGAGCCCCGCCATTATGGCGACGAGTATTGAATCGAGCCTGAAGGTGAATGCCTGCGATGGGGTTGCGCTTGATGCCGCCTTCGCGCTAAAGAGCCAGAAGAGCTCCCACGCGGCGACCAGCGTCATGACGAACATGAAGACCATTGGGATAAGAGTTACCCAGATGTACTTTGCCTTGCCCATCTTGAGGAGTATGGTCGTTCCCACGCACAGGGCGAGGGCGGCCAAGAGCTGGTTTGCCACGCCGAACATCGGCCAGATGGTCGAGACAGACCCCGAGCTTATGAGGAAGCCCCACGCTATGACGACGAGCGCGCTGGTGATGACGACGCCTGGCATCCAGTCTGTCCTGCCGAGCGGCTTGTATACATGCGCCCCGAACTCCTGGAGGATGAACCGGGCGACCCTTGTGCCCGCGTCTACCGTCGTCAGGATGAAGAGGGCCTCGAACATGAGCGCGAAGTTGTACCAGTAGGGCATGAGCCCCTTCATGCCGGGGAGGGCCGTGAAGATGGAGGCCATGCCGACTGCCAGAGAGACCGCCCCTCCCGGCCTTCCGGCCACATCAACGCCGACTGTCGCTGAAAGCTCGGCTATCCTCTCAGTAGGAAAGCCGATTGCGGCGAGGGCGTCGGCTGAAAGGGTCGTGTTGATGGCGAAGTAGTCGCCGGGAATTAAGACGGTCGCCGCTATTATGGCGATGACCGCCACGAACCCTTCGCAGAGCATCGCGCCGAAACCTATGGGCAGGATATCGCTCTCGCGCTCTATCATCTTGGGGGTCGTGCCTGAAGATATTAGCGAATGGAAGCCTGATATCGCGCCGCACGCTATTGTGATGAACATGAATGGGAAGAGAGTTCCAGGTATTATCGGGCCGCCGCCTGAGGCGAACTTGGTCATGGCAGGCATCTTTATCTCAGGGGCGAGGAATATAACGCCCGCCGCGAGGATGAGCACGGTTCCTATCTTCATGTAGGTCGAAAGATAGTCCCTCGGCGCGAGCAATAGCCAGACAGGCAGGACAGAGGCCAGAAAGCCGTATATGGCGAGCGCCCAGATGAGGAAGTTTTTGTCGTGGCTGAATATGGGTTCGAGAAAGCTCCCCTGAATGTATCTGCCGCCGAGGACCGCGGCAATCAGCAGGGCGACGCCTATGACGCTCACTTCGCCGACCTTGCCGGGGCGGAACTTGTAGAGGTAGAGGCCCATCAAGAGGGCTATCGGTATGGTCGAGAAGATGGTGAACGCGCCCCAGGGGGATTTATACAGGGCGTTGACGACGGCGAGGCCCAAGCCCGCGAGCGCGACGATTATTATGAAGAGTATGGCGAGGGCCGCCGAGATTCCGGCAACTGGGCCGACCTCGTTCCTTGCCATCTGCGCGAGCGAACAGCCGTTCCTCCTGACTGACGCGGCAAGTATTATCATGTCGTGTACGGCGCCGCCAAAGGCCGCGCCGATTAATATCCATAAGAAGCCGGGCAGATAGCCGAACTGCGCGGCCAGCACAGGGCCGATTAACGGCCCCGCGCCAGCGATTGCCGCGAAATGATGGCCGAAGAGCACGAGCGTGTGCGTGGGGTGGTAGTCCTTGCCGTCGCCCAGCCTTATGGCCGGGGTCGTGCGCTTGTCGTCGAGGGCGAGTATCTTTGCCGCGACGAACGAGCCGTATAGCCTGTAGACGATGATGAAGAAGCACGCCGCCGCAACTACCAGCCAGAGGGCGTTGACAGACTCTGACGGGTTGATTACGCGCGTGACCACGCCGAAGGAGACGGCGAAGAGAACGGCGAGGACAGCTATGACGATGTTGGAAAGTTTCATGGTTTTTCAGGCAAAAGGCCTGAGAAACATTTTAAGGTAAGTTGGCGTGGGGTGTCAAGGAAGGGGGAGTATTGCTAGGTTTTTTTAAATGATACACGCAGCGCACACTACAAGGCTTTGAGACGCGATATTTTTTTAAGCTATTTAGCTTGCTGCATTCGCCAATTGCTTGGCTTTCCTTTTTCTGTCCAGAGCGCAGATGAAACAGGAAGTATCTCCTGTTGCTCCTCATTAGATGGCTCTTCATGTCTGCTGGATATGATAACCCAGCCAAGTTTTATATCTTCCTTAAATTTGCGAGCGTAAAGAAAATTTCGAATATAGCTATAGATTGAGTAGAGCAAGAAGGAACTCAATACTATGAGTTGAATTTTGAATTCTGCAAACCACTTAATAACTGATTCGCTGGTGACAGCTCCCCAAAATGCTAGACAGGTCATAAATAGCATGAATACAAAAGCTGGTTTGGATAACTTACACAGTTGCGCCGCATGATTTTTAAGTTCATCGATTTCGTCGGGAGTCAATCTTCGCCGTAATAATTCCGCGTTTTGTTCATTATCTATCTGTAGAACGTCTCTTGGTAAAGAAATAATATAGGGACTCTCTGGTGCAGAGGCGGCTTCTGTTATCTCGACCTCGTATCGTGTCTTTAATAAATTGCCATTTATCGAAAAAATGAATCCAGAGTTTGGAAAAACTTCGAAAGTATGTTTTTTAGTAAGCTCACTAGGAGGAGATTTTAGCTCCTCTAAAAAATTTTCACTTTCGTCTAATACCCCTTCAAAGCGGTAGATGAAACCTGAACGAGTATCCTTTTTTAATTTTTTTGCTTTTTTGAAATAATCGTTAGCCAATGAGAATAAAACTGGAAAACCGATGAAAAGCATCGCAATCGTGATTATGGCAAAAAAAATGTCATAAAACTCAGGCAAGATCTCATCTAAAAAATAAAACAATATAAAGGTAAAAAGTGGCAGTGCAATCGAAAAAACCGCAAGACTTATCCATGTTGTTCTGGTAATGCGGAGGCGCTTTCTGAGGAATGAAATCTCAACAAAGGATAGCGGCCTGCTTCCGGTGCAGGGCGCTCCCAGACACCATTTATTTTTTTGACTTAAATTTTCTAAATTCATCCCATCTACATCTGTCTGAATGTTAGTAGGGTGGGCTGTGCCCACCATTTAAATGCTATTATCCTTTAACACCAGCACAAGCCTGCCCCCATCCTCGTGCAAAGGCCCCACCTCGTAACTTTCATCCAAAGATGCTGAAAGCGCGAACTGTACGAACTCTCTGGCAAGGAGGACGAGGCCGAAGGCCGTGCCAATAATGAAGGCGGCCCTGTTGTACCTGTCCCACTCTATTTTCGCTGGAGCGATCTCTTCCTCGTGGAAAGATTCGATGACGCCGTTCATCATCTCGAGGATGTTCTCAAGGTACAGGACTTCGTCTGACTGGCCGTTGCCCCGCGTTTCTCTCCAGTCTATTTGAATCAAGCCGTCTGTTTTATGGGCTGGTTTTTTCTTGAGGATGATAACTTCATCAGAGCCGTCCTCGAAGCGCGTGGTGTACTCGTGTGAGCCGGCATCAATTGATTCACAAACGGCCGCAGTCAGCATGAGGTCTCTGGCCATGTTGACAAGGCCGTACCTGTTCCCGATAAAGCAGCCGGCGTTTTCTGCCTCGTTCCAATGGAACTCTGCGTACTCGACGCTGAAAACGGCTTTCTCGTTTTCCACAATCGCGTACTGCTCGTTGAAGCGGCCTATTTTTTCCAAAAGCATTTTCATCTACTCGTCCCTTATCCAGTCGACGATCTCGCCGGTGAGGTACTTGTTGGCGTGGCGCTCGAAGCGCTCCTTGCAGCCCAGGCCGCAGAAATAATACTTCTCGCCCTTGTGCTCAAAAGAGTAAAGGGCCTTCTCCTCATCCACTGCCATTTTGCAAACAG
This sequence comes from Deltaproteobacteria bacterium, assembly GCA_020846435.1. Classification (GTDB taxonomy): domain Bacteria; phylum Desulfobacterota; class GWC2-55-46; order GWC2-55-46; family GWC2-55-46; genus GWA2-54-12. The sequence goes on from JADLDY010000001.1 coordinate 9,240, forward strand.
GGTCCGTGGCCATGCTGTTTCTCTAATCCCCTCCCATCGAGGGATGGGAAGTTGTGATTACTTCGCTTCGCCCCCGACCGTTATCTCAGGTATGCGCAAAGTCGGCTGAGCGTCCGAGACCGGCACGCCCTGGCTGTCCTTGCCGCAGGTGCCGATTGAATAGCCGAGGTCTGTGCCGACCATGTCTATCTTCATCAATATGTCAGGGCCGTTGCCAGTGAGGGTCGCGCCTTTCACTGGCTCGCCTATTTTGCCGTTCTCTATGAGGTAGCCTTCCGTGACCTCGAAGACGAAATCCCCGTTGACCGTGTTGACCTGTCCGCCGCCCATCTTCTTGACGAAAAGCCCTTTGTCGAGAGACTTGATTATGGCCTCTGGGCTCTCTTTGCCCGGCGCGATGATGGTGTTCGTCATCCTCGGTATCGGCCTGTGGTGGTACGATTCGCGCCTGCCGTTGCCGGTCGACTTAGAGCCTGATTTCATGGCGTTGAGCCTATCGCACATGTAGCCCTTTAATATGCCGTTCTCGACGAGCACTGTCCTCTCTCCCGGCGTGCCTTCGTCGTCGAAGAAGAACGAGCCGCGTTTGTGCGGGATGGTCGCGTCGTCGATGACTGTTACGAGTTTCGAGGCGACCTGCTGGCCGATTTTGCCCGAGTAGACGGAGAGCTTCTGAAACGCGAGGTCGGCCTCCAGCCCGTGGCCGACCGCTTCGTGTATCATCGTGCCTCCGGCGTCGCTGGAGAGGACTACCGGCATCTTGCCGCCCGGCGCCCTTCTTGCCGAGAGCATCATGATGGCCCTTCTCGCGGCTGTCTCGGCGATCGACTCCGGCGTGGTCTCTTTGAACGCCTCGAGCCCCATTATGCCGCCGATCGGCTCGTAGCCTGTCTGGATGGAGTCGCCTTCGGCTGATACGACATTGCAGACGAGGAGGAGAGCGCATCTGTCCTCTTCGACGAAGTCGCCGAGAGAGTTGACGAGCGTTATCTTCCTGAAGGCGTCTCCGTACATCACTCTTGCCTGTCTGACGCGCTTGTCAAATGCCCACGCGGTCGAGTTGGCGCGGTTGACGAGTGAGACCTTGTCCTTGAGGGCGGCCTTGTGGGCGAGCTCTTTTATGTCGAAGCCCGGGGCCACCTGCTTTTTGAGGAGGCCGATGGAGCTTTGAGAGTGAGATCCCTTGACGCCGCTCGCGACAGCCGACGCTACTTCAAGGAGCCCTTTTTCTGTGATGTCGTTCGTGTAGGCGTAATAGGTCTTGAGGTTGGCTATGACGCGCACCCCCGCGCCCCTGTCGCGGCCGGTTATTATCTTCTCTATCCGGTTCTCTTCCGCGACTATCGAGGTGTTGGCGGTATCTTCCAGATAAATGTCCGCGTACTCGCCGCCGTTAGCGAGCGCGGCCTTCAGTATTTTGAACGGGTCGAAGCCCTCTATAAGGCTCATTGTATTCCTACCTGTGCTGGTTGTTTTTTGTTGTCATTGCGAGGAGTGTAACGACGAAGCAATCTCACAGCAGTTGATTTATCTGAAGACGGGATTGCTTCGCTGCGCTCGCAATGACAGGAGACAGCAGTATATCAACGGCCAGCAAACAAGGTCAAGGCTGGCCGTTGTCCTTGTGCCCCTTTTTCTCAACGAACATCTGGCAGGACATGCCGGAGTTCCTGAAGACTACCGCAGATGGCATCTCCTTGCACTTGAAGCCCATAGCCTTGCACCCGTGCGGGAAGTGCTCGTTCCATGTGATGAAAAAATGGGCGCAGTGGAAGCAGTTTATCTTTTCTTTTATTCCGTCCATGTCAGCAGATGGCGTGCCTGATAGAGTTGTAGATGTCTATCTTTTTATCGTCAACTTCTCGGAAGACTATAGCCCATAAGCGGCCTTCAGGCAAGCCGGGGAACCGGCCTGCCGTGAAGGGGGCGGCTTTGATGGGGAGCGGGAAAAGTAAGTTTTTCTGGCAGAGGAAGATTCTGGAAAAAGGCGGAGAAAATATTTGACAGGCGGGTCCTTGGGCAGCCCCCTTCAGGGGCAGGACAGGCGCAGCCCGTCCTGCCGGCGCGTCATTTAAAACTTCAGGATATATCTACCGTGATCTTTCTCGGCTGCTCCTCGACGACCTTTGGCAGAGCCACTGTGAGTATGCCGTCCTTGAGGGTCGCTTTAATCCCGTCCTGTTTTATCTTGAATGGGATGTTCAGAGACCTCGCCAGATACCGGTAATTCCTCTCAGAGTAGGTGTAGTTGCCTTCGCTGACTCCGGCGTCGGTCTTGACCTCTCCTTTTATGGTGAGGGTGGAGTCCTGGAGCGATATGTCGATGTCATCTTTAGCTACTCCGGGCATCTCGGCCCTGATGATTATCTCGGCAGGCTTGTCTACGATGTCGATGGCCGGGCTCACGGTTGATTGTTCTTGTCCAGCGGCCTGCCTTTTCCATGGCGCGGCCTCTGTTTTTCTGGCAGGGAAGAGGTCCTCCCATATCCTGTCCATCTCTCTTCTCATCGAGTCGAGTTCCTTTAACGGGTTCCATTTGTCGAGCGGCATTGGCAAGCGTCCTCCTTTCAAACGTATGGCTGTTTTGCCATCATGTTTAAAAGATAGGTACGGCTCATGAATCTGTCAAGTCAGCTTGTCTGATTGCCGTGTTTTTAGTGGATTGTTAAAACAAGGGCTGTTATCTGGAGAAGTCCGGTCGCGAGGTGGCTGAGTATTATCGATTTTATCGCTGGCAAGAGAGCCGCTTTGTCGTCATAAACTTTCATGACCAGAAGAGAGCCGCGCAAGGCCGGGATGACGCCAAGTAGCGCTATGAGCGAAAGAGGCGGCATGAAGCCTGTCAAGACCCCGATGATCACGCTGGCAAAGGCGAAGAGCGCTATCGCGAGAAGGCCGTACCTCGCTGTGCGCCTGCCGAGCCTTACGACGAGGTTGCGCTTGCCGGACAGAGAGTCTGATTCGAAGTCAGGGAACTCGTTTACGACGAGGATAGCCACTATGAGAAACGAGAGGGGAAGCGAAGCTACGGCCGCCTCAATGTGGAGCCCTTTTGTCTGGGCCATGCACGCGCCGACGACCGTGAGGAGTCCGAAGTCGATCCCGACAATCGCTTCTCCGAGCCCTCTTCCGGCAAGGAACAGCGGCGGGGCGGAGTAGAAGTACCCTGAGAGGAGGCCGAGGCCGCCGATGACGAGTATGAGGGGGGTGGCGGCCCAGGCAAGGTAAAGCCCGGCTGCTGTGCCCGCGGCAAGGAGCGCGGCCCCTAGATAGAGCGTATCGCGCTGCGTCAGGAGGCCGTTCTGTATGAACCTGCTGCCTCCGGCAAAGGGCGTAAGCGGGGAGAGGTTGAGCCCATCGGCCCCGTTCCTTGAGTCATAGTAGTCGTTGAGCACGTTCATTCCCGCGTGGTAGCACAGGGCCGCGAAAAGGGTTATCGCGAAAAGGGCCGGGCTGAATTCGCCGGATAAACGCCATGCTACAGCCGCCCCGAGTCCGACCGGGGCCGCTATGGCCGGGAGGAACTGGGGCCTTGTGGCGAGAATTAGGGTCTTAAGCCTGCCCATTGCCTCCCATTATCATCCAGATGGCTATGAATACGAATATGGCGTAGAGCACGCCGTTGATTATGAAGGGCCAGGGAGTTATCTTCTTCACCCTCATGGCGAGGAAATAAAGCCAGAGGCCGGCGATGATGGTGATGACGCTGCTTGAGAGCACCGTGAGGTTCAATGTCCACGGCGTGAGGAATATGCCTATAGCTGGAAGGAGGCTGCCCTGGAAGACCATCGCGCCGGTGATGTTGCCGACGGCCATAGTGTCCTTGCCCTTCCTTATCCACAGGATGCTGTTGACCTTCTCCGGGAGCTCGGTCGCTATCGGCACTATGAGGAGCGAGAGGGCTATTACCGGGATGTGCAGGAACTCGGCGAGGTGCTCGACCCCGTTCACAAAGCCCTTGGCCCCGACGATGATGAGGCCGAGCGCGATGAGGAGCTGCAGGACTACGATGCCCATGTGGTCCTTGAATATCCTGCCGAAGTAAAGGGCCTTGCTTTCCTCTGTGGCGTGCCCGTCCTTGACAAGGGCCGCGCTCGCCTTGACCGTTTCCAGGACATAGTAGAAGTAGGTCAGCACGAGGACAAAGGCCACGAAGATGCGCACGAGCCTGTACTCCTGCGGGGTGAAGGCCACGAGGAAGGCGAGTGTGAAGGCGAAGAGGAAGAACTCGATATCGCGCCTGAGCCCGCCTCTTTCAGCCGCCAGGTGATCCCTTTTCCTTGAACCCTTGAACTTCCACATCGAAAAGCCGACGAGGAACATGGCCAGGGTCGAGAGCATGAACGGAGCGCCGAGTATGGCTCCGACGCCGACCTCTTCGCTGACGTGCGCTGAGGAGCCTCCGAAGATGGCGACCAGCGGCACCATCGTCTCCGGGAGGGCCGTGCCTACGGCGGCGAAGATGCTGCCTGTCACGCCCTCCGAGAACTTGAGCTTGGCCCCGAGGGACTCTATGGCGTTGGTGAATATCTCGGCGGCCACTACGATGACGACGAGCCAGAACACGAGAAGCATTATTTCGTAAGTCACTTTAAAGCCTCCTCTATTCCCCGGTACGTTTCTGTCTTACGAGCTCCGCCCTCTCACCCCTGAAGAACAGGAGGAGGATCATGCCGACGACCAGCACGGTAGAGCCCGCTATTATGAAGCCGATGCCAGGGTCCTTGTTGATGATGAATATGACGTACGGCGTGAAGATGAAGTCGACGAGCTTTATCTCGTGGCCGTCAGCTGAAACCGACGCTCCCGGCGCAGAGAGCGGCAGGAACGAGGTCCCGTGCGCCCCGGTTATCGCTACATAAGGGTTTGAAAAGTCGCCTGAGCGGTTGTATGCTTTTCCTTCGGCGTCGACAGCGAAATCCGGGTATATCTCTCCGAGCCTGAACGCGGCGCCGTCAGGGGACTGAAAAGAGCCTTCGAGCTCGACGCTCTCTCTTTTCCCGTCTATCTCCATTACAAGGCCTGACGGGCTCTGTCCCTGGTCGAAGTGGTAGAAGGCTATGCCGTCGTGTATGAGCGGGGCGTTCATCCCGAGCGTGCCCTGCTCAATTTTTTCGCCCTTCGCGTCGAGGAGCGTGACGCCTGTTTCAAGGGAGTCGAGCTCGCCAGAGGGCAGGACGTTCATCTCAGTGCTGTCGAGGCGCAAAAACAGGCCGCTCGTATGCGGCACAGGGATGGAATCCCCCTTGAAAACGACATTGCCGTAGCTCTTGAATCCCCACACGCTTCCAACGAGGTGGCCGAGGAGCGCTATGAGGAAGCCGACGTGCACTATGTGAGGGAACAGGGCGGCCCAGGGTTTCTTGTTCCTGATGACCGCGGCGGCCTTGTCGGCCGTGCACACGAACGTGTTGATGCCGAAGACGGCCGTGAGGGCTATCAGGGCCCATACCCAGGCCGTGAGTGGCAGGTACTCTGCGCCGAGAGAAGAGATGAACGGCAGGAGCACCTCCTGGTCAAAGGCCCTGTAAAACTGCGGATAGCGGACGGAAAGGATCGAACCCCACGCGGCGACCATGCAGATTAGCGCCGAAAGTATAACCGTGAGGTATACCGAGGCGAAAAAATTCCAGACCCGTCTCATGCCTTACTGTTTAAACCACCTTATGATGTTCTCGGCAAGCCTCCTGTTGTCGGCCTCCCCGATGAACTTGTTGGCGAAAGGAGCGTCGTCGGCGACGACCACGACCTTGCCCTTGCCAGCTTCGCTCACTGCCACTATGCCGAACTCCTGCTGGGGCTCGCCCTTGTCGAACTTCCTGTTCCTGTCCATGTCAGCCCACGCCTTCGCGGTCGTCGCGGCAACAGTCATGGCCGGTTCATTGGCCATGAGGCCCCATGTCCCGTATACGGAGAGCTTCTCGATGCCGGTTGTTACCGGATGCGGCCCGAAGTTCGTCACGAAAAAGTCCTGGGACTTGTTGTCTATGAGGCCGGTCGACTCCCCGATGGTGAAGTTCGAGACGATTATCCCGAACGAGTTGGTGAGCTGCGCGAGCGGCGGGGAGATGTGGAGAAGCATCAGAAGGTTGCCGCCACCTTTGACGAACGCTTCGAGGGCCGATATTTCTTCGCGCGTAAACTGCTGCACCGGCCCGGCTATGACGTAGGTCTTGACCTTCGAGAGCCTGGCCGCGGTCACGGCTTCCTTGTTGATGCCGGCTTCCTCGCCGGAGAGCTTCCACATGCCGTAGAAGGTCGAATAGTTGAGCGGGCCTTCCTTGACCGGCGAGAATATCTCGGTGTGGCCCATGTCGAAGACAACGGTCGCGGCGGCGGTCTTCGATTTTACGGCAGGCTTCTTTGCCGTCTGCTTCGGCACCGGCTTGTCGGCGAAAGAGGCGCCAGACAGTCCGCCTAACAGCAACATCGTCGTCACGGTCATGGTGAGGATCGTTTTTTTCATGTCAGGAGCCTTTCTTTAGTACGCGTTTTTGGCCTGATAAAGGCTTTCAACAGGATATCTCCGGCCCATATCCGTGTCAAGGATTAAGAGGCTCGCCAGAGGCTTTGTTCAATTGTTCTTGATTTTATGGAGAAGTACTGGATAAACTGAAGGCATGTACGAACTTACGATAATAGCCAATTTTTCATCGGCCCACTGCATAAGGGGCTACGAGGGGGCCTGCGAGAACCTGCACGGCCACAACTGGAAGGTGGAGGTCAGCGTCCGCGCCAGAGGGCTCGACCGCCTCGGCATGGTCATGGACTTCAAGGCCATAAAGGCCAGAACCCGCGAGGTGGTCGACCGGCTCGACCACAGGTACCTGAACGAGGTCCCCCCCTTCGACAGCGTCAACGCAACGGCCGAGAACATCGCGAGGCATATCTTCGACGAGCTTTCCTCCTCGATCGCCGAGTCCGGGGTTTCCGTTGCGCGGGTCAAGGTCTGGGAGTCGGATACGGCGGCCGCCGCGTATTCCGGGGAGGAAGGCTGAGGCATGCCCAGGAAAAAAGAGCTCAGGGACGTTCAGGCCCAGCCTGACTTTCGGCACATACCCATAGACAAGGTCGGCGTAAAGGATATCCGCTACCCGATCGTGGTCCTCGACAAAAAGAACAAGTTCCAGCACACCGTCGCGTCCATCAACATGTACGTCGACCTGCCGCACCAGTTCAAGGGAACTCACATGTCGAGGTTCGTCGAGATACTGAACGAGCACCGCGGCGAGGTGACGGTCAAGAACTTCCCGCAGATACTCAAGAAGATGAAGGAGAAGTTTTCCGCCACGACCGCCCACCTCGAGGTGGAGTTCCCGTACTTCATTGAAAAGACCGCGCCTGTCTCCAAGTCAAAGGGGCTCATGGAGTACAGGTGCAGGTATCTGGGCATGCTCGCTGAGGAGAGGGATTTCGTCCTTGAGGTGATGGTGCCGGTCTCGACCTTGTGCCCGTGCTCGAAGGAGATAAGCGACAGAGGCGCCCACAACCAGAGGGGCGTCGTCAAGGTCGGGGTGAGGTTTACCGGCTTCGTCTGGGTAGAGGAGATAATAGGGGCCGTCGAAAAGTCGGCTTCAAGCCCGGTCTACTCGCTCTTGAAAAGGGTCGACGAGAAGTTTGTGACAGAGCAGGCCTATGACAACCCCATGTTCGTCGAGGACGTCGTAAGGGAAGTCGCCATCAACCTCGGGAAGATGAAGAAGATAAAGTGGTGCAGGGTCGAGGCGGAGAACTGGGAGTCGATACATAATCACAGCGCGTATGCTTTTATCGAGCGTACGCTCTGATTTGTCGACAGCGTCGCTTGTCCGGCGTGCATCAGAAGTGGCTCATTCCTCGCTCCTTGTCTCCTCGCATCTGGACCTTTTTGAACGGCCTGTGTGATTCCGGAGTTTTTCAACGTGCTGTGCCAAAAGGCCCATCTGCTTTGTCTTATCATAAGCCAGCCAACGCGGCGTACCTGAAAAGTACGCCGCGTTTTTTTCTGTCATTCTATCTCAGGGCAGGGAGCAGGGACTGGACTCTCCGCCGCTATCTCTCCCGCGGCATGACGTTTCTTATGAATTAAAAAAGGGCCCTCTTTTCAGAGGGCCCTTTTGTTTTTTTCAGATGCAAAGCAGACAACCGGTATCAGCCTTTGTAGAGGACTTCCTTTACCTTGAGCTTCAACTCTTCGACCCAGAACGGGTTGCCCTTCTGTATGAAGCCCTTCACGTTCAGCTCGAACCACTTGGGGTCCAAAACCAGGTCGTCTATGATGTCCTTGCCGGTCGTTATTATGGCCGGGGCCGACACGCCTGACTCCCTCAACTGCACGAGGAGCTCTTCCCCGTCAAGGGCCGAGCCAGCGTCGGCCGGGTTCTTCAGGTACAGGTCTGTTACTATGAGGTGGATTTTGCCCTTGGCGGCCTTCATCGCCTCGGTCGAGCTCTTGGCCGGTATTATCGAGAAGCCGATCTCCGAAAGGGTCTTCTCGACCATGTCCCTCGAGAGCCTGTCGTCCTCTATGACAAGGATGGTCTCTGCTCCGGCCTCGTGGGCGGCTTCCCTTGCTGGCGCGCTCGTCTCCCTGACAGGCTCTGCCTTGACTTGCGGCGTGGCTGGGGGGGCTGCTGGCGGCGGGGCTGGAGCTGCCTTTCGCGGCGCGCTCTCCCTGCTGGCTATCTCGGCGGCCTTCTGCGCGGCCTTTTTAGCGAGCTCGGAGAGCGGGTTCACGTCAAAGGCCGCCCCGGTCCATTTGAGGAAGAACTGGGAGCCGCATTTTACGCAGCTGATGCGCGAACCCCTCTCCCATTCGCTAAGCTGTTCAGAGGGTATCCAGAGCCTGAAAGAGGTGTCGCACTCAGAGCATTTTATCTCTACTGGCTCTTTCGCCGCGGACGCTTTTTTTTCCTTTAGTTCAGGCATTTATCCCTGCTGGCCGATTATGAGGCATGGATTTTCCAGAATGCCGACAGTTTAACTTAAATCGCCGGCGGGTGTCAACGGTTCTCCTACTTCGACTCGACCCTTCCCTTTATGCCGGCGACCCTGCCGAGCCCGAGCAGGTCGAAGGTGACGTAAATTACCTTCTCTTCAAGCCTTTCGGTGTAGGTCACGGCCGAATTCCAGCACTGATGTGCATATTCCAGGCCGAAAGCGGTCTCAAGGGGCCTTTTTTCATCGAACGAGAACCTCTGGAGGAAGGTGAAGGCAAGCCCTTTTGAAAGCTGCGCCCTCAGGGACCCCTCAAGGTAGTTCGCGCCGTCGCGCACGAACCTGTGGGCGATGTTCAGGTTGTCGCCCCGTTTGTCGTTCGCGGCGAACGCTATGTCGTAGGTGTTGAACCTGTTTTCGTAAGCGTCGAAGCTGCCCTTGGCAGTGCCCCAGGCCCACTGTGCCGGCCGCACGATAATCTCGCTGGTGATCTCCGAAAACGGCCTTCTTTCGTCCGTCGCGGCGACAAGATCCCTTTGCGCCTCGTGCAGGTTGTAGGACTGTCTGACGTCGAGGTACAGATAGTCGAAGTAGGAGGTCTTGTCCTTGTCGACGAGCTTGCCCGTGAGGGTCGAGTTGAACGAGTATGTAAGGCTGTTGGCCGCCGCTATCCTGTCGAGTGCGTCAAACTCCGGCAGGCCTGACTGGGCCTTCTCCGGTATGTAGGTGTACCTGAGGCCCGGGCGCATGGTATGCCTCAGGGCCTTGAGAGAGGGCATGTCAACGCCGAAGACCCTGACGAGAGTTGTCGTGAGGTCGGCCGAGATGTCGTAGATGTACCTCTCGAACCATCTTCCGTCAGGGTGGTCGTCCACCAGCCAGAAGGTGGCCCTCGGCCCGAACGACGGCGTGAAGTCGAACAACCCGAGCGGGTTCATCGGAAGCGAGACCCTGGGGTGCGCGTCGACCCGCTGCCCCTTTAGCCCCTCTTTCCTCCAGAAGTTCACGAAGCTCGATTCGCTTGAAATATAAAAAGGCGTGGCGCCGACCTTCTTCTCCGTGCTTGTCGCGCTGATCTCCGGGAGCCTCTGGAGGGTCGTCGCGTCGTCGTCAAGGAGGTTGTTGAAGAACCTGAACTGGCCGACGAGGCTGAAGATTGACCAGCGCCAGCTCGCCGAGACGTTGCTCTCTATTGATTCAAGCGACCTTTCGCTGGTGCCCTTGCCGAAGTCGATGAAGTACTCGTCGTCGCTCACGAGGTCTATGTCCGCCATGAGCTTGACGTCGCCGGGGAGCTCCTCGTGGTGCTGGAACTGGATGCGCCACCTGTTGTTGTCGGCGTCCACAGGCCTCGAGAGGTTGGAGAGGCCGTCCCTGAACTCCCTCACCCGCTCGATGCTGTTTTCCTGGTACTGGTAGTAGTTAGCCGTCCCGTAGCTCTTGCGGCTCCTCATGTACCTGTACTCGAGCCCTTTGCCTATTCCCCTGTCGGTCTCTATGTCGAGATAGAAGGTAGCGTCAGTGCTCCGTGATATGGCCCAGAAGAACGAGTTGTCAAGGACGAAGCCGCGGAGCTCCGAGTACCCGGGCTTGGGCTGGAGAAAGCCGGTCTGCCGGTCTCTTTTTATGGGCACCGAGATGTAAGGCGTGTAAAGGACAGGTACGCCTTTTATGTAGAATCTGGCGTTCCACCCCGTGAGAAAATCCCCGACTACGACCTTCGCCGAGGTTGTCTCGAAGCTCCACGCCGGGGACTCATCAGGGGCGCAGTCGCAGGTAGTGTAGCTCAGGGCCCCGACGGTATACGATTCCGGCCCGGTCTTTTTTATGTTCTCGGCAGTGAGGTGGATGTTGTCCTCGCGGTAGAAGAGCCTGCCGTTGGCGAGGACCGCTGTCTTGTCCTTGAGGTTGAACTGGAGGCTCTTGGCGCTAAGAGTGCTGCCGCCTTCGTCGACGACGCTTATCGAGCCGGACGCGGTCGCTATCCCCGTTGCCATGTCCATTATCGCTTCGTCTGCCCTGAGGACTACCCCTGGCTGGGATATTTCAACATTGCCGGAGGCGTGATAGGTGTCGGTCGCCTTGTCGTAGGTTATCTTGTCGGCGTTTATCTCAACAGGCGCGTCCTTGGTGAATATCTCGCCTGTCGGGGGCTCGGCGGCCGAAGAGGGGCGCAAAGGCGCGAAGACGGATATGAGCAAAAATATAAGGAGGAGTATCCTTGAGGGCATCGAGAGGTTTCCGAGTGTTAAGGCTAACGGGATTTGACTGCAAATTAGCACACAAGGGGCTTATTTACAAGTAGAGCTCTTGCTTCTGGCAAGCGACTTCAGGAGAAAATCCCTTGCTTCCCCGACCGTGAAAAGAGAGCCCGCAACGCATACGCAGTCGCTCTTTTGAGCGAGCGAGAGGGCCTTCTTGCACGCCTCTTTGACGGTGGGGGCGCTCATCGTCAAAGAGGCGTACTTCGAGGCCGCCTCCATTATGACGCCGGGGTCGGCCGCCCGCTCGCCTGCCGGCGCTGTTGCTATCAGGATATCAGATGAGGGGACGAGCTCTTTTAATATACCGTCTATCTCCTTGTCCGACATTATCCCTACGACGAGTATGAGCCGCTTTTTTTTGAGGCTGCCGAGCGCGGCTTTCAAGGTCAGCGCGCCGGATGGGTTGTGCGCGCCGTCGAGGACTATGAGCGGCCTTTTCGACAATATCTCGAATCTGCCGGGCCAGGAGGCACTCCTGAGTCCGGAGCGTATCGCCTTCTCCGGTATGTTCACTTCGCGAGCGCGCAGCAGTTCAATTGCCGCAAGCGAGATCGCCGCGTTCTTCATCTGGTGCGGCCCGTGGAGGCTTATATTCACTCCGGTGAGAGGGCCTGATATGCCCGAGTAGGCGAGATGCCCTCTGTCGTCTGCGCCTGCGTGGAAGTCCTTTCCCATGAGGTAGATGGGGGAGGCTTCTTCCTTTGCCTTCGCCTGTATCACGCGGAGAGCCTCCTTTTGCTCGACCCCTGTAACGACAGGCACTCCGGGCTTGATTATTCCGGCTTTTTCAGAGGCTATCTCTTTTATCGTCGAGCCGAGCCAGGCCGTATGGTCGAAGTCTATGTTCGTTATGACGGATACCATCGGGAGGACGAGGTTGGTCGCGTCAAGACGCCCTCCCATGCCGGTCTCTATGACCGCGAAGTCGACCTTCTTCCTCCTGAAATAAAGGAAGGCCATGGCCGTCGTGAACTCGAAGAAGGTTAGTTCCGTGAGCCCGGCTTTCTCGCTGGCGGCCTTTACTTCAACGGCCGCATCAACGAGCTCTTTCCCGGTGATGGTTTTTCCGGAGACGGATATCCGTTCGTTGAATTTCGAGAGGTGAGGGGAGGTGTAAAGGCCGGTTTTGAGGCCGGCTTCCCTGAGGACAGAGGCGGTCATGGCGCACACTGAGCCCTTGCCGTTTGTGCCGGCCACGTGTATAGACCTGAACGAGTCCTGCGGGCTGCCGAGGGTCTCAAGGAGAGTCCTGACGCGATCGAGCCCCGGCTTTATGCCGTGCTTTTCGAGGCCGTAGAGGTAGTCGATGACGCCCCTTGAAGAGGGCATTACCGTGGGCGGACGAGCATTGAAAGAAGCCTCGAGAGCGTCTCTTTCATGAGCTTTCTTTCGACTATCATGTCCACCATGCCGTGCTCGAGGAGGTATTCGGCCCTCTGGAAGCCCTCCGGGAGCTTTTGTCTTATCGTCTCGGCTATGACCCTGGGGCCTGCAAAGCCGATCAATGCCCTGGGCTCTGCTATGATGACATCTCCCAGCATGGCGAAGCTCGCGGACACCCCTCCCATCGTCGGGTCTGTGAGGACCGATATGTATGGGAGGCCCGCTTCTCTCAATTTGGCGAGGGCGGCCGAGGTCTTGGCCATCTGCATGAGGGAGAGGATCGACTCCTGCATCCTCGCGCCTCCTGAAGAGGAGAAGATTATCATGGCGCATTTGGCTTCTATCGCCCGCTCTATGGCGCGGGTTATCTTTTCGCCTACGACTGAGCCCATGGACCCGCCCATGAAGGAGAACTCGAAGACGGCCGCGAAGGCCTTCTGTCCGCCGATCTCTCCCTCGCCGGTTATCATGGCGTCCCTGAGGCCCGATTCCTTCTGCGAGGACTTGAGCCTGTCCTTGTACTTCTTGAGGTCCTTGAAGTCGAGCGCGTCTACGGGTTCGATGTTCGCGTCAAATTCGATGAAGGTCCCCTCGTCGAAGGTGATGTTTATACGGCTCCTCGCGGAGATGCGGAAGTGGTAGTCGCACTTGGGGCAGACGTCGAGGTTTCTCTCGACCTCTTTTTTATAGATTATCTCGCCGCAGTGGTCGCACTTAACCCACAGGCCGAACGGGACTTTCACGCTCTTTCCTTCGGCGGCTTCTCCGTTGGTGAAGATGTCTTTCTTAAACCAGATCATAGTTCCTCGCGCTTTGAGCCCTGCCAGGCTTCTGGCGGGGCGTGCCGTCAATGTCGCCTTTTCTGAAGGCTCTCATGAATGCTTTCACTACGTTTATGTCAAATTGCCTTCCGGCGCACTTCCTTATCTCGCGCACGGCTTCCTCCGGCGGTCTGCCCTTCCTGTACGGCCTCGTGGTGGTCATGGCGTCGTAGGTGTCGGCGACCGAGATTATGCGGGCCGTAAGCGGGATCTCTTCGTCCTTGAGCCCAGCGGGGTAGCCGAGCCCGTCCACCCTCTCGTGGTGGTGGAGCATGCCGGGCATTATCTCTCTGAGGTGAGGGATGTGCTTCAATATCTCGGCCCCGAACTGCGGGTGCATGCGCATGGAAGCGGCCTCATCCGCGTCAAAGGGCGCTTCCTTTCTCAACACCTTGTCCTCGACCCCTATCTTGCCTATGTCGTGGAGCACGGCCGAGAGCCTTAAGACTTCCATCTCTTCCTCGGGCATCCTCAGGTGGGAAGCTATCGCCATGCAGTAGGCGAGTACCCTTTTCGTGTGTCCGCCTGTGTAGGGGTCCCTTTTTTCTATGGCCTCGGCCAGCGCGCCTGAAGTAGCGTAGAAGGCGTCCTTTATCTCTTCGTAGAGACGGGCGTTGTCGAGGGCTATTGCCGCCTGATTTGAAAAGAGCTGGAAGAGCCGTAGGTCTTCAGACGTGAACGCGCCGCCTATCCTGTTGATGGCCTGCAATACTCCTATGACCTGACCCTTGATGACGACCGGCACGCAGACCATGTTCTTTGTCCTGAACTTGCTCTTCCTGTCGACGCTGCCCTGAAACCTCGGGTCGCGGGTGACGTCCGGCACGATGACGGACCTCCCGTGCTGGGCGACCCATCCGGCTATGCCTTCACCGACGCTGAGCCGTACTTCCTTGAGGCGCTTGCCCTTTTCTCCGAGGGCCACTTCGAAGTAAAGCTCTCCGCTTTCCCTGTCGAGCAGCAAAAGCGAGCCTGTTTCTGCCCTCATGAGCCTCGTTATCGCTTCCATAGCCCTAAGGCGCACGACGTTGTGGTCGAGAGAGGAGATGAGTAGGGCACCGACCTCGTTGAGCGTGGAGAGCTGCTTTATCCTGTTGTCGAGCGTGGAGATAAGCTCCGCGCGCTCGATTATTATGTTCAGGTGGTTGGCGAGCGAGGTGAGCACCTTGAGGTCAGCGTCATTGAACGGGGCGCGCCCGGGAGCGCGGCTTGCCGTGATGACGCCGCTGACCCCGTCTTTTTCCCTGAGTAGCGGGACGGCGAGCACGCACGCCCTGGAGGCGGGTCGGGAAGTCTTTTTTTGTGCCTGTCCGGTTTCCTGTGTCTTATTTCCGGGGCCATTGACGCAGGGCTTGCCTGAGTTCGCGGCCATTACAGCCAGAGCGCGCTCCTTGAGGCCGTCCTTGCCCTTTGCCGCCTCGAGAGAGAGGCTCATGTCTTTGTCCAGCGAGTAGAGCGCGCCGCCTTCGGCGTCAACGGCCTTCAGGGCGAAGTCCATGAGACGGCTCAGGAGCGTTGAACGGGACGCGCCCCTTATGGCGAGCCCGCCCATCTCGCGGTAGACCTCGACCTCAAGCTCCATGATGCGGAGCTTTTTTCTGAGGAGGTCGAGTTCGGCTGTCTGGTCGAGGGTCTTCATGTTCAAAGCCTTGTTAGGTTGCTGAAAAAGTCCCATCTGCTTTGTCGTCTTTAAAGCTCGTAATTGCGGCGTACACAACAAAGTACGCCTCATTCCTCGCTTCTCGTCTCCTCGCATCTGGAACTTTTTGAGCAACCTGTCGCTGCTTCTGATTTTTTGTCTGTTAAATGCCGCGCTTTATCCCCGAGACGAAAGAGCCAAGCTCTTTTATGAGCCTGGGTCCTTTGTTCCTGGCGATGACGCTCACTATGGCGCTGCCGACGACAGCCGCGTCCGCGCTCCTGCACACTTCTTTAGCCTGCTTCGGCGTCGAGATGCCGAAGCCGACTCCGAGGGGGAGTTTCGTGTGTTTCCTCACCCGTCTGATGTTCGCGTGAAGGTCCCCGGCGACCGAAGAGCGCGCGCCGGTGACCCCGGCGACCGAGACAAAGTAGATGAAGCCCGATGCCTTTGACGCGACAAGCCTTATCCTGCTGTCGTCGCTCGTGGGTGTGAGAAGGAATATGAGGTCAACGCCGTTTTTGTCGAGCTCGGTTTTGAGCTCGCCGGCCTCCTCTGGAGGCAGGTCGACGATGAGCACGCCGTCGGCGCCAGAGGCGGCCGCGTCCTTCGCGAATTTTTTGAGGCCGTAGCTGAATATGGGGTTGTAGTACCCGAAGAGGACCAGCGGAGTCTCACTTTGCTTCCTTACATCTGCGACGAGCTTCAGGACGTCAGTGAGGTGCACGCCTCCCTTTACGGCCCTCTCATAAGAGGCCTGTATGGTCGGGCCGTCTGCCATGGGGTCGGAGAACGGTATGCCGAGCTCTATCATGTCTGCGCCCGAGTTTTCCAGCTCCCTGATTATCTTTTTCGTCGTACCGATGTCCGGGTCCCCGGCGGTGACAAAGGCTATGAAGCCTTTTTTCTTTTCCGCTTTGAGCCTGTCGAACAAACCGGTGATCCTGTTGCTGCTGGTCTTGTTTTTCATTTATATGGCCGCCTATATCTCGAAGTTAAAGGCTTTGGAGACGGTGTTGAGGTCCTTGTCGCCCCTGCCTGAGAGGCACACGATGACGCTCGAGCCTTTTTTCATGTCCCGCGCGGCCTTCAATGCGTAGGAGACCGCGTGCGAGCTCTCGAGCGCCGGTATTATGCCCTCCGAGAGGGTGAGGGCCTTGAATCCTTCGAGGGCTTCCTTGTCGGTGATGGTCTTGTAATCGACCCTGCCAATGTCGTTGAGCCACGCGTGCTCAGGGCCGACGCCAGGATAATCGAGCCCGGCGGAAATCGAATGGGTATCTATTATCTGTCCGAACTTGTCCTGCAGGAGATATGTCTTGTTGCCGTGGAGGACTCCGACCCTGCCGCCGTTGATGGACGCCGCGTGATGGCCAGTTGACAGGCCCTTTCCTCCGGCCTCGACCCCGGTCATCTTGACCTTTTTGTCGTTTATGAACGGGTGGAAAAGGCCAAGGGCGTTAGAGCCGCCGCCGACGCACGCGACAAGCAGGTCAGGCAGGCGGCCTATTATCTTTTTGGCCTGGCTCCTTGCTTCTTTGCCGATGATCGACTGGAAGTCCCTTACCAGCATGGGGTAGGGGTGCGGGCCGGCGACCGTCCCTATTATGTAGAAGGTGTTGTAGACGTTCGTGACCCAGTCCCGCAACGCCTCGTTCATGGCATCTTTCAAGGTCTTGCTGCCGGAGGTCACGGGCACAACGCGCGCTCCGAGGAGCTTCATGCGAAAGACGTTCGGCATCTGGCGCTTGATGTCGTCCTCGCCCATGTAGACGTCGCACTCGAGGCCGAACATGGCCGCGACGGTCGCCGTGGCAACTCCGTGCTGGCCAGCTCCTGTCTCGGCTATGACCCTTTTCTTGCCCATCCTCTTGGCAAGGAGTATCTGGCCTATGGTGTTGTTTATCTTGTGCGCGCCGGTATGGCACAGGTCTTCCCTCTTGAGGAATATGTCCGCGCCTCCGGCAAGCTTGGTGAGCCTCTCCGCGTGGTACAGGGGCGTGGGCCTGCCGACGTACTCGCCGAGGTAGTAGGCGAGCTCTTTTTTGAAGGCCGGGTCTTTCTTCCATCTCAGGTACGCTTTTTCGAGTTCGAGGACGGCGGGCATCAGCGTCTCTGATATGTACCTGCCGCCGTATATGCCGAAATGTCCGAGTCTGTCTGGCGTCTTTGTCATCTCGTCCTTACCTGTTCAAAGAATTTTCTCAATTTATCGTGGTCTTTCCTGCCGGGTTTTTTCTCGACCCCTGAGCTCACGTCGATCGCGTAGGGATGGACCTTCTCTATTGCTTCTCTCACGTTCTCGGGTGTGAGACCGCCCGAGAGTATTATGCGCCCGGCTCCTGCCGCCTCGGAGGCTATCTCCCAGTCAAAGGTCTCTCCTGTGCCTCCGGGGACACCTTCCCTGTATGTGTCGAGGAGTATGCCGGAGACGGTGTATGAGCGTAGCTTGTTCAGTACCGAGGCGTCCTTGACGCGCAGCGCCTTTATCGTGCGCAGGCCAAGCGACTGGCAGTACTCGGGTGTCTCGTCTCCGTGGAGCTGAACGCAGCCGACCCCCGCTTCCTTTGCCGTGTCAACGAGCTTCTCGGGCGGCTCGTTGACGAAGACGCCTACGGTCGCCACGAAAGGCGGCAGCTCCCTTATGATGAGCGCGGCGGTCCTCGGGTTTATGAACCTCGGGCTCTTTTCGTAGAAGATGAAGCCCACGGCGTCGGCGCCGAGCTCGGTAGCTAAGAGCGCGTCCTCAAGGTTTGTTATTCCACAGATCTTTATCCGGACTTGGTTTTTCACCCCTGAGTTCCTTTAGCTTTTTTCTGAAGTTCTCTTCGCGCATCAATGCCTCGCCTATGAGGAAGGCCTCGACCCCGCATTCCCTGAGCTTCAGGATGTCCTCGTGCGTGTTTATGCCGCTCTCTGACACAAGCACCCTGTCCCTGGGGACATAGGGCGCGAGCCTGACCGTGGTGTTGAGGTCGGTTTTGAAGGTCTTCAGGTCCCTGTTGTTGACGCCGATTATCCTGGCCCCTGCGTCCAGGGCTATCTCCATCTCGGCTTCGTCGTGCACTTCGACGAGCGCGGACATGCCGAGCTGGTAGGTGAGGTTGAGGAGCTCCTTGAGCCTGTCCTTGCCTAATACCGCGACGATGAGGAGGAGGGCGTCGGCGCCCGCGACCCTTGATTCGAATATCTGGTATTCGTCGAAGATGAAGTCTTTTCTGAGGAGCGGGACCCTCATGTTCCATCTGAGGCCCGAGAGGTACTCGAGCTTGCCCATGAAGAACTTCTCTTCCGTGATTATCGATATGGCGGCGGCTCCCGCCTCGAAGTAGCCTCTGGCTATCTCGGCCGGGACAAAGTACTCCCTTATCATGCCCTTTGACGGCGAGGCCCTCTTTACCTCGGCTATTATCCTTATCCTGTCCTTGCTGCCGCCCCCGTAGGAGATGGCGGCCTCGAAGTCCCTGGCCTTGGGAAAGGTCTTGAGCCGGTCTTTAAGCCCTTCGAGCGGGTATTCTTCCTTGGCCACTTCGAGGGAGAGCTTTTTGCTTTCGATTATGTCGTCGAGTATCATCTGTTTGTAATTTCCTTCAGGCGCTCGAGTTTTTCCAGCGCCAGACCTGAGTCGATTGCGCCATGGGCTATGGCGATGCCTTCCTCGATTATCGAAGCGAGCCCTCCGGCGGTTATCGCCGCCGCGGCGTTCAATATCACTATGTCTCTTGCGGGCCCCTTTTTGCCTTCGAGCACGCCCATTATTATCTCGGCGTTCTCATCAGGGCCGCCGCCCAGGAGGTCTTCAGGCGAACATCTCTCAAAGCCGAAGTCTTCCGGTTTGATGTGGTATGTTCTGATGGAACCGGCGTTGAGTTCCGTGACCCTGGTCTCATCGGCCAGGGTTATCTCGTCGAGGCCGTCCTCGCCCCTGACGATGAAGGCCCGTTCAGAGCCCAGGTTGTTCAATACCTTGGCGAGAGAATCGGTAAGAGAGCTGTCGTAGACGCCGATTACCTGCCTCTTCGCGCCAGCCGGGTTTGTGAGCGGGCCGAGGATGTTGAATATGCTCCTTATGCCGATTTCGCGGCGGACCGGGGCGGCGTACTTCATGGCCCCGTGGAGCATCGGCGCGAAGAGAAAGCCTATTCCGGCATCTTTTATGCACTCTTCGACTCTGGAGACTTCGGCTTCTATGTTCACTCCGAGGGCTCTCAATACGTCCGCGCTGCCGCTTTTTGACGAGACCGACCTGTTGCCGTGCTTGGCTATGACGAGGCCCGCGCCGGATGTGACGAAGGCCGCGGCAGTCGAGATGTTGAAGGTCATTGAGTTGTCCCCGCCGGTGCCGCAGGTGTCGACAACGCCCTCCGGCGCGTCGACCTTCGTCGCTTTTTCTCGCATGACCTTGGCCGCGCCTGTTATCTCATCTACGGTTTCGCCCTTCATCCTCAATGCCGTGAGAAGAGAGCCTATCTGCGCGGGGGACGCCCCGCCTGTCATGACTTCGTTCATGACGTCAGTCATCTCGGCTTCGGTGAGGTCGATCGATTTTACGAGCTTCGCTATCGCTTCCTTCATCATTTTTTAGCCGCGTACTTTCTCAGGAAGTTTTTCAGTATGTCTTTCCCGGCCCTTGTGAGGATTGATTCAGGGTGGAACTGGACGCCTTCGATCGGCAGTTCCCTGTGGCGAAGGCCCATTATCTCGTCCATGTCCGTCCACGCGCTCACTTCGAGGCAGGCGGGCAGAGTCTCCCTTTTGACCACGAGCGAATGGTAGCGGTTGGCCTCGAAGGGGTTTTCTATCCCTTCGAATATGGTCTTGCCGTCGTGGAAGACCATCGAGGTCTTGCCGTGCATGAGGCGCCCGGCCTTCACCACGTCGCCGCCAAAGGCGTAGCCAATGGATTGATGTCCGAGGCAGACGCCGAGGATTGGGACCTTGCCCGCGAAGGCCTTTATCGCCTCGACCGAGATCCCGGCTTTCGGAGGGTCGCACGGCCCCGGCGAGATGACTATGGCGTCAGGCGCGAGCTTTCCGATGCCTTCAAGCGTTATGGCGTCGTTGCGCCGGACGAGCACGTCCTCTCCAAGCTCCATGAAGTACTGGACAAGGTTGAAGGTGAAGGAGTCGTAGTTGTCTATCATTAAAATCATAAAGTTATCTCGTCAGGCTGCCTCAAGCTTCCCATCTGCTTTGTTGTCAGCGTCGCTCGTATATGGGGTTTTTGAGCAGCCTATAAGAGTCCTGTTCGTGCCATTTCAACAGCCTTCAGCATGCCCCTTGCCTTGTTCTCCGTCTCCTCGAATTCCTTTTCAGGCACAGAGTCGGCGACTATCCCGGCCCCGGCCTGCATGTGTATCATCGAGTCCTTTATCACGAGGGTCCTAATGGCTATGCACATGTCCATGTTGCCTGAAAAATCAAAGTAGCCGACGCACCCGCCGTAGATCTCTCTCTTGCAAGGTTCGAGCTCTTCTATTATCTCCATGGCCCTGACCTTTGGCGCGCCTGTGAGCGTGCCCGCGGGGAAGCAGGCTTTGAGCGCCTCGAACGGGCCCATGCCGTTTTTCATCAGCCCCTTGACGTTCGAGACTATGTGCATGACGTGGGAGTAACGCTCGACAGTCATGAGCTCGTCGACTTCGACCGTCCCGGCCTTCGCTACCCTTCCGATGTCGTTTCTTCCGAGGTCGACGAGCATGATATGCTCGGAGAGCTCCTTCGGGTCGGCCAGAAGGTCTTTTTCAAGGATCAGGTCCTCACTTTCGTCGTGGCCGCGCTTTCTGGTCCCGGCGATAGGCCTTACGTTTACCTTCCCGCCCTCGACGTTCACGAGTATCTCAGGGGACGAGCCGACAAGGGTCGCTTCCCCGAGCTTCAGGAAGAACATGTAGGGGGACGGGTTTATGACACGCAAGGCCCTGTAAATATCGAACGGGTCGGCTGTGACCGGCGTCGAGAACCGCTGGGAGAGGACGCACTGGAATATGTCGCCGTCGACGATGTACTCTTTTATCTTCTCTACCGCCCTGAGAAAGTCTTCCTTTTTGAAGTTGGAAGTGATCTTTACAGGGGCCGTCTCATGGGCAGCGGTTTTTCTCGCTGGAAGGCCGCCGCGGAGCCTGTCGACAAGCGCGTCTATTTTGCGGACCGCGTCGGAATAGGCTCTGTCAAGGTCGGCCTCCTCGTCGATGTAGGCGTTGGCGACGACTTTTATCCTGTGCTCGACGTTGTCGAAGACGAGGAACGTGTCAGTGAATATCAGGTAGATGTCATGAAGGCCCAGTAGCCTCGGGGAGACGTCGGGCAGCTTTTCCACATGGCGGACTATGTCGTAGCCCATGTAGCCGATTGCCCCGCCGAAAAACCTCGGCGCCCCTGTGAGTATGGCCGGCCTGAAGCCTGACATGAGGGCTTTTACCGCTTCTACCGGGTCGCCCTCTGTCCTGGTGACTTTGCCGCCTTCCACGACCTCTATGGCCCGTCCCTTGCTCCTTATTACCTTCTTAGCGGAAGCCCCGAGGAAGCTGTACCTGCCCCATTTCTCTCCGCCCTCGACGCTCTCGAGGAGAAATGCGTCTCCTCCGTCGTTTATCTTCATGAAGGCGGAAACAGGCGTGTCGGTATCGGCAAGGATGTCCCTGAATACGGGCACTATGTTGCACGCTGCGGCTTTTTCCCGAAAGGCCTCAAGGGAGGGCGAATGACTGGGCTTCATAAGGGATTAACAGTAACATAGCCCAATGATTCGAGTCAATATCTAAGGGGGAGGCGCTTGGGGCGCAAGTGCCTCGAAAAGCGTGGGTTTTGACCTTTACAGCCCCTTTTTTGCCTTGACACTTCAGCTCCTTTTTCATAAAATCTGCCTCTCCGATACTTGAGAATTTCAGATGCCCACGCTTCATGTGGCACGTCTTTTTTCACCCGCTTTGAGGCGGGACACATTAAACAGATAAGGAGACTCTAAAAGATGATGAGGAAGGCAGGTTTTCTCGGTCTGGCACTGGCCGCGCTGCTTGTGACAACAGGCTGCGGGCAGAAGATAAAGGCTGAGAACGAGCAGTTGAAAGTCCAGGTTTCGTCCATAACGGCGGAGAACGCCGACCTGAAGACCCAGCTCGGGACTCTCCAGAAGGAAGGCGAGGATCTGCGCGCCCAGATCTCCGGCCTTACCGCCGAGCTCGACACCACCAAGCAGCAGCTCGCCGACGCCAAAAAGCCCAAGGCCGTAAAGAAGAAGAGAAGATAAGGTTTTTATCCGCGAGACCGCCCGGGCTTTCCCGGGCGGTCTTTTTTTATCCGCGCTTTAAAGTAAGCCACTGAGATGCCGATATAATGGCAATGCGGCCTGATGGCGGGCGCGCGGCCGGGGCTTTGCGGCCCTGTTTCCTGTTGAGCGGGAATGTTCCTTATTTTATAGAATTCAACCCCTCAAAAGATTATAATACTGCGAAGGCGCGAGTTTTTTTCAATTGGTTCCGACCTTCCAGCCCGCCATCATGCTTTTTCATTCTGCTTCCTGCCTGGCCACGCGCCCGGGCCGCAGGCAGGGACTTTCTTCGGAGTTATAGATAGAATGTTCCGGCAAGGCCTGAAATCCAAAATATTGAACCTTACCATCGGGCTTACTCTCGTAGGCTTCGGCGTCCTCATTTTCCTTGTCATAAAAGAGGAGGAGAAGAGCCTTTTGCGCGAGCGCCTGAAGGCCAGCGAGCTCATGGCCCAGCCCATCCTTCATACCATCTACAAGGACATGTTGGATGAGCGCGCCGACATGCCGCGCTTTCTCATGGAGGGGCTCAAGACCATAAAGGGAGTTGAGAGGGTCCAGCTCATAAGGTCGAACGGCGTCGAGGAGGCCTTCCAGGACTACAAGACCCTGAACGCCGTCAAGGCCGAGTTCGGCGAGATAAAGCCCGAGTGGGTAGTGGACCATCCCAACAAGCTCAACAACGTGGCCCGGGGCATACACAACCCGGACTTCAAGAAGGCGCTCCAGGGCTTCAACTCCGGCGGGAAGCAATCCGTCTATTACGTCGAGAGCGACGGCGAACGCTCCCTTTTCACATACCTCGTCCCCATAGAGTACAGGCCCAAGTGTTCCTCGTGCCATGAGCATGAGGAGGCCGCCCGTGGCGCGCTCATGATAACGACCTCGCTCGACGACATGTACGGGCTTCTGGCGAGTTCTCGGAACAAGTGGATATTCTACGGACTGGCGACCCTTGGCGCCATGACCGTATTGCTGGGCCTTCTTGTCTCGGGCCTCATCATCAGGCCGGTCGAGCGGGCGGTAGCCATGCTCAAGGATATAGCCGAGGGGCAGGGAGACCTCACGAAGAGGCTCACGATAAGCTCGAACGACGAGATAGGCATGCTCGGCAGGTGGTTCAACAAGTTTGTTGAGGGCATGCAGAACATGGTCAAGGACATATTCGGCATCTCAAGGGAGGTCTCCTCCGCCTCCAGGCAGATAGAGTCGTCGTCCGGAGAGATAGTCGAGGCGGTCAAGAAACAGCTCCAGGCCGTTGAGGACACCTCCGGGTACATCAGGGAGATGGACGCGTCCATAAAGACCGTCGCCGAGGACGCAGAGGCCTTGCGGAGCTCTTCCAGGGAGGTCTCAGGCTCAGTGCACACCATGTCGAATTCGGTCGAGGACGTCAAGGTCAACATCGACAAGCTCTTCATCTCCGCTTCTTCCACCAACTCATCCATAAACGAGATGGCCGTCTCCATAGGCCAGGTCGCCTCCCACGTCGACGAGCTCTTCAGGAACACCGAGGAGGTCGTCTCGTCGATAGTCGACATAGGCGACAAGGTCAAGGAGGTAGAGACCTACGCGAGGAGCCAGGCCGAGCTCGCCGAGACCGTCAGGGTCGACGCAGAGGACCTCGGCATGTCTTCGGTCGTCAAGACCCGGGAAGGAATAGAGAAGGTCAGCGAGGAGGTGGCGTCAACCTCCCTTGTAATCAACCGCCTCGGCGAGAGGTCGAAGGAGATAGGCAAGATCCTCACGGTCATAAACGACATAGCAGACACCACGCACCTTCTGGCCCTGAACGCCACCATCCTCGCGGCACAGGCAGGCGAGCACGGCAAGGGCTTCGCGGTCGTCGCCCGGCAGGTCAAGGACCTGGCAACCAAGACGACAGCCTCGACCAAGGAGATATCCGGCCTCATAAGCCAGGTCCAGAGCGAGGTCGCGGTCGCCGTCGATTCGATGAAGAGGAGCTCCGAGAAGGTCGAGGACGGCGTGAA
Organism: Deltaproteobacteria bacterium; assembly: GCA_020846435.1. GTDB lineage: Bacteria > Desulfobacterota > GWC2-55-46 > GWC2-55-46 > GWC2-55-46 > GWA2-54-12. Next base: position 33,524 of record JADLDY010000001.1, read on the forward strand.
CCTCTCAAGGGACGCGCAGGAGGCCCTGATGAAGATACTCGATTCCTCAAGGCGCTCCTTTGAGATGGCCAAGCTCATAGAGAAGGCAACTATCGAGCAGACAAAGGGCGCGGGGCAGATAGCGAGCTCGGTCAAGGGCATGAGCCACATGGTCGGCGACATCAAGCAGGCTTCCAGCGAGCAGTCGCACGCCGCGCGCGAGATACTCACCGACACCGCGCAGATGAAGGAGTTCATGGAGAGGGTGAAGCTCTCGACCATAGAGCAGGCCAGAGAGACCAGAAGGGTCGCCGAGGCGATATTCAGGGTGCTGGAGAAGATATCGAGGGTCGCCGACTCGACAGGCGAGCAGATGGTCTTTTCAAAGAGGATAGTCTCCGCCGTCGACACGGTCAGGAACGCGGCCGAGGACAACGCCGCGCTCGCGGCAAGGCTCGAGAAGACGGTAGAGGAGATGAACAGGCAGGCCGACTCCCTGAGAAGCACGGTTGCCAACTTCAAGGCATGAGAATGGAGGGGTCGATGCGCGCTGGATCGCGTTTGTTGCTGCCGTTATTGTTCACTGTCTTTTTTGCCGGTCAGGCCTGGGCCGCGCCTTCGGACGCAGACTGGTCGAAGGCAGGGCACAGGGACGTCACGCTTTTTTACCCGGGGGTCGCTTCCTGGGAGTTTTTGAACGGTGATGACCACCGCTTGGGCGGCAGGGAGATAAAAAAGGGCAAGAAGGACTGCCGCCACTGCCACATGAGCAAGGATGGCGAGCTTGACCTCAAGGCCGCCGAGATAGCGGCCGGGTCCATGAGGATGAAGAGGTCGCACAACCCCTTCGAGCCGGAGCCTGTTGCCGGAAAAAAAGGGCTGATGAAGGCCGGCGTGAAGGCCGCGTATGATTCCGAGAACCTCTATGTAAGGGTCGAGTGGGAGTCAAAGGGCTCAGGATGGCGCTCCAGGGGCACCCCTGACAGGGTCTCCATACAGATGAACGGCGCAGAGCCGTACTTCGCCAAGTACGGCTGTTTCATAACCTGCCATAACGACGCCAATACCATGCCGGGGAGCCCGTCGAGGCGGGAGGTCGCCGCCAACCCGGCCTATAACGGCAGGGATGACGTGAGGCTCTACGCCTTTTACGCCAAGGGCTCGTGGGACGGCCCGAGGCACGGCGACAGGCTCAAAAACGGGCTTATAGACTTGAAGTCAGTCGAGTTTGAAGGCGGCAAGGCGACGAGCCGCGACGGCTGGGTCTTTGATGACCGCGCGTGGGAGGAAAAAGACTCTCCCGGCGGCGGCGCTTTCTCGAACGGCAGGTATTCGGCCGTTTTCAGCTTCCGTCTCAAGTCAGCCGACAAATTCGACGTGAATGTCTCAGAGGGCGAAGTCGTGCCGATAGCCATATCCATACACGACGAAGGGGCTGAGAAGAGAAAGCATTTTGTCTCTTTCCCAGTGGCAATAGGCATAGGCGCGGCCGCGGAAGTGCGCGCCGTCAAACTCTCCAGATAAGGTGACGGGAATGACGAAGCGCAGGCCCTGGCCGTTGCAAAGCTGTGAATCTTTTCTGTGCGCGCTCGCGCTCGCTCTTCTCGCTTTTTTAGTTCCGTCTTCCGTCGAGGCGTACCCGTCCTTTGCCCGCCATGTCGGCAGGGACTGCGGCTACTGCCACACGGCCTTCCCGAAGCTAAACGACACAGGCAGGACCTATCTTGCCAACGGCTACCGTTTCGAGGCTGAAGGCGAATGGAAGGACGTTAAAGACCTTCAGTCTATTCCCGTCTCCTTCGAGGTCGAGGTCGAAGGGCTTTACGACAACATAAAGAACGGCGGCGACTGGTCCGAGGCTTCAGACCTCAAGGTCGAGGAGGCCGAGGTCATCTCAGGCGGGGCTTTCGGCAGGCAGGGGCGCGTGACGGCCCTTTTGTCGGTTGCGGTAGAGCAGGCCAATGACGGCAGTTTCGACACTGTCATACCAAAGGCCTTTTTTCAGGTGAACGACCTCTTCGGGCCGGCAGGCTCCGGAAGGCTCAACCTCAGGGCAGGGATAGACGAGGTCGGCCTGCCGTTTTTCCGTCCCACAAGCACGCCTATATCGAACGCCATGTTCGCCGAGACTCTCATAGGTGCCATAGGCGCCTCAGAGAGGCTCATCGAGGTGAACGGCTCGTTCATGAGCGAGGGCAACCGGATTCTCTCTCACAGGTACAGGGCCGGAGTGGTGAGGGAGCCTGTCGAGAGCGATAACAAGCTCAAGGGTTTTTACGCGTCATGGGCCGCGACCGTCGATGAGTATTTGAGCTTCGGGGCGATCTTCAGGGCAGGGGAGGAGAGCGAGACAGGCCGGGACATCTCATACCAGAGGTACGCTCTCGCGGCTGAGGTGGAGACAGGCCCCTTTATCCTCACGGCCGCTTATTTGCGCTCCAAACGGGAGGGTTCAGTCTCTGACGGGGACGACTTTCTTCTGGAAGCCCTTTATTTCATTAAGAGATTCACCTTGGGGGCCCGCTACGAGACCGCTGATTTCGAGGGCTCTGAGGCAGCCAGGTCACAGACCTTCATGGCAAGGTACGATATCATGAGCAACTCGTTTGTCCAGTTCGAGTACAGGCACCGCGAGGACCCGGACACGGTGGCTGGAGGCGGCGAGCTTGAGGACAAGGCGAGGCTCATATTCACGGCCCTTTTTTAGGCAGGACTTAGACCCCGCATATGCTCCCTGATTGCGCGCGTTGGGCTTGTGATGCTTTGAAAAACGGAGTTTTTCAGCAACCTGTTAAGAGGCTTAATGGGCGATAGGGAAGAAATAGACATACTTGACGGCAAGATCGCCAGGCTCAAGGTCGAGTACGAGCAGTACTTCGCAAGGGTACTTAAAAGAGAGCCTGTGAAGCTGCGCGAAGAGATCGAAAGGACTATCCTCGCCTACGGCAACAAGGTCATAAACAACACCTCCACCAAGTTCAAGCTCAACGCCATAGTCGCCAAATACAATTCCTATAAGCAGTATTGGACAAGGGTCCTGCGCGCCATAGAAGAAGGCACTTACGTCAGGAAGGCCGAGGGCGCGCTTGACGGGCCGATAGCCAAAGGGCCTTCTTCGCCTCCGAGCCCTGAGCCGAGGGTAAAAGCTCCCTCAAGGGAAGAGCGCGTCGATGACAGCGGCGTCTCCGGGATCTATGAGAAGTACATAGAGGCAAGGCGTCAGTGCAACGAGCCTGTCGAGGGCATAACGATCGAGACCCTGCAGAAGACCATGGACCAGTACAAGAAGAAGATAGAAGAGCAGTTCAAGACCTCGAACCTGGAGTTCAAGGTCTCCATCAAGGACGGACACGCCAAGCTTTCAGTCACGCCCAAGAAGGCCGCCTCTTAGGAAAGCCTTCCAAAGTTTTCTTCTGTCCACGGTTTTTTCTCTTCAATCCCCTTTATTTTCCCTGATAAGCTAATATAATGAAGTAGCGGCGAAGGAGCTCATGGTTTTCTTTTTGCCTGAATGTCTCAGGGGGGCTTCATATGAGTGGCATATGGGTCGCGATAGGGCTCACGCTCTTTGCCGGGCTCGCGACCGGCATCGGGAGCGCGATAGCCTTTTTCGCGAGCAGGACGAACTACCGCTTCCTTTCGGTCTCGACAGGTTTTTCAGCTGGCGTCATGCTCTACGTCTCTTTTGTCGAGATATTCATAAAGGGTACTGACGCGCTGGTCAATGCCTATGGCCATTACTGGGGCCACTGGGTCAACGCTGGCTCTTTCTTCGGCGGCATAGCCCTCATAGCGATAATAGACAACCTCATCCCCGCGGCTGAAAACCCGCACGAAACGCACTCCGGGGCTGAAAGCGACCCGCTGCGTAACCCGTTGGCTCCGGTGCCTCACTTCGAGAAGGCGGCCCATGCCTCAGAGGCTTACGCGGGCATGCACGACCACAGCCGCCAGAAGCTCCTTCGCATGGGCCTTTTCACGGCCCTTGCCATAGCCATCCATAACTTCCCTGAGGGGCTCGCGACCTTCCTGGCCGCTCTCCAGGACCCGAAACTTGGCGTCGCCATAGCCGTGGCGGTCGCCCTCCACAATATTCCCGAAGGCATAAGCGTGTCGGTGCCCATATATTACGCGACAGGCAAGCGTAGCCGTGCTTTTGCCTACTCGTTCCTGAGCGGCCTTGCTGAGCCTGTCGGGGCGGTCATAGCTTATTTTGCCATACGGCTCATCATGGGAGGCGAGGGCGGCGTACTCCCTCCTCAGGTGATGGGCGTGCTCTTCGGAGGGGTAGCGGGCATAATGGTATATATCAGCCTGGACGAACTTCTGCCAACGAGCCGCGCCTACGGCAAGGGGCACGACAGCATCTTCGGTTTGCTGGCGGGGATGGTCGTCATGGCGTTGAGTCTGCTTCTGATGAAGTGATGCAGGTTGCCTCAAGCTTCCCATCTGCGTTGTCGTCATCAAAGCTCGTAATTGCGGCGTACAAACAAAGTACGCCGCATTCCTCGCTTTTCGACTCCTCGCATCTGGAACTTTTTGAGCAACCTGTGTTACTTTGGCATTTTTCAGCAGCTGATACTGCGGGGCCATGAAAATAAAAAAGGCGGGGTCTTCTGACCCCGCCTTTTGTTTTGTTATCTGTCTTACTTCAGCCTTTTCTTTCCTTGACCCTGATCTTTGCCGCGGCGTACTCGACCTTGTCAACGGCCTGGTTATATGCCGGGTCGTCCTGGGAGAGGGCTTTCATCGCGTCCTCGGCCTTCTGGAGCTCCGCTCTGGCGGCCTCAAGGATTATCTCGGCCTCTGTCTCGGCCGCGTCCACGAGTATCGTCGTCTTGTCAGGAAGGACTTCCGCGTACCCGCCGCTTACCGCGAGTATCCCTGTTTCCGAGCCCTTCTTGTAGCTTATCTCGCCGGGGCGCAGAGTAGTGAGAAAAGGCGTGTGTCCGGCAAGGACGCCGAAGTCGCCGTCGCGCCCGGGGGCGGTCACTTCATCGACTTCCCTCGAGAGGAGCTTACGGAGCGGTGTTACTATCTCAAGCAGTATGGTCTCAGCCATCTTATACGCTCGCCCTTATCTTCTCGGCCTTTTCGAGTGCTTCCTCGATGGTGCCGACGAGGTAGAATGCCTGCTCAGGGATGTCGTCGTACTCGCCGTTGGCGATGGCAATGAAGCCCTTGATGGTGTCCTTGACGCCGACGAACTTGCCGGGCATGCCGGTGAACTGCTCGGCGACGAAGAAGGGCTGTGAGAGGAACCTCTGGATCTTTCTGGCCCTCGAGACGACCAGCTTGTCCTCTTCCGAGAGCTCGTCCATGCCGAGGATGGCGATGATGTCCTGGAGGTCCTTGTACTTCTGGAGTATGGCCTGTACCTGGCGCGCGCAGTTGTAATGCTCGTCGCCTACGATCTGCGGGTCAAGGATACGGGATGTCGAGTCAAGCGGGTCGACGGCCGGGTATATGCCGAGCTCGGCTATCTGCCTGGAAAGAACCGTCGTCGCGTCAAGATGCGCGAAGGTCGTCGCAGGGGCCGGGTCAGTCAAGTCGTCGGCAGGCACGTATATGGCCTGAACCGAGGTGATGGAGCCCTTCACGGTAGAGGTGATCCTCTCCTGAAGACCACCCACGTCGGTGCCGAGCGTCGGCTGGTAGCCGACGGCAGAAGGTATACGGCCGAGGAGCGCGGAGACTTCCGCGTTCGCCTGTACGAACCTGAATATGTTGTCGACGAAGAGAAGAACGTCCTGGTTCTCCTCGTCCCTGAAGTACTCCGCCATCGTAAGAGCGGTAAGGGCGACCCTCGCCCTGGCTCCCGGGGGCTCGTTCATCTGGCCGTAGACAAGGGCGGTCTTGTTGATAACGCCCGATTCCTTCATCTCTTCCCAGAGGTCGTTTCCTTCCCTTGTCCTCTCGCCTACTCCGCCGAAGACCGAGAAGCCGCCGTGCTGCATGGCGACGTTGTTGATGAGTTCCATGATGAGAACGGTCTTGCCGACGCCCGCGCCGCCGAAGAGGCCTATCTTCCCGCCCTTCAAGTACGGGGTGAGGAGGTCGACGACCTTGATGCCGGTCTCGAAGACTTCCATCTTGGTCGACTGCTCGGCAAATGCCGGGGCAGGGCGGTGTATCTGGTAGGTCTTCTCGGTGGTGACCGGGCCGAGCTCGTCGACCGGCTCGCCGATGACGTTAAGTATCCTGCCGAGGACGTTCTTTCCGACCGGAACTGTGATGCCGGCGCCTGTGTCCATCGCCTCAGTGCCCCTTACGAGGCCTTCGGAGGAGTCCATGGCTATGCAGCGCACGGTATTTTCGCCGAGGTGCTGCGCGACCTCGACGACAAGGTTCCATTTCTCGCCGTTGATGCTCGGGTTAGTGAGCTTTATGGCGTTATATATCGCGGGGAGTTTCCCGGGGGGGAACTCGATATCGAGCACAGGGCCGATGACCTGTGTGACCTTGCCGATGTTCATCTCAGACATTTCAGGAAGCCTCCTTAAAGCGTTCTCATTAGTCAGGTTTGCGTTTGTATGCGTATGCCGGCGCCCGAAAGGGGGCAGGCGTCAGTCACTTATTTCAGCGCTTCCGCGCCGCCGATGATCTCCATGAGCTCTCTGGTGATGGCGGCCTGACGGAGCCTGTTGTACACGAGCGTGAGCCCGCCTATCATCGAACCAGCGTTCTTGGAGGCCGAATCCATCGAGGTCATCCTCGCGCCGTGCTCGCTGGCCGAGGTCTCGAGGAGGGCCCTGAAGGCCTGCACTTCGACGTACTTCGGCAGAAGGGACGCGAGCACCGCCCCTTCGGAGGGCTCGTAGAGGTACTCGCCCTGTGAGCCGTCCTCTTTTTTGTCCGCGTTAACGGCCGCGGAGACCGGAAGGAGCTTTTGCGTCACAGGCGTCTGCGTCATGGCGCTCTTGAACTCGCTGAAGACTATGTGCACTTCGTCGAGATCGCCGTTCATGTAGGAGGCGACGACGTCGTTGGCTATCTCGACGGCCGTTCCATAGCCCGGCCTGCCGCCGCCTATTGCGCGGGCGTTCAGTATCTTGAAGCTCCTTCTCTTGAAGTACTCCGCGCCCCTTTTCCCGACCAGATAGAGGCTCACTTCGGAAGATTTGTTCTCCCTTATGAACCTTTCAGCCGTGCGCAGGAGCTGGGAGTTGAAGCCTCCGCAAAGGCCTCTGTCGGATGTGAAGAGTATGAGGCCGACCTTGGCGTTGCCCCTGTTCTCAAGGAGAGGGTGGCTGTCGGACGACGCCTTTGAAGCCAGAGAGTTGATAAGCTCGAGCATCTTCTCGGCGTAGGGCCTGGCGGCCGTTATCTCGTCCTGGGCGCGCTTCAGCTTCGCCGCCGAGACCATTTTCATGGCCTTTGTGATCTGGCGGGTGTTCTTGACCGACTTTATTCTTCTTTTTATGTCTTTAAGGTTTGGCATGGTCCTTTGGAGCCACCTTTAGTGTGTTTTTACCGAAAATCGATCTTTTTCCTGATTTTCAGAGGCAGTCGCTGATTACTTGCCTTCAGCTACGAACAGCCCCTTGAAGTCCTCAAGGGCCTTCTTGACCTTGGGCTTTACGGTGTCGTCAAGGGCCTTTTTGTCGCGCAGGTCGGTCAGTATGTCCGCGTGCCTCGACTCGATGAAGGTCATGAGCTCCTCTTCGTACTTCTTGAGGGCGGAGACCGGGTAGCTGTCAACATAGCCGTTTGTGGCGGCGAAGATGATGATGACCTGTTTTTCGATCGTCATCGGTTTGTACTGCCCCTGCTTCAATATCTCGACGAGCCTCTGGCCTCTGTTGAGCTGCTTCTGGGTGGCCGGGTCAAGGTCGGAGCCGAACTGCGCGAAGGCGGCAAGCTCCCTGTACTGCGCGAGCTCGAGCTTCAAGGTTCCGGCGACCGACTTCATCGCTTTTATCTGGGCGGCGCCGCCGACCCTGGACACCGACAAACCGACGTTGATGGCCGGGCGCACGCCCGAGTAGAACAGGTCTGTCTCAAGGAATATCTGTCCGTCCGTGATGGAGATGACGTTTGTCGGAATATACGCCGAGACGTCGCCTGCCTGAGTTTCGATAATCGGCAGGGCGGTGAGTGACCCGCCGCCGAGCTTGTCTGAGAGCTTCGCGGCCCTTTCCAGAAGCCTTGAGTGAAGGAAGAATACGTCTCCGGGGTACGCTTCACGGCCCGGAGGCCTTCTGAGGAGCAACGAGAGCTGCCTGTAAGCCACAGCGTGCTTGGAAAGGTCATCGTAGATTATGAGGGCGTGCATGCCGTTGTCCCTGAAGTACTCGCCCATGGCGCAACCCGAGTAGGGCGCGAGGAACTGCAAGGGGGCAGGGGAGCTGGCCGTGGCCGCAACGACGATGGTGTATTCCATGGCGCCGAACGCCTTGAGCTTTTCGACTATCTGGGCGACTGTGGACTGCTTCTGGCCGATGGCCACATAGATGCAGAACACGTTCTGGCCCTTCTGGTTTATGATGGTGTCGAGGGCGACGGCGGTCTTTCCGGTCTGACGGTCGCCGATGATGAGTTCTCTCTGGCCTTTTCCGATGGGTACCATGCCGTCGATGGCCTTGATACCGGTCTGGAGGGGCTCTTTAACGGATTTTCTGGCGACTATGCCAGGGGCCTTGATCTCGACCCTTCTGTTCTCGTTCGATTCGATGGGGCCCTTATCGTCTATGGGCTGGCCGAGCGCGTTCACGACCCTGCCGAGGAGTCCCTTTCCGACCGGGACCTCGACGATCCTGCCTGTCCTCTTTACCGTGTCGCCTTCCTTGATGGTGTGGTCGCTGCCGAGGATGGCGGCTCCCACGTTGTCCTCTTCAAGGTTCAGGACCATTCCGTAGAGGTTGCCCGGGAACTCGAGGAGCTCTCCGGCCATGGCCTTCTCAAGGCCGTAGATCCTGGCGATACCGTCGCCGACCGATATGACCGTGCCGACTTCCTGTATGTCTATAGCCTTCTCAAAGCCCTTTATCTGGGTCTTAATGAGCTGGCTTATCTCTTCTACTTTTATCATCGTTAAACCACCCCTTCTATTATTTTCTCTTTCATCATTTCCAGCTGAGTCTTGAGGCTTCCGTCAAGTATGGTGTTGTCAATCCTCAAGACGAGCCCGCCGAGGAGGGCCGGGTTGTTTTTGTAAGTCAGGATGACTTCCTTGCCGGTGAGGCCGCCTATCTTGCTTCGTATCTCGTCGATGAGGGCCTCTGAGAGCTCCATCGGAGCCTCTATCGAGGCCCTGAGCCTTCCTGAGAGGGCGTCTTCCATCCTCGAGTAGGCCGCGACCACCTCGTCGAGGAAACGGATGTTCCTCGTCTCGACGAGTATGCCCATGAACCTGGCTACATAGGGCGAAAGCCCTAATGAGGCTGAGACCTTCTCGATGAGCGATTTTCTTTCCTCGAGCTTGTACATGGGGTTCAGGAGGACCTTTTCGAGGTCCGGGTTCCCCTTGAACACGGCCAGGACGCTTCTCAATTCCTTGCCGTACGCCTCATAGGCTCTCTGTTCGACGCCTATCTCGATGAGGGCTTTCGCGAATCTCTTTGCAGCGGAACTCTTCATCAGTTAAGCCTCAGGTTGTTAAGGTATCCTTTTACGAGCCTGGCCTGGTCGTCCGGCGAGAGCTCCTTTTTCAATATCTCTTCGGCCAGCTCGATAGCGACTCTGGCGGCCTCTTCGCGTATCTCGATGCGGGCCTTCTTTATTTCCTGCTCGGCCGCGACCTTTGCCTGGGCCTTCAACGCCTCGGCGCTCTTGGCCGCCTCGGCGATTATGCGGGCTTTCTCGGCCTGGCCTTCGAGCTTCAATTCGTTATGTATCTCGGCGACCTTCCTGTCGAGAAGGGAGAGTTTTTCCCTGTACTCGGCGGCGTTCCTGTCGGCGGCGTCCTTGGCTTTTCTTGCTTCCTCTATCGCGTTCTTTATCTCCGAGCTCCTCTTGGCGAGAAGCTTGGCTATGGCCTTTGTCCACACGAGGTAGACGCCTACGGCCAGTATCACGAAGTTTATTATCTTCCAGGTCATGCCTGAGTCGCCGTGTCCGCCCTCAGAGGAGGCAAAAGAGAGCGTTGGGATGAGAAGGCCTATAATAAGGAAGCCGACCACGTTCCTCTCGAGGACCTTGCCGGCTATCTCCCGGGCAAGCGACTTCGCTTCCGTGCCGAGGCCCGCGATGGCGCTCTTCTTGCTCGCCTCGATCTCGGTCCTTATGCCGGAGAGCTCCTTGAAGGCTTCGGCTCTGGCGGCCTCTAAGGTCGCCTTTTCCTTTTCAACGCCTTCGAGCCTTATCCTGGCGCGTTCTTCATTGCCCTTTACAGCCGCTTCCCTGAGCTTCTTCTCATAGGCGATGATGCCGTCGGCTATTTCCTTGTCGGTCTCAGCGGCCTTCCTGATGAAGCCGCCTATCTGAGAGTCCCTCTCGGCGAGTATCTTCTGCACGGGCTTGTAGAGGAAGCTGTTCAGGATGAGGAGGAGTATGAAAAAGCCGATTATCTGGATTAAAAGGGTATAGTCGATTGATATCATTTTTTTTAGTTAAGTCCCTGTTTTTTTTACACTACACCCCATTGGCGCGCTTTAATTTTCAAGCTGGCGGCCTTTTGGGGAGTTCTTTAGGTTTATTAGGGGTATGTTTCAGGTCCCTGAACCTAAAACAGAGTATTGCTATCATAGGCCAAACTTGATTGTCAAGTTAATTGTGCCCCGGAAGGGGCGGCAGGAGGGTCCGCAGGGAGGGAAGGCGCTCTCAGTCCCTGAGCCTCCTTCCCTTCCACAGGGCGTAGATGGCCGGGAGCACGAGGAGCTCGAGAAGCCCTGAGGTCAGCATTCCTCCGACCATTGGGGCGGCGATTTTTTTCATGACGTCCGCGCCCGTCCCTGTGCTCCACATTATGGGAAGGAGCCCGAGGATTATGGCGGTGATGGTCATGATCTTGGGGCGCACCCTTGAAACAGACCCTTCCATTATGGCTTCCTTGAGGTCGGCTTTCGTCTCGAGCCTTCCCTCGGCCTTCCTTTTCGCGAGAGAGAGGTTGAGGTATATGAGCATTATTATGCCCATCTCAGCGTCCAGGCCAGCGAGAGCTATGAAGCCGACAGCAAACCCTATTGAGAGGTTGTAGCCGAGTATATACATGAGCCAGGCCGCGCCTATGAAAGAGAACGGCACGGCAAGGAGTATGATGAGGCACTCGGTCACAGATCTGAAGTTAAGGTACAGGAGAAGGAATATTATGAGGAGCGTCAGCGGCACTATGACCTTGAGCTTGTCAAAGGCCCTTTCCATGTACTCGTACTGCCCGCTCCACGAGGCGTAGTAGCCGGGAGGGAATTTTACATTCTCTTCTACCGCGGCTTTCGCCTCTTTGACGTATCCGCCTATGTCAGTGTCCCTGACATCGACGAATATCCATGTGGTAAGCAGGGCGTTCTCCGTCCTTATGGCCGGCGGGCCCATGTTCACTCTGATGTCGGCGACCTGTGAAAGGGGTATCTGGGCTCCGTTCATCGCGGGGATGAGCACCCGTTCGAGCTTGTCTATGTCGTCCCGGAGCTCCCTCATGTAGCGGACGTTCACGGGATAGCGCTCGAGCCCCTCGACGGTTGTCGTCACATTCTCTCCGCCAATGGCGGCCATGATGACAGACTGCACGTCCTCGATCTTGAGGCCGTACCTTGCGGCCTCCTCCCTCTTGATGGAGATATCGAGGTAGTAGCCTCCGCCAGTCCTTTCAGCGTAGGCGCTTGAAGTGCCGGGGAGCTTTTTAACCACGCTCTCGACCTCGAGCGCGACCCTCTCGAGCTCTTTTAAGTCCTTGCCGAAGACCTTTATCCCGACAGGCGTCCGTATGCCGGTCGACAGCATGTCTATTCTGGCCTTTATGGGCATGGTCCAGGCATTGGTCACGCCCGGCATCGAGAGGGCTTCATTCATCTCATCGACGAGGCTTTCCATTGTCACGCCCGGGCGCCACTCGTCTTTCGGCTTGAGGGTTATTATTGTCTCGAACATCTCGAAAGGAGCCGGGTCGGTCGCCGTCAGAGCCCTGCCTGCCTTGCCGAATACGCTTTCGACCTCGGGGAAGCCCTTTATTATCCTGTCCTGCGTCTGGAGCATCTCGGAGGCTTTCGTGACCGACACCCCGGGGAGCGTGACCGGCATGTAAAAGAGGGTGCCTTCGTTCAGGGCCGGCATGAACTCGCTGCCAAGCCTGCTTGCCGGAAAGATACTGACGGCAAGCGCCGCGAGCGCGACGAGTATCGTCGTTTTCTTGTGCCTGAGGACTCTTTCGATGGCCGGCCTGTAGAGCCGGATGATGGCTCTTGTGACAGGGTTGTGCTCCTCGGGCCGTATCCTCCCCTTGATTAAAAGGCCCATGAGGACCGGCACGAGCGTTATAGAAAGGATTGCGGCCGCGGCCATGGCGAAGGTCTTGGTATATGCGAGCGGACGGAAGAGCTTGCCCTCTTGCGCCTCGAGCGTGAAGATGGGCATGAACGAGACTGTTATTATGAGGAGCGAGAAGAAAAGCGAAGGGCCGACCTCTTTTGCGGCCCGGCCTACGGCCTCCCACCTGTCCTCTTTGTCTCCTGCCTTTTCGAGGTGCTTGTGCCCGTTCTCGACCATTATTATCGCGCCGTCTATCATCGCGCCTATTGCTATGGCTATGCCGCCGAGGCTCATGATGTTAGCGTTGATGTCCATGAGGCGCATGACGATGAAGGAGGCGAGTATGCCGATTGGCAGCATTATTATGGCGACGAGCGACGACCTGAAGTGCAGAAGGAATATTACGCAGACGAGGGATACAAGGATGGATTCCTCTATGAGCTTTTCCTTGAGTGTGGCTATTGCCTCGTATATGAGGCCGCTCCTGTCGTAGACGGCCCTTACTGTCACGCCTTCCGGCAGTCCGGTCTCGATCTCCTTGAGCTTTTCCTTGACGCCGTTTATGACGTCGAGCGCGTTCTCGCCGAAGCGCATGACGACTATGCCGCCGACCGCCTCGCCCTCTCCGTTGAGCTCTGCTATCCCTCTTCTTTCGTCAGGGCCGACCTCCACCCTCGCGACGTCCTTTATGCGGATGGGCGTGCCTGTGCGGTCTGACCTCAAGACGATGTTCTCTATGTCAGGGACGCTCTTTATGTAGCCGAGGCCCCTTACCATGTACTCGCGCTCGGCCATCTCCACGACGCGCCCTCCGACGTCGCTGTTGCTCATCTGGAGGGACTTTACTACTTCATCGATAGATACGCCGTAGGCGGTAAGCCTCCTCGGGTCGATGTTCACCTGGTACTGCTTCACGAAGCCGCCTATCGAGGCGACTTCAGATACTCCGGGCACGGATGTGAGCTGGTAGCGGATGAACCAGTCCTGTATGGAGCGCAGCTGGGCGAGGTCGTAGCCTTCTCCCTCGACCACATACTCGTAGACCCAGCCGACCCCTGTCGCGTCAGGGCCGAGAGTGGGGGAGACGCCTTTGGGGAGCTTGCCTGAGGCGAAGTTCAGGTACTCCAATACCCTCGAGCGCGCCCAGTAGATGTCGGTTCCGTCTTCGAATATCACATATACGAAGGAGACGCCGAAGAACGAATAGCCTCTTACGACCTTTGCCCTGGGCACCGAGAGCATGGCCGTCGTAAGCGGGTAGGTTATCTGGTCTTCGACGACCTGCGGGGCCTGTCCGGGATATTCGGTGAAGATTATCACCTGCGTGTCAGAGAGGTCCGGGATGGCGTCGACCGGCGTGTTGTAAAGGGCCCATACGCCCCAGCCGCTTATGAAAAGAGCGGCGAGGATCACGAGGAGCCGGTTTCTTATCGAGAGGTCTATTATCTTCCTGAGCATCAGTGCCTGTGCTCCGCTGGCGGCGCTTGAGCCGGTTCTGGCTCGACGGCGCGGGGTGTTCCCATCGAGCTTGTCGCCGCCTTCAGGTTGGACTCTGAATCTATGAGGAAGCTCGCTGAGGTGACGACCATGTCGCCTTCATCAAGCCCCTCAGTCACTTCCCAGACGCCTTCTCCCTTGCTTCCGGTTTTTATCTCCCTGGGCTCGAACGTGCCGTCTTGCCTGTCGATTATGACCATCTTTCTCGTGCCGGTGTCTATGACGGCTGAATCCGGCACGGCGAGGGCACTTCTGGCGGCGATTACGTCTATCTCTATGTTGAGGTACATGCCGAGCTTCAAACCGTGGTCCCTGTTGTCGAGGGAGAACCTGACCTTCGCGGTCCTTGACTCGGCAGTCGCTTCCTCGGATGAGTACCTTATAGAGCCGAGGTGCGTGTATATGTGCTCGACAGGCGCCGTGCGCGCCTTTGAGGGCGAGTACGAAGGCGTGAGAGTAGCCTTCTGCCCGATCTTCACGTATGGCATCTCGTACTCGTAGACTTCGCCGTAGACCCAGACTTTTGAGTGGTCGATTATCCTGAAGAGGGGCTCTCCCGCTTCGATCTTCTGCCCTTCGACCGCCATCTTTTCAGTGACCGAGCCTGTCGCCGGCGACCTTATCGCGAGGGTCCTTGAGACTGCCTCTTGTTTTTTTAGCCGCTCTATCTGGTCGCCGGATATGTCCAGGTATTTGAGCTTCTGGCGGGACGCGTCGAGGAGCGCCCTTCCGCCCTCCCTTGCCTCCGCGAAGGGGCTGTCCTTGACCTTCTCGTTGTTCTCGAAGGCGAGGAGGTACTCTTCTTGCGCTGAGACGAGTTCAGGGCTGTAAAGCTCGAAGAGCTTTTCCCCCTTGCCTACCATGGCGTCGGTCCTGCTGACGTAGAGCTTTTCTATCCAGCCGGGAACCTTTGTTGTGATGACGTGCGCCATCTCCTCGACAGGCTCGACCCTGCCGACGGTCCTTATCGCGCGCCTGATGTCGCGCCTTTCAACGGGCTCTGACCTGACGCCGATCTTCTGTATCCTCTCGGGGGTTATCCTCACGGTGCCGGGTTTGTCAAGAGGCGCCGCCTCGTCCTCGTAGACAGGGACGTAGTCCATGCCCATCTGGTCTTTCATCGGGGAAGGGGAGGTGACTTCAGGGTCCATGGGGTTCCTGTAAAAAAGGACCTTGCGCTCTGTTTTTTCAGCCGCCTTCTCGACCGGCTCCTTTGACCCGATGAGCCAGACGAGCGTGCCTCCGATCGTGAGCCCTATGAGAAGAAATATCATGCCGGTGATGAAGTTTTTATTTTTCATCCATGACTCCAGTCAGGAGCTCGACGCCGGAGGCGCGCTCCAGGTCAGCTATCTTCATGTTGTATTCGAAAACAGCCTCGAGATATTCATTGCGCGTTTTTTTCAAGTTCCGCGCGGTGTCAAGGAGCGCGATCAGGCTCATGCCGCCTGACTTGTAGCTCTTAAGGGCAGTCTCGAACGAGAGCTCTGACTGCGGCACGAGGGAAGTCTCGAAAAGCTCTATCTGCTTTTGGGCGGCGATCGACTCTATCGCGGCGGCCTTCACCTCAAGGGCTTTCTTGTTCTGTCCGGCTTCGAGCCTTGCCCGCGCGGCTTTTGCCCGGCCTTTTGCCCCGTCTGAGAGGCTCCGGTACTTGCCCTGCCATATGGGGATGTTGACCTGGAACATCAGGTCATAGCTTTCAAAGCGGCCGTCGCGCTGTATGGGCGCGACCCCGACCATGAAGTCAGGGTAATAGTTCTTCTGCGCGAGGGCGGCCGTGAGCTCGCTTGCCTCGGACTGTGCCTTGAGGCTAATTATGACAGGGGTCGAGGCGAGGGCCGCTTCCATGAGCTTTCGCTCATCGAACGAGGGCCGCCTTTTCGGGAGCTCGGCTGAGCCTGTAAGCTCTTCAGACTGGTCCATGTTGACGAGAGATTTTATCTCGGCCGCCGCGCCCTCGCGTCTGGCTTCGAGAGTGATGAGCTCGCTTGTGAGCATCGCCTGCTCGACATTGAGCTTTATCACGTCCTGCTGAGAGGCCTGCCCTGTCGAGTACATCGTGGAGGTGATCCTCGAGGCGTCTGAAATGAGATCTTTTACCTCTTTTGTTATGCGGATCGACTCGTCTATGAACGCGTACTCGAAGTAAGCCCCCTTGACCATGGCGATGATGTCGAGCTCGCCTGCTGCTGCGGACGCCCTCGCGGAGAGCGCCTCTTTTCTCGCGGCCCGCTCCTTGAGCGAGAGCTTTCCAGGGAACGGGAACATCTGGCTTATCGTGTATCTCGTCATCATCGCGTTGCCCGGCCCGGCTTCCAGCGGGCGTTTTGTGGAGAGGTCCTCGAGCTCTATCTTCAATGTGGGGTCGTCCAGGCGGCCCTCGGCCCTGGAGGCGGCCTCAATTGAGCCGGCTTCTTCCCGCATGGCGTCGAGCTCAGGGTTGTTTTTGCGCGCCAGTTCGAGTAGCTCTCTGAGTTCGAGCTTTTCCGTTGCGAGGGCATGACCGCAAGACAGCGCGAGTACGGTGAGCGCGGCGGCTGTAAGGGTGGCTTTTAACCCCATCGATTGTTTCCCTTCCTGGGTATTCTGTAAGACGGCCGGGATATTGGAACTATATCTGCCGCTTCTGGCCGTGTCCAGAGCGGCCGAGATGAGGGCGTCTTGTTTCTACTGATTGTAGAATTTTTGCTCAAAAAAATATCAGTGGTGATGGACCTGCCTGGCCGCGCAATGCTCTTTGCAGCCCTTCACGATGTTGACATGCGCCTCGCATTTCTTGAGCGAGCACTCATGCGCCTGAGGCGCGGCGTAGATCGGCATTGAAAGGGCGAGGAGCAGAGCCCCCGACAGGGCGAGGCTCACGCCGAGAGCCTTCGCGGGCACCCTGGGCCGGGCCTCTTGTCCTTCAAGGAGCCTTCTGACTCTGCCCGTTACCTGCTCTGTGTTATCCGCGAGCGCCGCGTAGAGCGCGCCTTCCTTCGCGACCTTTATCATGGCCGACGCGAGGCTCAGCGGCTCCCCGAGGCTCGATACGGCCGCGTCGTCAGCTTCATGCTCTTTTTTGAGGCGGGCGAAAGAGGCCAGATGCTTTATGGCGGGCAGATAGAAGAAGGCGTCCTTAATGAAGCCGATGAGGAGGAACCTCAAAGGGTCAAAGCCTCTCTTGTGCCTGAGCTCGTGGAAAAAGACCGCCCTGAGCTCGTCTTTTTCAAGGCCTCTCAAGAGGCCGGTCGAGATGTATATTCTGGGTTTCAGGAGGCCGAAGGTAAAGGCCGTCTTCAGGTAAGGGTCGATTATGAGGGCGACGCTTCCGCCGATGCGCTTTATTGGCAGGGATGAGAGTGCTCTTCTGGCCGCGAGGATATTCTTTATCGCCCTGAACGAGGCGTAAAGCAGCCCGCCGGAGAGGAGGAGGCCGCCTGACCAGAAGAAAAAGAGCTTGGCTACGGCCGCGAGCTCGACGCACCTTACAAGGAGCGTCTGGCATGCTTCAAGGGCGCCTGTCGTGAGCGTGAGCACTGAAGGGAAGGCGTAAGCGGCCAATACGGCCGGGACTATGATCAGGGCAAGGAGGATGGCCGGGAAGGTCATTTTTTAGCCTCCAGCTCTTTTTTCTTGGACTCTATGAGCGCTGAGAGTTTTTCCAGCTCCCCGGGGTCTGAGGCGGCCAAAGTGTCGACGAACGAGGCAAGAAGGCCGCTCGAGGAGATGCCGAGTATGCCCTTGAAGACGTCCTGTGAGACGGTCCTGGCAAACTCTTCCTTTGAAAGGGCCGGGGAGAAGGCGATGAGGCTGGCGCCCTTTTCCTTCCTGACGAGCCCCTTTTTCGCGAGCCTTTCAAGGACGGTAAGGACGGTAGTGAGAGCGATGTCCCGGCCCGAGTTCATGCCGGAGAAGACGTCCCTGC
Source organism: Deltaproteobacteria bacterium (assembly GCA_020846435.1). GTDB lineage: Bacteria > Desulfobacterota > GWC2-55-46 > GWC2-55-46 > GWC2-55-46 > GWA2-54-12. Next base: position 51,315 of record JADLDY010000001.1, read on the forward strand.
CGCTTGAAGCGCCTGATGCCCAGAGGAACTCCATTACTTCCAGCTCCAGCGGGCCAAGGGGGCTTGAATATGTAGCAAGCCTTGATTTTCTTGGCATAAGCCTCTTCCGAAAATTCCCTTTTATTGTATTCGACATTGTGTAGAAAGTCAAGCGGAATTCCTTGCCAAAGCAGCTTCTTTACTGTACATTGATAAAATTGCCAATTCCCTTATTTCGGAGTTTCCTTGGGTTTCTTTATAACTTTCGAGGGCATAGAAGGGTGCGGGAAATCCACCCAGCTCTCTCTCCTCAAGACCCGCCTTGAAAAGGGCGGCAGGGCTGTCCTTGGCGTAAGGGAGCCCGGCGGCACGCTCCTGGGCGAGCAAGTGAGGTCTGTGCTTCTCAACACAACTGAAGAGGGCATCGACCCCTGGGCCGAGCTTTTTTTATACGAGGCCTGCCGGGCGCAGCTTGTGGCCAAAGTCATCAGGCCAGCCCTCATTGAGGGCAAGGTAGTCCTGTGCGACAGGTTTTACGACTCTACCCTTGCCTATCAGGGCTTTGGCAGGGGGCTCGACAGGGAGAAGATCGCGGGCCTCAATACTCTGGCGACAGGAGGCCTTGTCCCTGACCTCACCATACTCGTCGACTGCGCCGAAGATGTCGGACTCAAGAGGGCCTGGTCAAGGATAAACGCGGCGTCAGGGGCGAAAGAGGACCGTTTTGAAAAAGAAGATGCGGCATTTCACTCCCGGGTGCGCGAGGGTTTCCTGGAGATAGCCAGGGGCGCTTCAAGGGTCAGGGTGGTCGACGGCTCCCGTGAAATCTCTACTGTTCACAGGGAGATATGTGATATTATTAAAGGAGTGGCGGGTCTTTAGGTCATTCGCGACCCGGTTGTGATCCTATGAGCTTCAGTAGCGTCCTCGGACACGCGAGGGAGATCGGCATATTGCAGGGGGCCATCAAGAGCTCCAGGGTGGCTCACGCCTTTATCTTCGCCGGGCCTGACGGCATAGGCAAAAAGCTTGTCGCAAGGGCGTTCGCCACTGTGTTGAACTGCTCTTCCGGCGGGGACGATTCCTGCGGCGCGTGCGCCGACTGCTCGATGATGGCAAGCTCCATACACCCGAACCTCATCGAGATCTTCCCTGTCGACAAGGACGGAGAAAAAGACCCTGAGGGGCTCATAAGGATAAACCAGATAAGGGAAGTGCAGAACGCTCTCAGGTACAGGGTCGATCGCGGCATGAAGACGGTCATAGTCGACGGAGCCGACAGGCTCGTGCCCGCGGCCGCTCACGCTTTCCTGAAGACCCTCGAGGAGCCGCCTCCCGGGTCGGTCATAATACTCGTGACCTCGAAGCCTTCCGATTTCATGCCGACGGTCCTGTCCAGGTGCCAGCGGATAAGCTTCCGGCCGCTCCCGGAAGAGGCTGTAAAGGGTTTTCTTGTAGACGTGAAAGGGCTTGACCCGAACGAGGCCGGGGCGCTCTCGCGCCTTTCCGGCGGCTCTCTCGCAAAGGCCTGCGCTTTCATAGACGACGGCTCCCTCCAGAAGAGGAGGGAGGTAATCCACAGGCTCTCCCTTATCGGCCCCTCTGATGTCGCGGAGGCGTTGAAGCTGGCCGAGGACCTCTCCAAGACAGACGGGCTCGATGAATTGCTGGAGTTCATAAAGAGCTGGTACAGGGACAGGATAGTGGCTTCCGAGGGCGCTCAGCACCTCGTCGCCAACAATGACATGCAAAGACAGCTCAAGGACGCCGGGGTCGGGGAGTTCAACCGGCTGTGCTCGGCGTTCTGGGCGGTAGAAGAGGCGAGGAAGGCGATAGCCCCGCCAAGGTACGCGAACAAGCAGCTCACGCTTGAGGTATTGGTCCTCAAGGTCTCTGGCGCGCGTTTCATGTAGCGCGCGTTTTTTTAAACGTAAATAACGAGGTAGATATAAATGGTACGGGTCGTAGGCGTAAGGTTCAAAAAGGCCAGCAAGGTATATGACTTCGAGGCTGACGCTCTCGAGCTCTCACCCGGGGATACTGTAATAGTCGAGGTCGAAAAGGGGCTCGGCATGGGCTCGGTGGTATACACCCCCAGGGAGGTCGACCCGGCGACCCTGTTGCGCCCTTTGAAGAAGATAGTGAGGAAGGCCGACCCTGTCGACGAAGAGCGTCACGGCTTCAACAACGAGCGCGAGATAGAGGCGTTCAGGATCTGCAAGGAGAGGATAATCAAGTACAACCTCCCCATGAAGCTCATAAGGGTCGAGTACCTCTTCGATTCGAGCAAGGCCATATTCTACTTCACCTCAGACACGAGGGTGGACTTCCGCGAGCTGGTCAAGGACCTGGCTGCCACATTCCACACGAGAATAGAGATGCGCCAGATCGGCGTCCGCGACGAGGCCAAGATGATAGGCGGGCTCGGCCCCTGTGGAAGGGAGCTGTGCTGCTCCGGCTTCCTCGCCGACTTCGAGCCTGTTACGATAAAGATGGCGAAGGACCAGAACCTCGCTTTAAACCCGGTGAAGATATCAGGCATCTGCGGCCGCCTCATGTGCTGTCTTTCCTATGAGCACAGCTTCTATCAGAGCGAGCGTAAGAAGGAAAAGGAGCGCGAAAAAGAGATGGCGGCCAGGGGAGAAGTTCCCGCTGAAGGCCAGCCCGCAGACAAGAAGGAAAGGGATTCCAGGGGAGCACGCGGCGACAGGGGCAGGGCCCCCAGGGACAGGGGCAGGCCGGGACAACCGCAACAAAAGGAGCATGGCTGTGGAGGGTGCGGCAAGCACGGCGAGCACGGCGCTCACCATGGCCATGGCGCGCAGGGAGCAGCTCCACAGCAGGGCCCACAGCCGGCTGGAGCGCCGCAGCAGGGCGCGCCTCAAGGCCCACGTCCGGAAAGACAGGGCCGTCCGGACAGGCAGGGCAGGCCTGACAGGCCTGAGAGAAAAGACAGGCCTGATAGAGATAGAAAAGACAGGGGCCCCAGGCCAGACAGAGGCCCGAGGCCCGCAGGCGCAAGGCCTGAACAGGCGGCAAAGACAGAGCAGAGCGCGACAAGGCCTGAGCAGGAGCCGGTAAAGCAGGAGACGGCTGAAAACAAGCCGGACGATACGAGGCAAGGGGAATAACGGGGAATGCCCAGGGAGAAGAACACTTTCTACGTCACAACGCCGATCTATTACGTAAACGACGTGCCGCACATAGGGCACGCTTACACGACTATAGCCGCTGACTTTCTCGCGCGCTTTGCCAGGCTCAAGGGGCTCGATACCTTCTTTCTTACGGGCACCGACGAGCACGGCCAGAAGGTAGAGAAGGCCGCCGCCGCTTCAAGCATGAGCCCGCAGGATTTTGTCGACAGGGTCGGTGGCCATTACCTCAAGCTCTGGGACAAGCTCGAGATATCGAACGACGACTTCATAAGGACTACCGAGGACAGGCACAAAAAGGCCGTCACGGCCCTGTGGAAGACTGTCGCCCAAAAGGGAGATATCTACCTCGGCGAGTACGAGGACTGGTACTGCACGCCCTGCGAGAGCTTCTGGACCGAAAAGCAGCTTGTCGATATGAAGTGCCCTGACTGCTCAAGGCCCGTTGAGAAGCTCAAGGAGCAGAGCTATTTTTTCAGGCTCTCGAAATACGGACAGCCCCTTCTCGATCACATCGAAAAGAATCCCGGCTTCATAAAGCCCGATTACAGGAAGAACGAAATCGTGAACTTCCTCAAAGAGGGCCTGCGCGACCTTTCAGTGAGCCGCACATCTTTCTCCTGGGGCATACCCGTGCCAGGGGATGAAAAGCACGTCATGTACGTCTGGTTCGACGCTCTCACGAACTACCTCACGGCAACAGGCTACCCGGATGATGCCAGACGCAGTGAAAAATACTGGCCCGCCGACCTGCACATAATAGGCAAGGACATACTGCGGTTCCACGCGGTCTACTGGCCAGCATTTCTTTTGTCCGCTGGTCTGCCGCTTCCGAAGCAGGTCTTCGCCCACGGCTGGTGGACTGTCGACGGCCAGAAGATGAGCAAGTCAAAGGGCAATGTCGTCGACCCTTACGCGACAGCTGAAAAATACGGCGTCGACGCCTTCAGGTACTTTCTTTTGCGCGAGGTGCCTTTCGGCTTGGACGGAGATTTTTCCGAGAAGGCGCTCGCCGGAAGGATTAACGCCGACCTCGCCAACGACATCGGCAACCTCCTTTCGAGGTCGGTTACGATGATAGAGAAGTACAGGGACGGCGTTATCCCTTCTGCCGAGCCTTCCGCTGAAAGGGAGGAGCTTGAAGGCAGGGTGAAGTTCCTTTTCAAGGACCTGCCCCATCAGTTCGAGAAAGCAGTTGAAGAGCTCAACTTCCACGAGGCGCTCTCAAAGGTCTGGGCCATAGTGAAGGAGCTGAACGGCTACGTTGACAGGTGCGCGCCCTGGAAGGAGAAGGATGAGTCAACCCTGTCCACCGTGCTCTCGACCCTTGCCGAAAGTTTGAGGATACTGGCGGTTTACGCCTGGCCTGTCATGCCTGCTTCCGGCCAGAAGATGTGGGAGTCTCTGGGCATCGACAAAAACATAGGCGAGGCCAGATTCGATGAAGCTGTTGTCTGGGGCTCCACGCTCACGGGCATGAAGATAAGGAAGATGCCGCCTCTTTTCCCGAGGCTCCAGTAAGCCGTCATCACGAGCGAAGCGAAGTGATCTGTTCTATTCGTTGATTTGAGATTGCTTTGTCGCGGATGCGCTCCTCGCGATGACCCTTGGTTCACTTGAAAAACGAGGGCTGTTTTCGCGGTCCCTTTTTTATTTTGGAAGGACACATGGAAAAGACGCTTTTCATAGACACTCACGCGCATCTTGACGACAAGAGGTTCTCGGAAGACCTCGACGCGGTCGTGGCAAGGGCAAAAGACGCCGGATTAAAGTCGATAATCACTGTCGGCTGCTGGAAAAAGGAAGGCGGCTTTTCTTCGGTTCTTGATGTATTGAAGAAATACGATTCGCTCTGGCTCGCGCTCGGGGTCCACCCGCACGAGGCAAAGGACGCCGTCGATGATGGTCCCTGGGACGAGATTAAAAAGCTCGCGATGGAGAAGGGCACGAGGCTTGTCGCCATAGGCGAGACAGGCCTCGACTACCACTACGACCATTCGCCGAGGGACGCCCAGAAAAAGGTCTTCGGTCGGCAGATAGCGCTCGCGAGGGAGCTCAACTTGCCCCTCATAGTCCACTCGAGGGAAGCTGACGCAGACACCATGGAGATGCTTAAAAGTGAGGGAGCGGCCAATGTCGGCGGGGTCTTCCACTGCTTCTCAGGTACGAAAGAGGTAGCCAGAGAAGTGATCGACCTTGGCTTTTACCTCTCCTTCACCGGAGTAGTGACCTTCCCGAAGGCTGATGATTTGCGCTCCGTCGTGAAGGTCGTGCCAATAGAAAAAATGCTTATCGAGACAGATTGTCCGTACCTTGCCCCGTCGCCTCACAGGGGAAAGAGGAACGAGCCGTCTTTCGTCGTCGAGACGGCAAAAGAGATAGCTAAGATAAAGGGGCTTACAACCGAGGACGTGGCGAGGATAACTACCCTCAACGCCGAAGAGCTCTTCGGCTTGAGGGGCGAAGAAGAAAAGCCTCAGATAGCCTACCCGATAAGAAAGTCCCTTTACCTCAACATAACCAACAGGTGCTCGAACCACTGCTCTTTTTGCGCCAAGTTCCAGTCATACACCGTGAAGGGCCATTACCTCAGGTTGAGGCAGGAGCCGGCCTTCGCCGACATAATAGCGGCCATCGGCCCTGACCCTGAGGAAAAGTACGATGAAGTGGTCTTCTGCGGATTCGGCGAGCCTCTCATAAGGCTTGACGTTGTAAGGCAGGTCGGCATGCACCTCAAAAGGCGCGGCTGCAAGATAAGAATAGACACCGACGGCCTTGCGAACCTCGTCCACGGCAGGAATGTCCTGCCTGAGCTGATGTTCGTCGACACGATCTCGGTGAGCCTGAACGCGCCTGACTCGGCCACGTACCAGAAGCTCATAAAGACGCCCTTTGGCGACGACGCGTACCCGGCGATACTCTATTTCCTCAGGCAGGCGAAGAAGTTCATACCCAAGGTCATAGCCTCGGCTGTCGCTGTCCCGGGCCTTGACGTCGAGGCGACGAGGAAGGTCGCCGAGGACGAGCTCGGGGTCAAGTTCAGGGTAAGGGAATACAACACGGTCGGTTAGCCGTATAAATGAACCCAATCAAAGACAGGTCGAGCCTCCTTTACATACTCCTGCCCCTGTGGCTTCTGGCGTCCTATGGCGTCCTGAAGGCCGAATGGGTCTCCGTCAATTTCCTCTCAACTGTAATGTTCGACTCGAAAGCTAAAGAGTCTCTTACGCAAAAACCCATAGACAGGCTCGCCTTGAAGGCCGAAGAGATCGCTCCTCCCGGCTCAAGGGTCTTTTTCTTTGACCCGTACCCCTGGGACAGCCCGGTCGGAGGTTTTTACGCCGGCAGGCTCAGGTACCAGCTCTACCACAGGGAATTGAAAGTCATAAGCCCGCTCGATGAGTTCGACCACAGGTCCATGAAGCCGGGCGACTTCGCCGTCTTCATCTGGCCTGACGCAGTGGCGCAGATTGAAAAGGACCTCGTATCGCTTGCCGGAATGGAAGAAGCATACAGGCACGTTGACGCCAGGGGCAGCCAGTCTGTTTACATGGTTTCGGGGGGCGGCAGATGATGCTCCTGAAGGCAGTCCTCGGAAGCCTCCTTTTTTTCCTGGCGGGCCATGTCGTCCTCAAATTCCTCGACAGGAGGAGCGAGGCTGCCTTCGGCCCTCTCTCTTATGCCGGGGTCTCCTTCATGCTCGGGCTCGGGGCAATAAGCCTCCAGATGTTCTTCTATTCCCTCGTTTCCATACAGTTCGGGGCTTTTCTTATATCTGCTCCGTGGGTCGTTCTCGGCGTTGCCATGCTCTTCATGAAGGCCTTCACGAGGACCGGCTTCACTCTCGACGGGCAAAAGCTCGGCTGGTTTGGAGCCGTTCTCTTTGCCGTCATACTCTCGCAGGTCTTCTACTCGTTCGCCTACGCTCTCACCATGCCCTTGAGCGGTTGGGACGCGCTGTTCATTTGGTTCGTGAAGGCGAGGGCGTTCTTCCTCGACAGGTCGGTAGAGGCGGCCTTTCTCACTGACCCGGTCTATGTGCAAGACCACCCTGATTATCCTCTGCTTGTGCCTCTGGCTGTCTCGTGGATATACACGGCGATAGGGGCAGCGCAGGAGGAGGCGGGCAAAATAATATACCCGCTGCAGTTCGCGGCCCTCCTGTCGCTCATGCATTACGGCGTGAGGAAGCTCACCGGCTCAAGGACTACGGGCCTTCTTTTCACGGCCCTTCTCGCGCTCACGCCTGTGGTACTCGTGCACGCGGCGGGCTTCCCCGTTCAGATAGACTCCGGGTACACCGGAAAAGACATGACAGGCTACGCCGACCTCGCGCTCTGCGCCTATTTCCTCGCCTCAGGGATCTTCATACTCCTTTTCGCGAAAGAAGGGAGAAGCCTGTTCGCGTTCATCGCTTCGTTCATGCTCGCAGGCGGCGCGTGGACAAAGAACGAGGGGCTCACCTTCGCGCTCCTCGGCTTTCTCGCCCTGTGCGTTATCGCGCTACTGAACAAGAGGGGGGGCTTGCGCTCCCTTGCCATCTCACTCTTGCCGCTTGCGCTCTTCATCCTGCCGTGGTCAATCTACAAGGCTGTCCACGGGCTCGGCAACGAGTACGTGCAGACTATGGGGCCTGCCGTATTCTTTTCGAATATATCGAGGCTTGCCTCGATAATCCCGTATGTCGCTGACTTCATGTTCCTGAAGCCCGGCGTCATAGGACTTGCGTGGTGGGCTTACGCCATAACCGCTGTTCTGGGTTTTAAACGCATGCTGGCTGACAAAACGATTGTGCTCCACTGGCTCATACTCGGACAGCTTGGCATCTATATTTTTGTGTACACCATAACTCCCCTTGATTTAAAATGGCACCTCGCCACATCGGTCGACAGGCTCCTCATGCAGCTCATTGCGCTCGCCATGCTGGCCGCGGCCGCCTGTCTCGGCAATCTCGCTGGGTGTAAAGGCAGATGATAAAGAAGATTACAGTTGCCGTTATCATTTTCGCCATCTTCTGGCTTGTGGTCCTCGGCCTCTCGGGCAGCCTTTCCTCCGGCTTTCATCTCACGGACGACCATCAGATAATAGGCTTTTCAAAGAGCCTCAAGACTTCCGCCTTAGTCGATCAGGCGATCGATTACATCAGGGGCGACATCGCGACCAAGGGCAGGTTCCTCCCGCTCTATGACTTCCACAGGCTCATAGAGGTCAAGCTCTTTGGCACAGACTTCTTTCTCTGGGCCGTCTACGGCTGGCTCCTTGCCGCGATAGCTTCCTCGTGTTTCGCGGCCTTCATGCTCTTGTCAGGCTTTTCGCTTGTTGAGGCTCTCCTTTTTCCGCTCTTGCTCTTCCTGGGCTTCCAGTCTGGCGTCTGGTGGAGGTTCGGCACAGCCGAGACGATAGGCATGCCGCTTTTATCTTTCATGCTCGTAGTCTCGGCCATCGCCGCGAAGAGGCAGTCTGCCATCCTCGACGCTCTCTTTGTCATCTTCGGGATAATGCTGATGCTCTCGAAGGAGGCGTTCATACTCTTTATCCCGGCGGCTGTGTTCCTGCGGATATGGGCGCACCAGATGATAAACAACGCGGGATGGGCCAGGGCCGTCATGAGCTCGCTCGTGCCGGGTATCGCGCTCCTCGCGCTGGCTGGAGCTGACATTGTTTTCATAAAGTTCTTCGTCGGCACGACGGGCATGGGATACGCCGGCTACGAGGGGTTCAGCGCGGGGCCCTTTTTGTCCGCGCTAGTCAATTACCTGTACGCATCCCACGCGTGGCTTGCGCTTGTCGGGCTCGTCCTGTTCATGGCTGAAAGGCCCGGCTCAAGGGGCTATGGCGCGCTCTTGCCGGTCTTCTTCTTTTTCTGTATCGCGCTCCTTCCGCAGGCTCTGCTCCACGCGAAATCCGGCGCCGGTGAAAGGTATCTGCTGCCGGGCGTCTTCGGCCCTGTCTTCGCGGTGGTCTGTCTCATGCGCCTCATGCGGGAGCCGGTGAAGACGCAAGGCCGCGCTTCATTTGCGCGCGCTCTCGTATTTTGGGCTGTCGCGGCGGCGGCCGTTGTTTTCCTCGGTTCGTACATGATGAAGAGCCCCAAGTTCATGATAACCTTCACGCTCGAGAACCTGACCCTCCTTTCAGACGTTGAGCAGGTCCCGGCAGTTTCATATTTTGCCGCCTGGGTCCACAAGTGGGTGAGGCTACTTTTCCCCTGGCCGCTTGTCGCGCTCGCTGTAATCTCGGTCTTTGTCCTAAAAGCCGGCAGGGGAGCGCCCTCTCTCCTGACGAGGAGTTTTTTCCTCGGAGCCGCGGCCCTCTTCGCCGTGCTCCTGGGCTTCTCCGTGACCATTGACAACGCCTTTCATTCGGCTTTCCAGGGAAGGATGACAGGCGCGTGGCTTGAGTCGATAAAGGAGAACACGGCCAAGGACGACGCCATACTCGTCGTTGCCGACCCCGCCATGAACAACGAATGGGCGATGTCCCTGAAGACTTATCTCAATATCGAGACAGGCCGCGCTAACCTCTACGCTTATCCGGTGCTGACAAAGCCCGCGTACACGCCGTTTGAAAAGACCCTCATGGACTCTTTCGGCTCGATATACGTCGGAAGGGGCCTGGCCCAGCTGAGCGCGCCGGATGAGGTGAAGGCTGTCGTTATCTTCCCCGAAGCCGAGGACGCTTTTCTTGCTTCTTCAGCCGGCTGGTTTAATGCGGCCTATTACAAAAAGTACGTCAACATGTACGGGTTCGTCAGCTATTACAGGCTCCAGTGAGTTTTACCCGGCCTTTCCCCCTTTCCTGAAAAATTATCATCTTTTGACACTAATCACCCTAAATGCTATTCTGAGTGCGCGGGAGCCAATGGGCTTACGCGGAGTAAACTTTTGAAAAGGACGGAAAATGGCTTTCAGGTCAGGCTTCATATCAATAATCGGCAGGCCGAACGCCGGGAAATCCACGCTCCTTAACAGGATAACCGGCGAGAAGATATCCATAGTCTCGCCAAAGCCGCAGACTACGAGAAACTCGATAAGGGGCATATTCAACAGGCCGGATTGTCAGATAGTCTTCATCGACACGCCCGGCATACACAAGGGCAAGGGGCTCCTCAACGAGTTCATGGTAAAGGAGGCTGTCTCCTCCCTTTCGGACGTCGACGCGGTCGTTCTCCTCGTAGAGGCTGAAAAGCCTGTGTCAGATGACGACCGGCTTGTGCTGGAAGCTGTCAAGGGGCTCTCCTGCCCTGTCATACTCGGCATCAACAAGGTGGACAGCGTCGACAAGCGCCAGATCCTTCCCATCATAGACGAGTATTCTAAGGCCTACGCCTTCAGAGAGATAATCCCCATCTCCGCGTTGAAGGGCGAGGGGGTCGAACTCCTCGTGAATACCCTTACCGCTCTCATGCCGGAAGGGCCCAAGTACTTTCCGGACGACTCGGTCACAGACCTGCCCGAGAGGTTCATAGTCGCGGAGATGGTAAGGGAGAAGGTCTTTTTGTACGCGAGGGAAGAGGTGCCGTATTCAGCCGCAGTGACGGTCGACAAGTTCACCGAGAAGAAGGATATCATCTCGATCTCCGCGACGATAAGCGTCGAGCGCGAGTCGCAAAAGGGCATAATCATAGGCAAGGGCGGCTCGATGCTCAAAAAGATAGGCTCGTCCGCGAGGACCGAGATAGAAGGGCTCCTCGGCAAGAAGGTTTTCCTCGAGCTCTTTGTCAAGGTAAGCAAGGAGTGGACGAGGAAGCCGGACGCTCTCAAGGACTTCGGGTATTAGCAGACCGCCCAAAAAGTCCATCTGTTTTGGTGTCTTTGTCGTTCGGCATTGCGGCGTACACATAAAGCACGCCTCATGCCTCGCTCCTCGACGAGAAGCATCTGGAGCTTTTTGAGCAGCCTGTATAAGATATTTCTTTAGCAATCCGGTCTAAATTGAAAGGAAACAGCAGGACTGAATGAAGCCAATAGTAGCGGTGGTCGGAAGGCCGAATGTCGGAAAATCGACCCTCTTCAACAAGATACTGGGGAAAAAGAAGGCCATAGTCCATGACCAGCCCGGAGTCACGCGCGATCTCAACTACGCCGACACCGAGGAGCTGGGACGCAGCTTTACGCTCGTCGACACCGGCGGGTTCGAGCCCGACGCCGGGAACATAATAACAAAGCAGGTCAGGGACCAGGCGAGGCTCGCTATCGAGGACGCCGACGTCATAGTCTTCGTGATGGACGCGAGGGTCGGGCTCACTCCGCAGGACACGGAGCTCGTCGACATGCTCCGTCGCGCGGGAAAGCCGGTCATATATGTGGCCAACAAGATAGACACGCCCAGGCAGGCCGCGCTCGTCGCTGATTTCTACTCGCTTGGAGTGGACGAGATAATGGGCGTCTCAGCCGAGCACGGTCTGGGCATAACAGAGCTTCTTGACGAGATATTGAAGAGGCTCCCTGAAAGGGACGAGCCTCCTATCGATGAGGAGAGGATAAAGGTCGCTATAGTCGGCAGGCCCAACGTCGGCAAGTCTTCTCTTCTGAACCGCCTCATCGGCAAATCCAGGTCTATCGTGAGCGACATCGCGGGCACGACGCGCGACTCTGTCGACACCCCGGTCGACCTTGACGGCAGGCAGTATCTTTTCATCGACACCGCGGGCATAAGGAAGAAGAGCAAGGTGAGCCTTACGGTAGAGTCCTATTCGGTCATGGAGGCCATAAGGTCGATAGAGCGGTGCGACGTCGCCCTCCTCCTTGTCGACGGCAAGGAAGGCGTCATGACGCAGGACGAAAAAATTGCCGGGATAATAGAGGACCGCAAGAAGTGCTGCGCGGTTATCGTCAACAAGTGGGACCTCGCTGAGAAGGACACCCACACGGTCGAGTACGCGAAGGAGACGCTCAGAAATAAGCTCCCCTTTATCGCCTACGCCCCGGTGTTATTCACCTCGGCCCTCACTGGCCAGAGGGTCCCGAAGGTATTGGAGACCGTCTCCGACCTCTTTGAGAGGGGCAGGTCCAAGGTCGCTACATCGGCACTGAACTCTGCGCTTGAGTCGATAGTGGCGAGAAAACACCCGCCAGCCTCAAGAGGCAGGGAAGTGAAGTTCTACTACATGACGCAGGTCGGAGTCCTCCCCCCGACTTTCCTCATATTCTGCAACCACCCGGACGGAGTGGAAGACTCTTACGTGCGCTTCCTGACCTCGTCTCTCAGGGACGCCCTCGGCATGGACGGCATACCCTTGAGGGTCGTATTCAAACAGAGGCACTGAACAGATGAGTTTTACGGCCATTGTCAGGGACAGCGGCAGGATATTCCTGAAGAGGAACTGCCTGACGAGCGCCGCCGCCATCTCTTTTTACGCTTTCTTCTCTCTCATCCCGCTCCTTTTCCTGATGACCGCGGGGCTCGGCTTTGTCCTGGGCTCGAGGCCTGACCTGCAGGACAGGATAATCATCCTGGTGAGCGAGAGCGTGCCGTACCTGACCCCGAGGATCGCCTCCGACCTCAAGGACTTATCTCTCAACTGGAAGACGTTCGGCTGGGTCGGCCTCCTGGTCTTTCTCTCGGGTGCCGAGCTCGTTGTCGGGGAGGCGGCCAAGGCCCTGATGGAGATATTCGGGACAGAGAACAGGTTCGGCTTTTTCAGGCAGAAGGTCGTAAACCTCACAGGCGTGCTCATCGGGGTGCTCGCGGCGGTCGCTTCCATCGCCCTCACTGCCGCCTCCTACTACCTCGAGGCCGTGGAGGCGAACATATTCGGGCTCGGCTACGTCTATACCTTTTACATCATATTTTTCGCCAGGTTTATCGCCCCTTTCCTCCTCCTTGTCTGCGTAGTGGCGTTTGTCTTCAAGCTCCTTTCAGGCCCTGAGATGGACATGAGGAACGCCTTTTTCGGCAGCGCCATCTTCACGATCCTCTGGGAGCTGGCAAAGCAGCTTTTCACCGTCTATGTGACGAATTTCGACAGCTACAACAAGTTCTACGGCTCCATCGGCACTCTCATGATCTTCCTTTTGTGGATATTCTACTCGGCCAATATATTCCTTTTCGCCGCCTCAAGCGCCATTGTCGCCTCCAGGAGCGGCGCTCACCCGCGGCATGTGCGCCACGTGCGCCCCAGGAAGAGATAAAAGCCATGTAATTACGGGACTTATGACGGTAATCCGCTCAAGATTTTTATTGTAAAACCGCATGAACTGTGACAGAATAATTTTATTTAAAATCAGCGCGAAAACAAATCATCGTACAGGAGCATAGATGAATCAGCTATATAAGAACATAGCCATGTGGCTCATAATCATAGCCACAGTAGTGCTGATGTTTAACCTTATAAGCTACAAGCAGCCGTCCTCCGACAAGGTCATTTTCAGCGATTTCATACAGCAGGTCGAGTCCGGCAACGTCGCCGAGGTCACAATACAGGGCAGCGACATACTTGGCAAATACAAGGACGGCAAGCCTTTTCAGACCTTCTCGCCCCAGTACCCCGACCTCATAGGTAAGCTTCGTGACAGCGGCGTCAAGATAGCCGTCGAGCCGGTCGTTGACAGCCCGTCCTGGGGCACGATATTCGTCTCCTGGTTCCCGATGATACTTCTCATAGGCGTCTGGATATTTTTCATGCGCCAGATGCAGAGCGGCGGCGGCAAGGCCATGAGCTTCGGCAAATCCAGGGCCAGGCTCCTGAACGAGAGCCAGCACAGGGTCACCTTCAAGGACGTCGCTGGCATCGAAGAGGCCAAGGAAGAGGTCGAGGAGATAATCGACTTCCTCAAAGACCCGAAGAAGTTCACCCGCCTCGGCGGCCGCATACCAAAGGGAGTCCTCCTTGTAGGTCCTCCGGGAACGGGCAAGACCCTTCTCGCGAAAGCCATAGCGGGAGAGGCCGGAGTGCCGTTCTTCACCATATCCGGCTCTGATTTCGTCGAGATGTTCGTCGGAGTTGGCGCCTCAAGGGTAAGAGACCTTTTCGTGCAGGGCAAGAAGAACGCCCCGTGCATAATATTCATTGACGAGATAGACGCGGTCGGACGCCACAGGGGAGCGGGCCTTGGCGGAGGCCACGACGAGAGGGAGCAGACTTTGAACCAGCTTCTCGTCGAGATGGACGGGTTTGAGTCGAACGAGGGCGTCATAATAGTCGCGGCCACCAACAGGCCAGACGTTCTTGACCCGGCGCTCCTTCGCCCCGGCAGGTTCGACAGGAACGTGGTCGTGCCCAAGCCCGACATAAAGGGCAGGGCCGAGATACTCAAAGTCCACACCTCAAAGACGCCGATGTCCCCGGACGTTGACATAGACATTATAGCGAGGGGCACGCCGGGCTTCTCCGGCGCTGACCTCGCCAACCTCGTCAACGAGGCGGCTCTCCTTGCCGCGAGGCGCGGCAAGGACAAGCTCGAGAAGGTCGAGTTTGACGAAGCCAAGGACAAGCTCCTCATGGGTTCCGAGCGCAGGTCCATGATAATAAGCGACGCCGAAAAGAAGATTACCGCCTATCATGAGGCAGGGCACACGCTGGTGGCCAGGCTCATTCCCGGGACCGACCCTATTCACAAGGTCTCGATCATCCCGAGGGGCATGGCTCTGGGTCTCACGCAGCAGCTGCCGATAGACGAGAGGCACACTTACAGCAGGGAGTATCTCCTGAGCAACATCTCCGTCCTCATGGGCGGCAGGGCCGCCGAGGAGATAGTCCTTCATCACATGACCACGGGAGCTGGCAACGACATCGAGCGGGCTACCGAGCTCGCCCGCAAGATGGTCTGCGAGTGGGGCATGAGCGATAAATTGGGCCCCCTTTCCTTCGGCAAGAAAGAAGAGCACATCTTCCTCGGCAAGGACATGGGCCAGAGGAGGGACTTCAGCGAGGATACCGCCGAGGAGATAGACACCGAGATAAAGAAGATCGTGATGGACAACTACTCAAGGGCGCGCCAGCTCGTTGAGTCCAATATAAGCGCTCTCCACAGGCTCGCGAAGGCCCTCCTTGAAAAAGAGGCGCTCGACGGGGCCGAGATAGAAAGGCTTATCCGCATGGACGACGGCGGCCCTTCTGACACGCCTGAGCCGCCTGATGCCAGACCCGAGTCCATCAACCCGGACGACGCGGCTTCTCTTGGAGTCGCGGTCAAGTAACAAGGCCCCTCTTTATTCCGATTTCATGCCGGCCGCTTGTGCGGCCGGCTTTGTCCTTTTATGACTTTATAATCCACTTTAAACAGGGGCGGATCTTCTTTTGAGCTCACCCGTCAGATGCCTTGAGATTGCTTCGATCGAGACCTCCCGCGCCGAGATGGACAGGATCGGCGTGGACCCCTCGGGCGCGGCCATCATGGCCCCGAAGCAGTTCCACTACAACCTCAAGCTCGAAGGGTTGAAGCCCGCGCAGGCGAACATCCTGAAGCAGGACATGCTCTCCATTGGCGGGGAAGCGGCCGTGGCAAGGGGGGCGGCCTCGTGCTCTGTCTCTTCTTCCGGCGCGATTGTCTCCGGCACCCTCAGGCAGTTCGAAGTCCTCATCGAAAAGTTGAAGGGCCAGTCCCTGGGGCTCTCCGGCATATCCGATGCCATGCGGGCGGCTATCGACAACAGGGGCCGCTCGACCTATGAATTGAAGGGCGCTGGCAGGTCTTTTACGATCGGCCCGAGGCCGCTGATAATGGGCATATTGAACGTCACTCCGGATTCGTTCTCGGACGGAGGCCGTTTCCTTGACCCGGCTGAAGCCGTTGAAAGGGCTCTTGAGATGGCATCAGATGGCGCTGACTGGATAGACGTGGGCGGAGAGTCCACGAGGCCCGGGGCTCAAGAGGTCCCGGCTGATGAAGAGATAAGACGCGTAGTCCCGGTCATAGAGTCGCTCTCGAAGCACGGGCTTACCGTCTCGATAGACACCATGAAGGCGTCTGTCGCAGAGTCCGCCATAGGCGCCGGCGCGGCCATAGTCAACGACGTGTCGGCCCTCTCGGCGGATGAGCGCATGGCTTCTGTCGTGGCAGGCTCAGGCGTTCCTGTTATACTCATGCACATGAGGGGGACGCCCGGGACCATGCAACTTGATACAACTTATGCTGACCTCATGTCAGAAGTTTACGGCTACCTGCATTCGCGAGTCGAGTTCGCCGCCTCGCAAGGCATTGACCCTGAAAGAATAATAGTCGACCCTGGCCTCGGCTTCGGCAAATCAGTCGAGGGCAACTTCGAGATACTCTCGAGGCTGCGCGAGTTCAAATCTCTGGGGAGGCCGGTTCTCGCCGGGCCGTCGAGAAAGTCATTCATAGGCAGGACGACAGGCGCTGCCGCTCCCGGAGACAGGCTTGCCGGTACGATAGCGGCCTGCGCGCTGGCCGTCGCAAACGGCGCGGCCATCCTCAGAGTGCACGACGTGAAAGAAGCCCGCATGGCGGCCCTCGTCGCCGCCGCGGTTGCTGAAAAGTCTTGATATGCTGGAGAGTCTTTTAGGGATGAACACGATAATAACGGTCCTTGATATAGCCATAGTCGCCCTTGTGCTCTACTGGTTCATGCTGATGTTCAAGGGCTCGCGCGCCGAGAGGATGATCTGGGGCCTCGGCATAATAGTGATGGTCTATTTCGTCTCACAGAGGTTCGAGCTCCTGACGCTCCACTGGATACTCTCGAACTTCCTGAGCTCGATCGTCGTCTTCATCATCGTCGTCTTCCAGCAGGACATCAGGAGGGCGCTCGTGCAGATGGGCAAGCCTTTCAGCACAAGGGACACGATGACCTCGGGCGGCGCGCTAGACGAGATACTGAGGGCTGTTTCATACATGTCCAAGAAAAAGACAGGCGCGCTCATAGTCCTGGAGCGTTCAATCGACCTGGGCGACTTCCTCGAAGACCAGCTCGGGGTCGAGCTTGACGCGAAGGTCTCCAAGGAGCTCCTTCTTTCCGTCTTCAATTCCGCCTCGCCGATACACGACGGCGCGGTCGTCGTCAGGAGGGGCAGGGTCTTCAAGGCAGGGTGTATACTCCCGCTCTCTGAAAAGGAGCTTTCCAAGTCCATGGGCACGAGGCACAGGGCCGCCATCGGACTGGCCGAAGAGACCGACGCCGCGATAATCGTCGTCTCCGAGGAGACGGGAGGCATTACGCTCGCGGTCGAGGACGGCCTTACGGCCGACATCGGCATTGAGAAGCTCACTTCCGACCTGAAGCAGCTCTTCGCTTACAGAGGCTACCCGAGGAAGGAAATACTGGAGCGCGGGGCCTCTAACAGATGAGGAATTTTCTCGCAACCAATCTGAGGCTCAAGGTAATGGCGCTCGCGTTCGCGATAGCGCTCTGGTTCTTCGTCGCCGGGCAGTCGAAGACGGAAGTCGGCGTGCTGGTGCCGCTTAGCCTCAAGGGCGTGCCCAGGGACATGGTAATGACGAGCATGCCTCCCGGCGACATAGAGGTGAGGGTAACGGGGCCGAGGCTCTTCATGGCCAACCTCTCGCCAGCGCAGATATCTGCCGAGCTTGACATGAGCGGCGGACTTGAAGGGCTCAACGCCTATAAGATACAGTCGACAGACATAACGACGCCCATGGGCATAGACGTATTGAGGTTCCGTCCCAATTCGATAGAGGTGAGGCTCGAGAAGCTCTCTAAGACCGAGCTGCCGGTGCGGGTCAGGGTCGTGGGCAGGCCGGCGCAAGGCTACAGGGTCGCGGAAGTGCAAGTCGTCCCGAAGACGGTCACGGCCATTGCGACGAAAAGGGAATTGAAAGATATCGGAGCTGTTTTCACGAAGCCGCTGGATGTTTCCGGCAGGGACTCGTCAAAGAGCATGTCGGTTGAACTTGACACGGCAGGCGGCGCGTTGAGGGGTCTCAGTTCCGGCAAGGTAGATGTCAAGGTAATCATCAGAAGGGAGAGGCATTGATGAAAACGAAGAAGAGGCTTTTCGGGACGGATGGCGTAAGGGGAGTTGCTAACATAGAGCCGATGACCTCCGAGATGGCGCTCCAGTTAGGGCGGGCCATAGCGTATATCTTCAAGAAGGAGCCCAGGCGCCACCGCATCGTCATAGGCAAGGACACCAGGCTCTCTGGCTACATGCTCGAGAGCGCCATGATGGCCGGCATCTGCTCGATGGGGGTCGATACCGTCATCGTAGGGCCGCTGCCGACGCCGGGCATCGCGTTCATCACCTCGAGCATGAGGGCCGACGCCGGGGTCGTGATATCGGCCTCCCACAACGCGTACCAGGACAACGGGATAAAGTTCTTCTCGAGAGACGGCTTGAAGCTCCCGGACGAGCTCGAGCTCAAGATAGAGCAGTTCATATTCGAGAACCAGAACCCGAGCCACAGGCCGACGGCGAGCGAGGTCGGCAAGGCGTACAGGGTCGAGGACGCCATAGGCAGGTACGTCGTTTTTGCCAAGAGCACCTTTCCAAAAGAGCTTACCCTCGACGGCCTCAAGATAGCGGTAGACTGCGCCAATGGCGCGGCCTACAAGGTCGCTCCGGCCGTCTTCTACGAGCTCGGCGCTGAAGTGATACCGATTTCCGTCAAGCCAAACGGCGAGAACATAAACCTCGAGTGCGGCGCCCTCCATCCCGAGAAGGTCGCGGCCGCGGTGAGAGAGTCCGGCGCGCATGTCGGGTTCGCCCTCGACGGCGATGGCGACAGGTGCATAATGGTCGACGAGAAGGGCAATGTCCTCGACGGCGACTACATACTCGCCATCTGCGCGATGGCCATGATGAAGGAAGGGACGCTCAAGAAGAACACGGTCGTCTCGACCATCATGAGCAACTCCGGGTTTGAGGCGGCCATCAATACGGCCGGAGGCCGCGTCATAAGGACAGGCGTCGGCGACAGGTATGTCGTCGAGGAGATGCTCAAAGGCGGGTACAACCTCGGCGGCGAGCAGTCGGGCCACATAATCTTCCTTGACCACACTACGACAGGCGACGGCATAATATCGGCCCTGCAGATATTGAAGATAATGGTGATGGAGGGCAAGCCCCTCTCAGAGCTCGCAAAGGTGATGACGACCTTCCCGCAGGTGCTCGTCAACGTCAAGGTCAGGGAGAAAAAGGAGCTTTCCGCCATGCCGAAGGTAGCCAGTGCGTTGAAGGGCGTGGAAGAGAAGCTCGCAGGCCGGGGCAGGGCGTTCATACGCTATTCGGGCACCGAGCCTCTGGCGAGGATAACCATTGAGGGCGAGGAGCAAAAAGAGATAACCGCGATGGCCAATGAACTGGCGGCGCTCCTTGAAAAGGAACTGGGCTGAGGATCTCTTTGTTTCTGTCATTCTGAGAGCGAAGCGACCGAAGAATCTCGTACGCTTTGCTCAGGGCTTTGGCTCACACGCTCAGAACGACATGCAGTTGTGAATTGATCCGGGGTTCCTCAGAAAAAATAACTGACTTTCAGAGACACCTTAAAAACTGAGCTGGAGTTTCAAGATGGCAAAACTTTCAGTCAATGTAGACCATGTCGCCACAGTCAGGCAGGCGAGGCTTTCAATCGAGCCTGACCCGGTAGTTGCAGCGGCAAAAGCCGAACTTTGCGGGGCTGACGGCATAACCGTCCACCTCCGCGAGGACAGGAGGCACATACAGGACAGGGACGTCTATATCCTCAGGAAGACCGTAAAGACTGAGCTGAACCTTGAGATGGCCGCCACCAAGGAGATGCTCGACGTAGCTCTCGAGGTCAAGCCTGACATGGTGACGATAGTGCCCGAGAAGAGGCAGGAGCTCACGACCGAAGGCGGCCTCGACGTCAAGACCCACGGCGACGCCCTGAAGAAGTATGTCTCGCATCTCAAGGACGCTGGCATAAGGGTGAACCTTTTCATCGACCCTTCTCCTGAGGCTGTGAAGTCCTGCCACAGGATAGGCTCGGACGGCGTGGAAATACACACCGGCGCCTACGCGGGCACGAAAGGGCCGGTGCGCGAATCCGAACTCAAGAGGATATACGATACTGCGGTCCTGTCCAGGAGGCTCGGCTTGAAGACCCACGCGGGCCACGGACTCGATTACAACAACATACTCCAGGTCGCCTCGATAAGCGAGATAGACGAGTTCGCGATCGGTTACAGCATAATCTCCCGCGCTCTCTATGTCGGCATAGAGGATGCCGTAAGGGAGATGAAGAGGCTCATAACAGCCGGCAGGGGCAGGTAGGTCTTCGTGGCCGTGAAAGGCCCGTGCAGTCTGAATTGGTTTTTTTGGTTTTCCGGCCACGGTCAACGGTAATAAAATATGATCCACGGCATAGGCATAGACACAGTCGAGATATCGAGGTTCAAGCGGGCCCTCGACAGGTGGGGAGACAGGCTGAAAACCCGCCTGTTCACGCCGGGCGAGCTCGCCTATTGCCTCGGACAGAGGAGCCCTGAGCGCCATCTTTCAGCCAGGTTCGCCGCCAAGGTAAGTTTTTTCAAGGCGCTCGGAAGGCCCCTTTGCTACCGTGACGTCGAAGTCTCAAGGGACTCAACAGGGGCGCCCTCTCTCGTGTCGAACGCTATCGAAAAAGGCATGAGCGTGTCTGTCTCCATCTCGCACGACGGAGACCTCAGCATAGCCGAGACGGTCATCGAGAGGGTCTCTTGAAGATAGCCGATTCTCTGACCATCCGTTCAATCGACAAAATCGCAATTGAAAAATACGGCATCCCTGGCCTCTCTCTCATGGAGAACGCCGGCAGGGGCGCCGCCGATATAGCGTTAAGGGAACTCGGGGGAGCGTCTGTTGGAGCGAAGGCGGTTATCTTCGCGGGCAAGGGCAACAACGGCGGGGACGGGTATGTGGTTGCCCGCCTTTTGCGTGACGCCGGCGTCAAGGTCATAGTCTTCAGCCTCTGCAGGACAGGCGAGCTCAAGGGGGACGCCGCCGCTAATGCTTCCGCCTGGATGAAGATGGGCGGTAAGGTAATAGAGATCCTTACAAGCGAGGCGGCCCAAGCCGCTCGCCGGACAGTTGAAGAAGCGTCAATCGTCATCGACGCCATATTCGGCACCGGCCTCACGAAAGTTGTCAAAGGCGTCCACGCCGACGCCATAAGGCTCATCAACGGCGCGGCTAAAAATGTTTTGTCCATCGACATCCCCTCGGGCGTGAACGCGACTACCGGAGCTGTCCTCGGCGAGGCCGTGAAGGCGGGCGTGACGGCGACGATGGCAATGCCCAAGCTCGGCCTCTTTCTTTTTCCAGGAAGGTCGTACGCTGGCAGGGTCGAGGTCGTTGACATAGGCGTTCCCAAAGAGGTGATCGAGGACCCTTCCATCAGATGGAACCTACTTGGTCCCTCTGACATGAAAACGATATTGAAGCCGAGGAATCAGGACGCGCACAAGTCCTCTCACGGCCATCTCCTCGTGCTCGCGGGCTCCCCGGGCATGACAGGCGCGGCGTATATGTCCGGGATGGCTGCCATGCGGACAGGCGCGGGCCTCGTGACAATCGGCGTGCCTCAAAGCCTTCACGACATAATGGAAGTAAAGACGACTGAAGTCATGACAATCGGCCTCAGGGAGACGACGGGCAGGCGGCTCGGGGCCGCCTCTTATGAGGAGATAAAGCGCGCTCTTGCAGGCAAGAGCGCGCTTGTAATAGGGCCGGGGGCCGGGACTTCCGAAGAGCTGGCGCGTCTCATCGGCCTCATCCTTCAGGATATTCATATCCCGTTAGTCATAGACGCCGACGGTCTCAACTCGTTTGCCACGAAGATAGCTTCTCTCAAGGGCATGAAGTCAGAGGTAGTCCTCACTCCCCACCCCGGCGAGATGTCGCGCCTTCTCAATAGCGACATACCGTCCATACAGGCGGACAGAGTGGGGGCGGCCCAAAGGCTAGTTGAGATGACAGGCGCGGTTGTCGTGTTGAAGGGCGCGTGCTCGGTCATTGCCTGCCCGGACGGACAAGTCTATTTAAACCCCACGGGCAACCCCGGGCTAGCAACGGCCGGCACCGGCGACATACTCTCCGGCATGCTCGGGGCGTTTCTCGCGCAGGGCTACAAAGCCTCCGAGGCTTCGGCCGCAGCGGTCTACATCCACGGGCTTGCCGCTGACGAGGCTAAAAAGAAGACCGGCGAGATAGGCATGATGGCTACCGACCTCCTTGAGCATATACCCGGCCTCGTCAATTCATTTGCCGGGACAAGAAATTGATGGAAGAGGTTTTCCGTTACAGGTCCTCTTCGCCTGAAGAGACCGAGAGGATAGGCGAGCGTCTGTCGGCTTCGTTGAAAGAGGGCGACCTCGTCGCGCTCATCGGCGAGCTTGGAGGAGGCAAGACCCGCTTCGTAAGGGGGCTGGCAAAAGGGCTCGGGTCAAAGGGCTTTGTCAAGAGCCCGAGCTTCACGATTGTGAATGTCTATGAGGGCGGCAGGCTCCCCCTCTATCACATAGACCTCTACAGGATAGGCAGGGCCTCAGAGTTCGAGAGCGCGGGGCTCGACGAGCTGATATATGGCCACGGGGTCTCAGCCATTGAGTGGGCTGACAAGGCCCCTGAGCTTCTGGGCGAGTGCAGGACAACCGTCAGTTTTTCCTATGCCGGGGAGTTTGAGAGAGAAATTGAAATTCGGGTTAAAGGTGCTGGAAAAGTTTGAGAGTGCTGTGATATAAGGAAAGATACCAAAGTTCGCGGTTATCAGGGGGATGGATTAGATGAGAGAGTTCGATGTTGTCATCATCGGGGCAGGCCCCGGCGGTTATGTCTCCGCGATAAGGGCGGCCCAGCTCGGCGCGAAGGTCGCGGTCATAGAGAGGAACAAGATCGGCGGCACCTGCCTCAACTGGGGCTGCATACCCACGAAAGCGCTCTACTACTCGGCCAGGGCCCTTGAGGCGGCCAGGCACGCCTCCGACTTCGGCGTCAATGTGGGAGAGGTGAGCTTTGACCTCGCGAAGGCGGTCGACAGGAAAGACGGGGTTGTAAAAAAGCTCGTCGGCGGCATAGAGCAGCTCCTCAAAGGCAACAAGGTCGAGGTCATAAGGGGAGACGGCTTCGTCGAAGCGGCTGGCAGGGTCAGGGTCACGAAGGCTGACGGAGTTGAAGAACTCTCCTGCAAATCGATAATAATAGCGACAGGCTCTGAGCCTGCCCTTATACCGGCTTTCAATATTGACAGGAAGAATGTGCTCACCTCGACCGAGATGCTCGATATAAAGAAGGTGCCCTCTTCGCTCCTCGTCATCGGCGGCGGAGTAATGGGCTGTGAGTTCGCCTCGATGTTCTCTTCCTTCGGCAGCAAGGTCATGATAGTCGAGCTCCTTCCGACCATCCTGTCGACTGAAGACAAGATGGTCTCGAGGGTCATCGCGAAAAGATACAAGGAGACCGGCGTCGAAGTCCTGACCGAGGTCCAGGTCGAGTCTGTCAAGGCCGAAGGCGGACAGGTCAAGACCACTCTCAAGGATGGCAGAGAGTTCATAACCGAGAAGGTCATGGTAGCCATAGGCCGCTCGTTCAACTCCGTTGGCATAGGCCTCGACAAGCTTGGCGTCGCGATGGAGAAGGGCAGAGTCAGTGTTGACGACAGGATGGAGACGAGCGTCAAGGGCATATACGCCATAGGAGACGTTACCGGCAAGATGCTGCTCGCGCACGTCGCGTCCGTTCAGGGCATAGTCGCCGCGAACAACGCGATGGGAAAAGACGCGAGGATGGACTACTCGGTCATACCGGCAGGCATCTTCACCGACCCGGAGATAGCCTCAGTCGGCATGCGCGAAAAAGAGGCAGAGGCAAAGGGCATTACTGTTGCCGTCGGCAGGTTCCCGTACGCCGCGAGCGGCAAGGCGATGGGAATGGGCGAGACCGAAGGCTTCGTGCAGATAGTCTCTGACCCGGCGACAGACAAGGTGCTTGGGTGCTCCATAGTGGGCGCGCACGCCACAGACCTAATAGGCGAAGTGGCCCTCGCCATGAAGACCGGCGCGACTGTAAAGGATATAGCGGAGACCATACACGCCCACCCGACGCTCCCTGAGATAGTGATGGAAGCGGCGGAGGATGTGCATGGGATGGCGATACATAAGATTGGCAGGAAGAAGTAGATTCCAGGCCGCTCAAAAAGTCCATCTGCTTTGTTGTCAGCGTCGCTCATAATTGCGGCGTACATGAAGAGTACGCCTCATTCCTCGCTCCTCGACGCCTCGCATATGGAGCTTTTTGAGCAGCCTGAATAAGATATGGTTTTTTGCTATTCAGCAGTTTTCATAAAGTCTGAAAGGATTCTTTCATGGCACTGATAGTCCAGAAGTTCGGCGGCACCTCCGTCGGCAACATGGATAGGATAAAGAATGTGGCCAAGCGGGTTGCCAGGACCTTCAGCGAAGGCAACGAGGTCGTCGTTGTGCTCTCGGCCATGTCAGGCGAGACCAACAGGCTCGTTGGCCTGTGCCACGAGGCGAGCGAGTTCCCAATAGGCAGGGAATACGACCTCGTCATCTCGACAGGCGAGCAGGTGACAATAGGCCTCCTTGCCATAGTTTTAAAAGAGATGGGCTACAACGCCAAGAGCCTCCTCGGCCATCAGGTGCCCATCGTGACAGACTCGCAGTTCGCCTCAGCGAGGATAGAGTCGATAGACGGCCAGAAGATGAAAGAAGAGCTCTCAAAAGGCACGATACTCGTAGTGGCCGGGTTCCAGGGCGTTGACCCGCTCGGCAATATCACGACACTCGGCAGGGGAGGCTCTGACACCACGGCCGTGGCCATAGCCGCCGCCTTGAAGGCCGACCTCTGCGAGATATACACCGACGTCGAAGGCGTCTACACGACAGACCCGAATGTATGCCAGGAGGCCAGGAAGCTTGAGAGGGTCTCCTATGACGAGATGCTTGAGATGGCGAGCCTCGGGGCCAAGGTGCTCCAGACGAGGTCTGTAGAGTTCGCGAAGAAATACGAAGTCCCGGTAATGGTCAGGTCTTCATTTAACGACGCCGCCGGGACGCTTGTCTGCAAGGAGGACGAGGAAATGGAAAAGGTCGTAGTCTCGGGCATCACATACAACAAGAACGAGGCCAAGATTTCGGTCCTGAGGGTGCCAGACAGGCCGGGGATAGCGGCAAAGCTCTTCCGCCCGCTTACCGAAGCCGGGATAAACGTGGACATGATAGTCCAGAACATCAGTCAGGACGCGCACACAGACCTCACCTTCACAGTCTCGAAAGAGGACTTCAAGAGGGGCCTCAAGATAGTCCAGGAGACGGCCAGCCAGATAGAGGCGAAGGATGTCGTCGGAGACCCTAATATCGCGAAGATCTCGATAGTAGGCGCTGGCATGAGAAGCCACGCCGGGGTAGCCTCCCAGATGTTCGACGTAATGGCCCGGGAAGGCATAAACATACAGATGATATCAACCTCCGAGATAAAGGTATCCTGCGTGGTCGACGTGAAGTACACGGAGCTCGCGGTAAGGGTCCTCCATGAGGCGTTCGGCCTGGGAAAGAGCGAAGTGGTCGAGGAGAAGCAAGGCTAACAGGCTGCTCAAAAAGTTCATCTGCGTTGTTGTCTTCGTCGGTTGTCCGGCGTGGAGCGTTAGTGGCTCGTGCCTTGCTCCTCGACGCCTGGCAGCTGGAGCTTTCTGAGCAGCCTGAACAAAAACGAAAGTTTATAAATTTTTCATTGCTTAGTCGCTGAACGCTCCTCGCAATGATGAAGCTTCCATCTGAATTTTCACGATAAACGGTCACGGACACGGAACATATGATACTCCTTTACGATACGACTCTCAGGGACGGCACCCAGGCCGAGGACATCTCCTTTTCCGTCGAGGACAAGGTAAGGGTAGCCAGAAGCCTCGATGAGCTTGGCGTCCATTACATCGAAGGCGGCTGGCCCGGTTCCAACCCCAGGGACATAGAGTTCTTCAAGGCCGTTGCCGCCGAGAAACTGAGCCGCGCCGCCCTCGTGAGCTTCGGTTCGACCAGAAAGGCCGGGGTGAAGGCAAAGGACGACGCCAACTTGAAGGCGCTCCTTTCCTCGCGTACGCCCGTCATAACCATATTCGGCAAGACCTGGAAGCTCCATGTCACAAAGGCATTGAGGGTCTCTCTCGAAGAGAACCTCGAGATGATCTTTGATTCCGTGAGCTACCTGAAGAAGAAGGTCGACAAGGTCTTCTACGACGCCGAGCACTTTTTTGACGGCTACAAGGACGACCCGGCCTACGCGCTCGAAACTCTCAAGGCGGCAGAGGACGCAGGGGCAGACTACCTCGTGCTTTGCGACACCAACGGAGGGACATTGCCGTTCGAGGTCGCCGAGATAATGAGGGAGGTAAAGCTCAGGACCTCAGTGCCTGTCGGCATTCACGCGCACAACGACTCCGAAACGGCCGTGGCCAACTCGCTTTGCGCGGTAAGGGAAGGGGCAATGATGGTGCAGGGCACCATCAACGGATTCGGCGAAAGGTGCGGGAACGCCAATTTGTGCTCCATCATCCCGGCCCTCAAGGTCAAGATGGGGCTCGACTGCCTCTCCGGCGAACAGCTCAAAAAACTGCGCTCGACCGCGCGATTCGTCAACGAGATAGCGAATTTGCCGCACGCCAAGCATCAGCCCTATGTCGGCGACAGCGCCTTCGCGCACAAGGGCGGCATACACGTGAGCGCCATTTTGAAAAACCCGGCCACCTACGAGCACATGATGCCCGAGCTCGTCGGCAACCACCAGAGGGTGCTCGTCTCCGACCTCTCCGGCAGGTCGAACATACTTTACAAGGCTGAGGAGTACGGGGTCGACATCAAGAGCGGGTCGGACGTCGTCAGAGACGTTCTCGCCGAGCTCAAGTCATTAGAGCACCAGGGCTTCCAGTACGAAGGCGCTGAAGCTTCCTTCGAGCTCCTCATCCAGAAGGCTCTCAAGAAAAAGCAGAGATACTTCAAGCTCCTCGACTTCAGGGTGATAGACGAAAAGAGGAGCGAGGACGAGGCCCCGCACGCAGAAGCGACGATAAAGCTCGAAGTGGGCGGCGTCGTCGAGCATACGGCGGCCGAGGGGAGCGGCCCGGTGAACGCCCTCGACAAGGCGTTGAGAAAGGCGCTCGAGAGGTTCTACCCGGCCATAAAGGACGTCCAGTTACTGGACTTCAAGGTAAGGGTGCTGGAAGGCATGCAGGGCACAGCCGCGAAGGTGCGGGTCCTGGTCGAGTCCGGCGACAGCGCCGACAAGTGGGGCACGGTCGGGGTCTCTGACAACGTAATAGAGGCGAGCTGGCAGGCTCTCGTCGACAGCCTCGAGTACAAGCTCTCCAAGGACCAGCGAAAGAAAAAAAGCCGCAAATAGAAAAAAGGGCTTAATATGAGCCTTGATAAGCGCTACCCCGCTTTCATCATCATCCTCGCCGTATTTCTCGGCTTCTTTCTTTTCACTTCAGATGTTTTTCGCAATGACCGTCAGGCGGCGCAGGGCCGCCAGGCGGTCATTGACAACGCCTTCGCAAAGCCAGCGCCCTCTTCCCAGCCATCTCAACCAGAATCGTCCCTTCCGGTATTCCCGATAGACCTGAACAAGGCTTCCGTCGAGGACCTCATCCTCTTGCCCGGCATCGGGGAGAAGACCGCGCAAAGGATAGTCGATAAAAGGGGCGAGCTGGACGGCTTTGACTCTGTCGATGACCTCCTGGAAGTGAAGTGGGTCGGCAAAGCCAAACTGGAAAAGATAAGGGGCCTTGTAACGATAGAACAAAGGGAAAAGAAAAAACAGGGGCCTTTTTGAGAGACTTTTTCGTTTTTTACCTTAAAAATACGCCACAAATGCGCTGATTTCAGATATATTGTCAGTGCGTCTGGATTTTCTGCGTGCTTTCTTTCCCATTCATCATTTAATTATTATCGGAGCTCTCATGCCTGAAGACATACTCGCGGAACTTCGCGCCAAGGAAGTCGAGCTCGAGGCCCGCATAAACGAGGCCAGGCGCGAGGCCTCGTCCATCAGGGAGGCGGCCTTGAAGTCCGCCCGCGATATAAAGGCCGCCGGGGCCAGTGAGCTCGAAGGTGAGCTCAAGGCGTTCATCGACGAGAGGACAAGGGAGATGAACGATGAGGCGGCTTCAATTGAGGAGAAAGGCCGGCAAGAGGCCTTAAGGCTCAAGGAGATCGGCGAGAGGAATTTCGAGAGGGCAGTGGAAGAGGTCGTGAAGTTCATAAAACAGCCGCGAGGCGGTCAGCTGTGATAAAGGAGATGCTAAAGGTCCAGATAATCGGGCCAAGGTCGCTCCTTGACGAGGCCGTAAGGGAGATACACGCCGCGGCAGTCGTCCATGTCGAGACTCTTCCTGAAAAGAGGCTCCTTGAGAGCGAGTTTCCGGGCAGGTTTCCCATAGAGCGCGAGAAGCTCATGGAAAAGGAGGCGCTTGAAAAGTACGCCGAGCGTCTCAGGAGCTTCAAGGCCCTCATTCCAGTACCTTCGTCCCACAGGATAGTCAGGGTCGGCTTTGGCGAGATACACGGATACATGGCCGAGCTCTCTGCGTTCGAGGAGAGGGCAAGAGAGCTGCGGGCCAGGAAGGACAGCCTCGCCGACGAGCTTTCGATAATAATCAAGTACCAGAAGCTCCTACGGGGCTTCGCGCCGATAGTCACCCGCCTCGGCGGTCTCAGAAACTTCGACATAACCGGACTGACCCTTGAGAGGACGAGGGAGGACATCTCAGGCCTCCTTGAAACCGAGGTCTCCCGCGTGACCGAAGGCAAGTACAGCGTCCATACGAGAGAGATCGACGAGCACACCCTCGGGGTCGTCCTGACTTATCCCAAGTCCTATGCCCCTCAGGTCAAGGCGCTTCTTTCAGGCAGGGCCGTAAGCGAGATGAGGCTTCCGGACGAGTACTCGGACATGACGCTGATAGAGGCGTTGAAGCTCATGGGCATGCGCTCGGCCGAGCTACCCGGTCTCATGAGCGGCGTTGACGGCGAGCTCTACTCCATCTCGACAGTCTGGTACGGGACCGTCATCGGTGTAGCCCGGGCGATAGAGGACAGCCTCGAGGAGATAGGGGTCCTTTCCTACGCCAGCGCGACAAGGTTCGCCTTCATCATAGAAGGCTGGGTGCCGGCAGATGCGTACGAGCAGCTTGCGTCCAGGCTCAAAGGCCTCTTTCACGACAGGATTCACCTGAGGACGATCGATATCAGGAAAGAAGAGCGGGCTTTGATACCGGTCTTCATAAAAAACCACAGGCTCATAAGGCCGTTCGAGGTCTTTCTTGCCGCGCTCTCGACGCCCAGGTACGGCTCGATCGACCCGACGCCATTTGTCGCTCTTTTCTTCCCGGTCTTTTTCGGCCTCATCGTCGCTGACATGGGCTACGGAGCCGTGATATTCACTCTGGCCCTGTATTTGAGGCGCAGGTTTGGCGCGGAAAAACAGTTTTTGCGCGACGCGGCTACCGTCTTCGCGGTAAGCGGCGCGTCGGCGATAATCTTCGGTTTTCTTTTCGGCGAGTTCTTCGGCGACCTCGGCGAGAGGGCAGGGCTCCTCCACCCTGTTCTCCTCAACAGGATAGAGGCGTTAAAGACGCTCATCGCGGTCACGATCGCCATAGGCGTGGGTCATGTCATCCTCGGAGTCGTGATAGGCATCGTGAGCCACGCCAGAAGGCGCGACCTTAAAGAGACTGGCGCGAAGGCTGTTTACCTGACCCTCATAGCTTCGTTCATAGCCCTCGCGCTGGCCATGGCAGGCTTTGTTCCAGACGCTCTCATACCATGGGCAGCCTCTGTCATGGGCTTATCGTTCATAGCCCTTTCGGTCCTGGAGGGCATGCTCGGGCCGATAGAGTTCATGGAGGCCCTCGGCAACATCATATCCTACGTGCGCCTCATGGCCGTAGGAACCGCGTCGGTAGTCATGGCCCTCGTTGCCAACCAGATGGGCGCTCTTGCCGACAACGCGGCGCTCGGCGTCATCATCGCGGCGCTCATCCATTGTCTCAATCTGCTCTTGAGCGTCCTGAGCCCGTCGATACAGTCGATGAGGCTGCAGTACGTCGAGTTCTTCAGCAAGTTCTACGAGGGCGGCGGCAGGCTTTACAGGCCTTTTAAAAAGAGATGAAAGAGAATATCAGGAGGTGTATATGGAAAAAGGGATAATAGCCCTGGCGGCGGCCCTGGCGATCGGCATACCGGCCATCGCGACAGGCTGGGCGCAGAGCAGGATAGGCTCGGCAGGGGCGGGGACAATGGCTGAGAAGCCAGAGCTTGCCGGTATCTTCATAATCCTCGTGGCCATACCGGAGACGATGGTCCTTTTGGGCTTCGTCGTAGCCTATCTCATAATAAGCGGCTGATATGTCGGAAGACACTCTCATAACAGCCCTTGAGGAGGAGGCTTTCTCTCAGGCGGAGCGCATCCTTGAAGAGGCCCGGGCTTCGGCCGAGGGTATCCTCAGCGACGTCAGGGCAGAGGTCTCCAGAGAGCGCGAAAGGCGCTCCGCGGAGGTTGACGCGGAGATGAAGGCGCACAGGGCCGCGCTCTTGAACGCCGCGTCCATAAGGGCAGCGGGCGCTGTCCTCTCGGTCCGCCACAGCCTCATTGAAGAGGCTATGGCCGAGGCTGTGAAAAAGTTCTCTTCAATGCACAAAGATGAGTACGGAAAATTTCTGAACCAGCTCTTCTCAGAAGTCAAGGCTGAATGGGAAAAGCACAGGCCTCTCGATGAGCCTGTCGCGCTCGTTGCCCCCTCCGACATCGGCCTTATCGAGACTGCGGCCCAGCTCAAGGCCGACGAAAGTGTCTCTTCAGGGGTCGTCATGACGACGCTTGACGGCTCAGTGAGGTTCGAGAACACGGTCGAGGGGAGGCTCGCGAGGGCGAAGGCGGCCATGATGCCGGCTATGAACGAGATGCTCTTTGACGGAGTATTCCCGTGAACGCCCTGTTGCAGCGGCCTGCTGACGTTGACCTCAGTTATTTCAACGCGCGCGTGCGCGCCATGAGGGGCTTACTCTTTCGCAGGGAGGAGTATGAGCCGCTAATGCGGCTCTCTTCAATCGACGCGCTCCTTGAGAGGCTCAAGGCGACCCGTTACGGCCCTCACATCGAGGCGGCTCTTTCAAGGCGACCTGAGCCGTCAGAGGCGCTCTCGGCGGCTCTCGTGACAGAGCTTGCCGCATCTCTCTCAATGCTCTGGAAGAGCGCGCCAGAGGGCGCGAGGCCGCTTTTGAAGGCCATGTACACGCACTGGGAGATCTTTGACCTCAAGGTCCTTCTGCGCGGGATAGCCAGAGGGGTCCGCCGCGAGGAGATGAAGGCTTCGCTTATTCCGGCCGGGGAGTTCGACGCGGCCTCCCTCGACGCGCTCCTCACGTCAAAGGACATCCCCGACCTCATAAGTTTCCTTGAGACATGGGGGAGCCCATATGCCGGCGTTTTGAAGCCGGGGCTCATCGAGTATAAAAGGAGCGGCAGGATCATAGAGATGGAGCTTCGGGCCGACCTCGCGACGAACGCACTCCTCATCGACGCGCTTTCCGCCAGTTCAACAGGCGCCAGCATAATGCGGGAGTGGCTAGGCAGGAAGGCTGACTTTCAGAACGCTCTCACGCTTTTTAAAATATCCGGCGAGGGATATTCGGCCAATGCCGCTTCCGGCTTTTTCATGGAAGGCGGCTTTGGCCTGACGCGCGAGCGTTTCATAAGGCTTTTCGGACTGAAGGATAAGGAAGAGCTCTTAAACGCGCTTGGAGCGGCAGGCACTGGCGCCATGAAAAAGGCGCTCGCTCTCTCCGGCGGCGACACCATGCTAATGGAAGAAGCGGTAGAGGACGCCATGAAGGAGCACTTCAGGACGCTCTCAATCATAGACCCGCTTTCCATCGCTCTTGCCGCGTCTTTCATATACATGAAAATAAGGGAGATGAAAAACCTGAGGCTCATCGGAAGGGGCCTCGCCTTCGGCGTCCCGCTCGATGAGCTCAGGCTTTTTATCTTCTATCCGGTGTAGGCGATGAGCGAGCTCCTTGTGATAACGCGCACCGGCGCGTCGCTGGGCTTCCAGACAGCGGGGCTCGCGACACTCGAAGTGGACTCTCAGACCGACATGTCGGCCCTTCTCCTTGATTTGCAGGAGGAGGGGCGTTACGGCCTCATCGCCATAGAGGAGAGTTTTCTTGACAAGGCTTCAGAACACGCGAAAAAGCGCCTCAGGAAAAAGGGGCTTCCAGTGATAGTGCCTCTTAACCTGCCGCTCAGCTGGGGTGAGGAAGAGGCAGGGGAGTCCCCTGTGCTGAGGCTTATAAGGCGCGCCATAGGCTACCAGATAAAGATAAAGAGATGAGATGACAGAGAAAAAGGGGAAGATTTACGGGGTGGCAGGCCCGACGGTCCTTGTAAAGGGCATGAGCGGGCCTGTCATGAACACCGTCTGCCTCGTCGGCAGGCAGGGGCTCCTTGGCGAGATAATCAGGGTCAAGGGCGACTTCGCCACTTTGCAGGTCTACGAGGACACGAGCGGCATCTCGGTCGGCGAAGAGGTCGTAAGCTATGGGCTGCCCTTGAGCGTAACCCTCGGCCCGGGGCTCCTTGCCGGCATATTCGACGGCATACAGAGGCCGCTCGAGAAGATAAGGCTCGCCGCCGGAGGCTTCATACCCAGGGGCATAAAGATAGAGGCCATCGACAGGGAGAGGCTCTGGGAGTTCGCGCCGCTTAAGAAAAAGGGCGACCCTGTCGAGCCCGGAGACATCATAGGCACTGTCCAGGAGACGCCGAGGATAGTCCACAAGATAATGGTCCCCCCCGGCTCATCCGGCACGATTACAGAGATAAAGTCCGGCATGGTCTCAGGCAAGGAGCATGTCTGCATGCTCTCGACCGGCAAGTCCATCGGCCTTTTTCAGGAGTGGCCCGTCAGAATCCCGAGGCCGTTCAAATCAAAACTTCCACCTACGACCCCGTTCATAACCGGGCAGAGGGTCTTTGACACGCTCCTTCCGGTTGCCGAAGGCGGCACGGCGATAGTGCCGGGAGGCTTCGGCACAGGAAAGACGGTCGTCGAGCAGACCATAGCGAAGTTCTCCAAGAGCGACATCGTAGTCTATGTCGGCTGTGGCGAGAGGGGCAACGAGATGTCGGAGATATTGAGTGACTTTCCGGCGTTGAGCGACCCTGCCTCAGGCCTGCCGTTGAGCCAGCGCACGGTAATCGTCGTCAACACCTCGAACATGCCTGTTGCCGCGAGGGAGGCTTCGATCTTCACCGGAATAACGATAGCCGAGTACTTCCGCGATATGGGTTACAGCGTTGCCATGCTCGCCGACTCGATATCGCGCTGGGCAGAGGCTTTAAGGGAGATATCGTCGAGGCTCGAAGAGATGCCCGGCGAAGAGGGCTTCCCGCCGTATCTGGCCACCCAGCTCGGCATATTCTACGAGCGTTCCGGAAAAGTCAGGTGCCTCGGGGCAGATGAGAGGACCGGCTCTGTCACGGTCATCAGCGCGGTCTCCCCACCGGGCGGCGATTTTTCCGAGCCTGTCACGCAGGCTTCATTGAGGTTTGCCGGCACGCTCTGGGCGCTCGACCCGGACCTCGCGTACAGGAGGCACTTCCCGGCCGTCAACTGGCTCGCGAGCTTCAGTTTGTATCACTCGGAACTTGGCGGCTGGTTCTCCGGGAATGTAGCCGAAGACATGGCGAGACTGAGAAGGAAGCTCTTCACGCTCCTTCAGAGGCAGACCGAGCTTCGCGACATAATACAGATAATCGGAGTGGAGGCTTTGCAGGAGTCCGACAGGCTTACGTTAGAGGTCGCGAACATCGCGACAGAGTCTTTCTTGAAGCAGAGCGCGTTCAGCGAGGTCGACGCCTTCAACACCTACGAGAAGCAGTATTGGATGCTCAAGGCCATATTCGCTTACATGGAGAGCGCGGAAGCCGCATTGAGGCGCGGCGTCTACATAGAGACGATACTCGAGAACCCGGCGGCATCTTCCCTGGCGGCAATGAAGGAGATGGCGAACGAGGGCTTCTCGAAAAAGGCTTCTGAGCTGATACGCGACATCGAGAGCGAGTTCGCCATACTCGATGAAAAATAGGAGAGACGATTGGCCATTGACCTCATAAAACGCGAGTACCGCACCATAAGCTCGATCTCCGGCCCTCTCGTCTTCGTAGAGAAGGTCACTGGCGCTTCTTTAGGCGAGATGTGCTCTGTCGTGCTCGGCAGCGGAGAGAAGCGCACAGGCCAGATACTCCAGCTCATGGGCACGACAGCCATTGTGCAGGTCCTTCAGGGCACTTCCGGCATAGACCCTGAGGCCGCCCGCGTATTCCCGACAGGAGAGGCCGCAAGGATCGGCGTCTCAAAGGACCTTTTCGGCAGGGTCATGAACGGCTTCGGAGTGCCCATCGACGGCCTGCCGCCGATAATACCGGACGAGTACCTTGACATCAACGGGCTGCCCATGAACCCGGCCTCGCGCGAGAAGCCGGACTTTTTCGTGCAGACCGGGATATCCGCGATAGACGGGCTCAATACGCTCGTGCGCGGGCAAAAGCTCCCGATCTTCTCGGGCGCGGGCCTTCCGGCCAAAGAGCTCGCCCTCCAGATAGTCAGGCAGGCGAAAGTCGCCGAGACAGGGGACTTCGCCGTCATACTCGGGGCCATGGGCATAACCTCGAGGGAGGGCTTTTTCTTCAGGAAGTCTCTCCAGGAATCAGGCGCGCTCGAACGGACGATAGCGTTCATAAACGAGGTGAGCGACCCGACGATAGAGAGGCTTTTTACGCCCAGGATAGCCCTGACTGTCGCCGAGTACCTTGCCTTCGAGCGCGGCTACCACGTCATGGTCATCCTCACGGACATGACCTCGTACTGCGAGTCGCTGCGCGAGATAGGCTCTGCCAGAGAGGAGATACCCGGCAGGAGGAGCTACCCGGGCTACATGTACACGGATCTGGCCACCCTCTACGAGAGGGCGGGCAGGCTCAAGGGCAAGAAAGGCTCTGTCACGCTCATGCCGATTTTGACCATGCCTGACGACGACATAACGCATCCGATACCCGACCTCACCGGATATATAACCGAAGGGCAGATAGTCCTCTCCCGCGCCCTCCACAGGAAGGGCATATACCCGCCGATAGAAGTCCTGCCGTGCCTCTCCAGGCTCATGACCCTGGGCATAGGAAAGGGCAAGACAAGGGAAGGGCACAGGGCTATCTCGGATCAGCTCTACTCGGCGTACGCGAGGGGCATCGACGTAAGAAGGCTCGTGACCATAGTCGGCGAAGAGGGCCTCTCCGACCTCGACAGGAGGTATCTTGAGTTCGCTGACGAGTTCGAGAGGAAGTTCGTCGGACAGCTCGATGAAGACCGCTCGATAGACGCGACCCTCGACCTGGGGCTTGAGCTCTTGAAGAGCGTGCCTGAAGGCGAGTCCGTAAGGAGAAAATAGCATGGCCGTCCTTGAAAAGAGCGCGCCCACGAGGGAGCAGTTCCTTTCGCTCAGAAGGCGTTACGAAGTCATAGGCAAGGGCCTGGAGCTCTTGAAGAGCAAGCGGGAGGCCCTGATGAAGGAGTTCTTCAGCATGGTCGACGAGTCGATCAGGATGAGGGACGAGCTCACGGCCATGCTCGGCGCGGCGTACAGGGGGCTGGAGAGGGCGAGGGCGCTAAACGGAGCGGCAGTCGAGTCGTTCGCCTTCGGCGCCAGGCGCACTGTTTCGCTGAACATCAGGGCAAGGAACGTCTGGGGCGTCCTCATCCCTGAGATAGAGGACGTGAAGCTCGCGAGGACGCTTGATGCCATGGACGTCTCGCCTGTCGGCGAGAACTCCGGCGTCATCGACACGGCGCGCAGGTTCGAGGCGGCGTCAGAATTGATAGTCAAAATAGCCTCCCGCGAGATAAGGCTCACCGCCATAGGGGAAGTCATAAGGGCTGATTCGAGGAAGATAAACGCCATAAACGAAGTGATACTGCCCTCCATAAAAAACCGCGTCAAGTTCATAGAAAGGGTCCTCGAGGAGCGGGAAAGGGAGGAGATATTCCGCCTCAAGAGAAATAAAGCCAGAAAACAGTCCTGACCCCTCAGTTTTACACGCTTTTTTGCCGGTTTTGTCCCTGTGCTTCGCCTGAAATATCCCACTTGTAATAATCGCCCCCCTTCTGGTATATTACCTTTTTTCCAATACATATTCCGGAGCCGCAAGTGATAGAGAGGTACACGAGAAAACAGATGGGCCGCATCTGGGAACCTGAGATGAGGTTTGGTAAGTGGCTCGAAGTGGAGATCGCCGCCTGCGAGGCGTGGAACAGGCTCGGCAAGATACCTGATAAGGCGCTCAAGACCATAGTCAAAAAAGCCAATTTCAATGTCGAGCGCATAGACGAGATCGAAAAGACGGTCAAGCACGATGTCATAGCGTTTTTGACCTCGGTCGCCGAATTCGTCGGCCCTGACTCTCGCTACATACACATGGGGCTTACCTCTTCCGACATTATCGACACCTCGTTCGCGCTCCTTTTGAGGGAAGCCGCGGATATCATCATATGCGACATAGAGGGGCTTCGCGAAGTCCTGAAGAAAAGGGCGTACGAGCACAAGGACACGCCGATGATGGGCCGCTCTCACGGCATACACGCCGAGCCCATGACCTTCGGGTTGAAGATGGCGCTCTGGTACGACGAGATGGGCAGGAACCTCGAGCGCATGGAGCGCGCGAAGGAAGTCATCTCCTGCGGCAAGCTCTCCGGCGCAGTGGGCACCTTCTCGCAGATAGACCCCAGGGTCGAGACCTATGTCTTAAAGAAGCTCGGCCTGAAGGCCGAGTCTGTGGCAACCCAGGTCGTTCACAGGGACAGGCACGCCGAGTTTTTCAACGCCCTGGCCATAACTGCCGCGTCCCTTGAGAAGTTCGCCATAGAGGTGCGCCACCTCCAGAGGACAGAGGTCCTTGAGGCTGAAGAGCCGTTCACAAAGGGGCAGAAGGGCTCCTCAGCCATGCCGCACAAGAGAAACCCCATTCTCTCCGAGAACATCACCGGGCTCGCGAGGCTCGTGCGCGGATACGCGGCAAGCGCGATGGAGAACATAGCCCTGTGGCACGAGAGGGACATAAGCCACTCGTCAGTCGAGAGGGTTATCGCGCCGGACGCGACTATCGCGCTCGACTTCATGCTCTCGAGGGCTACCGGCCTCATGAGAGACCTTGTCGTGTACCCGCAGAACATGCTCGACAACATCGACAAATTAAAGGGTGTAGTCTTCTCTCAGAAGGTGCTCTTGAAGCTCATCGACAAGGGGACGACAAGGGAAGAGGCCTACGCGATAGTGCAGAGGAACGCCATGAAGGTCTGGGAAGGGCTCGGGGATTTCAGGAGCCTCCTCATAGACGACCTCGAGGTCATGAACTTCCTTTCAATAAAGGAACTTGACGCCTGCTTCGACCTGAAGCCGTACCTCAAGCACGTTGACTACATATTCAAGAGGACTTTCAGAAAATAAAGGGTGCTCTGAAAATTGCTCTTTTTCCCGAGCTCTTCGTTTCCTTGATCTCGGAAAAAATATCTGATTTTTAGAGCACCCCAAATAGTATTAAAAGGCGGAGGCTTTTGTAATGGAAAAGCGCGAGAAGATCTACGAAGGCAAGGCAAAACAGCTCTTTACGACCGACAACCCTGACCTCCTCGTCCAGTACTTCAAGGACGAGGCCACGGCGTTTGACGGGAAGAAAAAGGGCATAATAGAGGAAAAGGGCGTCCTCAACAACAAGATATCCTCAAGGATATTCGAGATGCTCGAGAAAAAGGGCGTGAAGACCCATTTTGTCGAGCGCCTCTCCGACAGGGAGATGCTCGTCAGGAAGCTGCGCATAATCCCGGTCGAGGTCGTCATAAGGAACGTCGCCGCAGGGAGCCTTTGCAAGAGGCTCGGGATAGAAGAGGGCATGACTTTGAAGGAGCCCACCCTCGAGTTCTTCTACAAGAGCGACCCGCTCGGCGACCCGATGATAAACGAATACATCGCGAGGGCCTTCGGCTGGGCGACCGACGCGGAGCTTGGCCAGATGAAGGAAGCGGCCTTCAGGATAAACTCCATCCTTTCGGAATTTTTCAGCGTCAGGGGTATAATACTGGTCGACTTCAAGCTCGAGTTCGGCGAGCACAAGGGAGAAGTGCTTCTTGGCGACGAGATAACCCCTGACGGGTGCAGGCTCTGGGACAAGACTACGCGCGAGAAGATGGACAAGGACAGGTTCAGGAGAGACCTGGGCAAGGTCGAAGAGGCCTACCAGGAAGTCCTTAGGAAGGTGATGGAATAGTATGAAGGCTAAGATTTACGTTACCCTTAAAAAGGGCGTGCTCGACCCG
This sequence comes from Deltaproteobacteria bacterium, assembly GCA_020846435.1. Taxonomy (GTDB): domain Bacteria; phylum Desulfobacterota; class GWC2-55-46; order GWC2-55-46; family GWC2-55-46; genus GWA2-54-12. The sequence continues at coordinate 89,743 of JADLDY010000001.1, forward strand.
CAGGGCAGGGCTGTCATGGGCGCGTTGAAGTCCATGGATTTCAATGAGGTCAAAGACGTTAGAGTCGGCAAGTACATGGAGCTCGAATTGAGCGGCGCCTCGAAGGAAGAAGAGGAAAAGAGGCTTCGCGAGATGTGCGAGAAGCTCCTCGCCAACACGGTCGTCGAGAACTACAGGATAGAGATAGAGTAGGCCGTTATACGTGGCCGTGAAATCAAATGGCGCGGTCGTGAAGACACCTCGAGGGCAGGCTAACAGATGAAATTCGGAGTAATAGTATTTCCAGGTTCAAACTGCGACCATGACTGCTACCATGTTGTGAAGCATGTCTTCAAGCAGGAGGCGGACTACGTCTGGCACAAGTCTACGAGCCTCGAAGGCTTCGACTGCGTGATACTTCCGGGCGGCTTCTCCTACGGCGATTATCTGCGCACCGGCGCGATTGCGAGCTCTTCCCCGGTCATGAACGAGGTCGTCTCGTTCGCTAAAGGAGGCGGCCTCGTCCTCGGCATATGCAACGGCTTCCAGATACTGACCGAGGCAGGCCTCCTTCCCGGGGTGCTCATGAGGAACAAGGGCTTGAAGTTCATATGCTCGCGCACGAGCCTCAAGGTCGAGAACGCCGCCTCAAGGTTCACGAAGGCCTACAAAAAGGGGCAGGTCGTGGACATACCGATAGCCCACGCCGACGGCAACTACTACGCCAGCGCCGACGACATAAAGCTCCTTGAAGACTCGGGAAGGGTCGCGTTCAGGTACTCGACGCCCGAGGGCGCGGTTATAGATGCCGCAAACCCCAACGGCTCCGTCAACAACATAGCCGGCATACTGAATGAGGCCGGCAACGTCCTGGGCATGATGCCCCACCCCGAGAGGGCCTGCGAAGGCGAGCTCGGCCCGATAGACGGAAAAGGCGTTTTCGAGTCTGTTATCGGCGCAGTGCTCAAGTGAAAAAAACAGAGGCGGAAAAAAGCTGATGGAGATAAAGACCCGGCTTAAAGACGAGCTCTCGTCCGGCAGGTTTGTAATAACGGCTGAGATATGCCCTCCGAGGGGCACTGACGTCTCATCTTTTCTTGAGAAGGCGCGCCTCTTGAGGGGCAGGATAGCGGCGGCGAACGTCACCGACAACCAGCGGGCCGTCATGCGTCTCTCTTCGCTTGCCTGCTCGGTCCTCCTCATGAACGAGGGCATAGACCCGGTCTTCCAGATGACGTGCAGGGACAGGAACAGGCTCGCCATCCAGTCAGACCTTCTTGGCGCGTGGGTGCTCGGGGTTAAAAACGTCCTTGCCTTGACCGGAGACCATGTCGCTTTCGGCGATCACAGGGAGGCCAAGGCGGTATTTGACATCGACTCTGTACAGCTCGTGGGCGTAGTAGAGACGCTCAACAGCGGCCGCAACATGAATGGCACGGAGCTGCGCGGCAAGCCCGATTTTTACACTGGCGCGGTCGTCGCCCCCGAGGCAGACCCCTTTGGCCCGGAGTGGATTAAGTTCGAGAAGAAGGTGGCTTCAGGCGCGAAGTTCTTCCAGACGCAGGCCATCTATGACATGGACAAGTTCAAGGAGTTCTTTGATAAGGCCTCGAACACGGGCGTGAAGGTCATGGGCGGCATCCTTCTGCTCAAATCAGCGAAGATGGCCCATTACCTCAACAACAACGTCCCAGGCGTGACTGTCCCGTCCTCGCTCATAGAAGAGCTTGAAGGAGCGAGCGACCAGCTTGAAAAGGGTATCGAGATAGCTTCAAGACAGGTGAGGGAATTGAAGAAGTTCTGCCACGGCGCGCACATCATGGCAATCGGTCAGGAAGAGAGCGTTGTGAAGATTATAGAGGGAGCCTAAGGCCGCTCAAAAGCTCCATCTGCTTTGTTGTCATCGTCGCTCGTCACTGCGGCGTACAAAAGAGTACGCCTCATTCCTCGCTCCTCGCCGCCTCGCATATGAAGCTTTTGAGCAGCCTTAATTTCGTATTCTCTAGTTGACTTCAAAAAAATATCTATTTTTTTTAGAGATAGCTTGAATCTGCTTAAAAGCAAAACCCCGCTGAAAAGCGGGGTTTTTTTGTGCAACAAGGCTCTCGCGATGCTGATTTAAGGTTCGTCCTCTCTCGTTATGAAGAACTCCTCTTCCTCTGGCGCCTCTTCTTCCTTTTCTTCTATCGCGGCAGGCTCGGCGGCTTCTTCAGCGCTCTTCGCGGCTTTTACTCCGCGGTGTCCGCCAGCGGATATGAATATCGCGTCGTCGCTCCCTATGTTCTCCACGTGGAATGAGGCTGACTCCTTTGAATGGAAGGCCTCTCCCGGGCCGACGATAAAGTCCATCTTCGAGCACTTCACACGCACGTTGCCTTTTATCACAAATATTATCTCTTCGGCGTCAGCGTCAGGGGAGACCTTGCGGGGCGCTTCGCCCGGCCTGAGCCTCGTGTAGAGCATGTAGACGGCCTCTGAGCCCAGTTCTTCCCTGCCGAGGCGGAAGGACCCGTCGGAAGAGCCTTCCGCTAGTTTCGGGAGCTTGAATATCTTCATGCCATCGCGTCCATGGTTTCCCTGAAGTGCTCGATGAAGTCCTCGCCGTGCATGGGCCGTATTACTATCCATTTGCGTTTTTTGTCGAGCACTACTTCGACCTCCGCGCCGGGGATAAGCTCGAGGAACCGGAGGAACTCCCCCGGGAGCGCCACTCCCTCTTTGCCCTTCTCGATCTTCACTATCTTTTCCTTCATCGCAAGCCCCGTTCTCAGTTTTTTAAAGCAGCCGAAGGTATGTCACGGACTTACCGGTAAAGTGATTATATATTAAATTCTGACCATGGCATAGTCAAGATTTTATGTTCCAATCCCGCTGATTTTGTGATATTTTTAATAAAGTGTTGACGGCTTCGCTTCTAAGACCGGTCCTGGAACAACAGTTCTTCTCAAAGGAAGGTTTATGACGCACGCCCCTGAGCAAAAACAGGCCCCCCAGAAGCCCAGGATCTTCAAACAGAGATACTTCATGGCAAAGGAGCTTCAGTTCTCGCTCGCCTTTGTCATTGTCCTCGCTCTCCTCGGCGGCATATTCCTTCAGGCTCTCTCTTCAGCCCTCATAAGCTACTGGAAGCTCAAGACCCCGTTCCTCGGTGTTTTTCTCATCGCGGGCTATGGCGCGATAGTCGTCCTTCTGGCTGTCTTTTTCACTCACAGGCTCATAGGCCCCTTCAAGAGGCTCGAATACGAGATGAAGCTCATCCGTGACGGGAACCTCTCAAAGCGCCTTTCCATACGCACGCACGACGACCTGCACATAAGGAACTTCGTCAGGTACGTCAATTTGTTCCTGTCCAGGTTCGAGGAAATGAGCGAGGAGTACAACCGCCTCAACAGCACCGTCATCACGAAGCTCGACATGGCCGTCGAAGAGCTCTCAAGGGGCAGTATGGAATGCCCGCGGCTCAAAGCGGAGATCGAGGACCTGAGGAAACAGGTCAGGGAGTTCAGGGAAAAATGGTAAAGGCTGTCCTTAACAACGCGAAGGCGCTCCTTCTGGCCGTCCTTTTCGCGGCTGTTCCTCTGATAGCGGCGGCTGCCATGCCTTCCGGCGATTACTTCGTCAGGGACGTCATCGACGGGGATACCATCGTCCTCGATAACGGAGTGACAGTAAGGTACGTCGGCATGGACACGCCTGAGATAAACGAGCCTTTTTACCTCGAGGCCAAGGTCAGGAACGTCATGCTCGTGCAGGGCAGGCACGTGAGGGTCCTCGTGTGCGGCATGGAGCCGACTGACAAGTACGGCCGCGTACTCGCCTGGGTCACTTCCGGCGGCACGCCTGTGAACGAGACGCTCCTTAAAGAGGGGCTCGCCAAGGTGTTGACCATCCCGCCGTGCGGCCTGGTGAGGGCCAACGCGTACAAGGCCCTTGAAAACGAGGCCAGGGCAAAGAAGCTCGGCATCTGGAGCGCGATAGCCAGGAGCGCTGTAAGGGAGATAACCCCGGTGGAGGCCAGAATGCACCTGGGCGAGACCGTAAGGCTCCGCGGCACTGTCCAGTCGGTCATGCCCTGGGGCAGGAGCTGGTTTCTGGACTTCAGGAGCCCTAACGGCTTTCGCGCAGTCGTGATACCGAAAGCCTCCGACGAGTTCGACATGAGGGGCATGAACGTCCTTGACCTGCGCGGCAGGGAGGTCGTGATAACAGGCGTGATAACTTTGCGCAACGGCGTCCCTGAGATGCTCATAGACTCGCCTTCGAGGATAGAGTAAGGTCAAAAAGCCGCTTTTTTTGTTGACTTCCCATTCGCCAGTTTATATTATTACCGGATAATTCGGCGGCGTGCCCAAGTGGTAAGGGAGCAGTCTGCAAAACTGCCATTCAGCGGTTCGAATCCGCTCGCCGCCTCCATTTTTCCAATGATTCAGCCTGCCGGACATCCGGCAGGCTGTTTTTTTTGCCGCTACTTTACTCTCCATAAACCGTTAAAAAATCATACCCATGAGGGCAACGCGGATATATAATAAGGGGCCATGGCAAACGAAGCGGTCTTCTCGATAAAGGGGCTTACCAAGGTCTACCGGATGGGGGAGGTGAGCGTGCACGCCCTGCGCGGGGTAGACCTCGACCTCTACGACGGCGAGCTCGTCGTATTCCTCGGCCCTTCGGGCAGCGGGAAGTCAACCCTCCTCAACATCATGGGCGGGCTCGATACCGCTACCGAAGGCCATGTCTCGTACAGGGGAAAAGACCTCACGAGGGCGGGTGAGGCCGAGCTCACCGGGTACCGGCGCTTCCATGTCGGCTTCGTATTCCAGTTCTATAACCTCATACCAAGCCTTACAGCCAAAGAGAACGTCGCCGTGGTGACCGAGATAGCCTCGAAACCGATGCGCCCGGAGGACGCCCTCTCCATCGTCGGCCTCGGCGGCCGCCTCGATCATTTCCCCGCACAGCTCTCGGGCGGCGAGCAGCAGAGGGTCGCCATAGCCAGAGCGATATCCAAAAACCCTGATGTGCTCTTGTGCGATGAGCCCACAGGCGCGCTCGATTCCGAAACAGGCATCGTCGTCCTCGAGGCGCTCGAGAGGATAAACCGTGAGCTTCACACGACTACCGCCATAATAACCCACAACTCTGACATAGCGGCGATGGCCGACAGGGTCGTGCATCTGAGCAACGGCCAGATAACCGAGGTCGCGACCAACTCCGTGAAAAAGCCGCCCAGGGAGATACACTGGTAGAGTGAAGGCTATCGACATAAAACTCCTGCGAGACCTCCTCAGGATGAAGGGGCAGGTCCTGGCCATCGTCCTCATCATAGTGAGCGGCGTCTCTACCTATGTCATGTTCCTGAGCACGATGGACTCCCTTACGCTCACGAGGGACGCCTTTTACAGGGAGTACGGCTTTGCCGACGCGTTCGTCTCTTTAAAGAGAGCCCCTGAGTCCATTAAAAAGAGGATCGAGGAGATCCCAGGTGTTCAGGCGGTCGAGACGAGGGTCGTTGCCGAGGTCAAGCTCAAGGTCAGGGACTTCGGAGAGCCTGTGACCGGCAGGCTCGTCTCCCTCCCTGAGCGCGGCGAGCCCCGCATCAACAGGCTCTATTTGAGGAACGGACGGCTCCCTGACCCGTCAAGGGAGGATGAGGCCGTAGTAAGCGAGGCGTTCGCAGAGGCGCACGGACTCGAGCCCGGGGACGAGGCAGGGGCCGTGATAAACGGCAGGTGGCGGCGTTTGAGGATAGTCGGCGTCGCGCTCTCCCCGGAGTTCGTCATGCAGGTGAGGCCCGGCGCCCTCTCCCCTGACTACAAGCGTTACGCCATAGTCTGGATGGGAAGGAAGGCTATCGCCACTGCGTACGGCATGGACGGCGCGTTCAACGACGCGGTCATCGAGATGACGCAGGGCGCTCGCGCGCATGAGCTCATGGCGAGGCTCGACGGCCTCCTTGCCAGGTACGGCGGGCTCGGCTCTTATCTGCGCGAAGACCAGCTGTCGCACCGCTTTTTGAACGAGGAGTTCAAGCAGTTGGAGAGGAGCGCCACGATATTCCCCGCCATATTCATTGGCGTGGCGGCCTTCCTCCTCAATGTCGTCATAACAAGGATCGTGAGCACGCAGAGGGACCAGCTTGCCGCTCTCAAGGCGTTCGGCTATTCTAACGCCGCTGTCGGGGCCCACTATGTCAAGATGGTCATGTTGATAGTCGCCGTCGGCGTAATAGGCGGAGTCCTCCTCGGCTGGTGGTTCGGCGGCAAGCTCGCGGGTATCTACATGGTCTTTTACAGGTTCCCGTACCTCAAGATGACTCTCGGGCCGGGCGTCGTCATATCGGTCGCGCTTATTACGGGCCTGTCAGCCCTTGCAGGCGCCATCTTCGCCGTGAGGCGGGCGGCTGTCCTCGCGCCAGCTGAGGCTTTGAGGCCTGAGCCTCCGGCGAGGTACTCCCGGAGCCTGATCGAGAGGTTCTCTCTTGGCAAAGCCCTGTCCCAGCCGACGAGGATGATAATAAGGAGCCTCGAGAGAAGGCCTCTGAAGTCGCTGCTTTCAATCACAGGCATCTCGATGTCGTGCGCCATACTGATCTCAGGCATGTTCTCCGGTGACTCGATAGACTACCTGATAGATGTACAGTTCAAGCGTTCGCAGAAAGAGGACATGTCAGTCACGTTCATAGAGCCTTCCTCGTGGAAGGCCCTCTACGAACTCCAGGGCATGGAGGGGGTCAGGAAGTCTGAGCCCTTGCGCGCCGTTCCTGTCAGGCTCCGGAACGCGAACAGCAGTTACAGGACTTCGATACAGGGCATAGACCCGTCGAACACGATGCAAAAGCTCCTCGATTCCTCGCTGGAGCCTGTCGATATACCTCCCAGGGGCATTGTGCTGACCGATTACCTGGGAGAGATGCTCGGCGTCAGGCCCGGGGACATGCTTACCGTCGAGGTGCTCGAGGGCGCGCGCCCGGTCGCGCTGTTACCGGTCGCAGGCCTCGTGAAGCAGTACATAGGCATCTCCGGGTACATGGACATAGACAGCCTTAACAGGCTCACCGGCGAGGGGAGGGCCATAACCGGCTCTCTCCTTGCCATTGACCGGGAGCGCATCGGCGCGATATACAAGAAGATGATCGACATGCCTGCGGTTGCCGGGACAGCGGTGAGGGCCGACGAGATAAAGAACTTTTACGACACGCAGGCTGAGGTGCTCCTTTTTTTTACCTTCATAGCGACCCTCCTCGCCTCGACGATAGCCTTCGGCGTGATATACAACAGCGCGCGCATTGCCCTGTCCGAAAGGAACAGGGAGCTGGCGAGCCTTCGCGTTCTGGGTTATACCAAGGCCGAGATATCGTACATATTCCTCGGCGAGCTGGCAGTGCTGACCCTCGCGTCTCTGCCGCTGGGTTTCGTGCTAGGGCACAGCATAAGCGCCTATATCGCCGGGGCCTTGAGCTCTGATCTGTACCGCGTACCGCTTGTCATAAAGACCGACACCTACGCCTTTGCCGCGGCGGTTGTCCTTGCCTCGGCCGTTGTGTCCGGGCTTATCGTACGTTACAGGCTCGGCAGGCTTGACCTTGTCGAGGCCTTGAAAGCGAGGGAGTGAAAGATGCCTCTTAAAAGAAAAATATGGATTGCCGTTGCCGCGCTGGCGGTACTGGCCGCGCTTGTCTACGGGTTCGTGCCAGAGGCTGTGGAGGTCGAGACAGCGAAGGTCGAGACCGGGCCGATGATGGTGACGGTCGACGAGGAGGGAAAGACGCTCGTCAAGGATAGGTTCGTGCTCTCGGTCCCTGTCGCCGGTTACATGAGAAGGCTCTCTTTTGACGTGGGTGACGCCGTCTCAAAAGGGCAGGCGATGATCGAGCTTGAGCCGCTTCGCTCCGTGGAGCTCGACCCGAGGTCAAGGGCCGCGGCCGAGGCAGGTGTTGCCGCCGCCGCAGCCACAGTCAGCGCCTCAGAGCAGAACGAGGCGGCCAGGAGGTCAGAGGCCTGGCTCGCGAAAGAAGATCTCACAAGGGCAAAGGCCCTTTTTGACGGCGGACATATCTCAAAGAGCGCCTTTGACAGGGCGCAGAGCGCGGCCAGTCAGACGGAAGCCGCGTGGGGCGCGGCCTCTTCCAGCGTAAAGACAGCCCGCGCCGAGCTCGCGAGGGCCAGAGCCGCCCTCGGCTACTCTCTGGCAGAAGGCATTGGTGAGAGCCGTGTAAAGGCGGTCTCCGTGCGCTCCCCTGTAAAGGGGCGCATATTGAAGCTCCACAAAGAGAGCGAAGGGACCGTTGCCGCCGGAGAGCCTTTGGCCGATGTCGGGGACACGGCTTCCCTTGAGGTGCGCGCGGAGGTCCTCTCCTCGGACGCTGTCAGCATAAAGCCTCTCTCTCCTGTTTTCTTTGAGCGATGGGGAGGGTCTACAAGGCTCGAAGGCAAGGTAAGGTCTGTCGAGCCCGCGGCGTTCACGAAGGTCTCGAGCCTCGGGGTCGAGGAGCAACGCGTCGTCGTCATATCCGACATAACGTCGGCCCCCGATGACTGGCAGAAGCTTGGCGACGGGTACAGGGTCGAGGCGAGGTTCGTCGTCTGGGAGTCTCAAAAGGCCTTGAAGGTCCCGGCGAGCGCGGTCTTCAGGACAGGGGACACTCATGCGGTATTCGCAGTCAAGGACGGCCGAGCTCAAAAGAGGCTGGTAAGGATCGGCCAGATGAACGGGATCGCCGCTGAGGTGACTGAAGGCCTTTCAGAGGGCGAGGAGGTCGTTATTCATCCTGACGACGCGCTCAAGGATGGCGCGAGGGTCAAAAAGGCGGCCCCTTCCGCCAGGTAAAGGCGCTTGGCGGGTTCGAGCTGTTTTGTGATGAAAATCACAGTTTTTCCGCTGTGGAGCATGTTAAAGTTTAATTTTTAATGTATGTTCTCGCATGGAAGCGGCCGTCATTGAAGCCTCGGAGGTCCCGAAAGGGCCTGGCAGGCTTTGGGCGGCCTTTCTGATTATTGGTTTTTGAAGGATTTCATATCTGATATACTGATAAACTGTTAAAGTCGGGGTGCTCTGCCACCGATATCATCCAGTGCCGCAGTCATACCGGCTTGCCGGGAAAGCCCGCAAACAGTTGTCCTGAGATGGTTTCCCGGAAGAGGTCTTTTAATCATCCATTAAAAAATCTTCCGGAAGAATGGCGCGTTTCGTAATTTTAATCACTTATTTCGCACTGGATATGTTCTATAACCACATATGTTCGGCGCTCTCTTTTCTGGGCGCATGGAGGATTGAATGTCAGAAGCAGGGGTAGTGGCAGCCGGCAGGCAGGAAGAATTACTTGCCGTAAAACCATTTGAACAGCAACGCGTGCAGTTCGAGGGCTGGCTGGTCTTCGTTGCCATACTGGTGACGCTCGCGTGCGCGTACGAGTCCCTGGCGCAGACCTTCGTGCCTGCGGCAAGCATCCTCTCGATGCTTCACACGTACGGGATAATGGAGGCCTACCCCGTGGTCTACGAGCCGGGCAAGGGCATATGGCGGCTCATGGGCTGGACCGGCTCCGGCATGATGGTCCTCATGATGGCGTATACCATCAGGAAGAGGCTCGGGCACAAGTCTTCCCTGGGCTCCATGCGCGTGTGGCTCAACTTCCACATGCTCATGGGCATCGTAGGGCCGATACTCATAACCTTCCATACCACTTTCAAGTTCGGCGGGCTCATAGGCACGAGCTACTGGGCCATGCTCGCGACCGTCATGTTCGGAGTCGTCGGCAGGTACATCTACATCCAGATACCCAGGGGCATCAACGGCGCCGAGCTTTCCATGAAGGACATAGACTCCATAGTCGGCGCCATGGAAAAGCGCATAGAGAGCCAGCTCGAGAAAAAGGGAGTCGACCAGAAGAAGATCCTCTCTCTCCTGAACGGCGTGAACGACGCCGCCGTGCACGACGGGAACGGCTTTGTGGTCCTTCTACACCTCATAGCGAACGACCTGAAGAACAGGTTCAGGACCTGGAAGTTGAAGCGCGCCATCGTGAGGCAGTTCGGCTTTGACAGCTGGACGGCGGAAAAGACGATCGCCCTGGTCAAGAAGAAGGCCGCGCTCGTGAGGAAGAAGAGCCTCCTGTCAACGACCCACAGGATGCTCAAATACTGGCACGTCGTCCACATACCGCTTGCCATAGTGATGTTCTCTATCATGTTCATACATATCATCGTATACTTCGTGTTCAGCCCTTCTGCCGGGTATTAAAGAAAATGGAGCCGTTATCCGTGTCCAAGACTGACATGGCGCCTTTGCGGCGCGCTTTTCATACGACCTTCCTTGCCGCCATGCTCGTCCTTCTTTTAAGCGTCCTGCTGCTGCCTGCCGCCTCATTCGCGGCCGACGGCAAGGAAGGCGTGCACACGCTGATCTCCCCCGGCCCTCTTGCCTCTGCCCACGCCAAATACGACGGCATACTGAGCTGCACCAAGTGCCACAGGCTTGGCGGCGGCGTCCCTGACAGGCTGTGCCTGGACTGCCACGACAAGCTCGATGAGCGCATAAAGGCCGGAAGGGGCCTGCACGCCAAGTACAAGGACCCGTGCGCCAAGTGCCACAGTGACCACAAGGGCCGCTCTTACAAGATGATAATCCTTGAAGAGAAGAAGTTCGACCACGATAAGACCGAGTACAAGCTCGTCGACAAGCACCAGAAGGTCGAGTGCGCCAAGTGCCACAAGAAGCAGGGCGAGTTCATTGGCGCGCCCAAGACCTGCGTGGGCTGCCACAAGGACGAGCATAAAAAGCAGCTCGACCAGGACTGCTCAAAGTGCCACAACATCAAGGACTGGAAGGACATAACCTGGTTCGACCACGACAGGGACTCGGTCTACGCCCTTACCTGGAAGCACAAGGAAGTGAAATGCGCCAAGTGCCACGCGCAGGGCAAGTGGAAGCCGATAGAGCACAAGAAGTGCGACGCCTGCCACAAGGACGTGCATAAGGCCCAGTTCAAGGGCCAGCTCTGCGACGCCTGCCACACTACAAAGGACTGGAAGGCCGACAAGTTCAAGCATGTCCCGCCCGAGTACAAGGGCTACGCTCTCGACGGCAAGCACCTTACGACCCCGTGCGACAAGTGCCATGTCAAGGGCGCGTACAAGCCCATAAAGTCCGCTACCTGCGACGGCCCCGGGTGCCACCCCAACCCGCACAAGAAGCAGTTCGAGGGCAAAAAGTGCGACGCCTGCCACGTGACCGCCGGCTGGGGCAAGGACGCGTTCGACCACGGCGACCCCGCGTACAAGGGCTACAAGCTCGAGGGCAAGCACCAGAAGGTCAAATGCGAGGAGTGCCATCAGAAGGGCGTGTACAAGCCCCTGAAGTACAAGCTCTGCGAGGACTGCCACAAGGACGAGCACAAGGGCCAGTTCAAGGCTCAAAAATGCGATTCGTGCCACACGGTCAAGGACTGGAAAGAGGAGACCTTCGACCACAACGGCCCCAGATACTCGGGCTACAAGCTCGACGGCAAGCACTTGAAGACCCCTTGCGACAAGTGCCACGTCAAGGGCGAGTACAAGCCCATAAAGTACAAGGCTTGCATCGACTGCCACAAGGACGAGCATAAGGATCAGTTCAAGGGCAGGACGTGCGAGTCGTGCCATGACACGAAGGACTGGAAGAAGACCTCCTTTGACCATAACTCGCCTTCGTACAAAGGCTACAAGCTCGATGGCAAGCACCTTAAGACGCCTTGCGACAAGTGCCACATAAACGCGAAGTGGAGGCCTCTGCCGGACGGGTGCAATAACTGCCACGAGAAGGACGATACGCACAAGCAGGAGCTCGGCAGCCTCTGCGGCAAGTGCCATAACACTACCGACTGGAAAAAATACACGCTCAACCACAACACCCAGGCGAAGTTCCCGCTCATCGGCAAGCACAAGGACGTGAAATGCGAGAAGTGCCACCCCGAGAGCAAGAAGCCCAAGAGGTACAGGACCGGCGAGCTCAAGTGCGTGGACTGCCACAAGGACGTGCACAAGGGCAAGTTCAAGGAAGAGTGCTCGAGCTGCCATAACCAGTCCGACTGGGTACCCAAGAGGTACGACCACGGCAGCAAGACCGGCTATCAGCTTTCAGGCGCGCACGAGGGCACGAGCTGCGGGAGCTGCCATAAGACGGCCGACTATAAGATGACCAAGAAGAGCTGCTTCCAGTGCCATAACGACCCGCACGACAACCAGTTCGGCAAGGTCGAGTGCTCTGAGTGCCACACGCAGGCTTCGTGGAGCCCGATGCAGTTCAGGCACACCGGCACCCGCTACCCTCTGACCGGAGCGCACAGGGCTGCTCTTTGCGGCGAGTGCCACAAGGGCGGCAACTTCAGGAACACGGCAACCGTCTGCTCCAACTGCCACATGGACAAATACGCGGCCGCCCCAAGCCACGTCGCCAAGAGCTATGGGACCAACTGCTCGGCGTGCCACATCGAGACGATGACCGCCTGGGGCTTCAAGCACCCGGGAGGCACTGACTGCGCCTCGTGCCACCTTGCAGAGAGGCCGGCGACCCATACCTCCAACACGGTCAGGTTCCCGGCGACCTGCGCCACCTGCCACAAGTACCCGGCGTGGACTCCGTCTACGTTCAACCATCTGGCCAAGACCGACTGCTCGGCCTGCCACGGCCCGCAGAAGCCCTCGACCCATACGGCCAACGCGGTGAAGTACCCGGTGACCTGCGAGACGTGCCACAAGTATCCGGCGTGGACGCCGAGCATATTCACCCACGCTTCAACAACCAATTGCTCGGCCTGCCATAGCCCGCAGAAGCCGTCGACCCATACGGCCAACAGCCAGAAGTACCCGAACACCTGCGAGCAGTGCCACAGGCACCCGTCATGGACGCCTTCGACCTTCAACCACACGGCGGCGACAAACTGCATAGCCTGCCACGTGTCTCAGAAGCCCGCGACCCATACGGCCAACGCGGTGAAGTACCCGTCGACCTGCGAGAGCTGCCACAGGTACCCGGCATGGGCGACGGTCTCGCATGTCGTCACGACGACTAACTGCTCGAGCTGCCACCTCTCCAAGAGGCCGGCGACCCACACGGCCAATACGACGAAGTACCCGACTACATGCGAGCAGTGCCATAAATACACTACTCCGTGGACGACGGCCACGCATGTCGTAACTACGGCGAACTGCTCGAACTGCCACCTCACGCAGAGACCGGCGACCCACACGGCCAATACGACGAAGTACCCTGTGACCTGCCAGAGCTGCCACAGGTACACCGCTCCGTGGACGACGGTCACGCATGTCGCCGCCACGGTGAACTGCTCGAACTGTCATCTCACGCAGAGGCCGACTACCCACACCGGGAACACGGCGAAGTACCCGGCGACCTGCGAGAGCTGCCACAGCACCTCTGTGTGGACCCCGTCGACCTTCACGCACCCGACGACGGCCGTCTGCTCGAACTGTCACCTCACGCAGAGGCCTGCGACGCACACCGCGAACCCGACAGCGTACCCGACTACCTGCTCGAATTGCCACAGGTACCCTGTATGGGCGACGATTTCGCATATCGTCACGACGACTAACTGCTCGAGCTGCCATCTTTCGAAGAGGCCGGCGACCCACACGGCCAATACGACGAAGTACCCGGTGACATGCGAGCTGTGCCATAAATACACTACTCCGTGGACGACGGCCACACACATGGTCACGACGGCTAACTGCTCGAACTGCCACCTCACGCAGAGGCCGGCGACGCACACGGCCAATACGACGAAGTACCCGACGACCTGCCAGAGCTGCCACAGCACTTCTGTCTGGACCCCGTCGACCTTCACGCACCCGACGACGGCCGTCTGCTCGAACTGCCACCTTACGCAGCGCCCGACGACCCACACGGCCAACCCGGCCGCGTACCCGACGGTCTGCTCGAACTGCCATACCTATCCCGTGTGGGCGACAGTGAAGTACTCGCATAGCGGCGCCACGAACTGCTCGACCTGCCATCTGGCGAAGAGGCCGGCGACGCATACGGCCAACCCGACAGCGTACCCGACGACCTGCTCGAGCTGCCATACGTACCCGGTCTGGGCGACAGTGAAGTACTCGCATACCGGAGTCACGACGAACTGCTCGAATTGCCATCTTGCGAAGAGGCCGGTGACCCACACGGCCAGCACGCAAAAGTTCCCGACGACCTGCGAGCAGTGCCACAAGTACCCTTCGTGGACGCCGAGCACACTGGTCCACACAACGACCATGACCTGCTCGACCTGCCATCTTTCGCAGAGGCCGACGACGCACACGGCGAACCCGACAGCGTACCCGACGACCTGTTCGAGCTGTCATAATTACCCGACCTGGGCCGCCATCTCGTACACTCACACGGCCTCGACGACAAATTGCCAGTCATGCCATCTTTCGAGGAGGCCGGCTTCGCACTTGTCGAACCCGACAAAGTACACGACCGTTTGCGAGGCCTGCCACAAGTACGCGAGCGGCTGGACGTTCGTACATTCGACGAGCACCGCGATAAGCTGCAACTCGTGCCATTCGACGGATTACCCGGCCCCGCACCTTGCGTATAACTCGAGGTTCGGCACGGTTTGCCAGAACTGCCATACATACCCCGTGTGGCCTACTACCAGGTTCACGCACACGTTCAGCGTCTTCCCCGTGAACCATGAGGGCTTCACGAGGTGCTCTGACTGCCATCCGGCCAAGGCTTACGGCAACAAGGGCGGCTGCATTGAGTGTCATACCGCCAGGGGCGAGAAGGTGCACAAGGTAAGCACTAACGCCGGGTGTTTGAGCTGCCACCCGAGGGGAAACTGACAAGTAGATGAAAAACAAGCTGAGGTTCCTTACCTTACTGGCCATGGCCCTGCCGGTTGTTACTGCGGGGGCTTCACAAGCCGCTCAACTGGGCGGCGTGATATCATTCGAGGACTATTATTCAGGGGATACGGCCTCCGGCAGCAGGCACGCCATGACCGGCAGGCTCAAGCTCGATATCACGAAGATAGGCCCTTCCCAGAAGATAGGTTTTCACTTCGACGCAAGGCAGAGGTTCGACCTCTCCGGTGAGATCTCCACTTCGAGCAAGGAGGGGAGGATCGACCAGGCGCAGCTCGAATACGCCGGTACGAGCCTTTACCTCTCCATAGGAAGGCTCTGGCCCAAGGATATGCCGATAGAGGTGGTCGACGGCGTCAACGCCGTCTACCAGGGGCAGGGTTCCAAGACAGGGTTCGGCGTTTACGCGGGGTTGCGCCCCAACCCGTACAGCCAGTCAACCACCGCTGATTTTACCTCGGCCGGCCTTTACCTTTCGCACGCGGGCGAGAAGCTCTCGGCAGGAGCGGCCTTCGTGCACAACGGGTACAAGGGAGACACAGACAGGCAGTACTTCTACGGATACGGCACATGGATGCCCCGTCCTTCGCTCTTCGCCCTGGGCAATATCACGGCGGACCTGAGCCCTTCAGGAGAGGTGGACCTCACGAACCTCATCGCCGAGCTTACATGGAGGCCCGACGAAGTAAAGAGCTTCACGCTGGGCTATAACCAGTTCAGGGCCTTCAAGTACTACGCCTCCACCCTCTTCGCGGACATAGACGACAGCCGCCAGGACGGCTTTTACCTGGGCGCGACTTACAGGCTTAACCCCCAGTACATGGTCTACGGCAGGGTCGAGACGCAAAAGAGGTTCTTCCCGGCGACCGAGACGGGCCAGAACAACATGTTGAGTTACAGGGCTGGCGTGAGCGGCGATAACGTCCTCAATACCGGGGTCTTCATGAACCTGAGCGCTTCTGTCACCGATAGCTACGGCTCAGAGTACACGGCTTACAGCTTTGACATGAGCAGGATGCTTGGCGAATCGGTCCAGCTCATGTTCAACGGCGCGTATACCCAGAACGTATACGGCGCGTCTTCGAGCGGAGGGATCGTCAGCTTCGGCGGGTCGGCCTTCTACATGGCGAGGAGGTGGAACCTGTCTTTGAGCGTCGACACGGAGCGTGGGACGGATTACACGACCAACAGGATCCTTACGAGGGTGAGCTTCAACCTCTAAGAGGCGGCAGATGAAATCAAAAAAAGGCAACCCTTTAGGGTTGCCTTTTTTTGATCCTCTTTCAGGTTTTTTCAGTCTTTCATCTGCTTCTTTGCCGACTTGATGAAGCGTCCGAACGCTCTGTCTTTTTTCCGTTTATCCGCATACGACAGCTCGTGGTACTCAGATTCCTTCTTAAGCTTCATATAGCTGGAATAGCGTTCTGCACTCAACTCGCCATTTGCAACCGCGGCAAGAACCGCGCAGTCAGTTTCCTGTGCGTGGCCGCAATTCGCGTAACGACATTTTTCGGAAAGTTCAATGATATCTTCAAAGCCCTGATCAACCCCGCCGCCGACACCAAGAAGACCCAGCTCTCGCATCCCCGGCGTATCAATCAGCATAGAGCCTTGCTCAAGGCAGATAAGCTGCCGGCGCGTCGTTGTGTGCGTGCCTTCTCCCGTTCCACTGACGGCATTTGTGTTGAAAGCGTTCTGCCCGATCACTCGGTTGATGAGGGTTGTCTTGCCGACTCCCGATGATCCAAGCAGGCAATATGTTTTTCCCGGGATTAACAGCTGTTGGAATTCGTCGAATCCGGACCCGGTCAAGTTGCTGAGGGCAAAGACTCTGGATACGGCGCTGGCCTGTTTGACAGCCGCGAGTTCTTCTTCCAGTTCAGCGTGAGAGATCAAATCCGTTTTTGTAAGAATGACAATCGGCTCGACATGGCCGTCAGCCGCCATTACCAGATACCTGTCCAATCTTTTCATGTTGAAGTCGAAATGACACGATTGAACAATGAAAGCGATATCGATGTTGGCCGCGATCATCTGGAAATCAACGTTTTCACCGGCGCATTTGCGGCGCAAAAACGTTTTTCTCGGAAAAACTCCATGAATGATCGCTTCGGTGTCATCGTTGTGATATTGCACCGTAACCCAATCGCCCACACACGGCAGGTCGACTGAGGATTCAACTCGAAAATAAAATTTTCCCGCAAGTTCAGCCGGGATCTCCATGAGTTCGTTTTTGACAAGATACGAACCACGATCAACCGCTGATACGCGCGCTATATGGTGGCCTTCCTGACGCAAGGCATTGGAATGTGTCTCAAACCATTCATCAAAACCCAGCTCTTTCAGACTTATCATGTTTTGTCACCGGACATTCAAGATGCCGATAATCTCAATATCCCGCATCCTGTCCATGGGCATATGAATTCGCCGCTGAGCCGTTTGCAAGGCTACGCGGTGCCGAACTTCTTCTCGACCTTCACGCCTATGCCGCGCAGGAAGTCGTTCGGAAGCTCTCCTCCTGCGAAGATGTAGACGAAGTCGTTGGGCACTTTGGTGAGTTTCCCGTCCGCTTCTATCTGCGCGTCCTTTTCCCTTATCTCTTTGAGGTTCGAGTTAAGGAGGAGCGAGAGCTTCTTTTCGGAGAGCGCCTTGTCCAGACGGTCCTTGTTGCCCGGCTTTATCCTTGAGAGAGCGTCTCCCCTGTACGAGAGCGTCACCCTGTTGCCGCAGGAGGCAAGGGACATGGTCGCTTCCACCGCGCTGTCTCCTCCGCCCACGACGATTATGTCATGGCCCTTGTGCTGCTCAGGGTCGAGGAGGCTGTAGCTCACCTTCGTGAGCTCTTCGCCAGGCACCCCGAGCTTTCTTGGCGTGCCCCTCCTGCCTATGGCGAGGACGATGGTCCTGGTGAGGTACTCGCCCTTTGTCGTAGTGACCTTGAACTCGCCGGGGAGCTCGGTGAGGGCGGTCATCTTCTCGTTAGTGTTTACTTTAAGACCGGACTTCTGGATGACGCCTGAAAAGAGCTCAAGGAGGGATTCTTTCGTCGTCTCCCTGACCTTTATCTTCCCGTGGAGCGGCAGGTCCATCGGCTGGGTCATTACTATCTTGTGCCTGGGGTAGTGGAGGATAGCTCCTCCGATGTCGTTCTGTTCTATGGTTATGAACTTGAGCCCGGCCTTTTGGGCGGCCAGGGAAGCGCTTATGCCTGCCGGTCCCGCGCCGACTATGAGGACGTCGTACGCGTCGCTTGATTTCTTCTTGTCCTTGATGAAGCAGGTGATGTACTCGACGGCCTGACGCCCCTGGGTGACGGCGTTACGCACCAAGCCCATGCCGCCGAGCTCTCCGGCTATGAAGATGCCCTTTACGTTGGTCTCGAAGTTGGGGGAGACGTAAGGTATGTCAACGCCCCTTTTCTCGTTGCCGAAGACGAGCGTTATGGCCCCGACCGGGCAGGCGGCCGCGCACGCGCCGTGGCCCACGCAGTGGGTCGCGTTGATGAGCGCGCCCCTTCCGGAGATGAGGCCGAGGACGTCGTGCTGCGGGCAGGCTTTGACGCAGGCGGTCGAGCCGATGCACAGCGCGGGGTCTATCTTCGGGTGCAGAGTCGTCGGCTCTTCGTTCATGCCGAACTCGACGGCCTTCTTGAGCTTGGCCTTCGTCTTGCTGGACTTCTTCCCGTAGTAATAGATGTATATGATTATGGCGAGAGCTACTATGAGCGTTGAGAGCAGGCTTGTCAGCTTCGTTACCTCCGGAGTTGTTAACGCCCCCGGCGGCCCTTGCCGCGGTCATGGAGGCGTTTCATCTATTTTAAATCTTTCCGGCCTGACTGAAAAGCCCTTTTTAAGTCGCCTTTTTTCTGAGATTGACTTTTGAGGGCGTTTTGGTTAAGCTTTAAAGCTCCTGAACCCTCTATTGGGCTGTAAGTACCCGTTTTAAATGGAATAAAAGGTAACTGATAGAGTATAATAGTGTTTACAGGCGTATAACACCCCCCCAATAAGGAGGATTATCGTGAGTAAGAGTGTCGCGCAAAAGCTCATAGACAGCCATCTGGTTTCAGGTGAGCCTGTCCAGGGCAAGGAAGTCAACATCAGGATAGACCAGACCATCACGCAGGACGCGACAGGCACCATGGCGTACCTGCAGTTCGAGGCGATGGGCGTGCCCCGTGTGAAGACAGAGCTCTCCGTGAGCTATGTCGACCACAACACGCTCCAGTACGGCGGTTTTGAGAACGCCGACGACCACAGGTTCCTCCAGACCCTGGCCTCAAAGTACGGCATCTACTTCTCCAAGCCCGGCAACGGAATATGCCACCAGGTGCACCTGGAGAGGTTCGGCAAGCCCGGCAAGACCATGCTCGGCTCTGACAGCCACACGCCCACCGGCGGCGGCATAGGCATGCTCGCCATAGGCGCCGGCGGACTTGACGTTGCCGTGGCCATGGGCGGCGGCGCCTTCAGCCTCGTGTACCCCAAGGTCGTCCTCGTGAACCTCAAGGGCAAGCTGAAGCCCTGGGTCTCGGCCAAGGACATCATCCTCGAGCTTCTTCGCAGGATGACGGTGAAGGGCGGCGTAGGAAAAGTAATCGAGTACGGCGGCCCCGGAGTAGCGAGCCTCACCGTCCCAGAGAGGGCGACCATTACCAACATGGGCGCGGAACTTGGCGCGACCAGCTCGGTATTCCCGTCTGACGAAGTGACCAGAGAGTTTCTGGCCGCGCAGGGCAGGGAAGCCGACTGGATAGAGCTCAAGGCCGACGAGGGCGCGAAATACGACGAGACAATCGAACTTGACCTTAACAAGCTCGAGCCAATGATAGCCAGGCCCCACATGCCTGACCAGGTCTGCAAGGTCTCCGAAGTAGAAGGCCTCAAGGTAGACCAGGTCTGCGTGGGAAGCTGCACCAACTCTTCTTACAGAGATTTGATGCTCGTCTCCGAAGTCTTCCACAAGGGCGAGTTCAAGGTGCACCCGGAAGTCAGCATGACGATATCCCCGGGCTCCAAGCAGGTCCTCGACATGATGGCCCTGAACAAGGGTCTTTCGCACCTCATCGAGGCCGGCGCGAGGATATTGGAAGCCACCTGCGGCCCGTGCATCGGCAACGGGCAGTCGCCTCCGTCAGGCGGTGTATCGCTCAGGACCTTTAACAGGAACTTCGAAGGCAGAAGCGGCACCAAGGACGGCAAGGTCTATCTCGTCAGCCCCGAAGTCGCTGTGGCGGCCGCTATCTACGGCGTCATAACCGACCCGAGGAAACTGGGTAAGTTCCCGAAGGTCAAGATGCCGGTGAAGTTCCTCATCGACGACTCGATGGTCGTCGCCCCGGCAAAGGACCCTTCAAAGGTGACCGTCTCCAGGGGCCCTAACATCAAGGAGCTCCCCAAGCAGGGCGCGCTTCCCGAGACCTTGAAGGGCAAATGCCTCATCAAGCTCGGCGATAATATAACCACCGACGACATAACCCCGGCTGGAACATGGCTCAAGTACCGCTCGAACGTGCCCAAGTACTCCGAGAGCGTATTCGCGCAGATAGACGCCAAGTTCCACGAGAAGGCGAAAGCCGCTGGCGGCGGCTTCGTCATCGGCGGAGAGAACTACGGACAGGGCTCTTCGCGTGAGCACGCGGCCCTTTGCCCCATGTACCTCGGCATCAAGGCTATCGTTGCCAAGAGCTTCGCCAGGATACACAAGGACAACCTGGTGAACTTCGGCATACTGCCCTTGACCTTCGCTAACGCGGCCGACTACGACGGCATTGAGGACGGAGACGAGCTCGAGATGCCGGGCATAAACAAGAGCTTTGGCAATGAGACCGTTACCTTGAAGAATGTAACCAAGGGCAGGGAGATAAAATTGAAGCACGGCTTCTCTCCGAGACAGGTCGAGACCATCCTCGCTGGCGGCACGCTCAACTACACCACCGCGAAGAGCAGGTAATACCTGTTTTAAAGCAGAAACGAGAAAGCCCCCTTCCGAAAGGAAGGGGGCTTTTTTATTCTACAGGTCGCTGAAAACCCATAGCGAGCGTATTCCCCGCAGTTTTCTGCGGGGTCAAGCGAGCGAATAGAAAATCGAGACTTCCTTAGGTTTCGAAACTCCCAGCGGGCCGCTGGGAGCTTCAAAAAGTCCCATCTACTTTGTTGGCATCAAAGCTCGTAATTGAGGCGTACAAGAAAGTACGCCTCATTCCTCGCTCCTCGACGCCTCGTATCTGGAACTTTTTGAGCAACCTGTAATGTCCTGTCATTCTGAGCGAAGCGAAGAATCTAAATTATTAAAAACGAGATTGCTTCGCGTTACTCGCAATGACAAGGCGCTCCCTCGGAATGACAATGCGGTTCAAATGGAGAGCAGCTTTTCTACTTCCTCGTTTTTAAGGCGCATGGGCGTGTTTGCCAAGGCAGGGGAATAAGGTATCTCGACGAGTACGGGAACTCCGGAGAGCTTTTCGATGTGCTCCCTGTTGTGCTCTCGGCTGAGGTCGTTGCCTGAATCAACGGGGTTGTTGAGTATGATGCCTTTTATGGCGAGCCCCATCTGCCGGGCGCAGCTGACGGTCAGGAGCGTGTGGTTTATCGTGCCGAGGCGGTTGGCCGAAACAATCAGGAGCGGCGCTCCGAGGAAAAGGGCAAGCTCTGCCATTGATCTGCCTTCGGCGGCTGGAGCGAGCAGGCCCCCGGCCCCTTCTACAAGTATTACATCGTGGGCCGCCTGAAGGCCGACGAATATGTCCCTTATCCTGTTGAAGTCGATTGTTGCCTTGAAGAGCCTGGCGGCCAGGTCTGGCGCTAAAGGGGCGGTGAATCTGTACGGGTTTATGAGGTCAAGCTCTGCCTCCGTGCCTGACGCTTCTTTGAGCTTCAACGCGTCTTGCGGGATAATCTTTTCGCCTATGACAGGGCAGCCCGTCTCTACCGGCTTCATCACGCCGACTCTCAAGCCAGCGTCCCTGAAAGACTTCGCAATAAGGCAGGCGGCCTGAGTCTTGCCGACATTAGTGTCTGTGCCGGTTATGAAGAAGGCTGGTTTAGTCATGCGCCTTTTTTCTCTTCTCCCTTGCCCCATGAGCCTATCTCGATGAGGTTGCCTTCCGGGTCTGCTATGAACGAAGAGCGCATGCCCCATGGCTCGTTGCGAGGGCTGAATATGGGTTTTGCTCCCATCTTGACGGCCCGCTCGAACTCCGTGTCTACATCTGAGAATTTCGGCAGGTCTATGGCGAGTTCGAATGTGCCGTTGAGCCCCTTCGGGTAGGAAACCTCTGTTTTCAGGTAACCTTCAAGCTCTTTTCTCTCGAACATCATGAGCCTTATGCCCTCGTGCCTGAACTCGGCCATCGGGCCTTGCCCGTTCCAGTCGATATCAACCTTGAGCACTTCCCTGTAAAACTCGACCATCTTCTTCAAGTCTTTGACGAAGATGCCGATAGCGTCGAATTTGATACCCATAAGGACTCCTGGGCAGGCTGCTGAAAAAGTCCATCTGCGTCGTTGTCTTCGTTGCGAGTTCATTGCGGCGTACAAGCAAAGTACGCCTCATTCCTCGCTCCTCGACGCCTCGCATATGGAGCTTTTTGAGCAGCCTGATTTTCTTTTAAGCTCTGCAATATAAGGGGCTTCGTTTTACTCAGATCACTGTACTTCCGTAATCTCTTTTATCCCCTTGTACGCCGCCTCAACTATTTTTTTAAGCTCGCTTTTCTTGACGCTCAAGGGCGGCATTATGACGACAATGTCTCCGAGCGGCCTGAGTATGACCCCTGAGTCCCTCATGGAGAGGCACGCCCTGTATCCGACCCTTGATCTGGCGGGGAACGACTCTTTTGTTTTTTTGTCTTTGACGAGCTCGATGCCTGCTACAAGGCCGATTTGCCTCACCTCGCCGACATGGGGAAGGTCATCGAACCTTTCGAGGAGCTTCTTGAAAAGCTCTATCTTAGGCCCGAGCCCTTTGATCACCTTTTCTTTTTCAAAGATCTCGAGGCTGGCCAAAGCCGCAGCGCACCCGAGCGGGTTGCCGGTATATGTGTGGCCGTGGAAAAAGCTTTTGTACTCTTCATATCTGCCGAGAAAAGCCTTGTAGATCTTCTCTGTCGTGAGGGTCGCGGCAAGCGGCATGTATCCGCCGGTCAGTCCCTTGGCAAGACAGAGGAAATCCGGGGCAACATTTTCGACTTCGCACGCGAACATCCGTCCTGTCCTGCCGAAGCCGGTCGCCACTTCATCGGCGATGAGGAGCACGCCGTATTTCTTAGTTAGAGAGCGCACCGCTTTTAAAAACCCGGGAGGCGCGACTATCATGCCTGCCGCGCCCTGGAATACTGGCTCAATGATGCAGGCGGCAATCTCTCCAGAGTGCTTTTTCAGCATATCCTCGAACGCCTTGAGGCATTCTGTCTTGCAATCTGAACTGTTCTTTCCGACAGGGCACCTGTAGCAATACGGGTAGGGGGCCCTGAACGCGCTGAAAAGAAGGGGCCTGTACTTTTTTACGAATATGTCTATCTCTCCCACGCTCATCGAGCCGAAGGTATCTCCGTGGTACGCTCCAGTGAAGGCGATGAACTTTCTTTTGCCTTCGAAGCCTTTTTGCTCCCAGTACTGGAAAGACATCTTCAGGGCTATCTCTACGGCTGTCGAGCCGTTGTCGGAGAAAAAGACCCTTTTTAAGCCCTTCGGGGCTATTTTGATAAGCCTTTCGGCCAGCTCAATCGATGGCGTATTCCCCAACCCCAGGAGCGTTGAATGGGCGATTTTGCCGAGCTGAGCCTTTATCGCCCGGTCTATCTCCGGCCTTCCGTGTCCGTGCACATTGACCCAGAGGGAGGAGACTCCGTCAAGGTATCTATGTCCGTCCGTGTCGATGAGATAGCTGCCCTGGCCCTTATCGATAACCAGCGGGTCGGAATTCTCCCATTCCTTCATCTGGGTGAAGGGGTGCCACACATGGGCCTTGTCGAGCCTCTGGAGCTTTTTTGTCCTGTCAGACTTCAATTGTTTCAGACCTTTCTTAATCCCGCGATGATGAGAGCGTAGCTCGCTTCTATGCCGCCCTGAGGAGAGGGGAAGCGTTCGGCGTAGAGCCTTCCAGCCTCTTTCAGCCGCTTTCCGGGAGAGAGCCCTTTGCCGCGCTCCATGGCCGGGGCCGCGCCTATGTTCTTCAATGCCTTGAGGAGTTCGATGAAGCTGTTGTAGCGCCTCTTTATGATCCGCTCTTCGATGAAGACGGCTTCTAACCCCGATGCTTTGACCGCGCTCTCGATTGAGGCCCTGTCCTGAAATTCTATTTTGCCGTAGCTCTTATAGCACTCTCTCAGCTCCCAAAGCGTCAAAGGCGCGAGCGTGGAGAAGACGAAGAGGCCGCCGGGCTTCAGGACCCTCGCGGCTTCCCGCAGGGCCAGAGGAAGGTCGCCGGCCCACTGGAGCGCGAGAGAAGAGCCTATCGAATCGAAGACTCCTTCCCTGAAAGGAAGCGAGCAGCAGTCGGCCGCCGCAAGGAGTAATGCGTCCCCGTGCTTTTCTCTGGCCTTTCGCAGCATGTTTGTCGCTATGTCAGAAGCGCAGGCTTTTGTCCCTGCCACAGAAGAGCTGACAAGCCCCGCGAGAGCTCCCGTGCCGGAGCCGATGTCCAGGAAGAAGGACTTCTCAACGCTCTTTCCGGCTGAGGGCGCTTTCGCGACTGCGTGCGTCCTCTGGCCGAGCATCTGGAAGAGCCTCTTGAAGACCTCGAAGGCGACATCTTTCTGAAAGAGAGCAAACTCGTCGTAGGTAGCTGCGGCTTTTGAGAAAGACTTTTTTATCGTATCTCTGTCGGATGCCATCAATCGTCTCTCAAACATCCTCTTCATCATCGAGGGGGATGGATTTGTAAAATTATTCGCGGCAAATCGCGGCGCAAGGCTTGTAAAATTAAAGCCCCGCGAGAAAGTCCCGCAGTATCGTGTTGAACAGCTCAGGCCTTGTGATATGGGGCGCGTGCCCGGCGCTCTCGATTATCTCGAGTTTCGCGCCTTTTATTCTGCTGCCCATGTACTCGGCCGCGCCTATCGGGCAGATGGAATCCAGCCTTCCGTGCACAAGGAGGACAGGTATGTCGATTGCCTTGAGCTCTTCTCTCAGGTCTGTCATGTAAAGGGCTTCGAGCGCCTTTGTCATCTCTTCATACCTGAACGCAGGGAAGCAGCCCGGCACCGTGCCTTCGCAGGTGACAGGCCCGGGAAAGGCGTACCTGTCCGTCATCTTCATGGCAACGGAAGTCTTTTGTTCCTCTTCGGTGAAGTTCAGGCGATAGAACCTCTCGAGAGTCGGCGCAGGCTCCTTTTTCATGTCCATTATCATGCGCTTGACCAGAGCCTTTGACTGGCCCCAGGGGAAGTCCTCTTTTTCGACGAAGCAGGGGGTCGAGCCGACGAGCACCAGAGCCTTGAAGCTCTCCTTGAAGTCGGAGAGTCCGTTTATCAGCGCCATTGAGCCGAGCGACCAGCCGACCCCTATGGCCTTTGTCCTGCCCAGGGGACGGAGCCCCTCCTTTATCTCTCTTATCGCCGGAAGGAGGCTTGGCTCATCCCACGGAAGCTGCCCCCCGTGGCCGGGCAGGTTGATGTTTATAGCGGTCTCGCTCAGGCCCCTTATGGCCTCTTCCCAGACCCACTTGTCGGTCGCCCATCCGTGGACAAATATGAGCGGCGTGTCAGCCATTCAATGCCTCCTTGAAAGCTGACAGGGCAAATTCCAGCTCTTCTTTTGAGTGTGCCGCGGTGACGGTCACACGCAGCCTCGAAGTCCCCTCAGGCACGGTCGGCGGCCTTATGCCCTGCACGAAGACGCCGTGTTCGAGGAGCCTTCTGGAGGCTTCCATTGTCCGGTGGCTCTCGCCTGTTTTTACCTGGATAATGGGCGTTACGCTTTCCATCGTGTCGAAGCCGGCCTCTTTGAGCCCCTTGGTGATAGTTGAAGTATTGTCCCAGAGTTTTTCTATAAGTTTTGGATTATCTTCGATAATATCTATGGCCTTTGTTGCAGCGGCGCACGCTGACGGCGGCAGGGCCGTCGTGTAGATAAACGGCCGTGCCTTTGATATGAGGAGGTCGATTATCTCCTGCCCGGCCGTCACGAACGCCCCGAAAGAGCCCAGGGCCTTGCCGAGCGTGCCCATCTGTATGATAGATGGGTGGTCTTTGATCCCGAAGTGCTCAAGGCTCCCTCTGCCGGATTTTCCCAGGACGCCGGTCGCGTGCGCGTCGTCTATGACGAGGACAGCGTTGTATCTTTCAAGGAGACTGGCGATCTCCGGCAGGGGGGCTATTGTGCCGTCCATGCTGAAGACGCTGTCTGTCACGATAAGCTTTTTTTTCGCTCTCGAAGCCTTGAGCAGGTCTTCGAGTGCACTGGTGTCCCTGTTGGCGTATCTCTTGACCTTTGCGCGGCTCAGCACGCAGGCGTCGACTATCGAAGCGTGGTTGAGCCTGTCTGAGAAGACTTCCGTCGACCTGTCGGCCAGCGTGCAGATGAGTCCGAGGTTCGCGTTGTAGCCGGAGTTGAAGAGGAGCGCGCAGGGAGCTTTCTTGAACTCCCTTATGCGCTCTTCCAGTATGACATGGGGCTCCATGTTGCCGGATACGAGGCGGGATGCTCCGGCCCCTGTTCCCCATTTTTCAATCGCCTTTATGGCCGCCTCTTTCACGAGCGGGTGGCCCGCGAGCCCCAGATAGTCATTGGAGCACATGAGCACGACTTCATGGCCGTTCATGGTGACCTTCGGTCCCTGAGGGCCCTGTATAAGCCTTAAGGTCCTCTTTAAGCCAAGTGTTGTAAGTCTTGATATCTCTTCGAGTATTTCTTCTCGCATCTTTATTTGTAGCCCCTGGGTCTCAAGCCCAGGTCAGCGAGCATCCTGAGGTCGTCATTCGGCTCTCTGCCAGGCGTGGTGAGGTAGTTGCCTATCATCATGCCGTTCGCGCCTGCGGCGAATATGAGCGGCTGGAGGTCGCGCAGGTTTGTCTGCCTGCCCCCGCATATGACTATATCGGTCTTCGGGAGCATGAGGCGGCCCAAGGCGATTATTTTCAGGCATTCCAGCGGCGTGAGGTTCTGCGCTTTTTCGAGCGGGGTGCCTGGCCTGGGGTTCAAAAAGTTTATTGGGACGGAATCCGCCCCAAGCTCTTTGAGCGTGGCAAAGAGCTCGACCCGTACATCCCAGCCCTCGCCGAGTCCGAATATGCCGCCGGAGCAGACATGGAAGCCGAGCTCTTTGGCGGTCCTTACGACCTCGACATCTCGGTCGTACTCATGGGTCGTGCAGATGTTAGGGAAAAAGCTCCTGCCTGTCTCGAGGTTGTGATGATAGCTCTCGAGTCCGCTATCTTTGAGTTTCTTCAAGGTCTCGCGGTTGAGTATGCCGAGGGAAGCGCATCTTTCCATCTCGACGCTCTCTTTCATCGAGGCCAGGGCCGAAGTCAAGGCGGCTATGTCCCGCTCCTTTTCAATGGCCGTGCCGCTGGTGACGATCGAGAACTCCCTTGCACCGAAGGCCGCCGCTTCTCTGGCCGCGCCGACGATCTTAGCCGGCTCTGACATCGGGTATTCGGTGACGCCTGTCGAGTATTTGACCGACTGGGCGCAAAATGAGCAGTCTTCCTTGCAAAGGCCGCTCTTGGCGTTGACGATGGAGCAGAGGTTTACCTCGACCCCGAGATGACGCCTCCTTACCTGCTCGGAGACAGCGAGGAGTTCGTATATAGACTCTTCAGGGATCGCCGCGAGCTTCAAGGCTTCGAGTGGGGAGAGCCCCTCGCCTGAGAGCCCCTTTTCAAGGGCGAGAGTGAGAATGTCATTGTTCATGTTTATCCGCCTGTTATCGCTTTTTTCAACAGTTTTAAATAACACGGGGAAGCCTTGATTGTCAACCTGAATGTAATGTCCGGTTGACAAGCTGGCAAGGGGTGGGTCAGCCGAGGGGCGTCAGCTTTTCAAAAGACGCCTTGAGCCCGAGCCTTCTGGAGAGTTTCTTCAAACCGGCCCGTATGGATGCTGTATTCCCGGGGCACCATGCCTGGAGAGCGACGACGCTCATCGCGCCGAGAGATTTTGACTCTATCTCCGTTATCTCGGCCCCTTCTGATGAGACCATCTCTGAAAGGAGGCGCAGGGTATCAGGCCTTCCGGCGCCGTAGAGCGTTATCTGTATGTTGCCGGGCGCTCCAGTGTCTGCTTCCGTGATCTGCCCTGACTTTATCATGACGGATGAGCCTTTGAACTCTTTCATCGTCTTTGAGAGGCCGGTCCTCCTGCCGAGCACGAGGATCGTCGCGGCAAACCCCTTGCCGAACGAGGTGAGGAGGCACGAGTCTACCGCGCAGCCGTTCTCGCTGAGAGAGGCGAATATCTCGCGGATCACCCCCCGTTCAGGTCCAAAGGCAACAAGGGCATACCTTTTCATAGCGTCTCCTTCCTTTCATTGGAAAAGCCATTCGGGCTCAATTGGTGTTATGCCGGGAGGTTTTTTCTGGTTTGTTCTTTCGAGTGAGAACGCGTTCAAGGCTTGATTCTGTCCTCGATGCCGCGGACAGGAGGTTTGCCTGTGGAAGAGGAGAGCGCTCTTTGGTCCTGAGGTTTCCCGCGATCTGACCGGGGGGTGATGTATGCGCGCCCCTTGGCCTATTGTTCTCCTCGGCGGGGCGAACGGGCCGTGACTTTTGTCACGCTTGCGCTTTTTTTCGTCTGAAAAGGCTCATTTTCATCCTTTTGACATGCCGGGAACGATGACGGCGCCCTGCGGGTTCAGGCCATGGGGTTGACGGGAAGGCTCGTCACTTCTTTTCTTTCTTCTCAGCCCTCTCTTTCATCATTTTGGCTATCTGTGCGTCATAGCCCCTGTCCGTGGGTTTGTAGTATCTCCGGGACTTCAGTTCGTCAGGCAAATAGTCCTGCTCAGCTACCGCGTCCTTGAAGTTGTGCGGGTACTTGTACCCCTTGCCGTAGCCGAGCCCCTTCATCAGTTTCGTCGGAGCGTTCCTTATGTGGAGCGGAACTCTGAGCGCGCCGTGTTTTTTAACATCGTCAGCGGCCTCTAGGTACGCCATGTACGAGGCGTTGGATTTTGCCGCGGTCGCCAGATAGCAGACCCCCTGCGCCAGAGGTATCCACCCCTCAGGCATGCCTATGAAATCGACCGAGTCCTTCACCGCGTTGGCGACCATTATGGCCCTCGGGTCGGCGTTCCCGATGTCTTCGGAAGCGAATATGACCATGCGCCGCGCTATGAAAAGAGGGTCTTCTCCGGCTTCTATCATGCGGGCGAGCCAGTAGAGCGCTCCGTCAGGGTCGCTCCCGCGCATGGACTTTATGAAGGCCGAGATGACGTTGTAATGCTCTTCGTCAGACTTGTCGTACAGGAGCATTTTTTTCTGCATGGCCTCTGTCGCGGCCTCGAGCGTTATATGCTTTACCCCGTCGGCGCCCGGCTCGGTTATCATGAAGGCCGCTTCCAGTGAGTTCAGCGCGCTCCTCGCGTCCCCGGCAGAGCTGTCCGCGATGAAGCCCAACGCCTCTTCCGTGACCTCGGCCTTCATGTTGCCGAGTCCCCGTTCTTTATCCGAGAGGGCGTCGTTCAATATCTTTTTAATCGATTCGTCCGAGAGGGCTTCGAGCACCAATACCTTGCACCTTGAAAGGAGCGGCGCGTTGATCTCGAAGGAGGGGTTTTCAGTGGTAGCTCCTATGAGCGTTATCGTGCCGTCTTCAACGCTGTGCAAAAAGGCGTCCTGCTGGCTCTTGTTGAACCTGTGTATCTCGTCGACGAACAGGACGGTCTTCCTGCCCCGCTGGAGGCTGTCTCTGGCCGCCTTTATTACCTCCCTTATCTCCTTGACCCCTGAGAGGACGGCCGAGAACTCGACGAAGTCGGCCTTCGACGCTTCGGCCACGATCCGGGCGAGAGTGGTCTTGCCGGTACCCGGAGGGCCCCATAGTATGAGGGAGGGGAGTTCGCCCCTTTTTATGACCCTGTCGAGGATTCTGCCTTCTCCGACAAGGTGTTCCTGCCCTATGAAGCCTTTAAGGGCCGAAGGCCTCATCCTCTCCGCGAGAGGGGCGTTCTTCATCTCTTTCGGGCTCTTGCCGAAAAGGTCCATTTCCATGATCATTCTCCTCTTCGGGCAATTCTACTATACGGGCCTGTGAAATGGAAGCAAGGGGCAGGCCTTTCGGCCTCAAACGGGTTGACACTGTAAATCCAGATGGGTTAGCATATCTTTTTTACTCCATTCTGAAGGGTGCCGGATGCGCGTTGCTGTATTTGGAGGGACTTTCAACCCGGTGCATTACGGCCATCTCCGGCTTGCCGAAGAGGTGAGGGATGCCTGTGGCCTTGACACGGTCATCTTCATGCCGACTTTCCTTACGCCCCACAAACAAAACGAACCGCAGACGCCCGCCAGAGTGCGCCTCGAGCTTGTCCGCCGCGCAATCTCGGATAATCCCAGCTTTTCGGTCTCCAGCCTTGAGATAGAGCGCGAAGGCAGGTCTTTTACGATAGACACTGTAAGAGAGCTCCTGAAGGAGCCTGATACGCGAGTCTCCCTAATCATGGGGAGCGATTCCTTCAACGACATAGCACAGTGGCATGAATACGAAGAGCTCATCCGTCTTTCAAGCTTCATCGTCGTGCCGAGGCCCGGTTATCCGGTAAGGAAGCCCGAGGAGGTGCTGAAGGTTGAACTGGCCTCCAAGTTCTGGTATGATTCCCTGTCCGGCGCGTATGTCAATTCCAGCGGGAATTCTATCACTTACCTCGCTACGACGCCCATTGACATATCCTCTTCAGATATAAGGGAGCGGGTTGGGGCCGGGAGAAGCGTAAGGTATCTCCTTCCCGACAGCGTCATAGAGTTCATCCAGGAGCAGTGCATATACGGGCGGCCCTGAAAAAAGCATGACAAGGAGCATTCAACTGGAACCGAAGAAAATGGCTCTCGAGATAGCCAAACTGGCGCTCGACAAGAAGGCCGAAAAAGTCGTCATACTCAACATCAAGAAACTCTCCGCAATAGCGGACTACCTGCTCATATGCAGCGCCGACTCTGAACGGCAGGTGCAGGCCATAGCCGACTCCATCGAGGACGGCTTGAGGAAAAAAGGCGAGAGGCCGCTCGGCATCGAGGGCGTCACGGAAGGCAGGTGGGCGCTCATCGACTATGTCGACGTCGTGGTCCACATATTCCTCGACCGGGTGCGCTCGTTCTACGACCTCGAAGGGCTCTGGGCGGAAGCCCCGGTCACCGAGGTGAAGGACAAGGCCGCCGCTATTCTCAAGGAAGCCTCCGATAAGGCAAAAGCCGCCGCTGTGAAGGCTCCTAAAAAGGCCGCCGTAGCGAAGGCCGCGAAAAAGCCAGCCGTTAAAAAGGCCACGAAAAAAACTTCCGCGGCGAAGGCTCCTGAAAAGGCCGCTGTCACCAAGGCCAAACCAGCGGCCGGGAAAAAGAAGAAGAGCGAGTAGCGCCGGTGAAGATAACCTTCGTCGCCGTGGGCTCTGTCAAGAAGTCCTCCATCTTCGAGTCTGCCGCCGAGTACCTCAAGAGGATCAAAAGGTATGTCCCGGCCGAGGCCGTGGAGGTCAAGGACGAAGGCGCTTCCCCGAAGGTCCCCAGGGAGGATGTCCTGCGTAAAGAGGGGCAAAGGATCCTCGCGGCGCTCGGCCAGGGTGGCTGCACGGTAGTCCTCGCTGACACTGGCTCCTCCATGACGTCAGCGGCCTTCTCGAAGTTCATCGAGGGGCTCATGAACCAGGGAAGGAAGAATGTCTCGTTCGTCGTAGGCGGGGCCTACGGGCTCCACAAGGACGTCTACGGCGCGGCAGACCATGTCCTGTCGCTCTCAGCGATGACCCTGCCGCACGACCTCGCGCGGCTCTTTCTTTATGAACAGGTTTACAGGGCGTTTACCATAATGAGGGGCGAGCCCTACTCCCACTGACAGGCCGCACAAAAAGTCCATTGCTTAGGCGTTTTTCAGCGGCCATTAAACAGTAAACACAAACCCTAACGGCAGGCCTATGTACACCAAGATACTCCTCATCTTCATAATTTTAATACTGAGCGCGTTCTTCTATCTGCACACGATGAACCCGGGCTCCCTGACCTACACGGTCTCGGCCGCGAGCATCTACGAGATGCCGCCGACCATGCTCCTTTTCGTCGGGTTTTTCGCCGGAGTCGTGATAGCGGTCCTGAACTCGCTCCTTGTCGACGCGAGACGGGCCTGGCTCGAGATGCAGTCGAGAAAGGAAAAGAAGCTGCTCGCGCAGGCTGACGAGAATTACAGGAAGGGCACCGAGCTCCTCGTCAAGGGAGAGACCGCCGGGGCGAGGGAGCTTATCGAGAAGGCCCTCAAGGCCAAGCCCTCTGAAACCGGCATGATAATAAGCCTCTCAGAGACATACATGAGGGAGAACAGGCCGTCCGAGGCCGTGAAGGTGCTCGAAGGCGGATTCCTGGGCAACTCTTCCTCGATCGGGATATTGAACTCTCTGGCGCGGTGCGCGGCCGACTCAGGCGACATCATGAGGGCGACCAAGGCCCTCGAAGAGGTCGTAAAGCTCGACCCGAGGAACCTTTACGCCCTGAGGCGCCTCAGAGACTTCAGGGTAAAGGAATCGCTCTGGAGTGACGCCGCCGACCTGCAGAAAAAAATAGTCGACAGTGAAAAGGACGAGACTTCGAGGAAGAAGGAGAAGAGGCTTTTGACCGGCCTCCTCTTCGAGTCGGCGTCGAGGGCGTGCTCCGACGGCAAGCTCTCCGACGCGCTCATAAAGTTGAAAGAGGTCTTGAGGAACGACGACGCGTTCATGCCAGCGCACGTGCTTTTGGGAGACGTGCTCGCGAGGCAGGGCAACATCCTCAACGCGATAAAGGTATGGGAGAAGGCGAGAGTCAAGTTCCCGAAGTCCGAAGCCCTGATGCTCCGCCTCGAGGATATATACATAAGCGAGTCCGCGCCTGAGCGGATACTCGAGAAGTACAAGAAGGAGATTCACGCCAACCCCACAGACTACAACCTGAGGCTCCTTCTGGCCCGCCTTTACCTGAGGCTCGAGATGGTCGACAACGCCATCGAGGAGCTCGAAGCCATGGCCAATGAGGGTGTCGAGGGCTACTACCACTCGGTGCTTCTCGGCGAGGCCTATTTGAGGAGAAAGCAGTCTGGCAAGGCCGCGCACCTCTTCCAGAAGGCGCTCGGCATGGACAGGGAGTTCAGCCCCGCGTTCGCCTGTTCGTCGTGCTCCGCCTCAGCCCAGGCATGGGCTCCGAGGTGCCCGTCCTGCGGAGAGTGGAACTCTCTCGCCATGAAGGGCTCGCCTCCGCCCGCCAGGGTCTCTTCGGCCCAGCGAAAGCTGTTCTGACGCTCTCGCGTCGCAAAAAAAAACGGAGAACATGTAAAAGTGAAGAAGGTCTGCCTTATTGTCATGGACGGGTGGGGGATAAACGCCGATAAAGAGGGCAATGCCACGCGCCTTGCCTCGACCCCGAACCTTGACAGGCTCTTTCGCGAGTACCCGAGCTCGACAATAGAGACCTCGGGTCTTGCCGTCGGCCTGCCTGAGGGGCAGATGGGCAATTCCGAGGTGGGCCACCTCACCATGGGCTCGGGCCGCGTCGTGTATCAGGAGCTTACGAGGATAAGCAAGGTCATAAACGAAGGCGGACTCGATGACCATCCTGAGATAGTAAAGCTCGTCTCCACCCTCAAGTCCTCTGGCAGGGCCCTGCACCTCATGGGCCTTCTTTCCGACGGCGGCGTGCACAGCCACATCAGCCACCTTTTAGGCCTCCTCGACATATTCAGAAAAAAGGGTCTTGAGAAGATATTCATACACGCCTTCCTTGACGGACGCGACACGCCTCCGTCGAGCGGCGCGAAGTACATGGACGAGCTTGTCGCGCATATCAGTAAGACCGGCTCTGCCGCGAAGGTAGCGTCAGTCATGGGCAGGTATTTTGCCATGGACAGGGACAACCGCTGGGACAGGGTAAAGAAGGCCTATGACGCGATAACCGGCAAGGCCGATGTCACGGCGAAGGACGCGGCAACAGCCGTCGCCGCCGCTTACGCGAAAGGCGAGACCGACGAGTTCGTGAAGCCCGTTGTCATAACCGCCGATGGAAAGCCAATCGGTTCGCTTGCGGACGGAGACGGCGTCATCTTCTTCAACTTCAGGGCTGACAGGGCAAGGGAGATAGCGAGGGCCTTTGTCCTCGATGAGTTCGACGGTTTCGAAAGGGAGAAGCGTCCGGCCCTATCGACATTCCTGTGCATGACAGAGTATGAATCAGCTCTCGGCGCGCCTTCCATCTTCAAGACGCAGGACTTGAAGAACATCCTCGGCGAGGTATTGAGCAGGAACAACGTCAGGCAGTTCAGGGTGAGCGAGACGGAGAAGTACGCCCATGTGACCTTTTTTTTCAACGGAGGCACGGAAGCGCCCTTCGAGGGCGAGGAAAGGCTCCTCATCCCGTCGGTCAAGGACGTGGCGACCTACGACCTCAAGCCTGAGATGCGCGCCATCGAGATAGCGGAGGCCGCGGTAGAGAAGATAAAGGAAGGCTCTTACTCCTTCATGCTGATGAACTTCGCCAACGGAGACATGGTCGGCCATACCGGAGTCATAGATGCCGCTGTAAAGGCCTGCGAGGCGGTTGACAGGGCCGTCGGCATGGTATCTGCTGCGGCTCTCGAGAGAGGCTGGGCGGTCATCATCACCGCCGACCACGGCAACGCCGAGCAGATGAAAGACCCTTCTGACGGCGGCGTTTTTACGGCCCACACGATAAACGCCGTACCGTTCATATTTGCCGACAACGAAAGAAAGGACGTGAAGCTTTCAAACGGCGGGCTTGAGGACGTGGCCCCGACAGTCCTGAAGGCCATGGGCCTGCCGCAGCCGCCTGATATGACAGGCAAGGCGCTTTTCTGAAATAAAAATCGCTCTTTTTCCTGATCTCATCATCAGGGCATAAATAAAAAAGCTCACATATTTTCATGTTCAGCAGTTTATAAAAAGAGGTGCGCCATGCCGAGCAAAAGTTCGTACAGCTACCTTACCTGTCCCATGTGCGACGTCGAGATACCGATGGCAGGGGATGAGAAGATAGGAGAGCAGGTCTACTGCCCGTACTGCCAGACTCCTCTCGCGCTGAGGAAGACAAAGACGGACGAGGTATACCTCGAAGAGGATTTCTGACTCAGATGTCGAGCACGACCGTCGCCTTCCAGCCGTTGTCAGTCTGCTCAAGAGCGAACATGTGGAGAGTCACCGCTTTTACGTCCGCGCCTAACTGATGCTTTTCGGGGTCAGGCGCTTCTCCCGATAATACGGCCGACAGGCCGTACCCTGAGTCTTCTTTTGTTATCCTTATCTCATCCACCCTCAGAAAAAGTCTTCTGGCGTCCTTGTAATAGACAAGCTCGCCCAGAAAGTCGAAGAGCAGCATCTCTGCGTCGGCGTTCTCGAGCCGCACTTCTACTTTTTCCTTCCTCTCGATCTTGTCAGGCTCGTCTATCATCACGTTCGTCAGGGCTTCTGCCGCCGCGATGAAGACCTCCTCGAGGCTTTCTCCTGTCGCCTCGAACGCAATGTCAGCGGTCGCTATCTCTCCGATGTAGCGGTAAGACATCTTCACCCTTTGATGTTCCCTACGGGGGTGAGCTTGAGGACGCGCGAGCTGAGGCCCGCGAGCTCGGTCGCTTCTACCACTTCGTCTATCTCCTTGTAAGCGGCCCCGGCCTCCTCCGCCAGCCCGCCGCAGGTGACGGTCCTGACGTATATGCCGCGCTCTTCCATGTCGTGCAGGAGCTTGGAGCCTCTGTACATCTTCTTGGCCTGGTGCCTGCTCATCGTCCTGCCGCTGCCGTGCGCCGTCGTGTAAAAGGCGTCGGCGCCCGTTGAGAGCCCGGCGAGAAGATATGAGCCTGTCTCCATAGAGCCGCCTATTATCACAGGCTGTCCCGTCTCTTTGTACCGCTCTGGCAGCCCCTCCATGCCGGGGCCGAATGCGCGCGTCGCGCCCTTTCTGTGGACGAGGAGCTCTCTTGTCTTGCCCTTTATCAAGTGCCTTTCGAGCTTGGCCGTGTTGTGCGTGACGTCATAGACCATCGACATGCCGAGGTCTTCGGCTGAGCGTCCAAAGACCTTTGAGAACACGTCGCGGAGCATGTGCAGTATCATCTGTCTGTTGACAAAGGCCATGTTGGCGGCGCACTTCATCGCGCTGAAGTAGTCCTGGCCTTCGGTCGAGTTGAACGGGGCGCAGGCCAGTTCCCTGTCGAGCACCTTGAGGCCGTATTTTTTCTCCATGACCTTGAGGAAGAGCTGGAGGTAGTCGGTAGCTATCTGGTGGCCGAAGCCGCGTGAGCCGCAGTGGAACATTATCGCGACCTGGTTGGGCAGGGTGAATCCGAAGGCGGCCGCCTTTTGAGCGTCAAATACGTTCTCAGGCCTGGCGACCTGTATCTCGCAGTAGTGGTTGCCGCTCCCGAGAGAGCCGATCTGGTCAAAGCCCCGCTCTATGGCGCGCGTGCTCACTTTCGACGCTTTCGCGCCCTTGAAGCACCCATGCTCCTCTGTGAGCTCTATGTCCTCTTTCCAGGCGTAGCCCTTTTTCAGGCACCACTTCGAGCCCTCTTCAGTCATATCCCTGAACTCGTTGTGAGAGAGGCGAAGGAGCCCGGTTGACCCGACGCCGGAGGGGATGCGGAAGAACATGGCGTCGACAAGTTCTTTTATCTTCGGGCGCACCTCGTCATAGGTGAGGTTGGTGCGCACGAGCCTCATGCCGCAGTTTATGTCAAAGCCGATGCCTCCCGGCGAGATGACGCCATGCTCAGGGTCCATGGCCGCGACCCCGCCTATCGGGAAGCCGTAGCCCCAGTGGCCGTCAGGCATGCAAAGGGCGTGCTCCACTATGCCCGGCAGGCAGGCGACATTCGAGACCTGATCGAAGACCCCGTCGTCCATCTCCCCTATTAGCTTTTCGGTC
Organism: Deltaproteobacteria bacterium; assembly: GCA_020846435.1. Lineage (GTDB taxonomy): Bacteria > Desulfobacterota > GWC2-55-46 > GWC2-55-46 > GWC2-55-46 > GWA2-54-12. The sequence goes on from JADLDY010000001.1 coordinate 126,622, forward strand.
CCGTATATGCGCGCCGGGACCAGCATACCCGGCTTGTAGGTAGCCGGAAGTTCCCATAAGGAACGGGTGAGCTTTTTCAACGCCGATGGACGGGTCATGGTGACTCCTTGCAGCATCTGTCAGGTATGGTAATACTTTAGCAGAAAAAGCGGCGGATGGACAGGCGCGCCCTTATCTTCCTTGACCGCTTTTTTCATCTATGATAGCTTTTTACGCATGAAAATACTTATAACCGGCGGCGCAGGCTTCATAGGCTCACATCTTGGCGATGAACTCATCTCAAGGGGCGAGAAAGTAACCGTAATAGATGAATTCAACGATTTTTACGACCCGAAGTTGAAGAGGGAGAACATCGCTCCCCACCTGTCGAACCCTTCCTACACTCTGGTCGAGGGCGACATAAGGGATACCGACAGGGTCCTGCGGCTCTTTGAAGAATCGAAGTTCGACGCTGTCGTGCACCTGGCGGCGCGCGCGGGAGTTCGGCCCTCGATACTCGAGCCCCTTCTTTACGAGCAGGTCAACTGCGTCGGCACTTTAAACCTCCTCGAGGCTTCGAGAAAGACGGGCGTCAAGAACTTCGTCTTCGCCTCGTCCTCGTCAGTCTACGGCATAAACAGCAAGGTGCCTTTTTCAGAGGGCGACCCGATAAATTTCCCGATATCTCCCTATGCCACGACAAAGAGGGCCGGCGAGCTCATGTGCTATACCTACTCGCACCTCTACAAGCTTCCGGCTACCTGTTTGAGGTTCTTCACCGTCTATGGTGAAAGGGGCAGGCCTGACATGGCAGTTGCCAAGTTCACCCGCCTCATACACGACGGCAAGCCCATTCAGGTCTACGGCGACGGCAGCGCGCAGAGGGACTTCACCTACGTGGGCGACATCAAGGAAGGGCTATTGAAGGCCATCTATACGCCGTCGAGGTACGAGATAGTAAACCTCGGAGGGGCCAACACGATAGAGCTCAGGAGGCTAATCGAGCTCATCGAAGGCGCTCTCGGCAAGAAGGCCGCGATAGAGTATCTGCCTCCCGTGCCGGGAGATGTCCCTATTACCTACGCCGACGCTGCAAAGGCAAAAGAGCTCTTAGGCTTCAAGGCCGCCGTGAGGATAGACGAGGGCGTGGAAAGATACGTAAAGTGGTTCCTTGAAAGGGAGCGTCGCAAGTAAGGGCGCAAGGGGCGGGCGATAATTTGAAGAAGATATTCATAAAGGACATAAAGGAGAGGGACAGCGTAACAGGGCCGTTCCTCGTCAGCCGCAAGGAAGTGGGCGTCTCGAAGACCGGCAAGGCCTACTTGAACCTGAAGCTCATGGACTCGACCGGCGAGATAGACGCAAGGGTATGGGACGACGCCGAAGAGATAGCGAAGGGCTTCAACAAGAACGACGTCGTCTCGATAAAGGGCTTCGGGGTAGCCTATCAGAGCAGCGTGCAGCTCAATGTCTCGGCTGTGAAGGCCCTTGCCGAGGGCTCGTATTCGCTCAGGGACTTCCTGCCTTCTTCCGAGAGGTCGCATGCTTCCCTTGAAGCTGAGCTCGACTCGATACTCTCTTCGATGAAGGACCCTAACCTCAAGGCGCTCATGGAGTCCATATTCGCCGATAAGGAGATAAGGGAGAAGTTCCTCATAGCCCCGGCCGCCAAGGCCATGCACCACTCGTATCTCGGGGGGCTCGCCGAGCATGTTTTCTCGATATGCGCCCTCGCCGACAAGGTATCCTCCCATTACGGCGCGTCAGTGAACAGGGACCTCCTCGTGTCAGGCGCCATGCTCCACGACATCGGCAAGGTCTACGAGCTTACCTATGAGAGGGCTTTTGACTATTCAGACGAGGGCAGGCTCATCGGACACATAACGATGGGAGTAGAACTCATCGACAGGAAGATAGCCTCTCTCGCTGATTTTCCCAGGGAGCTCGGTATATTGCTCAAGCATATGGTGCTCTCCCATCACGGACAGCTCGAATTCGGCTCGCCCAAGAGGCCGAAGACCATTGAGGCCATAATACTTTCCTATCTCGACGATCTGGACGCCAAGGTCAACACCGTGAGGGCGCTTCTCAGCGGCAAGCCGGACGGCTCGAACTGGACGCCCTACCAGAGGCTCTTCGAAAGGTACATCTACACCGGCTCCGTCCCGACGCATGAGTCAACTGAGGCTACGGCGACCCGGACGGACGGGAAAGCGCCTGAGCCTGATGACAACGGCCGTGGCACCATGAGCCTTTTCAAGTAGCGGCCGTCTCAGCCGTTCGTGTTGCCGGGCACAGGCCCGCACACAGGGCAGTAGGTCTCGCCATGGTCGAGCGGGCAGTCGTGGCCGCACTCGGCGCAGCACACGCATTTATCCACAGGGTAAGAGCATACAGGGCACAGGCCGTCTTTTTCGTTTGTCCTGTTTTTATCCATAAGTCCTCCTCTCGCGCCTCCTCTGACATTTATTATACCCCCTTTTCAATTATCAGGCCCGGCTTGGCCTGTCAGCTTTATTTGTCTGTTGCCAAAACGCCAGCCATGTATATAATTAGGTGTTTTGACCCCGGACGCCGGGGCTTCGGAGGGACATGCTCAACCTTGTGAACATGCTCAGGAACTGGCGTAGCCTGTCTGTCGCGGCAGGCCTCTCCTGGTTTATGAAGCTCCTGATGGTCATCATGCTGCCTGTGGAGCTCTACAAGGGGGATTACCTTTTTTCGGTGCTCCTAGTCCTCTCTGTCGTGCTCTCCCTCATCCCGAGCATCGTGGAGAAGAGCTACAAGGTAACGCTCCCGTTCGAGCTCGACTTCCTCATAACCTTCTCCATTTTCCTCAACACCTTCATGGGCGAGGGGCTCAACTTCTACCAGAGGGTATGGTTCTACGACAAGGCCCTGCACGTTTACGGCAGCGCGGTCTTCGGCCTTCTGGCGTTCGTCGCCGTATACACGCTCAAATACACGCGCAAGATCCGCCTGTCTCTGCCTTTTGTCGGCTTTTTCACCGTCATCTTCACCATGGCCCTTGGCGGCTTATGGGAGATAATGGAGTTCGGCGTCGACAATCTCTTCGACAAGACTACCCAGGACAGCCTCGACGACACCATGTGGGACCTGATAAACGATCTCCTGGGCGGCTTCATCACGGCCGCCATCGGCATGCTCTATGTGAAGTACTCCAATCCTGACGCGCGAAAAAAGCTCGCCAGGCCCCTTGGCGAGGTCTTCGGCCTTGGCAACAGGATAGACCGGCTCAGGAAGCGTTTCGAAAGGCCTTCGAAAAGAAAGAGGGCGAGGAAGAAAGGCGCGAACGGCAGCGATGAAGGGCGTAGACAGGGCGGCTGACCAACTTCACGCCGCGTTGCCCGTGGCAGGGCGTTTTACATGTTGCTTGACTAATGGCCCTCATAAATGGTGTACTATCATATTGGTGCGTCAAACGGCGCGCCGAATCAATAAAAAGAAGGTTTCCGGCGCTCTTGAAATGGCCCGGCAGAAGAGAGGTTTTTGAGAGTATATGAAATTTGAGACTTTGGGGTTTCACCCTGACATCCTGAAAGGGATTCAGGACGCGGGTTTTGTGCAATGCACGCCCATACAGGAACAGGCCTTTCCCGAGTGCATGGCCGGGAGCGACGTCATAGCGCAGTCGCAGACAGGGTCTGGTAAGACAGCGGTCTTCCTCCTGACCATCTTCACGAGGCTCCTTGCGGCAGGTCCCAACACGACCGGAAAGCCGAGGGCCCTTGTGATGGTCCCGACGAGGGAGCTGGCGACCCAGGTCGCTGATGACGCCGAAAAGCTCGGCAAGTACCTTCCCTTCAAGTCGGTCGCCATATACGGCGGCGTCGAGTACAACAAGCAGGTCAACGCCTTGAAAGAAGGCGTAGAGCTCGTTGTGGCGACCCCCGGGCGCATGATAGACCTTTACAAGTCAAAGACCCTTTCGCTTGACGCTATCGAGATATTCGTAATAGACGAGGCTGACCGCATGTTCGACATGGGTTTCGCCCCGGACATCATGTACATAGCTGGCAAGCTCCCAAAGGAAAAGCCCAGGCAGACCATGCTTTTCTCGGCTACCATCGACGAGAACGTCCGGAGGCTCTCTTCTCGCTACATGAAGCCCGAGCTGGCCGTCGTCGAGATAGAGCCGGAGCAGGTGACGGTCAATCTCATCGACCAGAAGATAGTCTATGTCTCCAACGAAGAGAAGCTCGACGTCATGATAACCCTTCTCAAGAGGGCCGAGGTCGAGCGCGCCATCATATTCACGAACATGAAGAGGACCGCCGAGATGCTCGGCGTGAAGCTCACCGGCAACGGGCTTCCGGCGAAGGTCCTGACAGGGGATATCACGCAGGAGAGGCGCTCCAAGATAATCGAGGGCATGAAGTCTGGGAAGGTCAAGATACTCGTCGCGACGGATGTAGCGGCCCGCGGCCTTCACATCGACGGCATATCTCATGTGTTCAACTACGACCTTCCTGATGACGCGGCCAACTACGTCCACCGCATCGGAAGGACGGCGAGGGCCGGAAAGAGCGGCACCGCTTTCAGCCTCGTCTGCGAGGATCACGTTTTAAACCTCCCTGACATAGAAAAGTACATCGAGCGCAAGCTTGAGCCTGAATGGATAGACGACTCCGAGCTTGTCAAGGACACTGCCCCGGCCTTCCACCATAAGAGAAGGAGCGGCCCGCCTCAGCAGGGAAGGGGCAAGGGGCCAGAGGGCAGGCAAAGGGACAAGGGTTTCTCAAAGGACAGGAAAGGGCCGGAGCGCCACGCCAGAAAGACGGAGCCAGCGGCCCCTGTTGAAAAGGCTGAAAAGCCTGAGAAGGCCGAGCGTGTCGAACGGCCAGAGCGGGCTGAAAGGCCTGAACTGATTGAAGCGGCTTCTCCGGTTGAGCAGGCCGCCGAGGGCGCGAAAGAGCCTGGAAGGGAACGCAGGCCCCGCGAGCGCAGGCGAGGCGGCAGAGGCCGCAAACACGGAGAGGGCCGCGTGAAGAAGGAAGCGGCCCCTGATGCCGCGGCTTCCGGCGTTGAAACCGAGGCTCCGAGAGAGCATAAAAAACAGCAGCCCCAGCAACAGCAGCCTTCCGGCGGCGGCGAGCACGTCCGCAAAAGGGCGGTCGAGAGAACCCGTCACCTCAAGGGGCGCAAGGAAGGCAAGCCAGCCCCGGGCCATGGAGAGAGGCCTGAGCGTCAGACCTCTTCTGCAAGGCATCAGGATGAGAAGAAACGCTCCGGCGCGCCGCGCCATGAAAGGCACGAGCCTTTAAAGCCGCATACTCATCATGCGCCCTCTGAGATGTCTGCGCCAAAGACGCCTGCCCATGTCGAGCCGCCCGCTTCTGTTGAGAAGAAGGAGAAAAAAGGGCTTCTCAAAAGAGTTTTGGGGTTCCTGAAAAAGAAGTAACAAACGCATGTCACAAACGAAAAACCCCCGGCAGACCTTGCCGGGGGTTTTCTTATTTCAGGGTTGATGAGGCTCTCAGTCGACGAGGACGTATTTGTCGCCCTTTACGTTGCATATGGGGCACGCGTCCGGTCTTTTGCCCACCTCGATGTGTCCGCATATCGGGCACAGGTAAAAGTCTGAAGTCGACAAGTCCTTGCCTGAAGCCGCGGCTTCGAGAGCGAGTTTGTAGATCCTTGCGTGCACCTCTTCGGCCTTGACCGCGAAGCCGAACATGCGCTTGGCTTTAGAGCCTTCGGCTTCCGCCTGCGCGAGCATGGGCGGGTACATGTCGGTGAACTCGTGCGTCTCGCCGCCTATGGCGGCCTTGAGGTTGTCAGCGGTCGAGGCAACAAAGTCGAGAGCGTTGAGGTGGCCTTCGGCGTGTATCCTTTCAGCTTCGGCAGTCGTGCGAAAGAGCTTCGCTATGTTCGGGAAGCCGTCTTTTTCGGCTTTTTTGGCGAAGGCCCTGTACTTCTGGTTTGCCTGGCTCTCTCCTGCAAAGGCTGCTTTAAGGTTGTCGCTGGTCTCCGGCATATGTTCCTCCTGGGTGTTGTTTTCTTTCAGTCAGTTTATCAGCTTTATGGGGAAATGGAAGGGGTGAGGACGCGGTTTTTCCTGTTTTCGCATTGACTGGGTCTTTTATATTGTCATATACTTTTTCCTCAGGTATGGATTTTCGCGCCAATAAACAAAAGCGTTTTCGATGAAGAGAGGAGAGTTTTTCTCAATGAACGATAAATGGTTCTCGTTCCAGAAGCCGTTGGACGGATTTTTAGCGATACCCGAGGAAGAGGCTTGCGGGTATGAAGAGGCCCGCGCGGTCGTAGTGCCTTTCGGCCTTGAGGCGTCAGTCAGCTACGGAGGCGGCACAGCCAAAGGCCCCGCCGCCATAATAAAGGCGTCCCACCAGGTAGAGCTGTTCGATGAAGAGTTCTGGTGCGAGCCTGTGCGCGATTTTGGCGTGGTGACATTGGTTGAAAAGCCGATAGCGGGCAAGATTGAGACGGCGCTCTCAGAGCTTGAGAGGATCACCGGAAAGCTCCTCGATGACGGCAAGTTCCCGCTCATCCTCGGGGGCGAGCATTCGATCACTGCCGGCTCTATCCGCCCGTTCGCGGCCAGATACCCTGACCTGACTATACTCCACTTTGACGCCCACGCGGACTTGCGCGACGGCTACGACGGAGAGCATTTTTCACACGCGGCAGCAATGAGAAGGTGCATGGACCACAAGAACATCTCGCTCGTCTCCTGCGGCATAAGGAACATCTCGGCAGGGGAGATACCGTTTCTGGAAGAGAACGGGAAGCGCATCAAGATATTCTGGGCAAAGGACCGTCGGGAGTGGGATATGGACAATATCCTCGAGAGGCTCCGCGGCAAGCCGGTTTATGTCTCTTTCGACCTCGACGGCTTTGACGCCTCCCTCATGCCTGCGACAGGCACGCCAGAGCCGGGCGGGCTCATGTGGGACGACGCGGTGAGGATACTCGACGCGGCCTCCCGCGTATCGCGCTTTGTCGGAGCCGACATAAACGAGCTGGCGCCAGTCAAGCAGATGCATTACTGCGATTTTCTGGCGGCAAAGCTCGCCTACAAGATACTTTCTTACGCGTTCAGGAAAAAATGAGGGCGCGGCGCGCTTTAAGCGCCGTTTTCCTACTTGTTCTTTATGAATGTGCCGTTCTTGTACTCTTCAAAGGCGGTCTTTAATTCTTCCTGCGTGTTCATGACTATGGGGCCGTACCAGGCGACTGGTTCGCCTATCGGCTTGCCTGAGACGAGCAGGAAACGCACCGGGCTCTTGTCAGCAGTGACGGTTATCTCATCCCCTTCGTCTTCATAGAGGACCATAGTCTCCGCGCTTATCCGGCATTCCCTCTCAGTGTCGAAGTAATTTGCCCCGACGACCTCGAAAGCGAAAGAGTCCCTCCGTTCGTCAAAGTAGGCCTCTCCCTCGATGACGTAGGCAAAGGCCCTGTGCCCGGGCTTTACGCGGTGGGTGAAAACCGATTTGGCAGGAACAGTGACGTCAAGGTACTCTGGGTCTGTTATGATGTCTTTTACCGGGCCAGTTGTTCCGTTGACCTGTCCGCAGATGACCTTTACTTTCACGCCGCCCGGCAAAGTCACCTCTGGGATAGTCGGGCTTTTCACCTCGCGGTATCTCGGCACCATCATCTTGTGGGAGGCCGGGAGGTTGGCCCAGAGCTGATACCCACGCAGTTTTTTATCGGCGCCGCCTTTCGGCATCTCCTGATGGATTATGCCGCTCCCGGCAGTCATCCACTGGACGTCTCCCGCGGAAATCTCGCCCTTGTTGCCCATGCTGTCCCCGTGTTCCACTCTTCCGTCAATAACATAGGTTATCGTCTCGATGCCCCGGTGCGGGTGCCACGGAAAGCCCGCGCCGTAGTCGGCCGGGTCGTTCGAGTGGAAGTCGTCGAACAAAAGGAAAGGGTCGAGCTTCGGGACTTCGTAGAAGCCGAAGCCTCGCTTGAGGCGCACTCCCGCGCCTTCGACAGTCGGAGCGCTCTTCCATGTAGTTTTTATCATGCGAGCTTTCATTTTACTCTCCGGTGATCGCGCGCCTGCATGAAGCCTGTAAACAGAGCCAGGGTCAATTGCCTATGCCTATCTGCTTCATGTATGTCGCGTTGTCCCAGAAGAGCCACTCTTCGATCATGACGCCGTCTTTCCAGTGGCCGACGGTGCACATGTTGAGGGAAAACTTCTTGCCTGTGGGCTCGATGAACTTTCCGTTGCCTATGGGCATTGGTCTGGTGAATGTCCCGGTCATGACCCCTATGACTGCGGTGAACTCCCCTGAGCCGAATTTTATCGGGTGGACCTTTATGCTGGTGTCTGGCGCGTAGACGAACATCGCCTTTAGGTCTTCGATGTGTTTTTCGAGGCCGCTGGTCTGGTGTCCGTCAGGCCAGTTGACGAGGATGTCCTTTGAATGGCTTTCATGGAAGCGCGACCATTCCTGGTTGCTGAAGACCGTGAAGTCCAGCTCGTCGAAGGTCTCGAGGTTTTTTTCGACTGCCGCTCTCTCGTCGGTGAACTTTTTCAGCTCTTTTACCGTCTCCTCCATGGCCGTTTTCATCTCCGGCGTGTAGGCGCTTTTTTCGCCGCCGGAAAGCGCTGGAGCCGCAAGGCCCAGTAAAATTGCCGCGGTAATGCCGAAAGTGACCTTTTTCATCTGGCGCTCCTTTTTTCATGGAACACGCGTCACGCAAGACGATGCGTGTTCAGGTCTTTGGCGCAGGCGCTGCGCTATCCCTGGCTATGCCTGAATGTCGACCCATACTATGCCGGAGGTGACTTTTGTGGCGTAGGTGCGTATCGAGTTGGTCTTTATGTGCGCCATCAGCGACCCTACGGTCATGAGGAATTGCCCCATCCTTGGCGGGGGTATCTCGCCGTGGAAATCCTTCGGGACAGGCCCTGAAAGCGCTTCTCCGGTCACGGCGTCGAACTGGGCGCTGTGCATGGCGCAGGTTATGACCTTGCCGTCGAGCGTGCCTTTCTCCAGCGGCGCGTTCATGTGGCCGCACCTTCTTTCAATAGCGTAAAAACTGCCGTCTATGTTGCAGACGACAATCTCTCTGCCTTCGAGCTCGACATTTATCATGCCGCCCGGCGCTATCTCGTCCGCCTTTATCGCCTTTACGAATCTCTCACTCAAGGCCCGCCTCCGATAGAGGTATCTGCGGCAGTTTGTCAGGGTCTGTGACGTCCTTGTGGACATAGAGCCCGCACCAGCAGCGCTTCATGAGGTCGAAGTGCTTCCTGTGGAACGGGATGCACGGGCAGACGATCGTCATGTCATGGGTCCTGTCGCGCTTTATCGGCTGGCAGGGGCAGAAAGGGACGCCGTGCTTTTTCTCGAGCATGACTTCCTGCTCAAGGAGAAAGTCGGCCATCTCCTCGTCAGGCGTGAACTTGTAGCCGAGCGGGTCAACGGCCTTCTCGAAAAAAAAGCGCAAAACCTTCTTTCTGGATTCAGCGTCCATTTCAGTCTCCTTCAGAGGCCGAGCAGCTGTTTGTAGCGGTCAGGGTTGTAGCCCTCGATTGTATCGTCTTCTATCATGACGAACGGGAAGCCTGTGGCGCCGTACCTCTCCATGTCCGCTATTATCCTCTTCTGCGTGGCCGCGTCAGCCAGGTCGTAGTTTATGAAGTCGAACTTGACGTTGTTTTCCGTGAAGAACTTTTTGGTCTTTTTGCACCAGGGGCAGGTCGACAGGGCGTACAGGTTGACTTTTTTCATGATTGCTCCATTGGTGGGAGGCTTACGAAGAGCCTGCCGTTTTCGGCTTTCGCGCCGTAGACCTTCAGTTTGAGCTCAATCGCGTCGATGAACTCGCCGGTTTTGACGTTAAAACGCCAGTCATGGCACGCGCAGGTAATGGTGTGTCCCGAGAGGGTGCCGCAAAAAAGCGGGCAGCCCATGTGGGGGCATTTGCCGTCGAGCGCGTATACCTTTCCGTCGACCTTTGCAAGGAGGACATTTACCCCTTTCGGGTAGACAGGGGAGATTGAGCCTTCGGGCAGGTCTCTTTCATCCATTACATATATCCAGTCCTTCTCGTTCATAAACAGGCACCCCTTAATCCGAAGTATTACAGAGACCCTGAGAAGCGTCAAGGAGGCCCCTTTTTCCGGCCGGCCTGTTCTAATAATCTTCTAATGATCTCCTGGTTATAATAGCGAACGGTAAAATGAAGTCTTGAGTGAACAGGGAAGCAGAAAAATAACTTCTAACGGAGAAAATCATGAAAAAAATGCTTATGTCAACGATGCTTTTCGCGGCCTTCATGGGAACCGCCGGCTCAGTCATGGCCGCTGACGGTGAGGCGCTCTACAAGTCCAAGTGCCTCATGTGCCACGGCGCTGACGGCAAGGGCACCCCGATGGGCCCGGCCTTCGCCGGAAACGAGTTTGTGAAGTCCGGCACGGAAGCCGCGATAGCCGATGTGATAGTGAAGGGTCGCGAGGGAGACGCCAAGGTGTACAAGAACATCGCTCTCGGCATGCCGGCGCAGAAACTCGGCGACGAAGAGGTCAGCGCTCTGGTCGCTTATCTGAAGTCGCTTGGCGCGAAGTAAGGCTTAAGTCAGGAGCGCGGGTATTTTCAGGACAGGAAGTTTATCTGACGTAAGTAAAAAAAAGGGGGGCAAATGCCCCCCTTTTTTTTGTCATCGTCATATTATTAATGCGCGACGTTGCCGTGTTCAGGCTTCGTAGAGCGCCTTTTTTAACGCGCCGCTGAATTCGCCAACGTTGTAGGGCTTCTGGAGGACTCCCTTGAAGCCGTATTTTTTGAAGTCGGCCATCACCGGTGAGTTGCAGTACCCGCTCGAGACTATAGCCTTTGCTCCGGGGTCCATGGAAAGAAGTTTTTCTATGGCCTCAGCTCCTCCCATGCCTCCCTGTACAGTCAGGTCCATTACCACGAGGTCAAAAGAACTTCCGGATCCCATGGCTTTTCTGTAAATCTCCAGGGCTTCTTCTCCGCCGGACGATAGGACGACTTCATAGCCGAGCTCGGTCAATATCGCCTGCGCGGTATCCCTGACCATCTCCTCGTCGTCCATGACAAGTATCCTGCAGCGCTTTCCGGCAAGGCATTTTGAGATGGGCGCGGCTTCTTTATTGACCGACGGGACAGTCTTCATGGCAGGCAGATACAAAAAGAAGCCTGTTCCGGTATTGACGCTTGATTCGACTTTTATGTAGCCTGAATGCTTCTTGACGATGGAAAAGCAGATCGAGAGGCCAAGTCCGCTGCCGCCCGGTTTTGTAGTGAAAAACGGGTCGAAGACTTTCCCGATGTGTTCATCCGGTATCCCGGGCCCGTTGTCCCTGATGCTTATCCGGACATAGCTGCCCTTCATGTCCGGCAGTTCTCCGGGGCCGGAGCTGTTCTCTATGCTGATGGCGACGGTCCCGCCTTCAGGCATCGCCTGGAGCGCGTTTATGTAGATGTTCTGCAATACCTGGTCGATCTGCCCTTCATCCGCTTCTATGGGCCACAGGCCGTCACTGGAGTTGATGCCGTATTTGACGCGGGAGCCGCTGAATACAAGCCTCGCGGTCTCTGCCGCCAGCCGCGCCATGTCGATCGACTGTTTTACCGGAGCCCCTCCGCTTGAGAACGTAAGCAGTTTGTGGGTGAGCCCCTTTGCCCTGTTTATGGCGTTGTCTATGACCTCAAGGCGCCCTGCGACGGCGTCGTTGCCAGTGGCGGCCTTTTTGATGAGGAACATGTTCCCGGCTATGCCGGTGAGGATGTTGTTGAAGTCATGGGCTATGCCGCCCGCGAGAGTGCCCAGCGACTCGAGCTTCTGCGCCTTATGTATCTCGTCTTCCATCAGCTTGCATTCGGTTATGTCCTGAAGCGTGCCCCTCATCCTGACTGGAGCGCCTGAGGCGTCGAGGAGCAACTCGGCCCGGCCGTGCACTATGCGAACTTCTCCGCCGGGCACAATGATGCGGTGCAGTAATTTGCCGGGCGCCTTGTCTTTGAGGGCCGCGTTGACTGTCTCTCGCAGGAGCTCCCTGTCGTCCGGGTGGACCAGATTGAGGTAAGCCTCATAGGTCGCGCCGAACTCCTGGCGCTTGAGCCCGAAGATCCTGTATGTCTCGTCAGACCACCAGACCTCGTTTGCCGCCATGTCCCATTCCCAGTTGCCGATGTGCGCTATCTTCTGGGCCTCGGCGAGCCTCTCCTCGCTCCTGCGGAGCTTCTCTTCGGCTTTTTTCCGCTCAGTGTCCTCTACCTGTATCCCGACGTAATGAGTTATCTTCCCTGAGCTGTCCTTTATCGGGGAGATGTTTTTGAGCTCCCAGTAAAGCTCGCCGTTTTTTTTCCTGTTGCAGATGTCGGCGCGCCATGGCCTGCCGGAAGTGATCGTAGACCACATCTCTTCATAGAACTCCGGGGGATGGACGCCTGATTTGAGGATGCCGGGCTTCTTGCCGGTGAGTTCCGCAGACGAATACCCGGTCGTTGTCTCGAACATGGGGTTGACGTACTGGATGACGCCTTCAGCGTCAGTGATGAGGACGGCCGCCGGGCTCTGCTCTATCACGCTGGAAAGGACCCTGAGCTCTGTCTCGTTTTTCCTCAACGCGGTCATGTCCCTGAAGAACGCGAAAAAATATCCTCCGTCAATGTTGAGGTAGTTGGCGTTTACCTCCAGCTCTATCAGGCTTGCGTCAGAGCGCCTGTGGCGGCTCTCGAACCTGTCGCTGCCGAGTTCCATTACCTTGCGCATATGACCGGCGATGTCATCGTCCGACTCATTTGCCTCTATATCCTGGACACTCATGCCGAGGAGCTCTTCCCTGCTGTAACCGGTCATCCGGCAGTAGGCGTCGTTGGTGTCGATGATGCGCCCTTTAGCGTCGATCAGCCAGAAGCCGTCCATTGCCGTGCGCACGACCGTGCCGTACTTTTCTTCAGCGGCCTTTTGAGAGGACCCGGCCCCTTTCGGGCCGCCTTTTGTCTTGTCAGATTCGCTCACTTGTACTCCACCTGCTTACGGGGATTGGTTGATGAAAACATACGCGCAAGTCGCCGGAGGCTCTCGACGCCCGTCCGGTGCCTGCTGTAATATTACGGAGGAGCGCCAGAGAGCCGCGCTAAAGGCCCTTTGCCGGTTGCCGCCGAAAAGGCTTCGCCTCCATCGCTTTGCGCGGCGGGTGCGGCCTTGAAAAAGATTTACAGGAAGTTTTCCGCTTTGGATTGAGATGAAACCATGGCCTCTGCGGCCGGTTGTCGACAGGACTCGAAGGGCTCAGGCAAGAAGACCGAACATGGCCGAGCGATCGGAGAGGTGCGATTCAGTGGTTCTTAAATCTCCTGTACTTTTTTCCAGTCTCATTCGCGCTTGCGTTGCTTTAGAGCGTGGCTGACTTCCAGTCGCGGAGCCTCCCTGTGGCTCATAAGAATAACAGCCGTTATTGTTAACAGGTCTTTATAATGATTACAAGTTAAATATTGCTGCTATGTTAAAAATATTCCAGGGATGGATCTGCCCGGCTGTCCTGATATTTGAAGTTTTTGTTCATGTGGCCGAATATGTGAATATCAGGCAAATTTTCGTTTAAAGACATATCCCTTGTTGTGAACCTGCCTGATTCCCGTAGAGCGCTATGAGACAGGCGGAAACAAGGGGGGCTGTACGCTCTCAACAATCAGCCATGACGGCAAACTCCATTGGCCCGGATATCTTCACGCAGTTCCTGCCGCTTTTTTTCGCCATGTACAAAGCCTTGTCAGCGCGCGCCAGGAGTATGTCCAGGCTCTCCGCTCCGTCCCACGTGGCGGCCCCTATGCTCGCTGTCACCCGGATAGCGCTGCCATTGAACATCGTCGCGCTCTCGTTGATCATGGACAATATCCTGCCGCATATGACCGGCAGGTTGTCTTCGGCGGCACTGGGGAGCACGATTAAAAACTCCTCTCCGCCGATCCTGCCGAACCTGTCGCACCTTAAGGCCGACCCGATCTGAAGCACGCACTCCCTGATGACGGCGTCTCCGGCCGCGTGTCCGTGCGTGTCATTTACGCTCTTGAAGTGGTCTATGTCCAGGAGCGCTACGCTGAGCTGGTTGTTTTCGCCCTGACTGCGGGCCATCTCTACGAGAAGCTCCGACATCACGGCCCTCCTGTTCAGGATCCCGGTCAGAGGGTCTGTCCTCGACTGCTCCAGCAGATGGTTTTTCGCCGTTGTCAGCTCCTTGTGCAGGTCTATTATGCGCCGTCCGGCGGAAAGCCTTACCCTGAGTTCCTGCTCGTCATAGGGTTTCGTGATGTAGTCGTCCGCTCCGGCCTCCATGCCGGAGACTATGTTTTCCTTCGAGCCCTTTACCGTCAGGAGGATGAGGTAGGTGTATTCTCCGGTCCCGGCTTCCATGTTGCGGATTTTGCGGCAGACGTTCGCTCCGTCTATCCCGGGCATCAGCCTGTCGAGGATGGCGATGTGAGGCGCGTCCTCCTCAGCGAGAGCTTTAAGTGCCTCGTCTCCATCCCTGGCGGTGATAACGCAGTAGCCCCATTTGGCCAGCATCGCCTCGAGGATGCGCCGTGAGGTAGGGTCGTCTTCAGCGATCAGCACTTTCATGACGCCTTCTCCTTGAGGAGCCCGAGAGTGCGCAGCTCCTTTAATATCTTGTTTTTGTCGATCGGCTTCACTATGTACGATTCGCACTGGGACGCGAATGAGGCCATTATGGTCTTCGAATCGCTCATGGCCGTGACCATTATGACCTTTGCGCCGTCGAGGCCGAGTATGCCCTTTCGGGCCTCGATCTCGCGGATCTCCTTGAGCGCGGCCTTGCCGTCCTTTTTGGGCATCATTATGTCCAGGCATACGAGATCGTAGGACTGCCCGGCCTCTACCGCAGACCTGAACGCCGTGACCGCCTCTTCCCCGTCGACCGCCACGTGGACCTCGGCGTGCGGGCCGAGTATCCTCTGCAGGAGAAGCCTGCTTGTGAAGTCGTCTTCAACTATAAGCGCTTTCATATGTTCCCTCCGTTGTCAGCGAATATCGACGGCCAGCATACAGCGAGCCGTCCTGTCAGTTTGGTAAGATTTTCCTCGATTGACGGCAGTATCGACGAGGCTGTTCTCAGGTCGCCGATTGATGCCGCTTCCTCTATCAGGGCGGCCGCGTTCTCAAGGGCAAGCGCGCCGGTGTTCCCTGCCGCCCCTTTTATGGTATGAGAGGCCCTTAGCGCGCCTTCGATATCGGCGTCAACAACGGCGCGCTTCAACTGCGTTATCTGAGAGGGCATGTCATCGAGGAAGCCCTGAAGTATCTCGGATGCGAGCTCTTCATCTCCCATGAGCCTGTTGAGAAAGCCTTCCCTGTCGAAAATCGCGATGTCAGCTTCCATCTTGTGCGCCGGGGCCGCCTGTTGAGCGTTATTGGAGCGCAGCCATTTTTCGATGACCGACGAGAGCAAGAGCGGGTCGATCGGCTTTGATATGTAGTCGTTCATACCAGCGCTGAGGCATACCTCCCTGTCGCCCTGCATGGCGTTGGCCGTCATGGCGATAACCGGTATGGCGGAGTCAAGTACCCCTGAGCCGGACCTTATCCTGCGCGTCGTCTCATACCCGTCCAGCTCTGGCATCTGGCAGTCCATGAGCACGATGTCATAATGTTTCGAGGCAAGGGCTTCAAGCGCCTCCAGGCCGTTTGAGGCCGTATCCGCGTGCATGCCGAGTTTTCTGAGCAGCGCGAGGGCTACCTTCTGGTTCGTCAGGTTGTCCTCGGCAAGGAGGATACTTGCCTTGCGCGCCTGAGGCTCCTTGCCGCGGTTTTCCAGAGCTTGTGTGTTTTCATGGTTCATCTCGATTGCGCGCCCTTTCATCAGGCACTTGAGGAGCTGCCGTTTTTTTACCGGTTTCGTTACGTAGCACGATATGCCTATGCCCTTGAGTCGGGTCATGTAGCCCTGGTCGTTGAGCGGGGTCATCATTATGATCCTTGTCCCTGAGAGGGCAGGGTCGTTCTTCATGTCGATTGCCGTCTGCTCCGCGCCGGGGCCGGGGATAGCCTTGTCGAGCATGACGGCGTAATACCCGCGCCCGCAGAGAGAGGCGGCCCTCAGCTCGCTCAGGGCTTGTCCGGCGTCGGAGGCCCCGGAGCACTGCGCGCCCCATTCCGAGAGCGTCCTGGCGAGGATATCCCTGTTAGACGCGCTCTTGTCAGCGATAAGGAAGCGCAGTCCTGAAAGCGGGCTCTTGTTCGCGCGAGCCTTATCGCGCTCGCCTTCCTGTATGCCGAAGACCGCCGTGAACCAGAAGTTCGAACCCTTTTCCGGCTCGCTTTCCACCCCGATCTCTCCGCCCATCATCTCGGCAAGACGCTTGGATATGGCGAGCCCGAGCCCGGTGCCGCCGTACTTCCTTGTCGTCGACGAGTCGACCTGCGAGAATGCCTCGAAGAGGGTGGGTATTTTTTCTTCCGGTATGCCTATGCCGTTGTCCCTGATGTCAAAGCGTAAAATAGCCCAGCCCTGCATCCTTTGCTCGAGCCTTACGGTCAGCGACACTTCGCCTCTGTGCGTGAATTTTACGGCGTTCCCGACAAGGTTCGTTATTATCTGGCGGAGCCTGCCAGAGTCACCCTTGACGAGAGAGGGGACTTCCGGGTCTATGAAGCAGGTGAACTCGAGCCCCTTTTTCTGCGTCTGCATCGCCATGATGTCGGCGGTCTCCTCGACCAACGCCTCGAGGTCGAAGTCCGCTATCTCAACCTCGAGACGGCCGGCCTCTATCTTCGAGAAGTCGAGTATGTCGTTGATTATCGTCATGAGCGCGTCGCCGCTGCTCTTGATCATCGTCGCGTACTCCCTCTGCTCCGGGTCGAGGGACGTGTCGAGGAGCAGAGCGCTCAGTCCTATGACGCCGTTCATCGGCGTGCGTATCTCATGGCTCATGTTCGCGAGGAACTGACCCTTCGCGTTGCTTGCGGCCGCGGCCTCTATCGCCATCTTGCTCGCGCATTCGGCGGCTTTCAGGAGCTGTTTGTTCGTCTCCTCGGTCGTCATCTTCGCCTTGAGCAGGGCGTCTTCGGCCCTGAGCCTCTCGATTATGCCGGCCAGCGTGTTGGCTATCGCTTCCAGGAACTCTTCCTGCTTCTTGTCCCTCGCGTGCCCTTCGTCGACGTACAGGTTGATGACCCCGAGCACCTTCTGCCCTGACTTTATCGGCACGCAGTAATGGCCGTGAGGCTCCATGCCTTCGTACCTTACGGTATGGCGCTCGTCCACGCGGGAGGCGAACTGGAGATATCCCTCCCTGGCGGCCAGACCGCATATGCATTTGCCGTACTCGACCCTGGAGCAGGTCGAGAGGATCTCCCTGCTGAAGCCGCGCTGGCTCTTGAGGATGAGTGTCTCCCCCTCGGAGAGAAAGATCGCGCCCCGGGGCTTTATGGGCAGCCATTCAATGGAGAGTATCCGTTCGATGGTGCGGTCGAGCACCGCTTCGAGAGCGATGCCCTCGAGCGACAGATGGAGTATCTCCTTGAGTATGCCCTGCTGCTGGTAGGCCCTCGTTATCCTGTCCTCAGCGAGCTTCCTTTCAGTGACGTCCTGGACCGTGCCGACCATGCGGACAGCCTTGCCGTCCCGGTCAAACAGGACTTCAGCCGCCTCATGTACGAAGCGCGTCGAAAGATCCGAGAGTACTATGCGGTGGTCGATGGCGTAGGGCTTCCTGTTCATGAGCGCTTCGTTGACTGACCTGTCGACGAGCTCCCTGTCGTCAGGGTGCACCATGCCCAGGAAAAAGTCGTAGTTCGCGCCTAACTCCTGCGGCTCGAGGCCGAATATCCGGTATATCTCGTCAGACCAGGTGAGCTCGCCTGTCGCTATGTTCCAGTCCCAGTTGCCGACGCTGGCAATCCTTTGCGCTTCGGCGAGGCTCTGGCGGTTCTCCATCAGGGTGGCCGCCGTGCGCTTCTGCTCGGTTATGTCCACGCCTATCGAAACGAAGACAACGGACGTGTCGGCTATCGACGCCTGAAGGTGGAGCTCAATGTCGTACAGGGTCCCGTCCTTCCTCCTGTGGACTGTCGTGAACTTGACCTTGGACTCGGTGCCGTTGAGGAGCGGGGCTACAAGCTTCCTGAAGGCCTCCATGGTGAACTCCGGCTTGAGGTCGACAGGGGTCATCTCCACGAGCTCGTCCATCGTGTACCCGGTGTTGGCCCTGGCCCCGGAGTTCACGAGCACGAACTTGAGCGTTTGTGCGTCGAACATGTATATCTCGTTGAGCGAGTCCTCGAGTATTCGGCCGAAGCGGGTTGCCATGAGGTCTGTCTTCTTGCGCTCTGTTATGTCCTCCTTGACGCCGATGAAGTGCGTTATCTCGCCCTTCGCGTCCAGTATGGGCGAGATCGAGGCGCTCTCCCAGAAGAGCTCCCCGTTTTTTTTCTTGTTGAGGAAATCCCCCTGCCAGGTGTGTCCCGAAAGGATGGTCTTCCAGAGGTCGTCATACTTTTCCTGGTTGAAGTGCCCTGATTTGAGAACGCGCGGGTTTCTGCCGAGGAGTTCTTCTTTCGCGTAGCCCGTGACCTCGCAGAACCTGGGGTTGACGTATTCTATGGTCCCGGCCGTGTCCGTGATGGCGATGGACGCCGGGGACTGCTCGACCGCCGTCGAGAGCTTCCTCAATGCCAGTTCCGCGGCCTTGCGCTCGGTTATGTCCCTTATCGTGCCGGTGAAGTAGATCTCCCCGTCAACTTCGAAGTGGTCGATGGCCAGTTCAATCGGGAATTCTTCCCCGTTTTTTTTGAGTCCTTCGAGCTCGATGGCCTTTTTCTGTACGCTGCTCGTCCCGGAGTCAAGGAATCTTCTTACGCCGGCGCGGTGTGCTTCGCGGAAACGCTCCGGCATGAGCATGGTGATCCCGGCCCCGGAGAGCTCCCCTTCCGAATACCCGAACATCCTTTCGACGCTCGGGTTGCATTCGACTATGCGGTTGCGGCTGTCGATGAGTATTATCCCGTCAAAGGCCGTAAGGAGCGTCATGCGCTTTCGCGCCTCGTTCTCGATAAGCGCCTTTTCCATGCGCTTGCGCTCTTCGATCTCGGCCTCGAGGCGCACCTGGCGCTCTCCGAGTTCGGCGGCCATCCTGTTGTAATTGTTTACCTGGCCGGGCAGAAGAGGCTTGATAAGGAAGATGAGGAACGGGGTCGCTATCGTCGAGAGTATGACGGCGTCCAGCATGGCTTCCCTGACGCCGGTGGTGTGAGGGAAAAAGGTCTGGAGGATGTGCATGGTTAGCATCTCTCCAAGCGCGACTACCACGATAGAGGAGAGGAAGGCTGTCCATGTAAAGGATTTTATTTTATGTTTTTCCATCAATAGATGACCGTTCCATGAATAATCTGCATGACCCACGCGCGCATAAATTTACAATAAATCGTGTGCATGCTTCCGGGGTATACATATATCTTCGGCTTTTGTGGCGGGAACTTAAGAGGTTATGGACGAGGTAAGGCCGGTTGGTTTATCGTTTTTTACCGCAGGATCGAGGCGTGGGCAGGACGCGCCGGGGCAGGGGGTGGGTCTGCTGAGTTAAAAAGCTCCTTGAGTCGCGCCCCTGCTGGTTGTTAAAATGCTGTCTGCGGCTCATGCCCGCTCTCAGAGGAGGTTTTTACATGGATAAACTTGCCTGCGAATGCAGGGAATTGGTATGGGAGTGCTGGATAAAGGAATATGACAGCGATATTCCGGATGTGTTGCCGAGCCTCTGGTTCTCTACGAAGTGCGCCTCGTGCGGCGCGAAGACTTTCAAGCCGCACGCTGAAATCGATGAGAGCTTGATACCGGAGAATATACTGGAAAGAGGGCTCAAGGGACTGAAAGGGTATCGCAGGGACAAATAACGCGGGGCGCTCTCTTCTATCTGCGAATTTGCGGAAATCATGTTTTTTTCCTATTCATGCCCGGTTTATTGCCGTTACTGTTTTTTTTACACATCAGCATGGTTTGCTGAACAGATCGACTTTACATACGAGTTCTCAAGTAGGCGGAAAATCTATGATTAACAGGTATGGACGCAGTTTTTTAGAGTCATGGAATTGAATTTTTACAGATAAGCAAAGCAGGTCCATTTAGTGTCGGGTTTCTTTACACTGCTTCTTTTTGCTCTATCTCACTGTTTTGCCGAAGTTTTTTGGAAGAATGCAGGTATGTTGGAGGCTGACAGGCCTGAATAAAATTCAGAATTTTTTACACTATGTCAGGATTGCTTTAAAAATACCTTGGAATATTAAGTAGTTTTTTTTGTGGCACAGGCTTTGCATTATAATCTCTTTAACCACGAGCATTTTTTATTGTTTACGGAATGTAAAACTCTAAATGGAGGGTTGCGATGGCTGACAGGATCATGAAAACCAAAGTGAAGACCAGAAAAGACAAGAAAGGTACATTGGCTTTAAGCGCCTCAATAGCCGCGGCCGCGTTCCTCTCCTTTTCCGGTCAGGCGAAAGCGGACAATATCCTTCTCACACAATTCGACTACGGCCCGGATGCTTACACCCTGATGGCCTCGAACCTGACGGCCTCAGGCCATACCGTGGATATAGTTGATGCGAGGACGGGCGGAAACGTGGCCGCAGCGCTCGCCGCTGAAGCCTACGACCAGATCTTCCTGTACGACTTGACTGCGAGCCTCTATCTGAACGGCGCGGACACGGCTGCCATGGCTACCTTCTGGAGTGCCAACAGCGGCCTTGTCGTAGACTCCCGTTCATACGGCTACTACTACCAGGGTTCAGATCCTTCGGAAGTGGCGCTCCTTCAGAACGTCGCAGCCAATCTTTCCTTGTCTGGCGGCGGCGTATGGGTGGGTACTGACCATAACCCAGACTGGACGCACAACGGCAACGCCTTCTTGAGCGCGATTGGAGTAGACCCGGTTACGGGCATATTCAGCGACCCGGTCAACTTCGCGGACCCATCCTCAGTTCTGCTGAGCGGTGTTACCCCGACTGCCCTCTGGGGCGGCGGAGCTTCGATAGGGCAGACGCCTATCGGCACTCAGCCTAACGGGATCGAGATGTACATCCATTTCGGCCATACCCTGACGGACGGCAGCGAAAGGCCTTACATCTCTGCCAGCTTCCCTCTCGCTGGCCCGACAGCAGTGCCGGAGCCTTCCACCCTTCTCCTTATCGGAAGCGGCCTTTCAGGACTTGGCCTTATGAGGTTCTGGAAGAGGGGATAGGCTTAAAAAGGGCAACACAATATACAGATAACATCAACCACCGGCCTTCAAGGCCGGTGGTTTTTTTTGTCCGCGTTAGCGCACGGGATCCTGGAGCACTACAAGATTTTTCTGCTGTTCCTGCCTTCAACTACCCTATTTTTCAGAACAACCTCATATTCGAGAATGTTTGCTGAAGTTTCCGGAATCAGCAGATTCCAGGTGGATTCGTGCCAGAAAAAGGCTTGCGGGCAGAGCCTTAGCAAATTCATTGCCGTCCGCTATTCAGGATTCTACCGGATAATTTGGCAGGTTTTTATAAATTTTTCATTTTGATTTGACAATAAGGAGTTTAGCGATAGGCTTATTCCATGCCCATGATGCTTTTGTCGAGCATCGAACATAGAGGGTGAAAGATGAGCCCAAAGAAAATAAAAGTAGGGATCATAGGCGGCGGAAATGGCGGGATGGCCGTACTTGATATTTTCAAGGATGAACCTGACATAGAAGTTGCAGGGATCGCCGATATCAATTTAAACGCCAAAGCCATGAAGTTCGCGCAAAGTTCAGGCATACCGGTGACGGATGATTATCGTTTGCTGGCTCAAGATGATTTGCAGATAATAATAAACGTCACGGGCTCCGAGGAACTGGACGGCGAAATTCAAAGGATCAAAAGGCCGGAAACAGAGCTCATTGGCGGCAGGTGCATATGGATCTTCAGGAAACTTCTCGAGGAATTAAAACGCCAGGCCGGGACTGACGGCCTGACCGGCGCTTACAACAGGGTAAAGTTCAACGAGATAATAAAACTGGAGATGGGCAGGGCCAGAAGGTACCAGCGGCCCCTGTCGATCTCTATCTTCGACATAGACGATTTCAAGAGGGTAAACGACACGTTCGGCCACAACGCAGGGGACAGCGTTCTCATTTCCATTTCCGATATAGTAAGGAAGCACATAAGGGAGACGAGTTATCTTTTCAGGTGGGGAGGGGAGGAATTCGTTCTGCTGCTTCCGGAAGCAGACCTTGAAGGCGCACTCACGCAGGCTGAAAGGATCCGGCAGGAGATAGCGGAACTTGTATTCGCGCAAGCTGACAGTGTCACGGCGAGCTTCGGCCTTGCCCAGTACAGGGAGAATGACACAGCGGACTCTTTTTTAAAAAGGGCTGATGAAGCCATGTATAAGGCTAAAAGCGGCGGTAAAAACCGGGTTGTGGCTGATGACCGGTTAAATCCGGCAGGGGCGGCCTTATCAAAATGTTCATGTTGAACGGTTAAGATAAAAACCTTTGATGGAGAAAACAATGAAAAGAACGCTTATGACGGCCATGCTCTTTATGGGTTGCATGGGATTTGCCGGTTCGGTCCTGGCCGCTGACGGGAGCTCTCTTTATAAGACCAAATGCGTCATGTGCCACGGCGCGGACGGCAAGGGCACTGCCATGGGCCCGGCTTTCAAGGACAGCGGGTTTGTGAGGTCCAGCGGCGATCAGGCGATAGCCGAGGTGATCCTGAAGGGCCGAGAGGGCGCCGCCAAGAAGTACAAAAACATCGCGCTCGGCATGCCGGCCCAGAAGCTCAAGGACGAAGACGTCAGCGCGCTGGTCGCGTATCTGAAATCACTTGCCGGCAATGAGCCGGCTCCTGTCGCGGCCCCGGCAAACGGCGAAAACGGGAAAAAGATCTATGACAAGTATTGCGCCAGGTGCCATGGCGAGGATGGAAGCGGCTCTCAGTACGGCCTGGCCCTTCAGCCGAAAGCGGCGAGAGACTTGAGGACGAACAGGCTCTTTTTTTCGGATGATGAGCTGCTCATCATAATCAATCACGGCGGGGCCTGGCGCGAGATGCCGAACTGGGAATACGTTCTGACTGATGACGAGGTAAGGGATGCCAGCCGGTATGTCCGCGCGTTGAATTATGGCCCTGACCGGAAGAACGGGGAAAAGCTTTTCAAGGAAAAGTGCGCTCTGTGCCACGCTGCCGATGGTATAATGAAGAAGACATGGAAGGCGCCTGACCTTGACATGTCGGCTCTGGGGTCCTTTGAGATGGCGCGTACCATCCGCTACGGGATCCATGACACATTGATGTACCCGAGGGAAGGCGTCCGCACAAACGCAGAAATAGCGGATATCGTCGAGTACATAAAGGGCCTTAAAAAATAGGGCGTCTGTAAGGCCGCCTGGCAAAGACATGCGGCCTCGTTCAGCGAGGGGAGCCACCCGTCGCTGACAATTCAACTCGAGAAGTTCATCATGATGAAAAAGCTTTTTACAGCGGCTCTCGCGGCTTTGACGCTCGCCTTGAGCGTAACCTCATACGCTCAAGAGCAGGCCGAGTATGATATCCCGGAGTCTGCGACTCCTGTGACGGACGTGATGTATGACGCCCTGCTCATGAGGCCTGTCGGCGTGATAGCGTTGGGCGTCGGGGCGGTCACGTTCATCATAAGCCTGCCAATCACCCTGCCTCTTGGCGAGGCCGGAAGGACAGCGCGTGAGTTGGTTGCCGCGCCTTTCAACTACACGTTCACGAGGCCGATAGGCGACATGTGGACAGATGAGCTTCAGCGGTGGGAACAGGAGCGCAGAATTATGGAGTCAGAGGGCAGGAGCCGGGCCCCAAAACCGTTCAGAGGGCGGGACGACTGAGCCGCTTTGAAGGTTTTTCTCCGCTCTTCTGGTGAGCCTCGCATTTGTCAATAGTTCAGAACTGATGTAACTATTTGATTATGTTGGATAATTGGAAATAAACGCGAAATATCCTATAAAAAACTGGATAGCGTTTGCGCCGCGATATGGTTTGTTCAGATATCATCAATGAAAACAGGATATTAGAGAAGAAAACAAGTGTAAAGAAACTCGACAGCAAGGCATGCTCTGAAGCTATGTAGGTGCAAATTGCATATAAATCGTCAGATTCGGCCTGGGTTGAGACCAGGCCTTTTTTATTGCCTGAAGCCATATCCATACGGATGGAATTGACACGCAACTACCTGTTTTACAAGGGTATTTATGGCCAAATGATGCCCTTGCCATGCCCTCTGGTGTCGATATTCTTTACAATCAGCGCTTGACGCTCCCCGCATATCGGTTGCAATCATAGTAAAAACAGATACTTAGGCGCCCATGATGGCTTTGGCAAGGTCTTTGCGTATACATACTGACAAGAATGTGCGGAGGTGAAAGTGACTATGGAAAAGACACCGATTACGATCACGGCTACCACGCTTGGGCGCTCGCAGTACAATCCCGGTTATCATCAGAGGGAGTACATGGATGAGGGGGACATCCCCAACCATTTAGCCGCCATATTGGCATGCGTCAGAAGGGACCTCAAACCCAATCAGAAGGTAATAGTCCAGGACGGCATGCTCTATGTAGTCGAGAAGTCGGTCTTCGATAAGCTGGCGGATTGGGTCGCAGGAAGGAAGCAGGTCGAATCTCTGAGCCCTGTCCAGTATCAAACGATGTGCGTAAAGACGAACTGATAAAGGCTTCGCGGCCGGTTCACTACGATATTAACAACAAAGCTCCCTTTGGCTCCTTTGGGGAGCTTTGTTGTTTCTGGAGAGAAAAAGGGTTAGCCAAACGAACCCACTGGGACGCGGCCTGCAGATAAATTGGCCGCGCCGCGGGCTGTAAAACAGGCCCGAAGGCCTGAGCCTGCCGTATTTATAGCTTTAAGAGAGCTTGCTACTGTGTGATAATGCGGCTTCAGAAGAAATCAATTGCCTGATTGCCCGGTTTTCTCACGGAGCATATTTCGTCGCGCTCTTGTTCTCATCAGGCGGTTTGCCGAATACAGCTTTCAGACCACAGGAAGTACAATAATGACGTTGTCCGCGAGATCCCGGCAGGATGGAGGTCCTGAACGGAAACAGCCGGCCAGGGCACGGGTCCGGCAGAAGCCCCTGTTAGACAGGCTCAAGAGGAGAGCAAGGCTCACCTATCTGAAGATGCTGAGGATAGACGACCCGCCGGAGAGGATAGCCAAGGGCGCGGCTATCGGGGTCGCCGTGGGCGTGCTCCCGACATTCGGCATAGGCGTCATATTCTCCCTTGCCATCGCCTATTTCTTGAAGGCTAACAAGGCCGCCTCAGTGCTCGGGGGGTTGATAATGAACCCTGTCACCTCGCCGTTTTTCTTCGTCCTGAGCATATTCACCGGATCATTCCTGCTGCACGAGGACTATCACACCATCTACGCGAGGATGATGGAGAACGGCTTTTTAAATGGAGCCGAGTCAGCCACCCTTGTCTTCATGGCAGGCAATATCGTGGTCACGGCCGCGACAACGATCGCGTCCTATTACATTGTGCGCAATCTGGTCATAAGACACCGCAGGAGAAAAGAGGAGAAACGGCTGAGGAAGGCTTCTCATCGGAAGTAACCCGGAGGCTGGGATTTCACCACGGCAACCGATGGTATGTTTATGCCGGTATTCCGGAGTAGCGACTCTACGCGCAATAACTGCCCCGGCGTCTCAATAACTTCCTTGTCTCAAGTCAATATATGATGTACAAGATTACCTGGTGGTCCCTTGACCATTAAATAATCACTCTCTTGATGTAAGCAGATATAAGGCGTATTGCATCCACGAGTGATGTTGATGCGCAGACCAATAAAAGGCAGACGACTCAACACGACTACTACGACTATCGATGCTCTTTAACTCCCCCGCATACATATTCCTCTTCCTTCCCGTTGTAATCGCCCTATATTATCTGCTCAATAGAAGGCGGCTGGCTGTTCTCGGGAAGGCCTGGCTGGTATTAGCTTCTCTGTTCTTCTACGGCTACTGGAACCCTAAATACCTGCTTCTTATAATCGGTTCCATGCTGGTAAACTTCGCCATCGGTAACGCTCTGCGCCGCACCAGGCGAGACAGGGGCTCCGTTCATCATTCTCCTCCAACACGCAGGAATATCCTTATCGGCGCCGTTGTGTTCAACCTTGCGCTGCTGGGCTGTTTTAAATACGCGGATTTTGTTCTTGTCAATCTGAATGCCGCCCTTGGCGCCTCCATGCCTATGCTTGAACTGGTCCTGCCGCTGGGCATCAGCTTCTTTACCTTTCAACAGATCGCGTACCTGGTGGACTGCTACAAGGAGGATACAAAGGAATATGACTTCCTGAATTACTGTCTGTTCGTATCGTTTTTTCCGCAGCTGATAGCCGGCCCCATAGTGCATCACCGGGAGATGATGCCGCAGTTCATGAGGATAAGGGCGAAGGTATTCAACTGGCGCAATATCGCGACAGGAACCTTTATCTTCTGCATGGGTCTCTTTAAAAAGACAGTGATCGCCGACACATTTGCCGTCTGGGCTAACGCCGGTTTCGACTCGCTCTATCCCATGGGTCTTCTTGAGGCCTGGGGCGCGAGCCTGAGCTATACCTTTCAGCTCTATTATGATTTTTCTGGCTACTCGGATATGGCGATAGGCGCTGCGTTGCTTTTCAATATAAGGCTCCCCATAAACTTCAATTCGCCGTACAAGGCCAAGGACATCCGCGAGTTCTGGCAACGCTGGCACATAACGCTCTCCAACTGTTTGAGGGACTATATCTATATACCGCTGGGCGGCAACAGGGCCGGTAAATACCGCACATACCTCAACCTCTTCATAACCTTTCTGCTTGGCGGGCTGTGGCACGGGGCGGGCTGGACGTTCGTCGCATGGGGGGGGATTGCACGGGGCGGCCCTTGTCGCGCACAGGCTCTGGAGCAGGGCCGGGCTCAGGATGCCGTCGCTCATCGGATGGTTCAGCACATTCATGTTCGTGAATTTCGCATGGGTCTTTTTCAGGGCCGCTTCATTTGAAGGGGCTGTAAGGGTCCTGAAGGGAATGGCGGGGATAAACGGGCTGGGGCTGGGGACACAGACGGCGTTGGCCGATATCATCCGGCGCTCTAAAGAGTGGGCCGCCCTTGCGTTCGATGGCTCAATGATCGGGTACGCGGCGCAGATAGACGCCTTCGCGTACATCATCACTTTCGGTTTCGCGGCCTTCCTGCTTCCAAATACCATGCAGATGATCCGCTTTGTCCCGTACAGGGGGGCGATGGCCTTCAAGCCGAGGTTCATCTACGCGGTATTCGTCGGGGTAATTCTTTTTTATTCGCTCGTCTCGAATATCCAGAATGCCCCGTCGCAGTTCTTGTATTTTAACTTTTAGAGCCTTCATATGCGCAATAAAACATTTTTCATGATCTGCGTGGCCGCCCTGTTGTCATGCGTGGCCGCCTACTTTGTCGCGGTGGACAGGATAGCCATACCCGACAGGAGCGTAGAGAGCACTTACAGGCAATTCCTGTTGAAGGCTTCTGCCCCGGTTAAGGGCAGGATCATAATATCGAGCGGCTCCAATGCCATCTACGGCATTGACGCCGGAATGATGGAGAGGCATTTCGGCAGGCTGACCATAAACCTCGCCGACAATGGCAACTACCCACTTGAGCACAAGATATACAACCTCGGTAATTACGTCACCTCGGACGACCTGATAATATTCCCGCTGGAATGGGGCTTCTATTGGATGGGCGAGAAGTTGAGCGAGATATACGTCCAATCGACCCTTGATGAATCAGGCAGCACCGCGTTCTACTACCGGGAACTCCCGTTTTACGCAAAGGCCCTCTTTGTTTTCAAACAGATACCGCTCTCATTGTCGCTGAAGAGGGTCTTTGCCCTCAACAGCTTCCCCGCGCGCAACAGCGAGTTGAGGAGAAGCGAGCGCGAGGCGATAGGTAACATCTCCTCGTTACTTTCGCAGGGGCTCAGAGGAAGCGATCTCGGTGACAGCCGAATGTTTATCGTGGATAGCGACACCAGAATATTGTCCTGTGACCAGGCAACCTTTCGAGACAGGTTCAGGGTATCAGAACGGTTCAGGATGGACTTGAAGCTTCTTCAGTCGATGGCCGCAAAGACCGGCGCGAAGGTCGTTTTTACATGGCCTTCCGTGGTCGGCAAGATCGGGAACGAATGCTACACCTCTGAAGCGGCCAGGAAAAACATGGACGCGTATGTCAGAGAGATAAAAGCTGAGGTCGAAGGGCACGGCTTCAAATTCATAGGAGACCCGTACGAAAGCAGGTTCGACAGTTCGTGCTTCAAGGACACCTATTACCACATTCTCCATCATTGCGCCGTGGACAGGACCGCCCGGCTTATCGAACACCTCGAAAGCGAAGGTTTGATGTCGAAAAGACAGGGGTATTCTTCTGAGGCCGCAGATAAGACGCTCAGCGATTATGCGCTTGGCATGGAATCGTCGTATATAAAAAGCTTCGGGGCCAGCCCTGTCGATACGCCTATTGAAAAAACCGACCTGACAAAGTACCTGTACTTCCGTCAGGGCTGGGGACCACAGGAAAAAGAAGGCCTCTGGTCTGTCGGCCTGACCTCGACCATTATAATCCCAAAGCCTGAGAAGGCATTTAAATACATACGGCTGAAGGGGCGGTATTTAAACGGGATAGAGAGGACAGGCGTCTGGATAAATGACAATTTTGTCGGCAGTTTCAAGCTTACGGACCAGGTTGTCATGGTAGGCGGCTACATGCCCTCAGATGGTAATATCAGGCTTATGCTTGATTATGCAGAGCCCGTTTCGATGGCTGACCCTGGCCTGAACGATGACCAGCGCAAGACCAAGTATGTGATTCAGGGTGTCGAGTTGATGACGGATAAAGGGATTTAAAGGTAAAAAAAGAAGCCGGGCAATTGAGGCGTTGCGGTATTTTCCGTAGGCCTTTTTCAACCTTGCCAGCTTCTTTTCCCTGAGTGCCTGTTAAGACGGATGAAGTCCAGAAAACCGGTAATCCGCTGAGGCGTCAGGAAAACGAATAACCTCTGTCTCGATGTGTTGCCTGAAATTATCAAAGTCAGTCGATGTCAATTGTGATTAGAAGTTTTTCGCGAAGAGAGTCGAGACCGGATGACAGATTACTTTGAAGGCAGGGCCGGAGCGTATTAAAGACGAATGACTTTATTACGCCGTGGGATTTTATAATGATAGAGAGGCAGGCCCGGTTCTCCGGGCCTGCCTCTCTTCTTCGAGCTTAGAGCTTTACTACGTTGGCAGCCTTGGGGCCCTTGGGTCCATCGACAACGTCAAAACTTACAGCCTGACCTTCGGCAAGGGACTTGAATCCCTGGTCCTGAATGTCAGCATAGTGCACAAACACGTCTCCGCCGTCTTCCTTGCTGATGAATCCGAAGCCCTTGGAATCATTGAACCACTTGACAGTACCGTTCGCCATGAATATATACCTTCTTTTCTTGTATTTGAATGTTACGGAGGCAAGTCATAATAAAAACCGCAAAGAGAAGGTCTTTGCGGTAGCAGACAACAAGGACATCCGAAACTTCATTCAGGTAGTATCTCACATAATCTTAAAAAAAGCAAGTCTTGTTGTTCAGCCACCGTTACCTGCGATATTGTATGCCTCCCTTTTTCTGCGCTCTGTTGCCGCGGATTGACAGGTCTGAGGCCTGAGGTATACTTCAAGAAAACCTGGAGGTGGCGGGCATGGCAATAAAGTATTCCTTTCTGTTGAAGTCGTCGATAGTAGTCCTCGGTCTTGTTTTCGCCGCAGGCTTTGACACGGGCCACGCCCTGGCAAAGGCCAAGGATAAAGAGGTGAAGAAGGCCGCGGAGGAGAAGGTGCAAAAGTCCGCCGAGGAGAAGGTCAAGGAAGTCGATGAGGCCAAGTGGGAGGAGCAGGCCGAGAAGTCGTTTGGCGTCGGCAAGGGCGTTGGCAAGAAGCTCATGACCAAGGAAGAGTGGCGCGAGCACCAGAGAAAGATGCAGTCCATGACCCCCGAGGAGAAGGAAGCGTACCGCAAGGAGGTCCACCAGAGCCTTAAGGAGAGAGCGAAGGAAAAGGGCATCGACATGCCTGATAAGCA
>JADLDY010000079.1 GCA_020846435.1 Deltaproteobacteria bacterium
CCAGCTCCTTCCGTCTCTTTCCAGGAAAGATATGTACAAGGCCCTCAGAGACTTGAACAGGTTTTTCAGGGACCTGCCAGCGGATGCATCAAGGGTCATAAGGGAGCTCAAGGAAAAAGGTCTTGAGCTCAAACTTAAGCATGAGAACCTGGAAGAATTCGGGGTACGGATAGACAGGGCCAGCAACAGGCTCTCATTCAGCCTGATTATAGCCGCTATAATAATAGGCTCTTCAATCATCATGCAACTTCATATAGGGCCCTCTGTAAACGGGGTGCCGCTCCTCGGGGCCGCCGGTTACATAATCGCGCTTGTGCTAGGGCTGTGGCTCGTATGGTCCATATTCAGGTCAGGCAGACTTTGAAAGGAAGGAAAAGGATAATGGCAAAAGACCCGGTATGCGGGATGGAAGTTGACCCGAAAAAGGCCGCAGGCAATAGCGCCTACAAGGGGGAGACCGTCTACTTCTGCTCGCTCAAATGCAAGGAGAAATTCGACAAGGAGCCTGAGCAATTCGCCATGGGAAGCACAGAGAAGCGCATGCCCGCCAGGAATAGCATGGAAGAGGCTGCGCCGGGTTCGAAGGAGACGGCCAAGGACCCTATCTGTGGCATGGTGGTCGAGAAGGGTAAATCCCTCAAGAAAGAGCTCGGCGGCAGGACATATTACTTCTGCAGCGACGGCTGCCTCAAGACCTTCGAATCACCGGAGGAAGAGCTCAAGAAAATGAAGCGGCGCGTCTCTATAGCGCTTGCCGGCGTCCTTGTGCTTGCCATCCTGCGTGCGGCGTTCTTCCTTGGGCTTGCAGCCGGCGCGACTATAGTAACCTGGGCGCCGATACCACAGCTTCCTTGGTTTACCTGGGGGATGTGGCTCTTTATCCTTGTTACGCCAGTGCAGTTCATAGGCGGATGGAGCTTTTACAAGGGAGCATATAACGCGCTCAAGAACCGGATGATAAACATGGATTTCCTCATAGCGCTGGGGACTTCCGTGGCTTATGTGTATTCGGTCATAGTCATATTTGCTCCTGATATCCTGCCGGTCAAGGTAGCTGAGAGGGACGTGTACTTCGAGGTCTCGGCCGTAATCATCGCCTTCGTTCTGCTCGGCAAGTACATGGAGGAGATAATAAAGAAGAAATCTTCTGCGGCGGTAAGAAAGCTCCTTGACCTTAGGCCCCAGGTCGCGAGGGTTATAAGGGACGGGCAGGAGATGGAAATACCGGCGGAGTTCGTTCAGGTAGACGATATCGTCGTTGTCCGGCCCGGCGAGAAGATACCTGCTGACGGCCTTGTAATGGAAGGCTCTTCTTCGGTTGACGAGAAGATGATAAGCGGCGAGTCCATGCCCGTCGAGAAAAAGGCCGGGGACAGCGTCATAGGGGCCACCTTGAACAAGGTCGGCATGCTCAAGTTCAAGGCCGTAAGGGTCGGCGCAGAGACCACCCTGAGCCAGATAATCAAGATGGTCGAGCAGGCGCAGGCATCCTCAGCGCCCATACAGAGGATAGCAGACCAGGTGACGGGTTATTTTGTGCCGGCGGTCGTAGCCACGGCCTTTATCGCCTTTTTCGGCTGGTGGATTGCCGGGAACTTCCCGCAGGGGCTTCTCGCATTCATAGCGGTTCTCATAATCTCATGCCCCTGCGCGCTCGGCATAGCCACTCCGGCCGCGCTCATGGTAGGGGTTGGCAAAGGGGCCGAGGCTGGCATACTCATAAGAGGTGGCGAGTACCTGGAGAGGGCGCAGAAGCTCACGACAATCGTCTTTGACAAGACCGGGACGCTTACAAAAGGCGAGCCGTCTGTAACAGACATAGTGCCCTTCGAGTTCAGCGAGGACGAGGTTTTAAAATACGCCGCCATAGCCGAGAAAGGCTCCGAGCACCCGTTGGCTGAGGCGATCATAAAGGCGGCGCGGATGAAAAATATCGATGTGCCTGACATGGATACTTTTGAGGCTGTGCCGGGGCACGGGGTAAGGGTGGGCTTCAAGGGGGACACAATCCTTTTTGGCAACAGAAGGCTCATGGAGGCAAACAGTATCCGTATAGCCGACTTTGAAGAGAAAATGAAGGGTCTTGAGGAGCAGGGCAAGACAGCCATGCTCCTGGTAAGGAATGGAGCGGTAATAGGAATAGTAGCAGTGGCAGACACCTTGAAGGAGAGTTCGATCTCAGCGGTCAATGCCCTCAAGAAGGAAGGGATTGAGGTCATAATGCTTACCGGTGACAACGAGAGGACAGCCAAGGCTGTCGCCGGGCTGGCAGGGATAGAGAAAGTCATTGCCAATGTGCTGCCGGGCGAGAAGGCCGGGATAATAAAGAAGCTTCAGTCAGAGGGCAAGGCTGTGGCCATGGTGGGCGACGGCATAAACGACGCGCCTGCGCTGGCACAGGCGGACATCGGCATAGCCATAGGCGGCGGATCAGATGTGGCGAAGGAGACAGGCGGGATAATACTGGTGAAGGACGATGTAAGGGATGTCTTCGCCGGCATAAAGCTCTCCAGAGCCACTATGAGGAAGATAAAACAGAACCTCTTCTGGGCGTTCGCATACAACACCATCGGCATACCGATCGCCGCCTTGGGGTATTTAAATCCGATAATAGCGGCCGCGGCTATGGCGCTGAGTTCCCTTTCGGTCGTGGCCAACTCGGCTACCTTGAAGACACTTAAAATAGATGTGAAGTGAAAAACTTATCTCTGATAAGAAAGGAGGGTGCATATGAGGCGTTTCATGTTCCCGAGAGTGGCTCATTGCGGTTCAGGGCATAGTACCCGGTCCTGGGCATGACGATAAACTGCCCGCCTTAAAATCCGTACCTGGAGAACAGCTTATGAATATCGCAAAAGTAAGGGAAAAGGCCAGGGGCCTTGGCATAAAGCCGTACGGGATGAAGAAGCTCGACCTTATCAGGGAGATACAGAAAAAAGAGGGCAATTTCCCCTGTTTCGGTACGGCAACGGATTACTGTGATCAAATGGGTTGCTGTTTCAGGGAGGATTGTATGGGAAAAAACATCAAGAAAGACTGATTCAGGGTCGGAGCTTTCTTTTTTCCAAGAGCGGGAGCAGGATGGCAAAACACATTATGGCGTTAAAGGGTATTTTGAAATTCGAGGAAAGGCTTCTGGGCAAGCTCCTGAAGACCCTCCCGCTTGTTTCTGAAGAAGATACGAGGGTTCTTTTGGCAGAGATGGCCAGGAGCAAAAGAGGACATATAAGGGCATACAAGAAGGCCATAAGTAAAGGCGAAAAAGGTCGAAAAAAGAGTGGTAAAAATAGTAAAGCTATTCCCTGATCTCTTATGCTTGAGGGGCCCTGCTCGGAGCGCAAAAAAGAATCGGCAAAGAGAGCCCAGGTATGGTCGCAAAGAGGGTTAATAACTCTTGTTGAAACACAAGGAAGGACCGGGGCTATCAGAGCTTAAAAAGATAGTGCAAAACAGAGATGAGCAACAAACATTGCAGCCGAGAAAAAGAATCCTGTTGCAGACATCGCTCCCTGAAAGACGGTGAACCGGCATGTGAGTGCATACCTCGCCTGACGGAGGGACAAGAAAATTTTATTCTCTTCACGGAAGGTGACGAGCTTTATGAAAGCATGTTGTCGTCTATCGCGTCTGCTGAGCGGTCCATCAGGCTGGAAAGTTACATCCTCGCGGATGATGAGGTAGGGCGGCGTTTCGCCGAAGCACTGGTGGAAAGAGCCAGGGCCGGTATCGAAGTCCGCGTGCTCGTCGATGCGGCGGGGTCCTTGTTCTGGGGTTCTGGTTCTTTCGGGAGGACATTGCGCAACAAGGGATTGCGCGTACGCTATTTTCATTCCTGGAGCTGGCGTGCGCCCCTTCGCTATAACCGGCGTGACCACCGCAAGCTGCTTGTGGTGGATGAAAAAGTGCTTTACCTGGGAGGATTTAACATTCACCGTGAAAGCTCCAGGTCCTTTTTTGGCGAGAACCGCTGGCGCGATACGCATGTCAGCATATACGACGGCCTGGCTGCCGATGGGGCTGAAATGTTCGACGCCTTCTGGCAGGGCAAGCTGGGCCTGCTTCCAAAACATAAATCGAGCATCAGCGCCCTGATACCGAATAATACGCGTGTTTGCAGGCATCCGCTCCATTGCTTTTATACGGACAGATTCCGGCGCGCAACCAGATTCGTTTTTTTGACTACGCCCTATTTCGTGCCTGATCATCGCACAATACAGGCCCTTGTGGCCGCGTCCAGGCGCGGGGTTGATTGCCGTTTGCTCGTGCCACGCAAAAGCGATGTGTGGCTGACACAATGGGCGGCGCGGGCTGCCTATGCGAATCTGCTGAGTGCCGGCGTGCGCATCTATGAATATCTTCCCCGCATGCTCCATGCAAAAACGGCGTTGGTGGACGGGAGTTGGGCTACGGTGGGCACGGCTAATATGGATTACAGGAGTTTTTTTACGAATTATGAACTGAACCTGGTGACGCGCAGCTTCGACCTTTGCCGTCAGCTTCATGATCAATTTAAAAAAGATATGTCGGAATCGGAGGAGATAAGCCCTTCAAGATGGATGAGAAGGCATTGGAGCCATCATTTTACCGAGACAGTCGGTTGGCTGGCGCGGCGTTGGTTGTGAGCTTTACGTCTTAAGTTATAGCATTTTTTTGCTCTTGGAACGCCCAAAAAAAGGAGCCTTTATGGAGTGGATTAGAGAGAACTGGGTCTTTATCTTATTTTTTGCATTTTTTATAGGCATGCACTTTTTTGGTCATGGCATGCACGGAGGTCATGGAGGCCATGGTGACGGTAACCGAAGTAGAGACCATGAAGGCCACGGAGGCAGTGGTGCCACAGATGAGCATGATGGCCATTCAGGCGAAGAAACTTCCGAAAAGAAAAATAAGAAAGGAGGACGCGGATGCTGTTGAACATAAAAGTCGTGAGCTGGTCATTGGGTCTTTTTACGTCTTTCACCTTTCTTTTGTGCGTTCTTTACGGGCTCGTTGTGCCTCAAAAGCTCCATGGCATGTCGTATGTTCTTGAATCGATATTGCCTGCCTTCAGATGGCTGACCTTCTCAGGGTTTATCCTCGGTCTCGTAGAGAGCTTTCTCTATGGAGTCTACGCCGGGATTGTATTCGTGCCTATATATAATTTTGTAAACAGGAAACTTGGCCCTAAGGAGGTTGAATAACAGTCAAAACGCACCATGGATAGCATAATTAAAAAATGAGTTCATTCAGGGAAAGGCTCCCCTATGGACCAGAATCCCGTGTATATCCGCTGGTTTAAAGACATAAAGATAGAGGATGTTCCGCTTGTGGGCGGCAAGAACGCCTCATTGGGAGAGATGTACCGTGAGCTTACGGGCATGGGCGTTAAAATCCCCAACGGATTCGCGGTAACTGCGGAGGCTTACTGGTATCTGGTGCAATCATCGGGCATCCTTGACGGGCTAAAGGACGTCATGGCCAGCCTGGATAAAACAGATATCGCCGACCTCGAAAGGCGTGGAAAGCGGGCCAGGGACCTGTTTTTAGGCGCCGGGATTCCCGATGACCTCTGGGCCGAGATAAAAGCAGCCTATGACAGGCTCTGCGAGGAGTACGGGCTTGATACCGATGTAGCGGTGCGCAGCTCCGCGACCGCAGAGGACCTGCCCACAGCCTCATTCGCAGGGCAGCAGGAGACCTATCTCAATATCCGCGGACACAACGCATTGAAAGAGGCCTGCGTCAAATGCTTTGCGTCCCTCTTCACCGACCGCGCGATATCCTACCGCATCGATAACAACTTCGACCATTTCAGAGTGGCCCTCTCCATAGGCGTAATGAAAATGGTGCGCTCCGATCTTGCCACGAGCGGGGTGATGTTCACCATCGATACCGAAACCGGATTCCGCGATGTCGTCTTTATCACGGCGTCCTATGGACTGGGGGAGAATATTGTGCAAGGAGCCGTCAACCCTGATGAATATTATGTCTTCAAGCCCACATTCAAAACAGGGCACAGGGCAATAATCAGCAAGAAACTCGGCGACAAGAAGATAAAGATGATATACGGCCTTGGCGGGTCAAAGGTGCTTACGCGCAACATAGTCGTGCCGGATGCCGACCGGAGGCGTTTTTGCCTTACTGACGATGACATACTAACTTTGGCCCGTTACGCTATTATTATTGAAGACCATTACTCACGGAGGGCCGGTGAATCCAGGCCTATGGACATTGAATGGGCGAAAGACGGCATGAGCGGAGACCTGTTCATCGTCCAGGCGCGGCCGGAAACTGTCCAATCACAAAAGGCGATGGATGTCCTTGAGACGTATCGTCTGGAAAGTAAAGGGATAGAGCTTGCCAGGGGTAAAAGCGTAGGAGAGAGGATAGGGGCCGGAATAGCCCGCGTCGTCTCGAGCGTTGTCCACCTTTCCTCGTTTAAGCCTGGCGAAATACTCATAGCCGACACTACAACTCCCGATTGGGAGCCCGTGATGAAGACGGCTGCGGCTATCATAACAAACCGCGGGGGAAGGACATGCCATGCCGCTATCGTGGCCAGAGAGCTCGGAATCCCGGCGATAGTAGGGGCGGAGCAAGCTACTGAAAAGGTCCGAACCGGCCGGGGGGTGACCGTAAGCTGCGCGGAGGGCTATGAAGGAATAATCTATGACGGAATCCTTCCTTTCCATATTGAAAGGCTTAGCCTGAGGGAACTAAAGCGGCCCAGAACAAAGATCATGATGAACCTCGGGAACCCGGAGGAGGCGTTTTCTCTTTCCATGATCCCCAACGACGGGGTCGGCCTGGCGAGGATGGAGTTTATCATAAACAGCTACATAAAAATCCATCCAATGGCCCTCATTCATCCGGAGCAGATAACAGACGAGGCGGTAAAAAAGGAGATAGAAGATTTCACCTCAGGCTATCTGGACAGGGAGGAATATTTTGTTGAGAAGCTGGCCCAGGGCATAGGCACCATAGCAGCCGCTTTTTACCCGAAGCCGGTTATCGTGCGCCTCAGCGACTTCAAGACCAATGAATACTCGACTCTAATAGGAGGGAAATACTTCGAGCCCGTGGAGGAGAACCCGATGATAGGCTTCCGCGGGGCCTCCCGCTATTATGATGACAAATACCGGGAGGGTTTTGCCCTCGAGTGTGGGGCTTTGAAAAGGGTCCGTGAGGATATGGGCCTTGCGAATCTCATCATAATGGTCCCCTTCTGCAGAAGGGTTGAGGAGGGTGAAAAGGTACTGGAAGAAATGGCAAAGAACGGCCTCAGGCGTGGCGAGAACGGCCTTGAGGTCTATGTGATGTGCGAGATCCCGAATAATGTCATGATGATAGATGAGTTCAGCAGGATATTTGACGGCTTTTCAATAGGCTCCAATGACCTGACCCAGCTTGTCCTGGGTGTTGACCGCGATTCAGCCCTGGTGGCCCACGACTTTGATGAGAGAGATCCTGGTGTGATGAGGATGATATCGATGGCTTTGGAGGGTGCGAAGAGGAATAATCGCCACAGCGGACTGTGCGGCCAGGCGCCGAGCGATTACCCGGAATTTGCGGAATTCCTTGTGAAGGAAGGGATAGATTCCATATCCCTCAATCCTGACTCGGTAATGAAAATAACTCTCAAGGTAATCGAAATCGAAAGCCGCAAATAAGAACTGAAACTCAAAGGAATAATCCTTATGAATAGAGATGACAAAAAGACTCTAGTAACTAAGGAAGAACATAAGCCAATCCAGAAAAAAGATTTATTTAAAGAGCTTTCTCAAGAGCCAAGGATTATTTTATGTCCGACCTTTCTTTTGGGAATAGTCATCTTTTCAATTTTTTTTGCTGTAGCATTTATAGTCTTGATCTTGCATTTATTGCCTGGATTGCAGCGGCACCCGCCGCACATTGAAGTTCTTTCGGCTGCGTTTTCGTCAATACTCATTCTCTTTCCTGTTATTTATTTATTTCTTTTTAAGCCTTTAAAGATACACATTAGAGAGCGAATTAAAATCGAAGCCGAACAAAAAAATACGATTTCTGAGCTGAATGACGCTCTTGAAAAAGTCAAAGTATTGAGCGGACTCCTTCCGATCTGCGCGTCCTGCAAACGAATACGGGACAACAAAGGAGAGTGGACTAACCTGGAGAAATATATTTCAGAGAGGACCGAAGCCGAGTTTACGCACAGCATCTGTCCGGATTGCGAAGAAAGGCTTTACGGGTCAGAACCTCATTGATGCGGTTCTCTCCAGAACATTGAATTCCCGTCGCGCCCCAATATGTTGATAAGGAGGGTAGAGGACTGATGCCGGATTAACCTACGGAGGAAACGCGGTGCGCTATCGAAGGTTTTCTGACTGCTCCATATCGGAGAAGCTGCTGGATACATTTTTCATCCTGACCATATCGGCAGGCTACCTGCTGGCAATGGTCCTGATCTTTACCGTAGTCGCGCCCCTTGATGGCAAATCCGGGCTTTCTGTCAAGGATATAGAGATCAAGTATTATGGGAACCGTTCCGGCACAAGGCTTGAGGAGGTTATGAAAGGTCCCATGAGAGTGTACCACAGCCTTCCGGAGCATGAAGAGATCGTGAGGTGGATATACGCCGGGGCAACGGAGCAACAGTATATAGAGAAGGTCAAACCCATAATCGATGAAAAATGCGTGAAGTGTCATAACCCTGGTTCAGGTCTTGCTATCCCCGATCTTACGGAATACCAGAAAATTAAACTGCTTGCAGAGGCTGACATCGGCATATCCATAAGCGCCCTGGCAAGGGTGTCCCACATCCATCTTTTCGGCATAGGCCTGCTCTTTTATCTCCTGGGCCGGATATTTATCCTCGCAGAGATGCCGGTGTGGCTAAAGCGCTCAATCGTTGCCGTCCCGTTTGTGTCCATAGCCCTGGATATAGGTTCCTGGTGGCTTACCAAGTATATCCCTGTCTTTGCATATACAGTCATGGCCGGAGGTGCGCTGATGGGGATTTCCTTTGCGGTGCAGGCGCTGACCTCCCTATACCAGATGTGGTTTTATAAGCCGAAGGGGACCGAAATGTAGAAAAACACCTGATATCGAAAAGAAAATCTTCGGGAGGAACTTATGAAGGAGATAAAGGCATATATACGCCGTGAAAAGGCGGAGTATGTCATATCCGCACTTGAAAAGGCCGGGGTCCCGGGCTGCACGGCGGTCGTGGTGAAAGGCGTGGGTGCCGCCGCCGTGCCGGAAGAGGAGTATTTGTCCATAGACTATATTGAAAAAGTCAGCCCTGTCACAAAGCTCGAGATAATCTGTAAGGACGAGGACGCTTTAAGGCTTGTGGATGTAATAAAGGAGGTCGCCTACAGCGGTCGCAGGGGTGATGGAATGATCTTCGTGTCAGATATAAATTACGCCGTGAAGATAAGGACGGGCGAAATCAACGATGCCGCCCTGGTCTCACGGCCTGAAAATAAAAGGAAGAAAAAGGAATAGTCACATTATTCTGTAAGAGGCTGCAAGGAGGAGAACTTGTGCGGCGAAGAAGATACCTGATTGCAGGAGTTATAGCGATCGCCATAGTAGTAACGGCTGTCCTTTTCGTTTCTCTCAAAGAGAAAGAGAAGGAAGGTGTCCTAGAGGCGAGCGGGCAGGTGAGGGGGACCGAGATAACCTTAAGCTCGCGCGTTTCAGGCCGGGTCAGCGAGATGCTTGTAAAGGAAGGACAGCCGGTCAAGGCAGGGGACCTTGTGGCCAAGGTCTCTTCAGATGAAATAGAGGCTCGGTTTCAGCAGAGCCTACACAGGATACACAACGCCAGGGCAGCCATAGGGAGGGCAAGGTCCGAGGTGACTGAGGCTGAGTCAAGATTCGAGCTGGCGAAAAAGGATTACGAAAGATATCAGGAACTCTTCAAAAAAGATATCATCTCCAGGAAGCAGTTCGAGGAGGCCGAATCAGGCTACAGGGTTGCAGAGGCAAGGCTGAATTCCGTCAGGGACGCGCTCGAAGAGGCAAATGCGGCAAAAGAGCTTGCGGAGTCATCCAAAATCGAAGCAGAGGCCCAATTGAAAGAGACTTCCATTTACGCGCCCTCTGGCGGCACGGTCATAAACCGGCTGGTCGAGGCAGGAGAATTGGTGGGCCCTGGGACGCCTGTCGCTGTCTTGGTTGACCTGTCTGATATCTATGTCAGGGTATTCATAAGGGAGACCGACGTCGGGAAAATTAGGCTCGGCAACCCGGCCAGGATATATACTGACGCCTTCCCGGACTACTTCGAGGGAAGGATCACGGAGGTATCCGAGAAGGCCCAGTTCACGCCGAGGGAGGCGCATGTAAAAGAGGAGAGAGCCAAGCTCGTGTTCGGCGTGAAGGTCGGGATCGAGAACCCGAGTGGCTTTCTTAAACCCGGCATGCCGGTCGATGCCGACATAAAATGGAAAGAAGATGCTTCCTGGTGAAGCCGTCATAAAAATAAAGGTATTGAGCCGGAGGTTCAAAAGGACCTGGGCCTTGAGGGGTATAGACCTCGAGGTCCTTAAGGGAGAGGTCTTCGGCATTGTCGGCCCTGACGGCTCCGGCAAGACAACGCTCATGCAGTCCATCTGCGCCATCCTCGACCCCACCTCAGGGACCGTCCTGGTCCAGGGCTTTGACAGCGTAAGTGGCGCAAAGGAAATAACCTCCATGATAGGGTACATGTCCCAGGCCTTTTCCCTCTACGGAGACCTCACTGTGGAGGAGAATCTCGAGTTCTTCGGAGGCATAAGAGGGATTCGCGCAGAGGTGTTCGAGAAGAGGAAAGACGAGCTCCTTGAGTTCTCGGGGCTTAAGCCTTTTCTCAAGAGGAGGTCGAGTCAACTGTCCGGGGGCATGCAGAAGAAGCTGGCCTTGAGCTGCAACCTGATGCACGAGCCCGACCTCCTGGTGCTTGACGAGCCGACACTTGGTATTGACCCGCTTTCGCGCAGACACCTCTGGAGGATGCTCAAGGAGTACAACAGCCGGGGCAAGACAATCATACTCAGCACCTCCTATATGGACGAGGCCAAAAGATGCGGCAGGCTGGCCTTTCTCCTGAACGGAGAGCTTGTGGCATGCGACAGGCCGGAGGCCTTCGGGGAGGACCTGGAAGAGGTCTTCGCGTCGAGGATAAAGAAGGCCGACTGGGTCAGGGCCGTACCATTCGACAGGAAACCTGCGGAGGCCGGGTTCGTGAGGATAAGGGGGCTCAAGAAGACCTTCGGCGGGTTTACGGCAGTCGATTTGCAGGAGCTCACGGTTGAAAGCGGGGAGATATTCGGGCTCCTCGGCCCGAACGGGTCGGGGAAGACGACCACGATCAAGGTGCTCTGCGGCCTGCTGAGCCCCACGGAAGGCGAGGTCGAGGTCGCCGGGGTCGACATGGCGAAAAGCCCGGAAATGGTGCGCGGCAGGATCGGCTACATGTCCCAGAGGTTCTCTCTATACCTTGACCTCACCGTAAAGGAGAACATAGATTTTTTCGGCAGGGTATATGGCCTGAGCCCCGGGCTTCTGGACGAGAGGCGCAGATGGGTGCTGGACCTGTCCGGCCTTACGGGATTTGAGGATGTTCTCACAGGAGAGCTCTCCGGCGCAGTAAGGCAGAGGCTCGCCCTCGGATGCAGCCTGCTACATCACCCTGACATACTCTTCCTCGATGAGCCCACCTCTGGCATCGATCCGGTATCAAGGAGGGCTTTCTGGGAGATAATAAGGCTCATTGCAGCCTCCGGCACGACCGTATTCGTCACCACCCACTACATCTCAGAGGCCGAGAACTGCACGCGGGTTGCCCTCCTGCATCAGGGAAGGATACTGGCGCTGGACAGCCCTGGTGCGCTCAAGTCCAGGCACGGGACAGACTCTCTCGAGGACGTCTTCATAAGCGTGATGGAAGGCGCCCCATGATATACCAGCTCGTAAAAAAGGAGGCCAGGGAGATTTTAAGGGACCCGGTCATCCTCGGCGTGGCA
Organism: Deltaproteobacteria bacterium; assembly: GCA_020846435.1. Taxonomy (GTDB): domain Bacteria; phylum Desulfobacterota; class GWC2-55-46; order GWC2-55-46; family GWC2-55-46; genus GWA2-54-12. Next base: position 11,970 of record JADLDY010000079.1, read on the forward strand.
ATAGTCCTCCCGGTCATAATGCTCTTCCTTTTCGGGTATGCCATCTCCCTCGATGTCGACGATGTCTCAATGGCCGTATACGACCAGGACAGAAGCCAGGAGAGCGCCCGCCTCATCGATGCGTTTGTTGGCAGCGGTTATTTCACCATTGAACATTATCTGGATTCTCCGGGCCAGGTGGACAGGGTACTGGATAAAGGGGAGGCATCGATTGTTCTTGCTGTCCCGCCCGATTTCTCGAGGGATGTAAACCTGGGAAAGAGGACAGAGGTCCAGGTCATAATTGACGGGAGCTTTTCGGCGACCGCCCTCATAGTCTCCAACTATGCCGCCTCAGTGGTAAACAGGTACACCGAGGACCTTCTGGAGAGAAGGGGAGAGGCTGCTGCCGGGACCGTCGGCATAAATCCGCGGGTATGGTATAACCCGCCGCTTAGAAGCGTTAATTATATAGTCCCCGGGCTTTTCGCCGTGCTCCTGATGGCGTTCCCGCCCTTGCTCACGGCCCTTTCCATAGTGAGGGAAAAGGAGCGCGGCACGATAGAGCAGATATATGTATCCCCCGTAAGTCCGCCTGCCTTCATAGTGGGCAAGGTCATCACTTACGGCGTAATAGCCTTCTTCGAGATGCTCCTCATACTTGTCATAGGGACCCTCTGGTTCAGGATACCTTTCAAGGGGAGCGTCCCGCTCCTCATAGGCATCTCGCTCATATACGTGTTGACCACCGTGAGCATAGGGCTTTTCGTGTCCACTATAACCAGGACCCAGTTTCAGGCCATGTTCCTTTCCCTCATAGTGACGCTCATGCCTTCGTTCCTGTTCTCTGGTTTCCTCTTTCCCATAGCCACGATGCCGTATATGCTCCAGCTCTATACTTATGTATTTCCGGCGAGGTACTTCAATGACATAAGCCGGGATATCTTTCTAAAGGGAGTCGGGCTTGAGTACTTCATCGGCAATGCCGTCCTGCTGATTATCTATGGCGGCGCGCTTTTCATAGCCGCAAGCCTGAAGTTCAAGAAGAAGGTGGCTTGATGCAGAGGCTCTTTGCGGCCACAAGGAAGGAGTTCCTCCAGTTCTCAAGGGACTGGCTCCTCATCATATTCATAATCTGGCTCTATACGGTGGAGGTGATAATCTGCACCTATGCCCTCAGTTTTGATGTGAGGAACCTCTCGCTGGCGGTATACGACCAGGACAGGAGCCAGATTAGCCAGGAACTCATCGAAAGGTTCACTGTCACCGATTATTTCGGCGAGACTGTCTTTGTCTCAGGGCCGGAGGAGATAGACTTTCTGCTCGACAGCGGCAGGGCGGACATGGGGATACTAATACCCCCTGATTTTTCCGGGGCCGTTCGCACAGGGGAGAGCGTCGAAGTGCAGGTCATCCTGAGCGGCGTGAATTCCAACACCGCCAGCATCGCAAGGGGATATGCCGAGGTCCTCATAACGAGATTTTCCCAGGAGGCTGCGGCAGAGAGGGCGAGAGGCAGATCTGATATTGCTGAGGCGCCTGTTGTAATCCCCCAGATCCGTATCTGGTATAACCCTGATCTCAAGTTCCGCTATTTCATGGTCGTGTCCATGATAGTCGTCGCCGGGGTCTTCGTTGGCCTCATCCACGCGGTTGCGACCATGGTGAGGGAGAAGGAGACAGGGACCATGGAGCAGCTTATCCTCACCCCTCTCAAAGGGCACGAACTCATAGCGGCCAAGCTCGTCCCGACCTTTACAATAGGCTTGCTTTCCCTTCTGCCCAGCCTTGGGATAGCGCTCTGGTTCGGTGTGCCCTTAAGGGGGAGCGTTCTGTTATTTTTCTTAGCGTCTGCCATAAACCTTTTCTCAAGCGCCGGCATTGGTATCTATATCTCCACCCTTTCCAGGAACCTGCAACAGGGCCTGCTTATCTCCTTTTTCATACTTTTTCCCATGATGTTTTTATCGGGGACCATGGTCCCCATCGAGAGCATGCCCATGCCTCTCCAGTACCTCTCGTACCTGAGCCCGGTAAGGTATTACATGGAGATAACACTGGGCATATTCCTGAAGGGGGTGGGGTTGTCGGTGTTGTGGCCGGAATTCCTCCTGCTTTTCGCTTTCGGCGCGGTGATCTTCCCGGTAAGCCTTTGGCATCTTAGAAGAGGGATTTACCAATGAAAAACATCCTGTGGCTCTGTCCCCTCCTGATGATGACTGTCTTGACTGTCGTCTTCATGTATTTCGGTTTTACTTTGTGGAGTTCTTTGCTGATTGCCGCGTTGCTTATCTGTCCCGTCATAATCCTGTACGGTATTGTGAAGGCGCTCAGGCGGGAGTCGCCTCTGGAAGGCATGCTTCCCCATACCAGGGGAATGCCTCTCAACTGGGCGGCCCCTTTCTACGATTGGGGCTGCAGGAAAGTCGGTCTCGGCCCGCGTTTCAGGCAAGAGACTATCAGGCAAGCCGCGCTCAGGCCGGGAGAAAGGGTGCTGGATGTGGGTTGCGGCACGGGTGTGCTGACCAGGCTGGCGGCTGAAGCGGTAGGCACATCAGGTAAGGCCATCGGCATAGACCCTGCCCCTAAGATGATCGTGACGGCGAGGAAGAACGCGTCTGCGGAACGAAGCAACGCCGAGTTCAGGCTAGCTGTAATCGAGGACCTTCCTTTCGAGGACAACAGCTTCGACTGCGTGCTTTCAAGCCTTATGCTCCATCACCTCCCGCCGGACCTTAAACTGCTCGGCCTCGGCGAGGTCAAAAGGGTGCTCCGGCCCGGAGGCCGCCTGGTCCTTGTCGATATCGGGAGGCCCGAATCCCGGCTTTGGTGGGTTGTGGTCTGGCCACTATTGCTCTGGTCATTTACAAAAGACCAGGTTTCAGGCCGCGTGAGTGAGTATTTTGAAAAAGCCGGCTTCTCAAAGCATGAACGCGTGGGCAGCTGGGTGAAGCTCTTGAGTTTCTGGTTTGTCTTCAAGTGAAAAAGCTTCCCCTTGACATTCTACATTATGTAGAATATTATGGACAAGGAGGTTCACATGGAGTCAAGAAAGAACGGACATAGCAAAGTATTACTAGGCCATCTGGAGCAGGATATACTTGAGGCCCTTTGGAAGAGAGGGGAGTCGAGCGGCAGGGAGGTTTTCGAGGGAGTTTCGAGGGATATCGCCATAACTACGGTGCTCACGGTTCTGGAAAGGCTCGTCAGCAAGGGGCTGGTCGAGAAGAAACGCGGTCAGGAAGTGAACCTTTTCAGGTGTGCGTACACCAGAGAGGAGCTTGCTAAAAAACTTTCAGATGAAGTGTTTAGGAGTATCCTCGGCCTTTCCGCGTCCGCGGCTTCGGCTGCCTTTGTAAACATACTCGCGGATATTAACCCAATCGAACTGAACAGGCTTGAAAGTCTCATTGAGAGCAAGAAGAAGGAGTTGGAACTCTCCGGAAAAGACGCCTGATTAAAGAAAAAAAATTGCATTTAGATTCTACATTTTGTAGAAAAATAAGCAGGAGGAAAAAATGAAAAAACTCATGCAAGCGGTTTTCCTTACATTGTTCCTTACGGCCATACCGGTGTTCGCCGCAACGGAGCACGGCAGACACGACCACGGTGATACAGGCCAAGTGGTAGCTGCCACTTCAACGGAGTCAGGAATAAAAGCAACTCTGAAGGTGAATCGCTCAAATTCCATGGTGGACCTGTATCTTGCTGATGCTGGGACAGGAGCGTCTGTGACATCAGGCAAAGTCTTTGCTAAAATCAAGCTGCCAAACGGCAAAACCGTGGAAAAGGAGCTCATGGGCATGAAAATGGGTCAGGAGTACTCCTTCATGAACTCCCTTGACTTGTCTCTCAAAGGAAAGTATGTCTTTGATATATCCGTAACAGCCGAAGGCAAGAATTCGAGGTTCGATTTCATGTATACGGCAAAATAGGGGGTAGGAATGGAACGAGCTCTGGTTCAACTTTTGCTTTTATTGGCCCTGACCCTTGGGGCTTCAGAAGCGTATGCGCAGGAAGCGGCAGGTCTGGGAGCGTTGCTTGAGGAGGCCAAGAGCAATAACCCGGAGATAAGGGCCATAAGGGAAAGAGTCAAGGCTTTCGAGGCGAGAGCTAAAGCGGAAGGTACCCTCGATGACCCTGTTTTTGCCATCGAGATGGAAGAACTTGACTCGAGCCGTCCTCTGGATATCTCGCCAGGAAGCGCGGCGTTCACGAGATATAGGGTGACACAGATGCTCCCATTTCCTGGCAAGCTGTCCTTGAAAAAGAAGATAGCTTTGAAAGAAGCAGGCGCCGTCAAGGCGGATCTCAGGTCAAGAGAACTCGGGGTAATTGAATCCGTCAAGGAGGCCTATTTCAATTATTCGTTCCTTGACGAGTCGATCAGGATTACCGAAGAGGTTAAAAAGCTCCTTCAGAATATGTCCTCAATAGCGGAAGCGAAGTACGCAACCGGCCAGGTCTCTCAGCAGGACGTCATAAAGGTGAATGTGGAATTAACAGCCCTTACCAATGAATTAATAACCCTTGAGGCTGAAAAGGGCGTCGCTGCGGCCAGGATCAAATCCCTCCTGGACAGGCCCCAGTCTTCCTCATTCGAAACAGGCGGCGCCCTTTCGAAGGAGAGGGTAAGTATTGATATAGAAAAACTCATAGACACGGCTTTTGCCGAAAATCCGGAAATAAAATCTGTCCGGGCCGAAGCAGAGGCCGAAGAGTTTTCGGTAGACCTGGCAAAAAAGACTTACTACCCCGATTTCATGGTAGGCGTTGAACCCATGCAGCGTGACGGGAGATTTGATAATTTCGGTGTCATGTTCCAGATGAATATTCCGATCTGGAGGAACAAGTACGATAATCTTACAAAGTCCGCTGAAGCTACAGCGAGTTCTGCTAGGGCAATGGTGCTTTCAGAGATGAATGCCAAGGCTTTCGAAGTAAAGAGCGCCGCTCTGCAGGTCGAGGCTACGGAAAGGATGTTGGCCCTGTATGAGACAAGCCTGCTGCCCCAGACCGAGCTTTCCCTTGAGTCGGCCCTCAGGAATTATCAGTCAGGAAAGATCGATTTTCTGACCCTCCTCGATACCGAGAGGGAGCTTAAAAGAGTAAGGCTTGAGTACGCCAATACGCTCACCGAGTACAGGAAAAGGGTTGCTGCCCTTGAAAGGGTCATCGGCGCCGACCTGATAAGGCTTTGATTTAAGAATCTCAAGCTCAGTTTGGAGATAATAATGAAAAAATTGTACGGGATAGTGCTTTTGGTCCTTGGGGTTTTAATAGGCGGTCTTGCGGTCTGGTATCTACAGCCTGGTCCCGCAGCAGAAGGACAGCAGAACGAGGAACGAAAAATCCTTTATTACCGCAATCCCATGAACCCTGAAGTAACCTCGCCTACGCCGATGAAGGACCCTATGGGTATGGATTATGTCCCTGTCTACGAAGATGAGGGAAAGCCCCAGGGGGAGCGGAAGGTACTCTTCTATCGCAACCCCATGAACCCTGAAGTAACTTCACCAGTTCCAATGAAGGACTCGATGGGCATGGATTATATCCCTGTCTACGAGGACGAGGCAGAGCAGGTCCCTGGCACCGTGAGGATAAGCCCTGAGAAGATCCAGATGATAGGGGTCAAGTCTGAAGAGGTAGTACTCCGCAGGCTCGACAGGGTCATAAGAACGGTGGGCAGGGTGGACCCTGTAGAGAACAAGGTTTTCGTAATCACAACAAAGGTGCCGGGCTGGATAGAGAAGCTCCATGTCGGCCGGACCGATCAGATGGTCTCAAGGGGGGACAAGCTCGTCGAGCTCTACAGCCCCGACCTCATAACCGCCCAGGAGGAGTACCTGTTGGCCTTGAAGGGCCTGAATGATGTAAAGGCAAGCCCCTATCCCGAGGTGAAAAAAGGTGCTGAGGCCCTGCTGGAGGCGGCAAGACAGCGGCTGAGGTATTGGGATATCTCGGAGGACCAGATAGACCTCCTCAGGAATACAGGCAAGGTGAGGAGGACCATGACCATCGCTGCCCCCGCTACCGGGAGCGTCACTGAAAAAATGGTGGTGGAGGGTCAGAAGATAGAACCGGGAGAGCCTCTTTTCAAGATAATCGACCATTCCATGGTGTGGGTCTATGGAGAGGTCTACGAGTACGAGATGCCGTACATAAAAGTTGGCCAGACAGCGAAGCTGAGCCCCGCCTACTCCCCCGGCGAGGTCTATACCGGCAAGATCGAGCATATATACAGCCACCTGGGCTCGATAAGGTATGTGCCTGAAGCCGGCACTGAGGTGAGGACCGCCAAGGTCAGGGTCGCCCTTCCGAACAGGGGGCATAAGCTCAAGCCCGGCATGTACTTGAATGTCGAGCTTGCGGTGAACCTCGCGAAATCCGCTGTCGCTGTGCCCGACTCGGCAGTGCTCGACTCGGGCCTGAAGCAGCTCGTAATCGTGGACAGGCGGGACGGCACCTTCGAGCCCAGGGAAGTGGTCCTCGGAGGCAAGGCGGACGGCTATTACCAGATAACGAAGGGGATTAAAAAGGGAGAGTGGGTGGTGACTTCAGCCAACTTCCTCCTGGATTCCGAGAGCAATCTCAAGGCAGCTGTCGGCACTATGGCAGGTCACCAGCATGGGGGAGCAGCAAAACAGGACAGTGCTCCATCTGAAAAACCAGTTGATCATTCAGGCCATTCCAGCGGTGGGGCGTCAGCGCCCGCAACTGACCTGTCTGGAACGCACTCGGGACATGCGCCTGATGACAGCGGCAGCCACGGGAACCATCTGCCTGTAATAGACGGGCACAAGGGGCACTGACTATGCTTGGGAAAATAATCGAGCTTTCCATAAAGAACAGGCTGATCGTACTCCTCTTTACAGCCTTCATCATCGGATGGGGCGTCTACGCGGTCTACAAGACGCCGATAGACGCGATACCCGACCTCTCTGATGTCCAGGTGATCATATACACCGAGTACCCTGGCCAGGCCCCGCAGGTGGTCGAAGACCAGGTCACCTATTCGCTTACCACGGCCATGTTGGCCGTTCCCCAGGCAAAGGTCGTAAGGGGGTATTCCTTCTTCGGCGTCTCTTTCGTTTATGTGATCTTCGAGGACGGCACCGACATCTACTGGGCACGGTCCAGGGTGCTCGAATACCTTAACTTCGCCTCGGGCAAGCTCCCCAAGGATGTTACCCCCTCGCTTGGGCCCGATGCGACCGGCGTAGGCTGGGTCTATGAGTACACCGTCGAGGGCAAGGGCTATAGCCTCGACGAGCTGCGCTCCATACAGGACTGGTATATCCGTTACCAGCTCACGGCCGTGCCGGGTGTTTCGGAAGTGGCCTCGGTCGGCGGGTTCGTCAAGCAGTACCAGGTCAACATCGACCCTAACAGGCTTCTCGCATACGACATTTCCATCGGTGACGTCACAAAGTCCATCGAGATGAGCAACCGTGATGTGGGCGGCAGGGTATTGGAGATGTCCGAGCGGGAGTACATGATAAGGGGATTAGGCTATATAGAAAGCCTGCCGGATATTGAAAACATAGTACTCAAGGTGGACAAGACGGGCACTCCCATAAAGATAAGGGACATAGCCCGTGTGGAGCTTGGCCC
>JADLDY010000002.1 GCA_020846435.1 Deltaproteobacteria bacterium
GGCGAGCGCGCCTCCGATGAGGACGAAAAGGGCGATCGCGGGGATGTATATGTACCTGTCGGCCGCCGCCTGTCTGCCGACCTGGATTATGCCGATGACAGGCAGGAGCGTCACCACGAAAAAAGCCCACGCGCCAGGGAAAGCGGCCTTGCCTTTTTTAAAGGCGTAAACAGCGGCGGCGGTGATGGCAACAAAAATTACGATCGCCCCCCAGTACTGGTAATTGGTAATGGATTGTTCGAGCGGGTGCGGGTAGTAGGGCGCGAGTCCCGTTGGGAAGATGAGCTTCACGAGATAGAAGATAAAGCCCCTGAAGGCGGTGAGAACTCTCAATCCCAACGGGTCTGTCTCAAGCGAGCGGAGCGCGCCGGAGCCACTCTGGGCGATGACCGTGACTACCGCGATGAGCATGGAGGCGAAGAAGAACGGGATCTTCTCAAGGAGCATCCTGCCGAAGCCCTCTTTTGAATGCCTCTCAAGCGGGTACATGTCGATTATAAGGAGCACCGCAGGCAAGGTCACGGCCATGGGCTTGCTGAGGAGGCTGAGGATGAAAAAGGCGAAGCACAGGGCGTATGAAGAAAATGACCTGTTCCTGTGATAACGGAGGTACGCGAGGAGGCTCAATATGAAGAAGAGGCCACTCAGCACGTCTTTTTTCTCTGATATCCACGCGACAGATTCGACATGCATGGGATGGAGGCCGAAAAGAAGGGCTGTCGTGAGCCCCGCGATAAAGGCAGATATGTGGTTCCGATTGCCCCTTGCCTCTACAAGGCGAACGGCCAGCCACCCGGCAAAAAAGGTGTTTATCGCGTGGAGTATCACATTCTCAAGATGATAGCCAAAAGGGTTCTCCCCCCAGAGGGCGAAGTCAACGGCGTAGGAGAGCATGGTGAGCGGATGGAAGTTCGAGACCTGTATTGTCGAGAAGATGGTCTTCAGGAACTCGAGGTCGATGGAACGGATGAGGGTGTTCTCGTAGACATACCTCTGGTCGTCCCAGTTGACGAAGCCGCCTGAGAGGGCAGGGAGAAAAACGAGGAATGTGATGGCCGCGGCGATCAGCCCAGGCAGAAGTCTCGAGGTTTTATCTGTCATATATAGGGGTGGATATGAAAAAGGCCCCGTAAGGGGCCTTTTCGGATTTCAAAAAAACTCAGTGGCCACAGCTGCCGCAGCTTCCGTCGCCTTCGCAGTTGTCTGTCACGCCAACGAACAACCCGCAGTCAGGGCACTCGTCCGAAGAGCCCATGAGAGCCGCGCCGCAGGCCGGGCATATCCCCTGCCTGAGCTTCGCTTCAGCCTCTTCGAGCCCGGCGTTGGTTTTCTTCAGGAGGGAGTCCCTGTACAGGGCGGCGTCTCTCGCTATGTCCTGCCCGACAAATACCCCGAAGCCGCCGCCGCAGGAAGCGGCAGGCGCGCGCAGGACCGTCGCGTCAAAGCCCTTTTCACGGAGCTGCCACGCGAGCTCGTTGGCCCTCTCGTAGGAGCCGTCCTCTATGCATACGAGGCCGTCCGAGGGGTGCTTCTTCGCGGTCGATTTCGCTCCTCCCCTTATCTCGGAAGCCGGGACCAGTTCAGACCTGCAGCGATTGCATTCCTTTACATAAGAGTAATACTCGGCCCCGCAGTCCGGGCATAACTTTGTATCTTCGGTCTGTTCGTCCATCTTCATTTCCTTGACAGGTATTTGCGGAACATTGATATTCCTTCAAAAGCGGCCTTGATTATACCATGAAGTCGTGATACAAATAAACTTCTGTTTTTCCGGAAGTCCCCGCAAATACTCAGGAGAGGTGGCCGAGAGGCTGAAGGCAGCTGCCTGCTAAGCAGTTGTAGGGGTAATACTCTACCGGGGGTTCGAATCCCCCCCTCTCCGCCACTTTCACACGCTCAATCCGGTTGCTTCGACCGCCTCTTTCAGGTTATCATCCGCCCATTCCATCAGACAAAATTCTGGCAAAAAGACAGGAACCTTCAGCGTTATGAAGACCCACCTCCCGTTTGTCCTGCTCGTGGTCGTCCTGGGTATCTATCTCGGGCTCAAGACCTTTCCTGAGAACGGCTGGAGCGGCTGGAAGGAAGGCTCAGCCCAGACAATGCTCACGCTCGAGCATTGGGACAGGGACGGCATCCTCGAGCACAGGCTCCTTTTCATCCCTATCGGTTATTCCAGGTCAGCCGTCCATATTGACGACCCCGAACTTCGCCACCACGCCAGAGGCATAGTCACGGGAGACCTCCTCGGAAACAGGCTCTACTACACGCACTACCCTCCGGGGTATCTATTGCCGTTCGCCGCGTTGAAGCTGGCAGGGGCAGACCAGAGGAGCTCGTTCAGGCTGCTGGCCCTCGCGATATCCTTGAGCGGCTTCATTCTCATGTACGCCTTCCTGTGCAGGATAGCCACCCCTGCGATAGCCTTCTTCGTCTCTCTTTACTACGGCGCCTCTACCATGTTCCTCGATTTTAGCGACAGCCTCGCTAACCAGCCCATCGACGACCTTCTGAGGTTCTCGATCCTCTTTTTGTCCATCTCAGCATTGAGGGCCGAAGAGAAGCTCAAGACAAGGTATACGGCGGCAATCTGCGCGCTCTTTTTCATTCTCGCTTTATCATCCTATGACTCGGTCATCTTCATCTTTATCTGGCTCATCGGCCTCGACTATGTACAGTGGCTCTCTGACAAGGGAAAGGTCAAAAAGCCAGTCCCAATAAAAAAGTGGGCCCTTTACGCGCTGACGCCAATCGCCGCGTTCGTCATCCAGCAGGTCCAGAACGTCTGGTACTTGGGCTGGACAGACCTTGTCCTCGACCTTAAGGGGGTTTTCCTTTACAGGGTCGCTTCCGGAGGCGCGGCCAGCGGCCCGTGGCGCCACGTCACAGAGGTCTTCACCGCGCTGAACCTCGCGACAGGCTTGCCGGGCTGGTATTCGGTCCCGGCCATCATAGTTGCCGCCGCGGCCCTCGTCTATCTGAGGAAGCACATCTTCTACCGCTGGCCTGAAATGTCGTTTTTTATCCTGCTGCTCGTTGCAGGGGCGGCCTACTCGATGGTCTTTGCGCGCACCTCTGACCTCGACTATCAGGGCCGCCAGCTCTCTCCGGCGATAGCGCTTCTTGTCGGCTCCGGCGTGGTGCTCTTTTTGAGGACAGTGATCTCCCTGAGGGCGCTTTTCAACAGGAAAGGAGGGGGGGCGAGGGCCGCTCTTCTGGGTCTGCTTTTCGTATCACTTTCCATATTGCTCATCGGGCAGGCGAAAAGGACTATCGAGTATGTGAAGGACTGGCCGAACCACATTGTCGACCCTGTGAGCCTCAATGCCTACAAGTCCCTCGGCGCCATGACGCCGAACGACGCTGTCATATTCTCAGTCGACACGAACAGCAAAAAGCGCTACCCGCAGGCAGCTCCTACATTCGAGTATTACGCCGGGAATATGGTCTTGAGCTTCCAGAGCCCTGAAGACATGATGAGGGACTTGTCTTATCTCAAGCAGGTTTCAAATGAGCCGTTTGACGCGATAGTCTTCACTCCTCAGGCCGAGGTAATAGAGGCCATGCTGCCTTTTTCAAGGGGCAAAGAAGTGAAGCAGGTGGGGGTGGGCTACTATGCGTTGCTGATAGAGGCTGACGCTGCTGTAAGCCCCTGAGCGGACACATGACCATCAGCCCCTCCGGTTTTGAGATATAATCTCAGGGAAAAGAAGGGGGGCTTTTATGGGAGAGAGAAGACTTCAAAAGGCGGCTTTCGCGGCCGGCTGTTTCTGGGGGGTCGAGGAGACTTTCAGGAATGTGAAGGGCGTCGTCTCAACCGTTGTCGGGTACACTGGCGGCCACACGAAAGACCCTTCTTATGAGGACGTCTGCACAGACGAGACCGGGCACGCCGAAGCCGTTGAAGTTATGTACGACCCTGAAGTGGTGAGTTACGAGACACTGTTGAAGGAGTTCTGGGCCTGCCACGACCCGACGACGAAGGATAGGCAGGGGCCTGACGTCGGCAGCCAGTACAGGTCAGCGATATTCTGTTACGACAGCGAACAGGAGCTTCAGGCAAGGGGCTCGAAAGAGGCTTTGGAGGCTTCCGGTGTTTACGGAGAGCCGATAGTCACCGAGATAGCCGAGGCAACGGAATTCTATCCAGCCGAGGAGTACCACCAGAAGTACCTCATGAAGCGCGGTGGAGGGCATTGCAGATGACGCGCGTTGCTCATTGAGGCTTGCAGTCCTGCCCCAACTCCAGCTTATCCCGTCTTTTCTTCGATAACCCCCGTCATTTATACGTGAGCTTCATCGTCAACATCGCGATGGTCATTATGAGGGATACGCAATTGGCCGCGATTACCGGGACAGAGCCTATCTTGAAGCCGTAGGCTATCCAGAAGGTTATGCCGACAGTGAGCAGGATGAACATTATAAGGGAGACGTCCTTCGTCGACTTCGTCTTCCAGGTCTTGATTACCTGCGGGAAAAAGGACGCGGTCGTCAAAGTGCCGCCGATGAGTCCGAGGACTGTTATGGAGTCCATCTAAAGCCTCCGAAAAGGTTCTTGAGATGATTTTATTAGAAACCCGGCCGTTTTCAAAGAGAATAAAAACCTGTACCACGGGACAGTTCAGCAGAAAGCCGGACTGTTGTAATATTGGGCATCCTCAAGCGGGATGCGGGCGTTTGTGTGCGCGAAGACAACATGGCTTAGGTGAAGGGCTTCCGGTTGCCAATGGGGATTGGGGTAGAAAACCGGCGGCATCTTAACCTGGGAAGCGGGGCAGGAGAGCGGGGACTCCCTGCCCCTTTTTTTGTCCAGGGCATGAAAAACCCAATGGGATGGGGGCTCTTGGCGTGCCGATGCGAGATATTACACTTGACTCATGCGCCCGAGATGTTAAAATCTTCGGGTCTTGCGGCCCCATCCGGGCCCGCATTTTTCCAACACGCGCCCGTAGCTCAGCTGGATAGAGCATCTGGCTACGAACCAGAGGGCCGGGAGTTCGAATCTCTCCGGGCGCACCAAATATAAAAAAAGAGGGCGCAGTTTTGCGCCCTCTTTTTTTATATTTATAGCTTGTCAGGTTCGAACTCCCGGAGGGAGTCGACCGGGTGTCCGCCGCAGCGCAAGCGAGGCGGACTATAAAAAAGACCTCCTTCCCTGCCGGGAATAGTCCGCAGGACTATTCAATCTCTCCGGGCGCACCAGAAAAATCAAGGGTTAGTTCTGTAGGTTGGGTTAGCGAAGCGTAACCCAACGATTCAATCTTCTTTTTGAAATCTTCACTCTAAAATTTTTGGACTTTGCCCTTATTCACGACTTTTTCACCTTAAACATCTCTCCGTGACCAGGGACGACCGTATCCGCTATCGCAAGAATCATGGCCCGGCTTTTCTCCTGCTCGACCGGCAGTTCGCTTGAAGCCCTCCAAAGCTCCTCGTCAACAAGGTCCTGCTCGCTTTCAAAGAGGTCGCCGGTTATGGCGACCACGCCTTCTTTTATCCTCACGATAACGCTTATGTCCTGCGAAGTATGGCCGGGCGTGGGAATGACCTCGACCTCTTCATCAATCATATAACTCTCGCCTGATTTGAAGTCATGGAAGGTATAGAGGTCGCCTTTCGAGATATCGTGCGAGACTATGAAGGCGGCATCCCAAAAGAGGTTGTTGTTTCCGACATGATCTGAGTGTCCGTGCGTGCATATGACATGAGAGATATCGCGAGGGCTGAGCCCTTCTTTTGAGAGAGCGTCGATTATGTGTTCGGAGTCTTGCGGGCCGCCGGTGTCCACGATGATGTTCTTCGGCCCCTTGATGAGCGTCACTGTGCCGTCGGCGCGCATCTTTGTCGGCCCGAGCCTATGGCAATAGCCGGGCTTTAAAATTATTACCTCATAGTTTTTCATCCGACTTTATTCCCTGACCTCGCGAGATACTCATTTATTACCGGTATGTCTGCCTCAGGCCACTCGAGCGAGAAAAGCTCCGTTGGCAAAAGCCATTTTATCGCCCTGTGCTCGTGGAGGACTATATCCCCGCCCGTTATCTCGCAGACAAAGGGGTGGAGGGTAACGGTGAAATCTGTGTAGTCGCATGTAACCTTGGTGAGCGCGCTTTTTATGGCCACCCGCACATTGAGCTCTTCCATGAGCTCTCTGACGAGACAGTCTTCACTGCTCTCATTGTCGTGGATCTTCCCGCCAGGAAACTCCCATTTAAGAGGCATGCTCATCTTCTCGTTTCTCTGCGCGGCCAGAACAAGGGGGCCGCGCTCGATTACGGCGCACGCGACATCGATGTGTTTTCTGATGGCTTCTTTCAATTTTGCCGCGCCTCTTGCCCTGTAAGATAATAAATAAGCTTATTTTTTACAAGCGCAACTAACGGACTTTCCCGAGCCTTTCTTCGAGGAAGTCTTTCATGGCTTCCCATGAACGCCTGTCGGCTTTTTCCTGATAGGCGAGCCCGTCGGAAGGGTCTGCGCCGTTGGTGGGGTTGGTGAAGCCGTGCACAGCCCCTCCGTAGCTTATGAGCTGCCAGTCAACGCCAGAGGCCTCCATCGACTCCTGAAAAGCCTGCACTTCCGTCGGCTTGACAAACGGGTCTGCCCCGCCGTGCAGCACCAGCACGCTCCCCTTTATGTGCCGGGCGTCTTCGGGTGTTGGCGTGTTGAGAGCGCCGTGGAATGTGACAATGGCTGAAACAGGCGCGCCGCTCCTGCCGAGTTCGAGAGCCGCGGCCCCGCCAAAACAGTAGCCAGTTGCCGCTATTTTTTCCGTGTCGACTCTGCCGTTCATTTTAAGAGCGTTGAGGCCCGCCAATGCCCTTGAGCGAAGGAGAGTTCTGTCTTTCATGTATTTACCTGATTCTTTCCCGGCCGCTTCCCTGTCGGAGGGGCGCACGCCCTTGCCGTAGACATCAGGGGCGAAGGCGACATATCCGAGAGAGGCCAGTTTCCTCGCGGCCGTTTTTACGTGATCGTTGAGGCCCCACCACTCATGGAAGACGAGCACTCCGGGCCTCTTCGCTCTGAGAGCGTCGTCATAGACGAGAAATCCCTCGAGAGTTGCGCTGGCGTCCTTGTACTCTATCTTCTCTTCGACAATCCCGGCCCATACAGGGCTTGACAGGAAAAGCGAAAGGACGAGCGCGATGATGTACTTCATAAGTACCTCCAGATTTCGAGATGGATTTATGTAGATCGACGAATACTGATTATATCAGCTCGGTGTAATTCGTCTTTTCATGAAGATATTTAAAAGGCAAGGAAGGTGTTTCAGTTATTAGTGGGAAATTCGAGCGGGTCAGTTTGGATTGGAAATGGAACGGCACTTTAGAGGCTTTGCACAAATCTATCTTTGACCAGGATTTGCCAAACCTCTAAAGTGCCGTATGAGTCTACCATTCTATTGGTACTAAATGCATGTATTTACTTTTTCTTGTTTGGCCTCTGCGTCAAAGCAGATGCGGCCACTTTTTTGACCGGCGTAGGTGTTTTGGGGTTGCTGAGTAACTTAGCAGCAATAGATGCTACTTTTTTTGAGGTTTTTTCATCTTTTCCCATTTTTTTTCCTCTTGATTTTGTTTTTTTGTTATCGCAAACATAACACAATGGGTTGTTCTATAAGGCCTTTTTATTGAAAATATTTGACTTATGGTGGCGCTCGTGCTAATTTAAACGCACGAACGCCACTAAAATAATTAAGCATGGCTAGTCCCTTGTTTAGTTTTTTTGTGGCTTGCCCTGTAAGAGGTGCGAACTCTTACAGGGCTTTCTTGTTTCTACTCAGTTAAATGCCAAAGCCCATCCTTACTCACAAAAGTGTTCTTATTGCCACTCAAAGTAAAAGCCAAAGTACCATGTTTAAAGCCTGTCATCTCGGCTATCTGCTTTCGTGATAAAGGGCCATGCTCTTTGAGAAGTTTAATTATCTGATCCTTCTTGGATAGTGGCTTTATCTGTGAATTATCTGGTTCGAACGGAAAAAGCGCAGGAACAGGTTCCGTTTCTTTAGAAGTTTGCCCTCTCATTTCTCGAAGATAAACCATTCTCGCATTTTCACATTGAGCCAGCTCTTGTTTTAGGATAGATATTTTTTTGTCTATCCGCTGGAGGAACTCATCCATACCAATACCCCCCCCCTCCATTCATGGTAGTGATAAAGTCTTTGATTGATAGATGCTACCATGTAGCGTATCGTCATGTCAAGGTATTTTCGAACAAAAAGCTGTGAGCCAATCGGGTATGGTATGTTTGTATTGATATATTACGGATTGGTTTTGGGTAGAAATGTAAAAGATAGACCAGTTGCTTGGTAGGTATTACTTCTCTCTATTTGCACATTAACCTGAGAGGCTAAATCCTTCTCTATCTCTTCTCTATCTTTGTCCCCGTCAGGTTGACTTTGCTCCCTGTTTAATGTAATTTCTAATTTTTCAAAGATAAGGGAAAAGACCGTTTTGACCAGACTTGACGAGAGCTTCATGGCCGCTGCCTTGAAGGAGGCGGCCAAGGCCTGCCAAAAGGGCGAGGTGCCGATCGGCGCGGTCGTCGTTCACGAGGGCCGTATCATCGCCAGGGGCCACAACAAAAGGGAGACTGCCAACGACCCTGTTGCCCACGCCGAGCTTCTCGCCATACGGGCCGCGGCAAAAAAGCTCGGCAGGTGGAGGCTCACAGGCACGACCCTCTATGTGACGCTCGAGCCGTGCCTCATGTGCATGGGCGCGATAATACTTGCGAGGGTCCCGCGTCTGGTTTTCGGCGCGCTCGACCCCAAGGCTGGCGCGTGCGGCTCCCTGTACGACATATCAGAGGACAAGAGGCTCAACCACAGGGTGCATGTAACGAGGGGGGTGCTTGGGCAAGAGAGCCAGGAGGCCCTCAAAGACTTCTTTCGCAAGCTCAGGGCTGAGAAAAAGGGGGGTTAGGCACTGGCGGCCCTGCCTTTTTCCGGTATAATCGCTTTACAAATCGACCCGGGGGTCTTGGATAATGAACCTTTCAGACGCTATATTCAGAGAGTATGACATAAGGGGAACATGGGGCGCTGACCTCACCGCGGAGGTCGCCAGCCTCATCGGCAGGGCGTACGGGATACTCGCGGCCAGGCACGGGGCAAAGATGGGGCCCGGCTTCAAGGTGACAGTCGGCCGTGACGTGAGGACAAGCTCAAAGGCCATCCGCGACGCGCTTGTGGCAGCGTTGACCGAAAGCGGAATAGACGTCGTCGATGTAGGCGAGTGCCCGACCCCGCTGCAGTACTTCTCCATGTACTCCCTTCCTGTTGGCGGCGGCATAATGATAACAGGCAGCCACAACCCGCCGGAGTACAACGGCTTCAAGGTGAGCGTCGGGAAAGAGACCATACACGGCTCCGAGATACTCGAGCTCAGGGATATAATAAAGACCGAGATACTTGGCAAGCCTGTGAAAAAGGCTTCCATACCCGGCAAGGTCGAGTATTTTGACATCATATCGAGCTACATCGATTATGTCTCAAAGGCGTTTACCCTCCCGAAGTTGAAAAAACCGTTGAAGGTCGTGCTCGACTCAGGCAACGGCACGGCAGGCCCGGTCGCCATTCCGCTCATTAAAAAGCTCGGGTGCGAAGTCGTCGACCTCTTCTCCGAGCCTGATGGAAGGTTCCCCAACCACCACCCTGACCCGACCGTCCCGGCCAACCTGAAGCACCTCATCGAGACGGTAAAGAAGGAGAAAGCTGACTTCGGGGTCGCCTTTGACGGTGACGCAGACAGGATAGGCGTGGTCGATGAGCTGGGCAATATCATCTGGGGCGACAAGCTCATGATAGTTTTCGCCAAGTCCATATTGAAGGAGAGGCCCGGCGCTACGATA
This sequence comes from Deltaproteobacteria bacterium, assembly GCA_020846435.1. GTDB lineage: Bacteria > Desulfobacterota > GWC2-55-46 > GWC2-55-46 > GWC2-55-46 > GWA2-54-12. The sequence goes on from JADLDY010000002.1 coordinate 9,856, forward strand.
GTCGGCGAGGTCAAGTGCTCGCAGGTCATGTACGACGAGATAGGCAGGCTCGGCGGGGTCCCTGTCATGTGGAAGACCGGACATTCGCTCATAAAGGCCCGGATGAAGGAGTTGAAAGCCGCGATGGCCGGGGAGATGAGCGGCCACATCTTCTTTGCGGACAAATGGTTCGGCTTCGACGACGCGGTCTATTCAACGTGCAGGGTGCTGGAGATAGTCGCGAAAGAGAGGGTAAAGGATGAGGGCTTCGCGTTTTCATCCATGCTCGCCGGTATCGCCGAGACGGTAGTGACCCCGGAGATAAGGATAGAGTGCCCGGATGACCTCAAGTTCGAGCTGATAAAGAAGCTCGACGCTGCCATAGGCTCAGGCGGCGACGGCTTCAAGATCAGGGATATCATAAGGATAGACGGCCTCAGGGTCAACTTCGAGGGCGGATGGGCCCTTGTGCGGGCCTCGAATACGCAGCCGGTCCTTGTTTTGAGGTTTGAGGCCAACGACCTCTCGACCCTCAACAGGGCTAAGGTCTTCATGAAGGCCAAGCTGGAGGCGGTAAGGCCCGGAGAGAAGGTAGATTTTTAATCCCGGACAAAGCGGCTTTTCAGTCAACTGATGAAGCCCCCCTGCGCATTCGCAGGGGGGCTTCTTTTTAGGCGCGCCCCGCTCTTTGCCAGTCCCTTATCTCTGTTTCAAAATTGAGGTTTCTTTCTTCCCTGTTTTCTGCTATATTTTAAGTCCAACCTTGAAAAGTTCATGAAAAATGAAAACAACTTTACAGAATACACTCAGTCTCCATGAGATAGAGGAGCTGAGGGCAAAAGCCGCTGAAGCTGATTCGCTCAGGGCTCTTCTGGCGGAAGCCAGAGGACAGCTCGATGTTGAAAAGGCGTCCTTTTACAGGTTTATCGACAAGCTGCCCTTCCGTGCCTACCTTCAGGAAAAGGACTACTCGATAAGGTTTGCCAACAGCGCTTTTAAAGAGGCCTATGGGGAGAGTGCCGGAAAGCGTTGCTTTGAAGTCATCTGGGGTCGCGAAAAGCCCTGCGAGAACTGCTCTGTCCTGCGTGTCTTTGAGACCGGAGAGCCCGCTTCCTGGGAGTCTATCCACGCGGACGGCAGCGCCTTTGAGGTCTTTGACATGTCCTTTACCGACTCCGGCGGCACGGAGCTCGTCCTCGAGATAAGCATAGACAAGACCCATTGCAGGAGGCTCGAAAGGGAGAGGAGCGGCGTCCTCGCCCAGCTCATGCACGCGCAGAAGATGAGCGCCATAGGCACTCTCACCGCCGGTATCGCCCATGACTTCAACAACATAATCACGGTCATAAAGACGCTTACCGACCTGGCCGCTTCCAAGGCAGGCTCAGATGGCCAGCTCCTCAAATTGCTCGATCCTATAAGGGAGTCTTCAGACAGGGCCATAAGCCTTGTCCAGCAGCTCCTTGTCTTCAGCCGGAACAAGCCGACCAACATAGCCTCTCACGACCTGAACGAGGTCGTGGAGGAGATCCTCGGCATGCTCGAGCACCTTGTGAACGACGACATTGCCATAGAGACCGACTTTGCCTATGACCTCTGGCCCGTGTACGCGGTCAGATGCATGCTCGAGCAGATAATCTTGAACCTCGTAATAAACAGCAGCGAAGCTCTTCCCCAAGGCGGGACTATCAGCATCAGGACCGGGAACTCGACCGTCACTGACAAGGCGTACGCCGAGGGCAAAGGCCCCTGTCCGGGCCGTTATGTATTTCTCAGCGTCGAGGACAGCGGGGCGGGCATGGACGCGGAAACCCAGCGCCGCGTATTCGAGCCGCTTTTTACGACGAAAGAGAAGAAGAACGCCGGCATGGGCCTCACCGTCGTTCAGAGGATAGTCGCAGAGCACGGCGGCTGGATAGGCGTTGAGAGCGAGCAGGGCAAGGGGGCTACGTTCAAGGTCTATCTGCCGGCGGCCGATGAGGCTGCAAAGGCCCAGGAGGTCTCCGCCGCCAGGCCGCGCCAGGGAGTCGGCAAGGGCAAGAAGGTCCTCCTTGTCGAGGACGAAAAATGGGTCAGAAAATCAACCGCGATGGTCCTTGCCGAATACGGTTACTTGGTAACCGAGGCCGCAAACGCGGAAGCAGCGTTGAGTCTTTTTTACAGGGAAAAGGGCAGGTTCGACATTGTCCTGACAGACGTAGTAATGCCGGGCAGGAACGGGCTCCAGCTGATAAGCCCGCTCCTTGACATAAACCCGGCCATACCGATACTCCTTTTTTCAGCCCATCTTGACGACAGGGTGCAGATGGACGACATCATCAAGAGGGGGGTCGCTTACATACAGAAGCCGTACGAGATACCTGACCTTATCTCGGCAGTAGAGGAAACCATCGTATCAGCCAACAAATTCACCAGGAGAAAATAGAAATGGGCGTAAGTTATCTGGACGTGATCGACAGGATGAAGTGGGCTGGCAGGCTCAAGAACGACTCTGCCGTGGCCAGGGCTCTTGACATAACCCCGCAGGCCCTTTCCAACTACAAGAAAAGGGGCGAGATGCCCTCGAACCTCATCATAGAGTTCTCCGAGAGGTTCGGCATCTCCATCGACTGGATGGTGACAGGCTCAGGCGACGTTTACAGGAGGGCCGCCGCGGCTGAGGACGGCGCGCCGTACAGCGGCAAGTCAGAGTCGATCGACCCGGAGGAGATAATCTACATCGGCAAGCTCCTCAAGGTCATAAGGGCTGACGACAAGTCCCATTCCTCGGCCATAAAGAACGCCATCGATTCCGTCCTTTTCGCGATGGAGCGCACGGCTGTAAAGGCAGGCTGATTGAGCCCTTTTATTGACGTACAGGTTTGAAGGCCATGCCAGAGGCAGCCCATTGCTTCATGCGGCGTCTCTGGCTGGCGATAATGATGGTCATCGCGCGCAATTAAAACGTTCTGTCATAATCAATGGCTTATTCCGCGATAAGGCGGTTGCAGGTGCAACCGCCTTATCGCGTTTAAAGCAAGCGATTACAGGGCGCACACTCATGTTCAGATAATGAACAAACCGCTTGACCTTTCAGTCCTCTCCATGTTATTGTTCATTTCATGAACAACAAGGATGAGCAGCTGGACGACTACCGCTCGCTCCAGCTCCTTGACGAAATATCGAAAAACCACGAACTTACCCAGAGGGACCTTTCGAGAAAGCTCGGGGTCGCGCTCGGGCTCATAAACTCCTATCTCAAAAACCTCGTCTCAAAGGGCTACATAACCGTCTCCACGATCCCGAGGAAACGCTACACTTATTACCTTACCCCTCACGGCTTTACCGAAAAATCCCGGCTCACATACCGCCATCTGCAGAATTTTACGACCCTGTACAGGGTCGCCAGGCGTGATTTCCGCAACCTTTTCATGAAGTTGAGCGGCTCCGGTCCAAAAAGGATAGCCTTTTGTGGCATCGACGAGGTAACCGAGATAGCGTATCTGTCCCTTAAGGAGACCGGCCTTGAGCTTGCCGCCATCTTCGACGCCGAGCCCTCCAAAAAGGGCTTTTTAGGCTATGAGATACTGGGCTTTGACGATATAAAAAGGATCGACCCGGACATTATAGTCATAACGAGCTTCAAGAGCGACGACGTGCTCAAGGACGCGCTCCTCGCGGCCGGGGTCGACGCCGCGAGGATATGCTCTATCGGCTCTGGCGGCTGGCTGAAAAAAATAGAGGGGCCCGCCATTTAGCTTGCGCGCCACTGTGGCGGGATGTAAACTCAAAGATTCTATTTTCTGGTGGAGGACTATGGGCTCACTTGAGGGTAAAAGGATTGTCGTAACCGGCGGGGCTGGCTTTCTCGGCTCCTTTGTCGTGGATAGGCTCAGGAAGATGAACGTAGCCGATATATTCGTCCCGAGGAGCGCTGAGTACGACCTCGTTGACAGGGGCGCGTGCAAAAGGCTTTACAGTGACGCCCGGCCAGATATCGTCATACACCTTGCGGCCAGGGTCGGCGGCATAGGCGCGAACAGGGAGAACCCCGGCTCCTTTTTCTACGACAACCTCATGATGGGCGTGCAGCTCATCGAGGAGGGCCGTCTATACGGCCTCAAGAAGTTCGTCGCCATAGGCACCATCTGCGCTTACCCCAAGTTCACGCCGGTGCCTTTCAGGGAAGAAGAGCTCTGGAACGGATACCCCGAGGAGACGAACGCCCCTTACGGGCTCGCCAAGAAGATGCTCCTCGTGCAGTCGCAGGCGTACAGGCAGCAGTACGGCTTCAACAGCGTCTATCTTCTTCCCGTGAACCTCTACGGCCCCAAGGATAACTTCGACCCGGCCTCTTCCCATGTCATACCGGCCCTCATAAAAAAATGCGTCGACGCATTGCGCACGAATGCCGCCTCTATTACCGTCTGGGGCACGGGCAAGGCTACGAGGGAGTTCCTCTATGTGGAGGACGCGGCAGAAGGCATAATCCTCGCGGCGGAGAAGTACGACAAGCCAGAGCCTGTGAATTTAGGCGCGGGCTTCGAGATATCGATAAAAGACCTTGTCGAGACGATCGCCCGTCTCACCGGCTTCAAGGGCGAGATAATATGGGACGCGACAAAGCCGGACGGCCAGCCAAGGCGCTGCCTGGATACGCAGAGGGCCTATAATGAGTTCGGCTTCAAGGCGGCGACCTCCTTTGAGCAGGGCCTCAGGAAGACAATAGAATGGTACATGCAGACCACCGGCCGCGGCAACGCGAGATAACCAAGGAGTCTCTCTGATGAAAGCGATTGTCTTAAGTGGAGGCAAGGGCACGAGGCTACGCCCTCTGACCTACACGGGCGCCAAACAGCTCGTGCCGATAGCGAACAGGCCGATACTCTCTTATGTGATAGATAACATCGCCAGGGTCGGCATAAAAGACGTCGGCATAATAATCTCCCCTGAGACAGGCTCTGAGGTCAAGGAGACCATGGGCGACGGCTCAAAGTGGGGGATAAAGATAACCTACATCATGCAGAGCGAGCCAAAGGGGCTGGCCCATGCCGTGAAGACGGCGGCGGAGTTTCTGGGGCAAGACCCGTTCGTCATGTACCTCGGTGACAACCTCATAGGCTGCGGCATAGAGAAGTTCGTCGACACCTTCAATTCGACGAAAGCCGACGCCGTCATCCTCCTGAAGCCCGTCGACAACCCGCAGTCATTCGGGGTCGCGCAGGCCGACGAATCAGGCCGTATTGTCTGCCTCGAGGAGAAACCCAAAAACCCCAAGAGCAACCTCGCGCTCGTCGGCGTCTACATCTTCTCGCCTGAGATACACAAGGCCATAGCTAACATAAAGCCCTCCCCAAGGGGCGAGCTCGAGATAACCGACGCGATACAGGACCTCATCACAAGGGGAGCCCCAGTGCAGAGCCACATACTCGACACATGGTGGCTCGACACCGGAAAAAAAGACGACCTCCTCGCCGCCAACACGATTGTCCTGGACGAGTGGTTCAAGAGGGACATAAGGGGCAAGGTCGACAACTCGCAGGTAACGGGCAGGGTCACGATAGAAGAAGGCGCCATCGTGAAGAACAGCACCCTGCGCGGCCCGATCGTCATAGGGTCGAACTCTATAGTTGAGGACAGCTTCATAGGCCCGTTCACGAGCGTCGGGAACAACAGCAGGATTTATAAGTCGATAGTAGAGCATTCGGTCATACTATCGGGGGCCGAGCTCTCGCATGTCGACAGGTTAGAAGACAGCCTCATAGGCAGGAACGCCAAGGTCAGAAAATGCCACGACAAGCACCAGGCGTTGAGGCTGATGATAGGCGATGATTCCGTTGTGGAGGTATAGGGGAAAATGTTCAAGGAAGGCCAGATACAAGGCGTCGAGATAAAAAAGCTCAAGAGGTTCACGGACGAGAGGGGCTGGCTCATGGAGCTCTTCCGCACTGACGAAGTGGCCTCCGAGTACCACCCGGTCATGACCTATCTTTCCCTTACAAGGCCGGGGATAGCGAGAGGACCGCACGAGCATATCGACCAGGCTGATTATTTCTGCTTTGCCGGGCCGTCCGACTTCAAGGTCTATCTGTGGGACAACAGGCCGGAGTCCCCGACCTACCGGAAGAGGATGACGATAGTCGTCGGCGAGACAGAGCCGTCGGTCGTCATAGTGCCCAAAAGGGTCGTGCACGCCTACAAGAATGTCGGAGATGTCGAAGGGCTGGTCGTGAACTGCCCCAACAGGCTCTTCAAGGGCGAGGGGAAAAAAGAGCCGGTCGACGAAGTCAGGCACGAGTCAGACCCGTCCTCACCGTACAGGCTCGACTGATGAAGGCACTTGTCACAGGCGCGAAGGGGCAGTTAGGGAGCGACCTTGTCCCTCTTCTTGAGGCGGCCGGTTTTGAAGTGGAGCCGCTCAGCTCTTCGGAGCTCGACATAAGCGACTCGGCGGCTGTTCTCGAAGCGGTAAAGAAGGCAAAGCCCGGCATTATAATAAACCCGGCCGCCTACACAAAGGTCGATCTCGCGGAAAAGGAAAAAGACAGGGCATACGCGGTCAACGCCAATGGCGCGGAAAACCTCGCCAGGGCGGCAAAAGAGAGCGGCTGCCCAATAGTCCATGTCTCGACCGATTTTGTCTTTGACGGCAGGAGCCCTGTGCCCTGCGCCGAAGATTTTGAGGCAAATCCCTTGAGCGTCTACGGCGCCTCAAAGCTCGCCGGAGAGAAGCTTGTTGCCGCGGCAGTCGCCGAGCATGTAATCGTTCGCACCTCCTGGCTCTACGGGGTCGAGGGGCATAACTTCGTCAAGACAATATTGAGGCTCGCCTCCGAAAGGGAAGTCCTGCGCATCGTCTACGACCAGACCGGGACTCCCACATGGAGCGCGGACCTCGCGACGGCGATAGCTGGAATCTGCAAGGCGATAGAAGCGGGCAAGAAGCCCTGGGGCATGTATCATTATTCCAACGAAGGGGTCGCGAGCTGGTACGATTTCGCGGTCGCCATATGCATTGATGCGGCCTCGATCGGCATGCCCCTCAAATGCAGACGCATAGAGCCCATACTTACGGCCGAGTACCCGCTTCCGGCGATGAGGCCCGCGTACTCGGTTTTGAACAAGGCAAAGATAAAAAAGACTTTCGATATCGAGATACCGCACTGGAGGAGCTCTCTTTCAAAGATGCTAAAAGAGCTCAAGGGGAGATAAACATGCGCAGGGTCCTCATAACCGGCGGCGCGGGCTTCATCGGCGCCAACTTCGTACTTCATCTGTCAAAGGCCTCTCCTGCTGACAGGCTCATTGTGCTCGACAAGCTCACCTACGCGGGCAACATCGAGAACCTCAAGGCCCTGACCGAAGGTCCGAATTACAGGTTCGTAAAGGGCGACATAAATGACGCGGCTCTCGTCGATGGTCTCTTTCATGATGAGGCGATAGACACTGTCGTGAACTTCGCGGCTGAAAGCCACGTCGACCGCTCGATACTCGGGCCGAGGGATTTCGTCGAGACGAACATCCTCGGCACTTTCACGCTTCTTGAAGCCGCCAGAAAATACTGGCTCAGAGGAGAAGGCAGGCCGGAGGGTAAAAGGTTTCTTCATGTCTCGACAGACGAGGTCTACGGCTCTCTCGGGGCGACCGGACTTTTTACCGAGACGACGGCGTACAGCCCGAACTCGCCGTACGCCGCGAGCAAGGCCTCTTCAGACCACCTCGTGCGTGCGTACTTCCACACCTACGGCCTTCCAGTCGTGACGACGAACTGCTCGAACAACTACGGGCCTTTCCAGTTCCCTGAAAAGCTCATCCCGCTCATGGTCATAAACGCGCTGAAAGGAAAGCCTCTGCCTGTCTATGGCGACGGCCAGAATGTCCGCGACTGGCTCTTTGTAGAGGACCACTGCAAGGCAATAGCCCTGGTGCTTAATAAGGGCCGTCTTGGAGAGACATACAATGTCGGCGGCAGGAACGAGAAGAAGAACATCGACATCGTGAAGCTCATCTGCTCGCTCGTCGACGAGAGGGCGCAAAAGGATTCCGGCCTCAGGAAAGATTTCCCGTTCGAGGGCAGCCGCTCTTCGCTCATCCACTTCGTCAAGGACAGGCCTGGGCACGACAGGAGATACGCGATAGACTGCTCGAAAATTGAAAAAGAACTCGGCTGGACGCCGGAGCACGCCTTTGAAGACGGCATAAGAAAGACCGTCGACTGGTACATGGACAACAGGGCCTGGTGGGAGCGCATCCTCTCGGGTGAGTACACGGAATACTACAACCTTCAGTACGGCAAACGGCTCGGCTGAAAAATAACGGCCTTTTATCAGGCTCAGTAAAAACAAGAGGAGTTCTCGTGATGCAAAAGGGTTTCACCATCTGGTTCACCGGGCTTTCAGGCGCGGGCAAGACGACTCTTTCCGGCCTTCTTCATCACCAGCTCCAGGCAAAGGGCGTCACCAACGTCGAGGTGCTCGACGGAGACATCGTCAGGACCCATCTTTCAAAGGGGCTCGGCTTCAGCAAGGAGGACAGGGACACCAACATCATGAGGATAGGGTGGGTCGCGCACCTCCTTGCCAAGAACCGCGTTCCCAACCTCGTCTCCGCCATCTCTCCGTACAGGGTCGCGCGCGAGGAGGTCAGGGCCATGATCGAAAAGACCGTCGGCCACGGCGCTTTCGTCGAGGTCTTTGTCGACTGCCCGGTCGAGGTCTGCGAGAAGAGGGATGTCAAGGGGCTCTACGCGAAGGCGCGCAAGGGCGAGATAAAGCACTTCACCGGCATTGACGACCCGTACGAGCCGCCTCACAGGCCGGAAGTGCACGTAAAGACCGATGAAGTCACGCCGGAACAGGGCGTGAACATGATCATGGCGCACCTCAAGGCAAAAGGGCTGATAGGTTGAAATAAGTGGAGCGCGAGTCAGTTGTCATAGAGGCCCGGAAGGGCTGGGTCCCGGTCGACTTCAGGGAGCTGTGGAAGTTCCGCGAGCTCCTCTATTTTCTGGCCTGGCGCGACATAAAGGTGAAATACAAGCAGACGGCTCTCGGCGTCGTGTGGGCTGTCCTCCAGCCTGTGCTTGCAATGCTCGTCTTCTCGATCGTCTTTGGCCGGTTCGCGTCGATGCCGTCGGAAGGCGTCCCGTACCCGATATTCGTCCTGACCGGCCTTCTCCTCTGGAACTATTTCGCGGCGGTGCTGGCCCAGTCGACCACGAGCCTCGTGACAGGCGCGAACCTCGTCTCAAAGGTCTACTTCCCGAGGCTCATAATCCCGGCAAGCTCGGCGATAGCCGCGCTCATCGACTTTCTCATCGGCTTCATGGTCCTTATCGTCATGATGCTCTGGTACGGCGTCGGCTTTACCACAGGTGTCCTGCTCGCGCCAGTCATAATAGGCGTGACGCTTATCAACGCGGTCGGCTTTGGAATATGGTTTTCCGCCCTGAACGTCAGGTACAGGGACGTGCAGTACGCGGTCCCGTTCCTCATCCAGATATGGATGTTCGCGTCCCCGGTCATCTATCCGGCGTCCCTGCTTGGAGAGAGGTGGTCATGGCTCATGTACCTTAATCCGATGAGCGGCGTGATAGAGGCCATAAGGCCCGCGATGCTCGCCAACAGGCCCATCCCCTGGGAAGGGCTCGCCATATCGGGTGGGATAGGGCTTGTGGTTTTCCTCGCGGGCGTATTCTACTTCCGCAGGGTCGAGCGGCATTTCGCGGACGTGATATGAAAGGCAGGGCCAGTTGATGGCAGAAGCGGTAAAGAAAACGCCTTTTCTCGCGAGGCTCGCGTCACTGATTCTGGGAATACCGAGGGCCCCGTTTGAGCTGAGGAGGTACAGGACATGGGTCCCTCCGGGCCATTACTACTCTCCAGTACCGGACCTTGACGAAGTCAGGCGCCATGAAAGCCGCATCTTCGGCGTGCCTGCCGCATTGCCGGGCATCGACCTCAACGCTGACGGCCAGCTGCGCCTTCTGGATGAGCTTGCCGCGTTCTATTGCGACATGCCGTTCACCGAGGATAAAAAGCCGGGCCTCAGGTACTACTTCAACAACGACGCGTATTGCCACACCGACGCGATAGTCCTTTATTCCATGCTCCGCCACGTGAGGCCTAAAAAGCTCATCGAGGTCGGCTCCGGGTTTTCCTCGGCGGTCTCCCTCGACACGAACGATCAATTTCTGAACGGCTCGGTCGATTTCACCTTCATTGAGCCCTACCCGGAAAGGCTCCTCGCGCTCCTCACGGAAAAGGACAGGGCAAAGATCGCACTGATAAAAAAACCTCTGCAGGAAGTCGGGCTCGATCTGTTCAAAAAGCTCAAGGCCGGGGACGTCCTGTTCATAGACTCGACCCATGTGGCCAGGACCGGCTCTGACGTCAATTACATACTCTTCGAGATACTCCCGGCCCTCTCTCCCGGGGTCTGGATACATTTCCACGACATCATGTACCCGTTCGAATACCCGAAGGAGTGGGTCTATGAGGGCAGGGCGTGGAACGAGGCGTACATGCTGAGGGCGTTCCTTCAGTATAACAGCGGTTACAGGATAAGGTTCTTCAACACCTGGATGCACAGATTCCACGGCGACATCATCGGAAAGAAGATGCCTGTGTGCCTCAGGAACACGGGCGGCTCCATCTGGATAGAAAAGCTCGCGGCCGCGAGTTAACAGGGCAGAGGATAGCGTGGCTGTAAAATACTCCATAGTCGTGCCTGTATTCAACGAAGAGAGCGTCATCGACGAGTTCTCGAAGCGCGCCCTCGAGGTGATGGGCTCTCTCAGGGAGCCCTGCGAGCTCATCTTCGTCGACGACGGAAGCACGGATGCTACCTTCCGGAAAGCCTCCGCGTTGGCGTCGAAGTCGGCGCAGGTGAAGGCGATTCGCCTGTCGAGGAACTTCGGCCACCAGATAGCGATAACCGCAGGCATGGACGCGGCCACTGGAGAGGCCGTCATCGTGATGGACGGCGACCTTCAGCACCCGCCGGAGCTCATCCCTGATATGGTGAAAAAATGGGCCGAGGGCTTCCATGTGGTGAACACGAATCGCATGGAGACCGAGGGCATCCCGCTCAAGAAAAAGCTCTTTTCGAAAATTTTCTACAAGCTCATCAACATCGACTCTGAAGTGCCCATATACCCTGACGCCGCTGACTTCAGGCTCATGGACCGCTCTGCTGTCGAGGCGTTCAGGCAATTGAGAGAGCAGGACAGGTTCGTGCGTGGGCTTACGAGCTGGATAGGCTTCAGGCAGACGTCGGTGCAGTTCAACGCTCCAGAGCGCCACTCAGGCGAGAGCAAGTACACGCTTCGCAAAATGGTGAAGTTCGCCGTCAACGGGATAACATCGTTCACCACGCTCCCGTTGAAGGCCGTCGGTATCTTCGGCCTTGTCGTCGCGGCCGCGAGCTTTGTCTACGCGGCTTTCGCGTTATATGAAAAACTTGTTCTCGGCATAACCGTCGAAGGCTGGACATCGCTCCTCGTCGGCATACTCTTCCTCGGAGGGGTCCAGCTCATCTCGATCGGGGTTTTAGGGGCCTACATAGCGAGGATATTCAGACAGGTCAAGAACAGGCCGCTCTATTTCGTGCAGGAGAGGGCAGGGCAATTCGAAGGGGACAGCAAGTGAACGAGAAGGGGCTCTTCTACGATAAATTCGCTTCCGAGTTCGATCGGAAGATGAACATGTACGACACCGAAAAAAGGGTGCGCGTCGTATTCAATACGCTTTTGAGCCCGAAAGAGCTCAAGGGCAAGAAGCTCCTTGACGCGGGTTGCGGCACAGGCTGGTTCAGCAGAAGGGCAGTCGAGCTTGGCGCCGTTGTCACCTCCCTTGACGTAGGAGAGAACCTACTTAATGAAGTCAAAAAAAAGTGCGAGACGACTCGCGTTGTCGGGGATGTGACGGCTTTGAAGTTCAAGGACAACTCGTTCGACATAATAGTCTCGAGCGATGTAATAGAGCACACGCCCGACCCGAAGCTGGCCATAAAAGAGATGGCAAGGGTATTGAAGAAAGGCGGCGTTCTGGCGCTCACAGTGCCGAACAACTGCTGGCACTTCGCCGTCTCAATCGGCAACGCGTTGAAGCTCAGGCCCTATCAGGGCTATGAGAACTGGGTTGGCTGGGCCCAACTGAAAAAGGAGCTTGAGAAGAACGGGCTTCAAGTGAAAAAGCAGATGGGTTTTCATTTCATCCCGTTCGTCGTATCCGCGCTTTATCCGGTGATTGATTATTTTGACAGGTACGGAGAGAGCGCGCTTGGCCGCGTCATGGTCAACATCGGCGTGAGGGCCGAGAAGAAGTAATGCCGGAGCCCATGAAAATAACTGTCGTGACCCCGTCTTTCAATCAGGGGAGGTTCATAGAGGAGACGATCAAGAGCGTCATCTCGCAGGAGGGCGATTTTTTCCTCGAGTACATAATAATGGACGCTGTCTCGACAGACGAGACCGTCGAGGTGATAAAGAAGTACGAGAGGCTCCTCGAGAAAAACAAATTTCCGGTCAAGTGCAAAGGCGTCAAGCTCATCTGGAAGAGCGAGAAGGACAAAGGACAGACCCATGCCGTCAACAAGGGCTTTACGCTTGCCACCGGAGAGATACTCGGCTGGGTGAACTCTGACGACACTTACCAGCCCGGCGCGATATCAAAGGCCTTTGAGTATTTTAAGAAGAACAAAGATGTGATGATGGTCTACGGGGAAGGGTACTACATTGACAAGGCCGGCAAAGCCCTGGGAAAGTTCGACTCAAAGCCGTTCGACTTCGCGCTGCTTGCGGAGAGATGCTATATATTCCAGCCAGCCGCTTTCATAAGGACTGCTGTCTTTAAAAAGCTTGGCGGGCTCGATGAGAGCCTCCACATGTGCATGGACTACGAATACTGGATAAGGATAGGGAAGGAATACAGGGTAGAGTACTTGCCCGGTGAGCACCTTGCCAACTCGAGGGTCTACGCCGAGACCAAGACGCTCTCGAGGACGCCGGAGGCTTATGAAGAGGGCATAAAGGTCGTGAGAAAGTATTACGGCAAGGTGCCTGACGCGTGGTTCTACGGCCTCGCGCATTACTCGGCGTTGAGGAGCTTTCCCCGGTTGAGCGGCATAAAGCCCGTGCTCATTCTGCTGACAATGTCAGGCTATGTTCTGAAGAAGGCGAAGACCATGCTTTTTGGTCAACGCTGAAGCATGAAAAAAATACTCTTCATATCGAACTCAGCGAGGCTTTACGGGGCGGAAAGGGCTCTGCTGACGCTTCTTAAAAAACTCGACCGGCGGAAGTTCACCCCGGTCGTCATTTTGCCGGAAGACGGCCCTTTGAGAAGAGAGCTCGCGGCCCTCTCGATCGATGTCGGGATAATGCCGCTTTTCTGGTGGACTGAAACTCCGCGCCAGCTCTACCCGTGGCGCGAGCCGTTCCGCAAAAGGTGCGAAAAGCTCTCGAAGCTGATTGAGGAAGAGAAGATAGACATAGTCCACACTAACACGACAGTCATCGCGGAAGGTGCGGTTGCGGCGTTTCTTTCCGGAAGGCCTCATGTATGGCATCTTCACGAGGTGCTCGAATCGCACACTGACATAAAGCTCGCGCTGCCTCTCAAGCAGGCTTACGAGTTCATAGGGCTTGCCTCTGATTATGTCGTGGCCGTCTCGAAGACTCTCGCTTCGTCTGTCAGCGCAAGCATCCCGCCGGAGATAACAAAGGTCATCTACAACGGCGTCGAGGAGATTAAAGCCGGGGCGAAAAGCGAGATAAGAAAAGAGCTGGGCATATCCGAAAGCACTCTCCTCGTGAGCGCCGCAGGCCCGGTCATAGGCGTGAAGGGTTATGAAAACTTCATCGAGGCGGCAGGTCTTGCGGCCGGAAAAAAGCCGGATGTTTTCTTTGTAATAACAGGCTCTGTTGAAGACAGGGCACTTTATGCCCGCCTCGAAAGCAATGTGAAAAGGCTCGGGCTGGAGTCAAAGGTGAGGTTTCCGGGTTACAGGGATGACCTCAGGGCCATACTCGGAGAGGTAGACATTCATGTCGTGAGCTCGCTTTCGGAGTCGTTCAGCCTTACGGCTCTCGAGGCGATGGCCGCCGGAGTCCCGGTCGTCTCGACAAGGTGCGGTGGGCCTGAAGAGCTTATAGAGGATGGCGTCAATGGAGTGCTCGTGCCGGTGAACGAGCCTCAGGCGATGGCCGACGCGATCGTCAAGCTCTCGGAGAGCCCTTCGGTGCGGCGCGCGATGGGAAAAAATGGGCAGGAGAGGTTTTCAAGGTATTTCACGGCGCAGGCCTGCGCTGATTCGTTTGAAAGGCTTTACGACGCCATAGGCAACAGACGCTCTCTCGGCGAAGAGGAAGAAAAGCGCTTTGCAGAATACAGGGAATCTCTTTACAGGAAGCTCGACTCGCAGCCAGGGGATTTTTTCAGATATTATCTCAAAGTCGCCAGCGCGGGTTTGAAAAGGTTTGGAGTTGTCAGGTCTGGAAGGTAATGTGAGGAGAACAGTATCCGTTATAACTCCCTCCTTCAATCAGGGGAGGTTCATAGAGGAGACGATCAATAGCGTCATCTCTCAGGAAGGCGATTTTTTTCTCGAATACCTGATAATGGACGGCGGCTCAACGGATAATACAGTCGAGATAATCAGGAAGTACGAAAAGCTTCTGGCCGAAAAAAAATATCCGATTCGCTGCAAAGGGATTGAATTTCGATGGGTAAGTGAAAAGGATAAAGGCCAGACCGACGCGGTGAACAAGGGCTTCAAGGCCGCAAAAGGCGATTTTCTCGGCTGGCTCAACTCGGATGACACCTATATGCCTGGGGCGATAGATAAGGCAGTAGGTTTTTTTGAGAAGAACAATGATGTGCTTATGGTCTACGGCCAGGGCAATCATATTGCCGAGGGTGGCCAGCTGATGGACAGATACCCAACGGAGCCGTTTAGCCGTGAAAGGCTTCTTGAGACCTGTTTCATCTGCCAGCCCACAGTTTTCCTCAGGCGTTCTGTGCTCGATGAAGTCGGGTTCCTTGACGAAAGCCTCCACTATTGCATGGACTACGAATATTGGCTCAGGGTCTCGCGGAAAAAGAAAGTAGGTTTTCTGGACGAGTATCTCGCAAACACGAGGCTTTACGCTGACACTAAAACAATGTCCAAGCGGTTTGAAGTACACAGGGAAATAGTATACATGCTAAAGCGTCATCATGGGTATGTTCCGAATTCCTGGCTTTATGCGTATACGCAGCTTGCCGTTGAGAGGATTGTAAGGCAGGAAGGGTACAAAAAACTGCTGTTCAAAGCACTTTGGGCAGCTTTTTTTTTGTTGAAGTCCATACAGATCAACAAGAAGTTGCCGAGCATACCGGTACAGGACATTCGCGTGTTCCTTGGAAAGTAGCATGAAGGTTGGCTTTGATTATACCGCCGTATTAAAAGAGCGCACCGGGGTCGGGCAGTATACGGTCAAGCTCCTCGAAGCCCTCCTAAGGGTGGACAGGGAGAACAGGTATATCCCTTATGTCCTGTACTCCATGACGAATTATGTACTGCATCCGGGCCTCAGGAAAAAAGTGGCGCCGCCGCCCGGAGGCAGTCTGGAGTTTGTCAGCGTGCCGGTCCCTTTTCAGGCTCTGAGGTATCTCAAGGTGCCAGGGTTTAGAGGGATGATAAAGGAGTACATGCTTGGCGGGTTAGATGCCGACCTTATTCACAGCAACACTTTTTGCGTGCCTAAGATAAGGGATAAAAAGAAAAGGGTCGTGGTGACTGTCTACGACCTGAGCGTGATAACGAACCCGGAGTGCCACAAAAAATTAAACATACTGCACTGCACGAACGGCATCAGGGAGGCCGTGGAGTACGCAGACTCCATTATCGCCATCTCCGAGCATACGAAGAGGGATATAATAAAGTATTTCAACGCCCCTGAAGAGCTCATAACAGTCACGCATCTTGCCGCAGGCCCGGAATACCGCGAGGTCAGGGACAGGGCGGCTCTGGCGTCCGTGAAGGCCAGATATAACCTGCCTGAGAACTACGTCCTTTTCGTCGGCTCTCTTGAGCCGAGAAAGAACATAAAGGGGCTTTTGAAGGCGTACTCATTGATACCAGCGAGGATGAGGAAGGATTTTCCGCTTGTCATAGCAGGCGCAAAAGGCTGGCTCAACAGCGACATACCGCCAGCTCTGGAGTCTCTCGGCATAAAGGAGAGCGTAAGGTTCACGGGCTACATTGACGCCAATGACATAAGCGCCCTCTACTCCGGGGCGGCCCTGTTCGTCTATCCGTCGCTCTACGAGGGCTTCGGCCTGCCGATACTGGAGGCCATGAGCTGTGGGGCTCCTGTCGTGACCTCTAACGCCTCTTCCATGCCAGAGGTCGCCGGAGACGCGGCCCTGCTCGTCGACCCGTTGAACGCCGAAGAGCTCGCTTTTGGTATTGAGACCGTACTTGAGAAGGAGAGCCTCCGCGTAGAGATGAGGAAAAAAGGGCTTAGCCGGGCCGCGTCGTTCTCATGGGACAGGTGCGCGAAAGAGACCATAGAGGTATACAGAAAAGTCGCGGCTTCGCCGAAAAGAAGCTGATAAGGGAAAGGGGAGGAATAATAATGAAAATACTTGTAACAGGCGGGGCCGGCTTCATAGGCTCGAACGTAGTGGACGCGTACATCCAGGCCGGGCACGAGGTCGTCATCGTCGACAACCTCTTTACCGGAAAGATGGAGAACCTGAACCCGAAGGCCAAGTTCTATCTGATGGATGTGCGCTCCGAGGAGATAAGGAAGATATTCGAGATAGAAAAGCCGGATATCGTCAACCACCACGCCGCGCAGATGTCGGTTCCCGCCTCTGTCGAGGACCCGGGCTTCGACGCCGACGTCAATGTGAAGGGCTTCATAAATGTGCTTGAGGCGGCCAGAAGGAACAACACCAAAAAAGTGATATTCATATCCTCCGGCGGCGCTGTCTATGGCAACGCCACCGAATACCCCACGACGGAAGCGTATCAGCCTGAGCCCGCGTCGCCTTACGCCATAACCAAGTTTGTTTCGGAAAAGTACCTTGCCTTCTACAAGCACCAGTACGGCCTCGACTACACTGTTTTGAGGTACGCGAACATATTCGGCCCCAGGCAGATCCCTCACGGAGAAGCCGGCGTCGTCGCTCTCTTCATGGACAGGCTCATCTCAGGCAAGGGCTGTACAGTTTACCGCTACCCGGAAGAGGCGCGCGGCATGACGAGGGACTACTGCTTTGTCGGGGATGTCGCGAGGGCTAACGTCCTCGCGGTTGAAAAGGGCAGCGGTGGAGCTTTCAACATAGGCACCGAAGTCGCGACGCACACGCTCGACCTTTACAAGGCCATACACGAGGCGGTCGCGAGCAGGGTGGACATGCTGAAGGGGCTCGAGAACCCGGAGATAGGTGACGCGAGGCCCGGCGACCTCAAGAGGAGTTGCCTGAATTACGCGAAAGCGAAAAAAGAGCTCGGCTGGGAGCCGAAGGCCGGCCTGAAGGAAGGGCTCGCGAAGACGCTTGATTGGAGGCTCGGGCCCGCGTTTGCGAAAAGATAGTTTGTCATTGCGAGCGTAGCGAGGCAATCTCGTCTTCAGGGAAGCTCTGAGGGATTATATTTTTCTGTCATTCTGAGGGAGCGCAGCGACCGAAGAATCTCGCAACTTGCTGATTAGTTTAAATACGAGATTCTTCGCTTCGCTCAGAATGACATGCTTTTGCGAACTAAAATGAATTAGTCAGAGGTTAATTAACTCAAAGGGATAAAGACGAACATGAAGAAAAAGGCTCTCATCACCGGAATAACAGGGCAGGACGGCTCATACCTCTCCGAGCTTCTGCTGGATAAGGGTTACGATGTCTACGGCATGGTCAGGAGAGCGTCCGTCGAGAGATTCGACAGGATAGCGCACATACAGGACAAGCTGAACCTCATACAGGGCGACCTCACCGACCAGTCTTCGCTCGACGAGGCGGTAAAGACGATACAGCCCGACGAGGTCTACAACCTCGCGGCGCAGTCCTTTGTCCCGACCTCGTGGAACCAGCCTACGCTTACGGGCGAGGTCACGGGCATAGGCACGACGAGGCTTCTGGAGTCGGTGAGGAAGATAAAGCCGGACGCGAGGTTCTATCAGGCCTCATCCAGCGAGATGTTCGGCAAGGTGAGGGAAGTCCCCCAGACCGAGATGACGCCCTTTCACCCGAGGAGCCCTTACGGCGTCGCCAAGGTCTACGGACATTTCATAACGGTCAATTACAGGGAGAGCTACAACATCTACGCCTGCTCAGGCATACTCTTCAACCACGAGTCCCCGAGGCGCGGCCTTGAGTTCGTGACGAGGA
>JADLDY010000003.1 GCA_020846435.1 Deltaproteobacteria bacterium
AGGTTGTAAAGGACGCTGAGAAGAAAGCGGCCGAGGTAAAAGCCGCTGCCGCTGAAAAGACTGTTGAAGTAAAAGCCATGGCGGCCGCGAAGGCGGCCGAGGTAAAGACCGTCGCGGCTGAAAAGGCTGTCGAGGTAAAAGCTGTGGCGGCCGCGAAGGCGGCCGAGGTAAAGACCGTCGCGGCTGAAAAGGCTCTTACTCCAGCGCCTGCCGCTGGGGATGCTGCCGCCGGAGCTGCCATCTACAAGATGAAGTGTTCTCCGTGCCATGGCGCCGAAGGCAAGGGGACCGCTATGGCCCCGGCTTTGAAGGATAACGCCTGGGTAAAGGCCGCTTCAAACGCCGACATAACCGGCACGATAAAGAACGGAAGGCAGGGGAAGGCGAAAAAGTACGCCAACTTCTTTGTCGACATGCCGGCTTCAAAGGCCATGTCTGAAGGAGACCTCAGCAGCTTGGTCGCTTATTTAAAATCGCTCAATTGATCTGACAGGAAGATTGGCCTTCGGTCTGGCTCAGAGCTTGTGGATTATCCTGGCATAGAGCTCAGGCAGTTTTCTCGCGAGCATGTCGACCCCTGGCACTACCGCGTAGTTGCCCCGTCCGAAGAGTTTTGGCAGGTAATCCGCGGCGCCTGTGTCGACCGTCAGGCAAAACGGGGTAATCCCCGCGTTCTCGGCCTCTTTTATCGCCATCCTCGTGTCCTCTATGCCGTAGCGGCCTTCGTAGGAATCGACGTCGTTGGGCTTGCCGTCCGAGAGGATGAAAAGGAGCCTGGAGCGGGTCTTCTCCCTCGTGAGTATGCCGGTCGCGTGCCTTATCGCCGGGCCCATCCTCGTGTAAGAGTAGGGGATGAGAGCGCCTATCCTGTTCTTGACCGTCTCGCCGTAATTTTCCGAGAAGCCCTTCACGCTGAAAAAGCGGCAGCCCTTGCGCGTCTTGCCGGAGAAGCCGTAGATGGCGTACCTGTCGCGCAGCTTCTTTAACGCCTCGCAGAGGACGACGAGGGATTCCTTTTCGTGCTCTATTATCTTGGCGTCTCCGGCCCATCCGTCGGTCGACATGCTCAGGTCGATGAGGAAGAGGGCCGAGAGGTCTCTTTCTATCTTTATATTGTCGCAATAGAGCCTGTCGTCAGGCGTGTGCCCGGCCTCGAGGTCGGCGAACGCTTCGACCGCGGCGTTGAGGTCGATGGAAGTCCCTTCGGTCTGGCGTCCGAGGAGCCTTGTGTTTGGAGAGAGCATCTCGAGGTTGCGCGTGATCTCCTTTATGAGCCCGCGTTTCTCCGATAGCACCCTCGCGCAGAAGGCCGGGTCTTCGCCTGTGGCGGGCATCTCTACGAGGCGCGAGTGCTCCGGCCTGTACGCTCTTTTCTTGTAGTCCCATTCCGGGTAGTAGAAAAACTCCGCGCTCGTGTCCTTTTCCTCTTCGAGAGCGTCCTCTCCGGGGGAGGCTTTTTCGAGCTCCGCGTTGAAGGTGTTCGCCGTCGTCCTCTCGAGCTCCGCTGTCGTGAGCTCTTCAGACTCGTCGGCCTTCTTTCCGGGGTCGTCGTCAGGGTCGTCGTCGAACGGCCTGTTGACGTTCAGGAACTCGGCCCATGAGAGTATCTTGTCGTATATGTTGAGCGTGAGGCCGTTCTCATTGGCCTCCTCGTCGACCTTCTCCGTGCGCGCCGCGTACCTGGCGTTCGTTTTCGGCTGCTCACGCTCTTTTTCGGGTTTGTCGTCGCCGTGAGACGCGGGGGTATGCCCTGCCTTCCCTTTATCCATCAGAGCTGACGCTTCAGTGGTTTTCAGCCTGTCGATGACGAGCTTGCCCCAGGGGAAGAACGGGACCATAGCCCTGTACTTGCGGGTCTTCAAGCCCTCCGAGGCCCACTTGTCTTTCAATTCGATCGCGAGGCGTATACTCTCCTGAGCGCTCCCTGAGGCGCGGTGTTTCCGAGGCTGGGAAGAATACTGCCCTTCGATAGTCTCTTTGAGGAACTCCTCGACTTTTATTTCCGGCTTGTTCAGGTACTTTGGCGCAGGCCTTCTCTCGAGGAGGTATTTTGCGATGGCCTCCCATGAGCGCAGCACCCCGGGGTACTCTTTGAGTATCTCGCAGTGCAGTCTTTCGTTTTCGATTATCCAGAAGAGATCCGCGGCAAGGCGGTCGGATTCAAGCAGGCCGCGGCTTTCCTGGGCCGCTTCGAGCGTGCCGGATTTTATCTGGAAGGAGAGGAAGAAAAGGAGGGCCTTTGTTATATCTTCCCTCGACGCCTCGTCATCCATCTCGACGACCAAGACCGGGAAGAAGATCTTCTCTCCGTCAGCCCAGCCAAAGCCGTGCTCAGGCAGAAGGGCAGGGTGGGCCATCTTGTGGAGTATAGGCCAGTAAGGCCTTGGCGGTGTGTCTCCCCGCAAGGCTGCCGCTTCGACATCTACTCCGGCGACGACTGAGGCGACAGCGGAAAACCTCCGCTCCGCGCTCTCCTCGACGGAAAAGGGCGCGCCGTCTCCCTTCCACGCGTCCATGCGCCTCTTGTGCAGGAGCTGGAGCGCCTTGTCAACGGCTCTGGCAATATGTTGTTCCATGAGGGGGCCTGTTGAGGGCTTTTGCCCAGGTTAGCCAGGTTAGCCTGGTTAGAATGAAGCCTTGAGTATGTCTATCATCGCCTTGTGCAACTCAATGTCGTCGGTGACAGGCCTTATGATGGCGGCTTCGCACGCTTCCTGCGCTTCCAGGCCTTCCTTCATGAGGGTGGCGGCGTGCACGAGGAGGCGCGTGCCTGGAGGGGACTCCAGCCCGGAGTCTATGAGCTTTCTCATCCTGCGACCGGCGCGCACAAGCTTTGTGGCCGTGGCTGAGTCAAGAGAGCTTTCAGAGGCGACGATCTCGGCTTCCATCTCCTCGGACGGGTAGTCGAACTCGAGGGATATGAACCTCTGGCGTGTCGAGGGTTTAAGGTCTTTTAATATGTGCTGGTATCCCGGGTTGTAGGATATGACGAGCATGAAGTTGTCAGGCGCTTTGAGCTCTTCGCCTGTTTTTTCGACAGACAGCACCCTCCTGTCGTCGGAGAGCGGGTGGAGGATGACTGTCGTGTCTTTTCTCGCCTCGACAACTTCGTCGAGGTAGCAGATGCCGCCAGAGCGCACCGCGCTGGTTAGCGGGCCGTCGAGCCAGACGGTCTCTCTCCCCTTTATTAGGTAGCGTCCGACGAGGTCCGAGCTCGTGAGGTCGTCGTGGCAGGCGACCGTATGGACCGGAAGGCCGAGCCTCCAGGCCATGTGGCTGACAAAACGGGTCTTGCCGCACCCTGTTGGGCCTTTGAGGAGGACCGCCATCTTCGACCTGTACGCCGCCTCGAATATCTCTATCTCGCGGCCGAAAGGCTTGTAGAAAGGCTCTTTAGTCGGGGCGCCGGCATGTGCCGGCGCCCCCTTTGTGCTTGTGCTCATAACGCGTCTTCTCCAGTACTGTTAGCCTTGCTTCAGGGACTTGGAGCTCCCGTTGAAGAAGAAGTCGTAAAGGTATACCGCGAGACCTATCGCGAAGGTCACTCCGAAGAAGAGCCTTATGGCGTAGAACACGGTCATGTAGCTCTGGGTTTCCATGTAGGGCATGCCTAAGACCCTCTGGAGGTAGACCTGCACTATGCCCGCGCCTGTGAGAGAGAGGGCTATGAAGATCATCGAGACCGCCATGGTCCAGAAAGCGAATATCTCCTGCTTCTGGTGGGTGATGATGCCCGTCGTTTTTCTCAGGTTCGGCACGGCGTAGCTTGTCATGGCCAGCACTATTACGGCGTACGCGCCGTAGAAGGCGAGATGTCCGTGGCTCGCGGTTATCTGCGTGCCGTGGGTGTAGAAGTTTATCTGCGGGAGCGTGTGCATGAAGCCCCATACGCCAGCGCCCAGGAAACTCAAGACTGCCGCGCCGATCGTCCAGAGGACCGCGGCCCTGTTCGGGTGGTTCCTCGCGCGCTTGCTGATCATCTTGAAGCTGAAGGCGACCATGGCGGCGAAGGGAAGTATCTCGAAGGCCGAGAACCACATGCCCCATGTATGCCAGAAGGCCGGAGTGCCTATCCAGTAATAGTGGTGGCCGGTTCCGATGATGCCGGTAAGGAAGGTGAGGCCTACGATTACATAGAGCCACTTCTCCGCTACCTCGCGGTCAATGCCCGTGAGCTTGATGAGCAGGAATGAGAGAAGGGCGGCCATGATAAGCTCCCATACTCCCTCGACCCACAGATGCACGACAAACCACCAGTAGTACTTGTCAACTGTCATGTTGGCGGGTTTGTAGAACGCGAACAGATAGAAGACCGCGAGCCCGAGGAAGCCGGTGAGGAGCACGATGGAGATGCTCGTCCTGCGCCTTCCCTTTATCATCGTCATTATCATGTTGAAGATGAACATCAGCACCACTATGACTATGGCGACTTTGATGAGGAACGGCTGTTCGAGGAACTCCCTGCCGTCGTGCCACCCGAACAGGTAGCCGACGATGGCGGTAGCGCCGCCTACAAGGAACATCCAGAACTGCACCAGGGCGAGTTTGGTGCTGTATATCTCGCCCTCCACTTCTTCAGGCAGGAGGTAATACGCGGCCCCCATGAAGCCGAAGATGAGCCATACGACAAGCAGGTTTATGTGTATCATCCTGCCGATGTTAAAGGGTATCGCCGGAAAAAGAAGGTCCGGCCAGAGGTACTGGGCTCCGATAACGAGCCCGAAAAGTATCTGGGCTGCGAAGAGCGCCATGGCCGCAACGAAGTACGGATAGCTGACCCGTTGAGATTCGAACTGGTATTTCATTCAATTGTCTCCTGATTATTTTGTCCTGTTGAAAGCCGCTCGGCAGCCTAATTGACTAAGGCCGCCATTTTTTTCAGCCTTCCTTGTTAGGTGGCCAGTTGTTGGTGTCGACCTGGTTCATCCACTTGAAGAACTCGACGAGGTCGTCTATGTCCTGCTTGGAGAGGTCGAACTGCGGCATCTTTCTCGTGGTGCCCCATCCCTGCACTGCGGCCGTCTCGAGCACCGTGCGCACGAACTCTTCGCCGCGCCTCGTTATTACATTGCCGAGCTCAGGCGCGTAGTAAGCTCCTTCGCCAAGGAGAGTGTGGCAGTCTATGCAGGCGTGCCTCTCCCAGACTTCCTTGCCGTGAGCGACCTGAGCGGTGATGTTCTCAGGATGCGTCTTGGCGGGGAAGGCCATGTGGGACAGGTAGGTCAGGTAGAGGAATACCGCCGATACCACGACTGTCGCCACGATGAACATGTTTCTTGCTGACGTCTTGGTCATTATTAGTCCAGCTCCTTTATTTTAATGGCAGCTCAAAGGCTTTAATCCGCGCTTTGAGACAGCCCCTTTTCAGGCAGTTCAAGGGTCTTGATAAGCTTGATTTTATCAAGCGTGTGACAAAACAACATGACTAATGTCAGCATAGCATAAAAAACAGGATTTGCTTGTCCGCCGCACCCAAAGAGCGAAAAAAGGCCGCGGCTTCTGGCCGCGGCCTTTTGGTTTGTAATCGGTTCCCTGTTTTTCAGGCTTCGAGCTTCAGGCTCCTGATGACGGAGAGCTTCCCTACGATCGGAGATCCTTCGTGCCTCTTGAGCACCCTGAGGGTCAAAAGGGTGATGAAGGGCTCTACGACGATTAACGCGAGGTAAGAGGCGGCGAAGGTGAGCCACGCTGAAAAAGGAGTTGCTGCCTCGCCCATGAGCAGCCAGAAGCCGACCATGCCGGTGACGCCCGCGTAGTAGACGGCGTCGAGCTTGACGATGGCTTTCCATGAAAGGCGCGCCTTGATGCCGGATTCAAAGAGTTTCTTCCCTGCCAGATGGTGGGTTGCTACAAGTGGCAGTATGAGGGAAAGCGAGTTCACGGCCAGGTGCGGCAGGTCCATCGGGTCAAATACGAGCCCCTGAAGGAGAAGTCCCGCGGCAAAGCCGAATATCGTCGGGACAAAGCCGAGGGTCATGTAAATAGACATCGCTCCTATGAAGTGGAGCTCGGAAGGGCCCACTGGCGCGTGAAAGCTCTGCATGAAGACGGAGAAGAATACGGCCGCCAGAAGGGCTTTTACTATCTCAAAGGGGTTCTTGACGAGTCCCTTGAGGTAAAAGGCCAGCAAAGAGGTGGCGGCGATGTTCGCGCCCAGCACCTTGGCGGCGGATACAAAACCTGGTTCGATGTGCATTGTAGGGCCTCCTTTTTTTTGAAGCTGATTTTGAGGTTGATGTCCGTTATATCGCGATCCCCAATACGGGGAAGCCGGGCCGTGAAATGAAAAATCCCGGGCCTGTTGATTACAGGTCCGGGATGCCGTTTTTCATCCGCGAAAACAAGCCGTCCTCCCACCACGGAGGCAGACTATGTGTGATTGACAGGGCAGGTCTTCTGGCTCCCGGTTCGTCCTACTCGCCGCGCCTTCCCGTCTTTTAAAGACAGTGGCTTTTTTGAAGCGGCTTTCGTCCCCGGTTACAGCGGCGGGTCCGCGACGGCTTTACACCGTTCTTCCCTTTTATGGCCCTCTCGGGCCGCCCTTGATGGTGAAACTTTATAACAAAGA
>JADLDY010000004.1 GCA_020846435.1 Deltaproteobacteria bacterium
CCAGGAAACAAAGCGTCTTGACCACGTTCCCCAGGGAGCTCTCAACGATGCGGCTGTTGAGGAGGTTTATCTCCTTTACGGTGGAAGCCAAAGACAAAATCGTCTTTTGCGCCTCATCGAGGGCGGCCCCCCCAGGCCCTGAAAGCTCTATCACGGCTGAGAGGTTTACTTCTCCCTCGACGCTGCCGCCGAGGGCGGCCAGCGCTTCCCTGAGGAGCCTCTGGCGGCCTTTGGAAGAGGCGCTTATCCTTATGGCCAGCTGGTCTTTCTGGCTTATCGTCTCGTAGAGCCCCTTGTAGTCCCTCCCCACCATGCACTCTGTTTCCCTGTGCAGTGTCGAGATGAGGTCCCTGAAGAGCTCTGCTTCCCTGTTGAGATGGCCTATGAGGTCTTTGTTTTCCATTCTCTCATTTCTTGTGCAGGGCGTCCCTCACGGCGCGTTCTATCATCCGTTCGGCGACTTTGCCCGCGTCTACGTGGTAATTTCCGCGCTCTATGTCAGTCTTGAGCCTTCCGACCTTCTCGGTCCTTACGTCAGGGACCGAGTCAAGAAGGCTCTTCGCCCTGTTCATCTGGCGCGCCCTGGAGGAGATATCCACATTGTCAGATGAGGATGTACCGCCTTGCGCTCCGCTGTTTTTCTTTACGTTCGAGCTATCCCCGGCCCTGTTTATGAAATTGTCAGTGCCTACGCTGCCCGGTTTTTTACCGCCTATTTTCATCTACGCCCTCCTGCTTGGTGCCGATTATCCGGTATCATACCTTCAATATCGGCGCAGGGCGGCGAAAACTTTAGCCCTCTCAGGCCATGGCGTACAGAGTCCCCGGGTCGAGCGCCTTGCCGTCTTTGAGGACCTCGAAGTGAAGATGAGGCCCTGTGGACCTGCCGGTCGACCCTACGAATGCTATTGCCTTTGACGGGGTCACGATATCCCCTTCCTTGACTATGTTCTCGGCGTTATGTCCGTACCTCGTTACAAGGCCGTCGTCGTGCAGGACCTCGACCATGTTGCCGTACCCGCCTTTTACCCCGCTGAAGATGACCGTGCCCTTTGACGCAGGGTATACAGGAGTACCGGCTTTGGCGGCTATGTCCATGCCGTGGTGGAACCTGTGCGAGCCTGAGAACGGGTCTTTTCTCTCGCCAAATCCGGAACTTATCCTCTTCATCTCCCTTACGGGGAAGGTGTATTCGCGCTCTTGAGCCGCCGCGTCATGGGCGGCGGCAGGCTGGACCGGCGCGGCCTGAACAGAGGCCACAGGAGCTCTCTTTTCCACACTGACAGCCGGAGCGGAAGCCTGAGCAGCAGGCAGCACAAAAGGAGGAAGCTGGGCCTGAAAGTCCGGCGCGGCAGATGAAGCCGGCGCCTCAGTTCCGTCGGAAAACTGGCGCAGGAGCATCTCGGAGAGGCCTATGCCGCCTGAGCGGGCCATGTTCTTTGAAAGCTCAGTGTCGAGCATAGAGGTATAGATCTCCTCGGCGTTGCCGCCGTGAAAGAGCTCGCCCTTGGTAATG
Organism: Deltaproteobacteria bacterium; assembly: GCA_020846435.1. Taxonomy (GTDB): domain Bacteria; phylum Desulfobacterota; class GWC2-55-46; order GWC2-55-46; family GWC2-55-46; genus GWA2-54-12. The sequence goes on from JADLDY010000004.1 coordinate 1,517, forward strand.
GTCTCGCGCATGCTCTTTAGCATCTGGTTTATGAACAGGGACTCGAACTCGGCGGCAGCCTCCTTGAGCCCCTGCCTTCCGTCGACAGCCCTTGGGGAAGCCGCCTGGGAAAGGCTGTTTACCGGATTAACGCTCATCTAAAGCCCCACCTTCTCAAGGTCGACCGCTATGTGCCTTATGTAGACTTCGAGCTCGGCAAGCGCGTCAGGCTCGTCCTTTATCTTCATGGCGGCTCCCATTATGGAGACAAGGCCGTTTCTCACGTGGTGAGAGATGTACTTCTTGCACTCCTTGGGTATCTCGCATGACCTCTGAATGGCCATCTCTTCGTCGTGCATCTTGACGCCCATACCGCCCTCCCAATGCTTTCTTAAATAATCTCGAGCTCTGCCTGCAACGCGCCCGCCGCTTTTATGGCCTGAAGGATCGCCACAAGGTCCCTCGGGGTCACTCCCACGAGGTTTAACGCCCTTACTACCTCTCCGAGCGTCACGCTCTCAGGAAGGACAACGAGCCTGGACTTCTTCTCATTGACTTCGACATCTTCATAGGGCAAGACGACGGTCTCGCCTTTTTCAGAGAAAGCCTTCGGCTGGGATATGAGGTACTGGGTCTTTATCTCTATGCTGATGTCTCCGTGGGAGACGGCGACGGTAGAGATCCTGACGCTCTCGCCCATGACGACAGTCCCTGTCCTCTCGTTCACAACCACCCTTGTTATCGAGTCTGTCACGACGTCTATGCCTTCTATCCTTGATATGAAGCCGACCACTCCGTTAGAAAAATCCGGAGCAGGCACCTGCAGGCGTATGCTTCCAGCGTCGACCGCCTGCGCGACATTGGCCGAGAAGTTGCGGTTTATGGCGTCTGACATGTTGCGGGCCGTCGTGAAATCAGGGTTCCTGAGCGAAAGATAGAGCTCGGCTTTGCCTGAAAGAAGGAGCGGCACTTCCTTTTCTATTATCCCGCCGTTGGGGATCTTGCCGGCTGTCTGGTGGTTCTTGGCAACCTTGGCCCCGCCTGTGCCGGCGGAAAAGCCCGCGAGCGCGATGTTGCCCTGCGCGACCGAATAGACTGCGCCGTCATGGCCCCTTAAAGGGGTAGCTATGAGGGTGCCGCCCTGAAGGCTTGTGGCGTCGCCTAAAGACGATACAAGCACGTCGACCTTCATGCCGGCCTTGGCAAATGGCGGGAGCTCCGCTGTTATGAGGACGGCGGCGGTGTTCTTGACCTTTATGGAAGACGGGTCGAATTTAAGCCCCATCTTGTTGAGCATGTTGGCTATCGACTGCGTGGTATAGACCGCGCTCGACTTGTCACCCGTGCCGTCAAGGCCGACGACGAGGCCGTAGCCTACGAGCTGGTTGGGCCTTACGCCATCGATGAAGGCTATGTCCTTTACGCGCGCTGCGGAAACGTTCTCAGGCAAAGCAGCGCCAGTCAGGAACGCGGCCAGAGGCAGGGCCAGAGCCAAAGTCTTAAGAGTCTTAGAAAGGCCAGACATTATCAAGTATCCTCCTCATCCATCCGGGTGACTGCTCGTCAGCTACGACGCCCTTGCCGTCGTACTCGATCCTCGCGTCAGAGAGCAGTATCGACGGGATGATGTTCTGCTCGTTTATATCCTCCGGCCTCGCTATGCCGGAGAGGATTATGAACTGCTGTTCGTTGTTGACGACTATCTCTTTTCTTCCCTCCAATACGAGGTTACCGTTGGCCATGACATCCGTTACGCGGGTGGCGATTATGGCACTGAGCTCGCCTGATCTCTTTGTGGTGCCGGAGCCGTCAAACCCAGCGTCGTAGGTAGCCTGCACCTCCGGGCTGAAAGGAGCGCCCTGGTTTAAAAAGTCGTTCATGCCGAAGCTCATGGGCAGGCCCAGAAACTTCTGTATGCCAATATCTGCTGTCGACTGCCTGGAGGTCGAAGTGGAAGCCTCTTTTATAGCGCTCGTCTTCTCGGTTATCTGCACGGTCACCACGTCGCCTATGTTCTTCGCTCGAAGGTCCTGAAAAAGGGCGTTCCTCGAGTTCTCGCCCGGCCACAGAGACCCGGCTGACGAAGGCCCGGTCCCGCCTTTCACGGGTATGCCCGAGATATCGACCTTCTGGAGCTTTGGCGGGCCCGCGCACCCGTAGACAAGGACCATTGCCGATAGTATCAAAAAAGCCTTTCGTGACATGCTCTCTCCGTCTGTATGATTCGTTCTTAAAAACCCATCGCTATCTCGCCGGGGCCTGTTACCTGGCCGGGGACATCCTTGCCTGAGGCGGTCCTCACGGCGATAGTCGCGCCCAGATGGCCGTCTTCTCTTGCTATGCCGTGAGACTTTATCCTTATGCTCGGCCCTTCGACCATGACGATGACCTTCTCGCCGCGCTTTATGACAGTCTCTTTTTTAACGTATTCATTCTTTATCACGGCTCCGGCTGATATGGGCCTTTTGGCGACCATGCCGCCGAGCTCGTCGATTGCCGCGAACGCTTCTGTCGCATCGAGAAGCTCTACCCGGGCGACACTCACGTCTTGAGGCATTATCCTGGCCTTTGCCTTCAAAGGCTTCAACGCCACGACAGCCTGCTTGAAGACCCTGACACGGGCCGTGCCCCAGAATACCCTCTCCTGAAGGCCCTTTTCCCTGACCTCGATCTTGAACGACACCTTGCCGGGCCCGGTTGGCCGCTTCGGCGCTTCAAGCCTTATTGACGCGCCTTTGGCAGAGACAAAACCCGGCACTTCGACCTCGTCGACTTCTATCGCGGTTCTTTCCCAGGGGAGCATGGATGAGAGCTCGTCTTTTACGAACTCCTCGATCGACGCCCCGGCAGCCGCCGGAAAAAGGAGCGTCAGGAAAAAAGCCGCCATGTAGAGAGCAAACTTCACCAGTTACCTCTTCATCGAGTTTGCTGTCTGGAGCATCTCGTCGGTCGTCTGTATGGCCTTGGAATTTATCTCGTAGGCCCTCTGGGCCGCTATCATGTTGACCATCTCTTCAACTACCGAAACGTTCGACATCTCGAGGAAGCCCTGCGCGAGAGTGCCGAGTCCGTCAGAGCCAGGGGTCGCGGTGGTAGCTTCCCCTGAGGCCGCTGTCGTCGCGTAAAGGTTCCTGCCGACAGGCTGAAGGCCCGAGGGGTTTATGAACCTCGCGAGCTCGAGGTTGCCGACCTGCGTGGGGGTCGATATGCCCGGCTGAGTCACCGAGACTATGCCGTCGGCGCTGATGGTCACCGCCAGCGCGTCCGAAGGCACTGTAATCTGCGGCTCTATCGTGTAGCCGTCCGAGGTCACGAGCCTTCCTTCGCTGTCGACCTTGAATTCGCCTGTCCTCGTGTAGGCCGTAAGTCCGTCCGGCTTCGTGACCTGGAAAAAGCCCTCACCCTCTATCGCTATATCCAACGGGTTCTCGGTCTGCTTGAAGCTGCCCTGGTTGAATATCTTTTCGGTGGAGACCGTTCTCACGCCCTGGCCTATCTGTATGCCGGTCGGCACCATGGTCGAAGGCGAGGAGGACGCTCCGGCTGACTTCATCTCCTGATACAGGAGGTCCTGGTAGTCGGCCCTGCTCTTCTTGAAACCGGTCGTGTTAACGTTCGCGAGGTTGTGCGCGATTATGTCTATGTTAAGCTGCTGAGCCTCCATACCCGTGGAAGCCGTCCATAAAGCCCTTATCATCTGTGTTGCCCTCCTGTTTTATGAAGTCCTTCCGACTTCTTCGACCGCTTTCCTTGTCTGGTCGTCTATCGACTGGATCATCTTCGAATGGGTCTCGTAAGACCTCAAAGCCTCTATCATCGTCGTCATCGCCTTTACCGCGTTGACGTTGGAAGTCTCTACATATCCCTGCTCTACCTGCGTGTTCGGGCTCACGGGCTGTTCCTGAGAGCCGGGAAGCGCCCTGTAAACGCCGCCTTCCCTCCTGAGCACGCTGAGGTCGTTGAAGGTCGCGAGCTTCAAGGCCCCGACCGCCGCGCCTCCCGCGCTGAGCCTGCCGAGGGCGTCGACTTTTATGTCGGTCGAAGAGAGCTTCAACGGCCCGTCAACGCCGAGCACTTTGTGACCTTCCCTTGTAAGGATCTCGCCGTTGACTCCTGCCACAAAGCTGCCGTCCCTTGTATAGCCCTTTCCATTAGGGGTCTCGACCGCGAAAAACCCGTCCCCGCGTATGGCGAAATCAAGCTTCTTGCCGGTCTGCTGCAGGATCCCCTGTGTGTGGTCGGTAGAGACGTCCGTCAGGCGGCCGAAGCTCCTTATGCGGAACTCGTCTGAAAGAGAGGCCTCGAAAAGGGGCTTTTGCCCCTTGTAGCCGGCAGTGTTCACATTGGCGAGGTTGTCTGTCAGGACCTCCATCCTGCGTTCCTGCAGTACGGCACCTGAGAGAGCCACATAAATCGCCTTGTCCATTCAAGCCTCCTGAAACTTCCGGTCATGCGCATCAAGCACCCCTTCCGGAACTATTTTCCGGGTCAGGGGAAATTTTTTCCTACATCCTGTTGAGAGCGCTCAAAAGCTCTGTCTCGCCGCTCATAAGACCCAGGCTTCTGGCAATCTCAGAAGAGGGCACGCCTGATTTCAACATGTTCAGCGCCCTCGCGTACACGTCCTGCTCCCGGCCCTCCACGCGCCTTGCATCAACCGATGACATTGTCCTGGCAATCAACTCCTCGAGGGCCGCGTGCTTTTCCCTGAGCCCTTTTTCATACATGGAGAGGTCGGCGCTCCTTGTCTCAAGACTTCTGGCGACGCTTTTTACCTCGTTGAGGCCGTCGTTGATGGACTTTACCAGCTCCTCAGGCGTCCCTGATGCCTTGACCTGCGCCCTCGTCACCGGCTTCCTGAAGAGCAATATGTAGAGAAGAGCCCCAAGCAGAGCAACGTTGATTATGAGAAGTATAACGCCCCAGATCATCATGTGAGAAACACCTCGTCCGAGAGTATTAAAGCATGGAGGTACTGTCAGGACAGATAATATGCAAGAGGCGTGCCCGGAGCACCAAAGGGGGATTGAGATGAAGAGGAGATGAAATTAAAAAAGGGGGCCATGAGGCCCCCTGAAAGGTGTAACTGCCTGAAATTACGGCTAATATATGTCAGCACCCTGTGAAAAAACAGTCTTTACGCTCTCCAGTATCTCAGGCATTGAAGCGTCTTCAATACCAAGGACCTCTGGCAGGTTTCCAAAAGATACCTCGTTATCCCCCGAATTCCTCCAGCCCATGCCAAACTTTTGGCACATCCTGTCAGAAAGCGCGATTATGGCGACCAGCTGGGCAAGCTGCTTGTCCCTGGACATGGCCTCATTGTCGTCGAAGAACTTTATGAGGAACTCGAGGTTCTCAGGAAAACCCCACTTCTTCACTACGAAGGCGCCGACTTCCCTCTGCGAGAACTCGAACAGGTCGCGCTCAGCTGTATCGAATGTGACCTGTTCGTTATAGACCCTCTCCATCACCTTCGCGAACTTTTCAGGGAACTCGTTGTTGACCACGACCTTGCCGATGTCGTGAAGGAGCCCGCCTATGAAGGCGTCCTCCGGGTCGACGAGCCTCGTATGCCTGGCTATGACGCTGGAAGCGAGAGCAGAGCCTATCATCTGCTCCCACAGGAGCTTCTCGGCGAGCCCGTACCTCTTGTAGACGTTCTTCATGGAGGTGGCGACCACCATGTTCCTGACCGCGTTCAGCCCCAGCCTCAGTATGGCCTGGCTCAGGTTCTGTATGTTCCGGTAGCTGCCGTAGAAGGCCGAGTTGGCGACCTTGAGTATCTTGGCGGTGAGGGCCGGGTCGGTCGAGATAAGCCTCTTTATCTTCTCGATCGACACGTCCGGGTCAGCCATGATCCCGAGAACCTTCTGCGTTGTGGCCGGCAGAACCGGAAGCTCCAGAGTCCTTGCTATGAGGTCATCGAGCTGGGATTTCTGAACCGCGTTTGACATTGCCTGTCTCCTTTTTTCAGTTCGACCCGCTGGCCTTCAACAGGGTCAGCTTGGCGTGAGACTTCTTTTTAGGTTCAAAGGTCCTGACCTCGGCTTCAGCGTGGGAAGATATCTTGAAGTTCGAGACAAGGTCCTTCAATTCGGTCGCGAGGCGCGCCATCTCGTTCGTGGCGTTCGCTACTTCCCCTATGGCTGAAACGTTGGATTTGGCCACTTCGGCTATCGAGTCCATGTTCCTTGATATCTCGTCAGTGGTCGAGCTCTGCTCTTCAGCCGAGGTCGCGATGTGGCTGATCATGTCGGTGACGTTCTCTACTCCGCTCACTATCTGCTTCAACGCGTCTCCGGCCTGGTTCGCGAGAGTCACGCCGTTTTCGACCTTCTGCGTGCCCTCTCCCATCGCTTCGACTGCCTTGCCGGTCTCGGACTGTATGGTGTTGATCATGCCGCTTATTTCCTTGGTAGCCTTGGTCGTCCTTTCAGCGAGCTTTCTTACCTCGTCCGCGACTACCGCGAAGCCCCTGCCCTGCTCTCCGGCCCTCGCGGCCTCTATCGCCGCGTTCAGGGCGAGGAGGTTGGTCTGGTCGGCTATGTCGTTGATGACAGAGACGATGGTGCCAATCTCTTCCGAGCTTCTGCCGAGTTTCTTTATGGTCTCGGCGGTTATCTCGGTAGACTCGGAGACTTCCTGCATCGCGGTTATGGCCTGCTCGACGACCTTGCCGCCGTCGAGAGCTATATGCTGGGCGCTCCTCGCCGACTCGGAGACCTGCTGTGAGTTCTTGGCGACCTCTATGACAGTCGCGTTCATCTCCTCCATGGCGGTCGCGACCTGCGCGGTCTGGCCTGACTGCCTGTCAGCGCCCTCGGCTATCTGAGTTGATGAGGCTGAGAGCTGCTCGGAGGCGGAAGCGAGGAGGGCCGACGAATCGGCTATCCTGCCGATGACGGTGGAGACCTGGACAGCCATAGCGTCGACGCTGTCGCCAAGCATGCCTACCTCGTCCTTTATCTCCTTGCCGAGGAAATGGACCTTTATATTAGCCCTGCTGGTGAGGTCTCCGTTCGTGAAGTCCTCGACTGTCTCCTTGATCCTGACCAGAGGCGTTATCATGTGCTTGTTGGTCGACCACATGAAGAACACCGCCATCGCAATAGAGATGATGATGGTGACGGCCATTATCGCTATGCCCTGGAAAGCGCCGCTCCTCGCGTTGGCGGAGATGACCTTGGTCAGCTCCTCGCAGGCCGCGACGACCTGAGGAGTGTGCACGCTGGAGAGGTTGTTGACCTTGGCGGCGAAAACGACCTTGTTCTTCATGCCTGCGTCGACGAGCTCTTTTCTCTTGGCCCAGAGCTCCTCTATCGCGCCGACCTTGCCGCTAAGTCCACCGTTCAGGGCGCGCAAGCCGAGTGTAGCGGAGCCGTACTTGAGGCCGCTCAAAGTTTCCTCAAATTCCTTCATGTTCTTGCTGATGATGGTCGTTATCTCATCGAGCTCGTAGTTGGTCCTCGAATAGCGCTCCATCAGGTACGAGAGGTTCACAGCCTTCATCCTCAGGGCGCCGGTCATGTCTATGTTCCTCAAGTAGGAAGGGTCCTTCAATGCCGACATTCCGTTGACGACCTCGTTGAGCCTGTCTACAATCGGGTAGGTCGACTTCTCAAGCTCTATCATCGTAATGCTCAAGGCGTCTCCGGCTTCCATCGCCTCGTCGAGAGAGACCCTCATGGACTCCCATTCCTCGCTGACCTTGTCGAGGCTCGCCAGAGCTGAAGAGTCTTTCACGGCCGGCAGGTCCGCAGTCCCGGTCCTGAGCGACTCGACGATCTTTCCGAACTCGGCCTTTTGCGCCTGGAATACGGCCTCCTGCTCCTCTTCGCCGTTCATTATGTGGCGGTTGAGCACATAGTTGATCTCCACAGCCCTCTTCTTGAGGTCGCCCGCGGTTTCCACCTGCGCGTACTTTTTGCTCATGCCTCCTACGAGGAGATAGAGTATCGGCAGCTGTATGACGAACAGCAGTATCAAAAAGGCGTAGCTGCCTATAAACCTTGTCTTGATTGAATTGAGATTCATCCTGGCCTCCGTTTTATGCTACCAGGCCGAGAGCGTCTCTCTCGGTCCTGGTAAGAATCTTCTCGACGTCCAGCAGAATAAGGAGCCTGCCGTCGAGCTTGCCAACTCCCTTTATGTAATCCGATTCCGCGCCGGTCACTAAGGCAGGCGCCGGTTCAACAGTGTCAGCCGGGAGCCTCAGGACCTCGGAGACCGCGTCGACCTTGAGCCCTACTGTCCTGTTGTCGACGTCGACGACAATTATCCTCGTCTCGTTGGTGCGCTCGCCGGTCGGCAGCCCGAACCTCTGGCGCAGGTCAAGGACCGGTATGACCCTGCCGCGGAGGTTTATTACGCCGTCTACGAAGTCCGGCGTCCTTGGCACCCTTGTGAGTTCCATGTGCCGGATTATCTCCTGCACCCTCAGTATGTCCAGGGAGAATTCCTCGTTGCCGAGCCTGAATGTGACGAGCTGGAGCAGTTCCTTGGAGTCCAAATCCTTTTTCAGATCCATCCGTGAAACCTCCTTTTGAAGCGCGCTGTCAAAATCTGTTCGTGTAAAAAACTATTCGGAAAATTCCTGACAGAACTTAAGGTTTATTTTAAAAGCGCGGCTTTTCTGAACCGCTGTAGCCTAAAGTTCGACCGAGTCTCCGTTCAAAACCATAATGTCGACCCGTCTGTTCTTGAACCTGCCAGAGGGCGTGTCGTTAGTGTCAAGCGGCCTGTACTCTCCGAAGCCGAGTGCAGAGAGCTTTTTGGGCTCGTAGCCGTGCTCGGCGATGAGATACTTGAGTATGCTTATAGCCCTCCCGCTCGAGAGATCCCAGTTAGTGGGAAAGCGGGCCGTGTTCACAGGCACGTTGTCGGTGTGCCCTTCTATCCTTATGCTGTTCGGCAGGTCCTTGAGGACAGAGGCTACCTCGTCGATGACCGGAAGCCCTTCTTTCATTATCTTGTCAGTGCCGGGCTCGAAGAGCATGCTCTCTGATATGCGTATCGTTATCCTGTTCTCTTCCGCGATGAGTGTGAGTTTCTTGTCGACCTCGAGCTCTCTGAGCGCGGCCTGTATCTTCTGGTAGTTGTTGGTGAACATGTCCTTGAACTCATCGGAGACATGGGAGCGCTGCTCTTTTACGAACTTCGGCCCTTCCTGAAGCTTTGTCGAGGTGAACATGGTGGGGTTGAAGGCGATGGCCAGAGAATCGCTCAATACCCTGAACTTGCCCTCGTTCACCGAGGAGATGGCGTACATGCTCACGAAAAAGGCGAACAGCAGCGTTATGAAGTCCGCGTAGGAGACGAGCCAGCGCTCGTGGTTTTCATGCTCCTCGTGTTTTTTCTTCCTCGCCATACAGTCTCCACGCAAAGGGCTCTTGAACGCGGCGCCCCTTTGTTCTTATTTTTTCTTCTGCGATTCCCTGAGGAAGCCGACGAGTTTTTCTTCGACCCTCCTCGGGTTCTCACCTTCTGAAAGGGCTATAAGGCCTTCCACCATCATCTCCTGCAGAATGACCTGCTCTCTTATCTTGAGCTTCATCTTTCCGGCCAGAGGCAGGTAGAGGAGGTTCGCGGTGCCGACGCCGTAGACAGTAGCGACGAAGGCGACGGCGATGCCAGCGCCGAGCTTCTGCGGGTCAGCGAGGTTTTCCATGACGTGAATGAGACCCATTACCGCGCCGAGTATGCCAATGGTCGGAGCGTAGCCTCCGGCCGACTCAAAGACCTTGGTCGATGTCAGGTTATACTCTTCCGAGTGGCTTATCTCGATCTCGAGAATCTCCCTCGTGAGCTTGGGCTCCGTGCCGTCGACGACGAGCTGGAGGCCCTTGCGCAGGAACGGGTCTTCTATTTTTCTGATGCTTGTCTCAAGCGCAAGAAGACCGTCCTTTCTCGCTACCGTAGCAAGCTCGGAGATGAGCTTTATGGTCTTGTTCGGGTCGCCTGTGCTGTTGAAGAGAGCCAGCCTGGCGTTCTTCAAAGAAAGGATGAAGGTCGACATCGGGTAGTTCACGAGGACAGCGCCGATGGTTCCGCCGAGCACGATGATTGCGGCTGTGAACTGCATGATGGAATGCATGGAGCCGCCCTCAAGGATCTGGCCTCCAAGTATCGCTCCGAAACCTATGACAAGCCCTAATATTGTCAGTATATCCATGTCAGATCATGTTCACGATCTCGGCGGCTATCAGCTCGAGCGGGGCTATCTTGTCAGCAAGCCCAGCGTCAATGACAGCCTTTGGCATACCGTAGACCGTGCACGTCTCCTCGTTCTGGGCGAGAGTCTTGCCGCCCTTTTCCTTTATCAACCTCATGCCTTCCCTGCCGTCATGTCCCATGCCGGTGAGGATCACGCCCATCGACCTGCCCGGGTAGCTCTCTGCGACCGAAGTCATGCAGACGTCGACGCACGGCTTGTAAAGGGCGTTTTTGGGCTCGTCGTCTATGTGGACATAAAAATCCATGAGCCCCTTTCTCCTTATCTTTGTCTGAGAGCCGCCTGGCGACAGAAGTATCTGCCCGGGGCGTACCTTCTCGCCGTGTTCCGCTTCCTTGACGCCAAGGTTACACAGGCCATTGAGCCTTTCAGCGAACGCGCCTGTAAAAGCTCTCGGCATGTGGACAGCAACAAGAAACGCCGTGGTGAGCCCGCCGGGTAGCTTTGAGAGGACCTCCTGGAGAGCCCTCGGCCCGCCGGTTGATGCCCCGATCGCGACAAAGGCCATCTTCTGCGTGGCAAAGCTCTTCTTCGCAGGCATGGTCAGGGCCGCAGAGAGATCGCGCGCAGAAGAAGCGTTGACTGCCTGCGCCGTCTTATTCGCTGTGCGAAGGGAGGTAAAGTAATGCTTCCTCCTTGAGACGGCCTTGATCTTTCCTACGAGCTCCTCCTGTATCTTCATCAGATCAAGGGCGGAGGTCGTGAGGTTTTTTGAAATGAAGTCCGCGGCTCCCTTGTCGAGCGCCTCGAAAGTGGCTTTCGCGCCTTCAACGGTCAATGAGCTGACCATTATTATGGGCGTCGGCATCTGCTCCATGATGCGCTCGGTAGCTTCCAGACCGTTGAGCCTGGGCATCTCGATGTCCATGGTGATGACGTCGGGCTTGAGAGCAAGGGCCATCTCGACGCCTTCGGAGCCGTCCCTCGCCACGCCGACAACCTCGACCTCGCGGCTGTCCTCGAGCATCTGCCTTATTACGCGGCGCATGAAGGCCGAGTCGTCTACTATCAGAACCTTTATGAGTGACAATGGAATCTCCTGGTCAGTGTACGTACGCGCGCTGGACCGATGTCAGAAGCCCGGCCATGTCGAGTATCAGTATGACGTTGCCGTCTCCTGTTATGCAGGCTCCCGCCACGCCCTCGGTGCCCTTGAGGTACTCGCCCATTGACTTCATCACTATCTCTTCCTGGCCGTGGAGCCTGTCCACGAGTATGCCGAAGTGCTTCTCGCCGATGCCAATTATGACGATGTACTTCCATTCGCCCCTGTCAGAGCCGGATTTGCCGTCGACGAGGCTGCCGAGCCTTACAACAGGGTAGATCCTGTCCCTTATGTTTATTACCTCGCGCCCCTCGACCGTCCTTATCTCTTCGGCCGTGACCCTTATGTTCTCAGTGACGTTCGACAGGGGTATTCCGTACACCTCTCCGCCGGCTTCAACTGTAAGCGCCTGTATGATGGCAAGAGTGAGTGGGAGCCTGAAGGTTATGCGCGTGCCCTTGCCTACCTCTGAATCTATCGTGATGGTGCCGTTGATCCTCGATATGTTCGTCTTGACGACGTCCATGCCGACGCCCCTGCCTGATATGCTGCTCACGGCCTTGGCGGTCGAGAACCCAGGGATGAATATTATGTTGAACGCGTCGCTTCTGGAGAGCTTTTCAGCCTCTTCGGCGAGCATGAGCCCTTTTTCAACGGCCGACCTCTTCAAGGCCTCGGGGTCCATGCCCTTGCCGTCGTCGCTCACGGAGACTACGATATTGCGGCCCTCCTGGTAAGCCTTGAGCTCGACACGGCCGCATCTCGGCTTGCCCTTTGCCTCTCTTTCGGCGGGCATCTCCATGCCGTGGTCGATGGCGTTCCTGACTATGTGCACGAGAGGGTCGCCGATCTCTTCTATGACCGTCTTGTCAAGCTCGGTCTCTTCTCCTGATATGTGAAGCTCTACTTCCTTGTCCATCTGCCTTGCAAGGTCTCTTACCATCCTGGGAAACTTGTTGAAGACCTTCGCGATGGGCTGCATCCTCATCTTCATGACGGCAAGCTGAAGGTCAGTCGTGACGAGATCGAGCTGGGCTATCGCCTCATTGACATGAGTATGCAGATCTGAATCCTGGGCGCTGTCCGAAAACTTGCCGCCGAGCCTCATCAGCCTGTTCCTGGAGAGCACCAGCTCTCCGGCAAGGTTGAGGACTGAATCGAGGCGCTCGATGTCAACCCTTATTGACTGCTCCCTGGCCACGCCGACTTCCTCAGGCCTGGCCTGCCTGTGTTCATCCTCGCTCTCGCCTGTTTTCCCGGAGGCCTGCGAGGCTTCCCCTGGCTCGTCTTCCTTGAACCTGCCCTCGAGTATCTCCGTGAGGAGAGCTATCGTGGGCTTCAAGTCCTCTTCCCTGTTGTTACGTTCCTTGATGTTATTGAGTATGAGCTTTATGAGATCTACCGACTTGAGGATAGTGTCCATGATGCCGGACGAGACCTTCATCTCGCCCTTGCGCAGCTTGTTCAGGACGTCCTCGGTGCAATGGGTAATGTCAACCATCTGCTGGAAGCCCAGGAATCCGGCCGCGCCCTTGATGGTATGGATCGACCTGAATATGTCGTTGAGAAGAGCGGTGTCGTTCGGCTGCTTCTCCAGGTCTATGAACTTCTGGTCGAGCTGCTCGAGCGATTCCGTCGCCTCGACCAGAAAGTCATTTATAATGTCATCCATCTCATCAGCTTGAAAACTCATGTCGCGCCCCCGCTTGTTAAGCCCCTAATTCCTTAAGAAGCCTGTCAACGATATCCTGGTTTATCGGCATCTCATTTTTGCCAGCTCCTGTTCCAGCCGCGTCCTTGATATCAATTCCTTCGAGCCCAAAGCTCAAAGCCATCTCAAGGAGCTTTTTCTCGACGACCGCGAGAGAGCCTATGACCTTCTTGAGCTTCTGACCGGTCAGATCCTGGAAAGACATGCTGGCGAATATGTCCATCATCTCGCTTCTTGTCTTGATATTGACCGCCTGAAGGTCGTTTATGAGCGTCTGGCCTTCTTCGAGCCCGGCCGCACCTGATCTCGCAGCCCATTCAGAAAGCCTCTTCAGGACGGCATCAGCCCTCTCCTGCTCGGACATGAGCCCCTCGAGGATGGTCATTATCTTGTTGGCCGCGTTCTCGAGCTCTCCGGTCACGGCGCTGAGCTGGTTGGAAGCCTCGGGGAACCTCTCCGAGCCGATCTTCACCGTCGTCTCAAGGTTGTCTATGCCCTGCCTGGTCTTGTCAATGAAGCTCGCGAGGCTCGAGAGCTCTTCGCGGAGCTTGTTTAACACTTCGTTCAGGTTACCGCTCATTATTATATTCCCTCCTGGGATTCAATATTTTTATTGGACGGACCTGTCAGGCGTTGACCTTTTGGAGGATGATGTCTATCCTGTCCTTGAGGGCGGCGGCCGTGAACGGCTTTACTATGTAGTTGTTGACGCCGGCGGCGACAGCGGTCACGACGTTTTCCTTCGCCGCCTCCGCAGTGACCATCAGCACCGGCGTATTTTTAAGCACTTCGTCCTGCCTTATGGCCTTGAGGAGCTCAATTCCGGGCATGTTCGGCATGTTCCAGTCGGTCACGACAAAGTCGAACTTGGAGGATTTGAGCTTCTCGAGCGCCGTCGAGCCGTCGTCAGCCTCGTCGACGTTGTTGTAGCCGATCTCGCGCAGGATGTTCCTTATTATCCTTCTCATGGTCGAGAAGTCGTCGACTACAAGTATCTTCATGTTCTGGTCAAGCATTTTGCCTCCTTCATAATTCAGCGTTGTCGCCGTATTAGATCAGTTTTTCTATTTCATACAAAAGCCTCTGCGGGGATATCGGCTTGGAAAGATAGGTCGTGACGCCGGCTTCCAGCCCGGCCTTGCGGTCAGCGTCTCCTGCCTCGGTTGTCACCATGATTATCGGTATCTCTTTTGTCAGGTCCTGCCCCCTGAGGCTCTTCGAGAGCTCGTAGCCGTCCATCTGCGGCATGTTGAGGTCAGTGACTATGAGGTCGACCGGGTTTGCGGCAATCACCTCGAGCGCCTCAATACCGTTTGTGGCGCTTATTATTTTGTAGCCCCGTTCCCTGATTATGTAGGACAGGAGCTTTCTGGTCGTGTCGCAGTCGTCGACTACCATTATTTTCTTTTCCATCTCTGACGCACCTCAAACTTTTTGATAGACCACCGAACGCTCGATGCTTACAGGCCTGAACAGCCTTGTTATATTGTGAAGCGACTCCGAGAAGCCGACAAAAAGATAGCCGCCCTTATTGAGGCTGTCGTACAGGTGCGCTATAACTTTTTTCTTCGAGTTGTCGTCGAAGTATATGAGCACGTTCCTGCAGAAGATTATGTCAATGCCCCTGACCATGCGCATCTCTATCGGGTCCATCAGGTTTATCTTCCTGTACCTCACGAGGTCGCGCACTTTTTTCGTGGCCGTGTAGCTCTCACCCGAAGCCTGGAAGTACTTCTTCAGGTAGCTCTCAGGCGTGTTCCGGAGCGAGTACTTCTCGTAGACTCCGGCGGAAGCGGGCCTCAGGACGTTGTCGCTTATGTCGCTCGCGAGTATGTCGATGTTCCAGCCCTTTATCTGGAGTCCATCCTCAAGAAGCATCATGCCGAGCGTCAGCGGCTCTTCACCGGTAGAGCAGGCGGCGCTCCACATCTTGAGGGTCTTGCTGCCGCTTTTTTCCCTGTCCTCTATCACCTTCGGCACAACCCCGCGCCTGAAAGCCTCGAGCTGCGGGAGATCCCTGAAAAAGCTGGTCTCGTTGGTCACAATCGAGTTGAAGAGGTTTATAATCTCTTTTTCCCGCTGGCTGTCGTAGGTAAGGAAGTAATAGTAGTCCTCGAACGATTTGAGGTTCATCTCCTCGAGACGGCGAACGAGCCTCGTCTCAAGGAAGTACTTCTTGGCTTCCGAAAAAGATATCCCGCACCTCGCGTAGATGATGTCGCGCAGAAGCCCGAAAGTCTCGTTCGAGAGCTTGGGCTTGGTATTTATGCCGAGCGTCAGCATCTGAGTGTTTCGAGCGCGCTTTCCACAGCGCCCCTGACGCTTGGGTCAGGGTGGCTCAGGAACTGCTCGAGATCGGCTATCGCTTCATACGCGCCGAGCCTCTCGAGTGCCTTGGCTGCCGCGGCTTTCACTGGCGCCTCGTCCTTGAGTAGTTTATCCACGATAACGCTCTCTACATCGCTTTCGCCAAGCTCGCCAAGGAGCACGACCGCGTGGTACCTGACCCAGATGTTCCTGTCATTGAGCGAGCTGATAAGCGCCGCCTTTATCTGGTCTCCTGCCCAGCCGCCAAGCCCTTTCATGACCGAAAGCTTTACCTCATCGTCAGGGTCACTGAGGCCCTTGACGACCTCGTCGACCGCGTTTGGTATCCCGAGCCTTGCCATGGATTTATAGGCGGCCTTTCTCACTGCAGGGCTTTTGTCGGCCGAGGCTTCGATGAGGTGCTTCAAAGACTCCTCGTCGCCTATGGACCCGAGCCCCCTCGCGCCCATCTCGCGCAGGGACTCCTTCTCATTTGCAAGCAGTGCGCATAAGCCCTTTTTAACCGTTTCGGAAGGAATGGTAGCGAGGACATCCGTGATCTCCTCCATCACATCCCTGTAAACTTCAGCGTGGAGCGCGTCGAAGAGGCTTTTTACTGCCGTCTGTCCTGAAAGCGAACCGAGCGCCCTGGCCGCTATCTTCCTTGTATGACCGTCCGTGCTCCTGAGCGACTGATAGAGCACCTCTATCGATCCGGGAGAGGCAATAGTCTCAAGCGCGGTTACTACGGCGCGCAGTTCAATCTTTCCGGCCTTTCCGATGAGCTCTTTGAGGAGAGGCACGGCCTCTGCGGACTTCAACTCTCCGAACGTTCTTACAATTATCTTGAGGCATTTGCCGCCTCTGGAGAGCCTGTCCTTCAATATCTCCGGCAGCGGGCCACGCCCGGTTATTGACACAATAGTATCGACGATGAGGTCTTCGGTGTCCTCGTCTATCTCGTTAAGGCTATCCACGAATTTGAATACCGTCTCGAGGCCCTCGTGGGTCTTCAAAAGAGCGATGCCCTTGAGCGCCTTGATTTTTTCCGACCTGCCGCCATCTTCAACAGCCCTGGCGAACATGTTGTAATAAGTTTTTTTGAAGTCAGCTCCAGGCCTGAAGTCAGAGCCGGGAGAGACCGCCTTTTCAAGGAGCTCCATGACGGCCGGGATGTTGAAGATCCTGCCCTTCTTTACCAGTGGTTCGAGCTTGAGGAGAATCATCGAAGCGTCCTCAGCCGGAGCGATCCTGCCGGCCGCGTCTATCGCCGCGTCCTTGATGAGGCCCGAGTCGACCTCGATGAGCTTCAGGAGCGGAGAAAGAGCCCTGCGGTCATGAATGAGGCCGAGCCCTTCAACGGCCGAGAACCTCACCCACTCCTCTGGGTCTTCGAGCGCGCGCAGGAGAAGCGGGACGGCGGAGGCCGCCTTGAGCCTGCCGAGACAGACAGCGACTGATGCCCTTACGTTGGGGTTTGCGTGGCCGACGAGAGCCGACAGGAGCCCTATCGCCCTCTCCTCGCGGCAGTTCGCTATTATGTCCACGCCGAACTTCACTACGTCATCGTCATTGTCGTTCAGCAGCCCGGCTATGACAGGGAAGGCTTCCGCCCCGATGAGCTCGAGTATCTCTACCCCCATGTTCCTGAGCATAGCGCTCTCGCTTTTGAGGAGCGGCGCGGCCGCCTCGGCGACTTTCCTGCCGCCTATCGAGGTAAGGGCGTTCAAGGCCGCCTCCCTTACTCCTGGATCAACGTCCGCGAGCATCGACGCGAGCAGAGGCACCGAATCAGCGCATCGGCTGTCTCCGAGTGACTCGCATGCGTTCCTGCGGTCTCCGGCGTCCTGGGACAAGAGCATATCGTTCAGACTGTTCACGTTTTCCATATCACCCTTCCTTATGTATCGGGCAGGCATCGGGTTTCCTTGAATCTTTTCAGCCTCAGGCAGCGGCCCCGACAGTCTTCTTGAGCTTGCCCTTGAGCCTGTGCATGGTCTGGCTGTGAAGCTGGCAGACCCTTGATTCGGTTATGTCCAGGACCTTGCCTATCTCCTTCAAGGTCAGCTCGTCATAGTAATAGAGCGAGATGATGAGCTTTTCCTTCTCAGGGAGCGTGTCGACAGCCTCGGCGACCTTTCTTTTGACCTCGTTGAAGTTGACGATGGTCATGGGGTCCTTGCCCTCCGGGTCCTTTATGCACTCGAGGATGTCCATGCCGTCGTCGTAGTTCACGCCAAGGTCCTCGAGGTTCAGGACGCTAAGCGCGCTAACCTGGCTCAGGATGGTGTTCAGCGCGTCAGTCGATATGTCGAGGAACTTTGCGACCTCCTCTGACTCGGCCGGCCTTCCGGTCTTGCGCTCAATCTCGTTGTAAGCCTTCTCAAGCTGGTTTGACTTGTCCCTCATCGACCTCGTCATCCAGTCCATGCTCCGGAGCTCGTCCATTATCGCGCCCCTTATTCTTATGGAGGCGTAGGTGTTGAACTGCACGCCCTTGGAGGAATCGAACCTGTCGATCGACTCCAGGAGGCCTATGGTGCCGGCGCTGATGAGGTCGTTGACGTCGATGTGCGGCGGCAGGTTTACGGCGACCTGGTAGGCTATTATCTTCACCAGGTGTATGTTGTCCTGCATGAGCTTGTCTCTGTCCAGTTTTGGCATCGTCATCGTCATGGCTTTTTTCCTGCCGTCTTTTTTCAGATAGTCCTTTTTAGGACCTGCCTCCAGAAAAACTGCATTCCGCCCTTCAAGCTGCTCTGAACCGGTTGCTCGCATATCTCCCTCGCTATTTCCTGATAACATTGACTTGCCTTGGTCTCGGGATAAAGCTCCATGACCGCCCTTTGCCTGATTACGGACCTGCTGACGTTATCGTCCTGGAGCACGCACCCCAGGTACTCGACCGATATGCTCAGAAAACGCTCGGCCGCGAGACTTATCTTCCTGTAAACTTCCAGGCCTGCCGATCTCGACTTGACTGAATTGACAAGCAGCCTGAACCTCCTCTCGCCGTGCTTCTGGAACATCACCTTCATAAGCGCGTAAGCGTCGGTTATCGACGTCGGCTCAGGAGTCACGACTACTACTATCTCCTGCGCGGACATGTTGAAAAAAAGCACGTTGCTCGATATTCCGGCTCCAGTGTCGACGATCATGATGTCGAACGAATCGCCCAGCTCCTCCAGGTGCGCGGCCAGCGCTATTCTCTCCTCGGAGCCAAGGTCCGTGAGCTCCTGCACGCCTGAGCTCGCGGGCAGGATCATCACCCCTTCAGGCCCCTTTACAAGGACCTCATCGATTCTCTTTTCGCCGCTCAGGAGATGTCCGATGTTGTATCTGGGGGCGAGGCCGAGAAGAACGTCAAGGTTGCCAAGCCCCAGGTCAGCGTCAAGGAGAAGGACTTTCTTCCCCATCCTCGAGAAAGCTATCGCAAGGTTCACGACCGAGTTGGTCTTGCCGACTCCGCCCTTGCCGCTGCTCACGGCCATGACTCTCGTGCCCGTCCACGCCATGGCCGTCTCCTCCTCAGCGAATTTAGTCAATTTCAATGCTTGTTCCATTCCTGTCGCCTCTCCTTAATTCGGCATGAAAAAACTCAGAAGTCTGTCTCTTGAGGCGACCTCGATGTCATCAGGCACGCGGCTGCCGGTAGAAAGATACGCGGCCGGTTTTTTCGCCATGACCATCGCGTTAAGTATCGCGCCGTGCTCTTTTCCCTCGTCGAGGCGCGTGAAGGAAAGGGAGTCTATAGGAAGGGCTCCAAAACCCTTGACGCTTTCGTACATCGCCTCGTCCCTTGTCTGTGAATTGAGGACCAGGTTGAACTTCAACGCCGGGCACTCGTCGGCAAGCCTTATGAGAGCCTCCATCCTTCTTGAGTCCCTGTGGTTGAGCCCGGGGGTATCTACAAGTATGAGCTCCTTGTCAGCATGGGCGCACATCCTTGATTTGAGCTCGCCCGCGTCCCGCGCTACCTCGACAGGCACGCCCATGAGCCTTCCGTAGGCCTTGAGCTGGTCGGCGGCTCCAATCCTGAGTGTGTCCATGGTAATGAGAGCCATGCGCCTTTTGCGCTTCACGCCGTGAACTGCGGCGAGTTTGGCTATCGTGGTAGTCTTGCCAGCCCCCTCTGAGCCGACGAAAGCCAGCGCGCCAGAGTTCGCGAGCGGATCTTTGACATCGAGGCGATCGTAGACTTTTCTTCTCATGCGCGATTTGAGATAGATGATGTCTGCTGCCTTGTCCCTGGTGACGCCTGAAAGGGTGTTCATCAGTATTTTCTTGGCGAGACGTCTGTCAACGCCGCCGGTGACGAGGTTCTCTTCGAGCCTGTTGAAGACATCAGCGGCAGCCCCCCCTGAGCGCGCGGCGAACGAGAAGCACAGGTCCTTCAGCTCTCTGAGCTCTCTGAGCTCTTTTTTAAGCTCTCTTTCAAGAGAGCTCTGTGAGCCGGCCGTCATGACAGGCTTCACGGTGCTCTCCGCGCCGCGGTTTTTGCCGGCTGACGCGGCGGCGTCAAGGTCGTAGTCAACCGCCGCTATCACCTCGTACTGACCGCTTGAGAGCCTCTTGTTGCTCATGATCAAAGCCTGCTCTCCGAACTCGGCCTTGATGAGCCTCAAGGCTTCTTTTACCGACGGGCCTGTAAAACTTTTCATCCGCATGCTACAACCTCACCACTTTAAGTGTCTGGACCTTCGCGTTAGGCGAAATCTCGCTGTGTGAAAGCACCGGGGTTGCCGGGAAAGACCTTTCGGTCAGTCTCCTGACGAATCTCCTGGTCTGGTGCGAAACAAGCAGTACCGGCTGGTAGCCCTTTGACATGGCCTCTTCAAGGGCTTCCCTCAACTTGCCGAGTATCTTCTGAGCCGCGCCTGGCTCAATTGACATGAACGAGCCCTGCGGCGTCTCGTGTATGGATTTCGCTATCGTCTCTTCGATCTCCTGGCTCAGGGCAAGGACCTGTATTGCCGAATCCTGCCCCGCGTGAGACTTGGAGATCTGTCTGGCGAGGTTCATCCTCACGTATTCCGTAAGAAGATCGGTGTCCTTTGTCAAGGTCGCGTAATCCGCGAGCGTCTCGAGCACGCTCTGCAGGTCCCTTATCGAGACCCTTTCCTTCAGGAGGTTCTGGAAGACCTTCTGCACAGCTCCGAGACTCATGAGCCCCGGGACAAGCTCCTCTACGACCTTCGGGTGCGTCTTCGCGGCTTTGTCGAGGAGTCCCTGTACTTCCTGGCGGCCGAGTATCTCGTTGGCGTGGCTCCTTATCACCTCAGTCACATGGGTCGCGATTATCGCGGAGTGGTTGACGACCGTGTAGCCCATGAGCTGAGCCTTTTCTATCTGGCCGTCAGCGACCCAGATGGAGGGCAGGCCAAAGGCCGGGTCTGTCGTCTGCATTCCCTCGAGTCCGGGCTGAGCGGTGCCAGGGTCTATAGCGAGGGAATGGCCCGCGAGAAGCTCCCCTCTTGCCACCTCAATGCCCTTGACGAGGAAGATGTACTCGGAAGGCTTGAGCTGAAGGTTGTCCTTTATGTGGACGGGCTGGACCATGATGCCCATTTCCTCGGCGAACTGCCTTCTTATGGCCTTTATTCTCTCGAGGAGCTCTCCGCCTTCGCTTGAGTCAACGAGAGGAATGAGCCTGTAACCGACTTCGAGGCTCAATGTGTCGATGAGCGGCACCTCGTCGGAGGCTTCCTTCCTTGGCTGCGGCTTTGCGGCCTTTTCCTTCTCAGCCGTCTCCTCGGCTACCTTGGCCTCGGCGTTCTTGTAGACGAGATAGCCAACCCCGGCGGTTGCAATCGAGAGCACCAGGAAAGCCACGTGCGGGAGACCCGGGATGAGGCCGAAGACGAAGAGAATGGCTGAAGCGATGAGGATCGGCTTGGGGTTGAGCACGAACTGCTTGCCGATGCTGTCGGAGAGGCCCGTACCTGAGTTGACGTTCGAGACGACTATGCCAGCCGCGGTCGATATGACAAGCGCCGGTATCTGCGCCACGAGGCCGTCGCCGACTGTAAGTAGCGTGTAGGTAGCGGCGGCTTCCGTCACCGGGAGGCCCTGCTGGAGTACGCCTATGATGATGCCGCCCACGATGTTGATGACGGCGATCAGAATACCGGCGACAGCGTCTCCCCTTACGAATTTGCTCGCTCCGTCCATGGCTCCGTAAAAATCTGCTTCGAGGGCTACGTCCTTCCTTCTCTTCCTCGCCTCTTCATCGCCGATGAGCCCGGCGTTGAGGTCGGCGTCGATTGCCATCTGCTTTCCTGGCATGGCGTCGAGGGTGAACCTCGCGGCGACTTCGGCAATGCGGCCCGCGCCCTTTGTGATGACCATGAAGTTGATGATAACGAGTATCGCGAAGACGATGAAGCCTACGGCGTAATTTCCGCCGACGACGAAGTTGCCGAAGGACTTGATGACCTGACCTGCGGCCTCCGGGCCGTCAGCTCCGTGCAGGAGGATTAGCCTCGTGGAAGCTACGTTGAGCGAGAGCCTGAAAAGGGTCGTGACGAGCAAAAGTATCGGGAACGTCGAGAAATCCAGCGGCTTCTTGACGTAGACGGCCACAAGGAGGATGATTATCGCGACAGTGATGTTGAAGGTCAGGAACAGGTCCAGAAGAAGCGGCGGCACAGGCAGGATCATGACGAACAGTATCGCCACTATGCCGACGGGCAGGGCCAGGTCCATCCCTCTTTTGAATATCATGTTGTCGGTCATTCCAGCCATCTGTTACTTCCTCTTCCTGAGCCTGTATACGTAGGCGAGCACTTCAGCCACGGCCTTGTACAGGTCTGCCGGTATTTCCATGCCTATCCTGACGGTCTTGTAAAGGGTCCTCGCGAGAGGCTTGTTCTCAAGGACAGGGACCCCGCTTTTCCTCGCGAGCTCCCTTATCTTCTCTGCTACAAAACCCGCGCCCTTGGCGACGACTATCGGCGCGCCGCCCTTTTCCCTGTCGTACCTTATGGCGACCGCTATGTGAGTCGGGTTGGTTATGACCACGTCGGCCTTCGGTACGTCGGCCATCATCCTTTTCCTGGCCATCTCTCTCTGCATGGACTTGATCCTGGCCTTGATGATCGGGTCGCCCTCTGTCTCCTTCATCTCCTCCTTGATCTCTTCCTTGCTCATCCTGAGGCCCTTCTCGAAGGTCCACTTCTGGTAGGCGTAATCGATTGCGGCTATGACCACGAGCACCCAGACCGTCTTTACCATGATGGCAAAGCTCACCTTCGCTATATAGGCGGCAGAAGCCGCCACATCCATGTCGATGAGGACCGGCATGTTGAGCCATTCCTTCTTCACTGCGAGGAAAACGACGTAGGTGAGGACGGATATCTTGAGGATTGATTTGACCAGCTCGGCAATCGAGTTCATCGAGGCTATCTTTTTGAATCCCGCAAGCGGGTTTATCTTCTTGAAATCAGGCGCGAGCGGCTTGGCGGTGAAGTTGATGCCGTTCTGGACTACGTAGGAGATAGCGCCAAATATGGGGATGAGGAGCGCGGGAGCGATTATCATGAGGAAGCTCAATGAGAGGTCCTTGAATATGGTGTGCAGTTCCTTTACCGTGAGCTCGCCCCTGTACAGGTGAAAGCACTTTTTCATGACATCGGCGAGGCCTGAGAACATCCAGAGGCCGGAGAAGTAGAGCACAATCACGCCGGCGGCGACCATGAAAAGGGTAGAGACCTCCTTGGAGGTGGCGAAGTTGCCCTCCTGATAGGACTGCTCTCTCCTTCTCGATGTAGCTTGTTCTGTGCGTTCCTGGTCGTTGTCTGCCATTACATTGCCTTCATGAGGTTATCTACTCCCAGCCACATGCGGTCGAACGCCGCTATCGCCGCGTCCTCGAAAACAGGCAGGGATATCAGGATCATGACGAAGCCGACTGATATGGTCACGGCGAAGCCTACCGCGAACATGTTGAGCTGAGGCACTGTCCTGGCCATTATGCCCATCGCTATGTTGACGAATATCAGGATGGCGAGCACGGGGGCAGCGAATTTCAGGCCGAGTATGAATATCTCCTTTGAAAAAATGATCAACCCCTCCATCAGCTCGCCTGAGAGCGTAAAGCCGTATGCCGGTATGACGTCGAAGCTCTTTTTCAGGGCAAGTATGACCATGAGGTGTCCGTTCACCGTGAGGAATATCAGGAGAGTCAGTATGCTGAGGAACTTTCCGAGGACCGTTATCTGCGCGCTGTTTATGGGGTCGTACGCGCTCGCCATGCCGATGCCCATCTGGAAGCTCGCTACCTGGCCCGCGTATTCGATGCCTGTGAAGATGAACTTTACGGCCAGTCCTATCGCCGCGCCGATGAGGACCTCCCCGGCGAGGCTTATGATGACGCCGGTCATGGCTGCCGGCAACGCGACGGCGGGCGTAAGCGGCGTCAGGAGGATGGCCAGAAGGAGCGTAAGGCCGAACTTTACCTGCATGGGAACGTTCATGGCCCCGAATATCGGAGCGGTAAAGAGGATCGACCCGGTGCGCACGAGCACGAAAAGAAAGGTCGAGTAGTTGGCCAGTATGTAGTCTGTAATTTCCATTTACCTTATGTAGTTGGGTATATTTGTGAAGATGCCGCTTGTGTACTTGATCATTATCTCCATCATCCATGGAGCCATGGCCAGGAGCACGAGAAAGACTACGATTATCTTGGGCACGAACGTGAGGGTCATCTCCTGTATCTGTGTGACCGCCTGAAAGACGCTTATGAGGAGGCCTACGACCATTCCGGCTATGAGGACCGGGGCCGATACCATGAGGATCACCTCTATCGTCTCTTTTCCAATCGCTGTCACGAATTCCGGCGTCATTATCTTCTCCTTAACCGAAGCTCTGCACGAGCGAGCCGACGAGCAGATACCAGCCGTCGACGAGCACGAAGAGCATGAGCTTGAAGGGCATCGAGACCATGACCGGCGGCAGCATCATCATACCCATCGACATGAGGACGCTCGCGACCACCATGTCGATAACGAGGAACGGCAGGTAGATGAGAAAGCCTATCTGGAACGCGGTCTTCAATTCGCTTGTGACGAACGCCGGGATGAGCGCGAGCGTCGGTATGTCAGATTTCACTTTCGGGGCCTCGGACTTCGAGAGCTTGAGGAACAGGTTCATGTCCTTTTGCCTGGTGTTCTTGAGCATGAACTCGCGAAGCGGCGCCAGAGCGCCTGTCATGGCCGCGTCCTGAGTGATAGTACCCTGCATGTATGGCTGAAGAGCGGTAGTGTTGATCTTCGTGAGCGCGGGAGACATTATGAAAAAAGTAAGGAACAGTGAGAGCCCTATGATGACCTGGTTCGGGGGCGCCTGCTGCACGCCGAGAGCCTGCCTCAGGAGCGAGAAGACGATGACGAGCCTCGTGAACGAGGTCATCATGAGGAGGATCGCGGGCGCGAGCGTCAGGACCGTGAGGAGAAGGACTATCTGTATCGCTGTGGCGACCCCCTCAGGCGAGTTAGCTCCCCCGACCGAGAGGCTGACGTTCGGCAGGCTTATGGCGTCCGCCGCCAGAGCGCTCCCAGAAGCGAATATCATGAAGGCCGCAATCGTTATGACCAATAATCTCTTCATCTTTACATGCCGCCCTGAAAAAGGCCCAGGAGCGGCCTTTTTTTGTTCTCGCCAAGCTTTCTCAATTCTTCTTTGGCGCCTGTGTCCTCTATCTTCGTAAGGAACGTTATCGACTGCGGCGTGAGCCCCAGTACCAGAACCTCGCCCGCCACCTCGACGACGGCTATGTTCCTCTTGGGGCCCAGGAACGCCGTCGTTATGACCCTGACTACGGCCCTGGCGCCCTTGACAGGCGCGGCCGTGGACTTGCCCATGTAAAGCCTCAGGGCGTAAAGAGCCGCCGCCATGATGCCGAGCACGAACAGGAGGGTCAGTATCGATTTTACGAGGAGATAAAGGTACGAGTCGGTCATTTCAGCCTGCTTATCCTTTCGGCCGGGCTAACGATGTCGGTAAGCTTCACTCCGAACTTCTCGTTCACTACTACCGCCTCGCCTCTGGCTATGAGCCTGCCGTTGATGAGTATCTCCATCGGCTCTCCGGCGAGCTTTTCGAGCTCCACCACAGCGCCCTGACTGAGCTGCAGAAGGTCTTTCACGACCATCTTGGTCCTGCCTATCTCGACGGAGATCGTAAGCGGTATGTCGAGGATCATGTCCATGTTGGCTATCTGGCCGTTGTTCTCGTTCTTGACATTGCCGAAGCTCGCGGGCCTTACAACGACGTCCCTTTTCGGCTGCGGCTGCGCCTGTGGCTGAGCCGGTTTTTCCTGTTCCTGCGTTGCCTGGGCCTGTTTCTCTTCGGCGAAGGCCGCGCCCCACTGGTCGTCCATCGACCCGGCGCTCTGCGTATTCATCTCTTCGTTCATCTTCAGCCCCTTTCCCTTATGAGGTCCGTCAACTTTAATGCGTAGTGGTTATCCATCACTCCGGGCCTGCCGAGAAGTTTCGGCACGCCCTCGATGCTAACTTCGAGAAGGTCCCTGGCCTTCCTGTCGAGCTGTATTATGTCTCCGGCCTTGAGGCCCATGAGCTCGTGCACGCTTATCTCGGCCCCGCCCATCTCAGCGGTGATGTTCATGGAGACGCCGCCAAACTGGTCGCGGAGGTTCTCGGTCCACTTCACGTCAATCTCTGAGCTGTCTATCCTGTGGGTGCCCATGAGCTTGTCCCTTATCGGCTCTATTGTCGTGTAGGGCAGGCAGAAGAAGAAGTTGTTGGAGACCGACTCTATCTCCATCCTGAACGCCGAGATAATTACGTTCTCGGTATTGCTTATCATGTTCACGAACTGTGGGTTCATCTCGCTCTTCGTGAGCCTGAACTCTACCGGATGGACCGCTTTCCATACCTCTTTCATCTCATCGAAGATGACGTCCACGACTTTTTTTACGACCGCCTGCTCGACGTTGGTGAAGTCCCTGCCCTCTATCCTGGTGTGAAACCTGCCGTCGCCGCCGAAGTAGCTGTCGACGATTATGAAGACCAGCGCCGGGTCTATCGCGAGGAGCCCGTGGCCCCTGAACGGGTGGAGCTGAAAGACGTTGAGCGACGACGGGACCTGAAGGTTTCTCAGGAACTCCTCGTACTTCATGGTCCTCGTGCCTTCTGCCGCCACGTCCACGGAGCGCCTGAGCACGTTGAAGAGCGAGTTTCTAAGGGACCTCACGAACTTCTCGTTTATCATCTCGAGGGCCGGGAGCTTGCCGCGAAGGACCCTGTCCTGGCTGGAAAAGTCATAAGGCTTTACGTCGCGGTAGTCCTCATCCGCGAGCCTTTCAGCCTCGGTCTTGATGTCCCCGTTAGAGAGGCCGCGCAGGAGCGCGTCTACTTCCATCTGCGAGAGAATCTGCTCTGCCATTTGCTTTGCCCCGTTCTACTGGATTACGAACTCGGTAAAATACGCCGTCTTTACTTTGCCTTTTGTGAGAAACTGGTTGATCCTCGCCACTATCTCATCGCGCATCAGGTACTTGCCCTCGACCGTGCCTATGTCTGCGTAGCTCTTGGAGCTCAGCAGTATGATGAGTGAGTCCCTTACCTGGGTAGTCTGCGCGGTAAGTTCCGCCGGGTTTGCCCCGTCAGTGAGCTCGAGGTTGACCGTAAGCTTCAGATACCTCGTGCCGGAGTTATCCTGAAGGTTGACTATGAAGGGCTCGAGGTTGAAAATTCCGGAGTTTTTCGCTCCAGAGGCGGCCTCTCCGTGCCCGCCGCTCTCAGTGGCTGACGCCTCTGCCCCGGCGCCGTGCCCCTCGCCTGTTGAGGCCTTCTTGCCGCCGAGGAGCAGGTAGGCGCCAACACCCATGCCTATTACCGCTACCGCGATGATGGCTATCAGCAGCCCCTTGCCCTTTTTAGGCGGGGCGGTTGCTTCCTCTTTCTTTTCGACTTCTGCCATACTTACCTCCTTGTATTCTGGCGGCCCTTGATAAGGACCTGATACTGCCTGGATGCATTAGCTTTTTGCAAGGGGCGTGCCAGGTGGCGCAAAATTTGTCAGTTGAGCGGTATGTTATTGGAAAAATTGAGTTTTTCAGGAGGCGGCCAAACCAGCTTTCAGTGGCCAAAGGCAGCCGGTCAAGTATTTGGAGGTGTAAGCGTCAGAAAAATGACTTGGAGGAGAAGAAAACTCCCGGCTTCGAACAGGCAAAGTGCTGCGGGTTTGTTCTTGTTGCCGGATAAAAAAAAGGCGGAGGGATTTACCCCTCCGCCTTTTCAACTGTCTATCTCAGAAGCTTACCTCTTGAGGTTCACAAGCTCGGCAAGGAGCTCATCAGTGGTCGTTATTATCTTGGAGTTGGCCTGGAACCCCCTCTGGGCGGTTATCATGTTCACGAACTCCCTGGCAATGTCCACGTTCGAGAGCTCAAGTGTGCTCGACTGGACAAGGCCCCTTCCCGCGCTGCCCGGCTCACCGATGAGCGGCTGGCCAGAGTCATAGGTCTCCTTGTACAGGTTCATGCCAGAGCTGGCGAGTCCCGTAGGGCTGGCGAAGTCAGCGAGGAGCACCTGTCCGAGGGTAAGGTCGTTGCCGTTGGAGAATATACCGCGGAGCATGCCGTCCTGGTCTATGCTGACCCTCTGGAGGGTGCCTGAGGAGTAGCCGTCCTGGGTGAGCATGGAAACCCCTGAGGTGGTGCCGTATTGGGTGGTGCCGTCGGTCCCGGTAGAGCCCTGCGTGATGGACGAGCCGAAGTCAAAGGCTATCATCTGGTTCTGGAGCGCGCCCCCGGTGAAGTTGAAGCCGCCTGTCGGGTAAGTGACGGCGCTCTCGGAATAAAGGGCTCCGCTGGTGTTGAAGGTGACAGTGCCCTGCGCCTGGACTTCGGTGGCGCCGGTAGTTGACTCGGAAGCGTCGACTACGCCGAACCACTCCCAGGTGTTGCCAGTTGCCCCGAGGCTGTCCTTCCTGAAGTGCAAGGTCACGACGTGGTCGTTGCCGAGCGAATCGTAGACCGTGACAGGCGTTGAGAAGTTGGAGGTGTCTCCGGCGGCGTTGAGGTCAAACGCCCCTCCAGCGACCTTTGTCGCGGCCGAGTCGTCAGAACCTACGGCTATCGCGGTAGAGCCGGCGCCCGAGTACCCGAGCAGAGCGGCCGCGGTTGAAGCGCCCCAGTCCATGGTTACGGTCGAGGCGTTGCCGGTCTCGTTCGAGATGGTGAATACGCCGGTCTGGTCGTCAAAAGCGACCGCGTATGTATCGGTATTGCCGTTCTGGGCCTGGAGAGCAGACTTTATGGCGGCCGCAACGTCAGCGCCGGTCGCGGCTCCGCCTGAGACGAGACCGCCGTCGGTTATGAGGCTCGCCGTCTGGGGGACTCCGCCCACGTCAAAGGTTATCTGGTCGTTAGTCCCGGCGGTGAAGACAAAGCCGGTGACAGGCGCGTTAGAGTCGAGGTTTGCGTTCAACGCGGCGTTCGAGGTCGCGCTCGGGGTTATGGTCCTTGTGGAGAGCTGCAGGTCCTGGACAGTGTTCTGCAGGGTGCCGCTTGCGTTGGCCATGTAGCCCTGGAGCCTCATG
The DNA here is from genome assembly GCA_020846435.1 of Deltaproteobacteria bacterium. Classification (GTDB taxonomy): domain Bacteria; phylum Desulfobacterota; class GWC2-55-46; order GWC2-55-46; family GWC2-55-46; genus GWA2-54-12. The sequence continues at coordinate 30,359 of JADLDY010000004.1, forward strand.
CCCTCGGGGTTTATCACGTAGCCGTCCTTGTCGGTCGAGAACTGCCCTGCCCTCGTGTAATAGTTGGCGTTCAGGGTCGGGTCGGCGACCATGTAAAAGCCGTTGCCGTTTATGGCGAGGTCAAGGGCGTTGCCTGTCGTCTCGAAGGCGCCCTGGTTGAAGACCTTCTGTATGCTGCCCATGGACACGCCGAGGCCGACCTGGTTGGTGCCGGACCCGCCCGTGAGGGTCTGGCTCAGAACGTCGCCGAAGGTCACGCGGCTGCCCTTGAAGCCGACGGTGTTGACGTTCGATATGTTGTTGCCGATGACCGAGAGGTTCGACATGTTGGCGTTGAGGCCGCTTATTCCTGTATAAAGGGATGACTGCATTTTTAGTATCCTCCTTTTTTATCGTTCCTGTTTTTTTTCGTTATCAGTATATTTCCGTGACCTTGTCCCTGGCCACCTCTACTCCGTCTATGTGGAGGGCCTGACCTCCTCCGAGGCTTACGCCTGTCACAGGCCCGTTTATAAAGGTCGAGCTGTCTATCTGCTTGTTGTCAAAGCCCTTCGCGACTAACGAGAACTCATAGAGCCCCTCACTGGCGGGAAGCCCCAGGTCGTCAAGGCCGTTCCATTCCGCCTCTTCGTAGCCGGGCTTGAGCGCGCCAAGCTCCATCTCCCTTATCTGCCTGCCTGACGGGTCTTTCACGACGAGGGTAGCGTAAGCAGCGTCAGAAGAGACAGAGAAGCCGAGCTTTCTGGACGAGCCGTCGAACACGAAAGACGAAGCCTCGGCCCTCGCGTTCTTTCCTATGAGGGAGACCGAGCCGTAGCTCTGGAGGGCCTCCATGGAGTCCTTTACGCCGGAGAACGAAGTATTCAGGTTCTGTATGCCCTCAAGCGAGCTGAACTGCGCGAGCTGAGCTACGAACTCGGTGTTCTCCGTCGGGTTCAACGGGTCCTGGTTCTCAAGCTGGGTGACGAGGAGCTTTAAAAAGGCGTCCTTTCCCATTGTCTCGTCAGCGCTTTTCGTCTTTTCGATGGTGCCTGTATTTGAACCGTATACGCCCAAACCTTCGATCATACCGAGCTCCTTTTGATTCTAAATGAAGAAATCAACTCCGCTGTCTTCCTTGCGTTCGCGCTCCTGCTTGAACCTTCCATGCCAGTTGCCTGTGCCATTTTCCTGCCCTCTGTTTCCTGACGCGCGCTCATCGCCTGAAGGATCCTGCCAGACGCTCTCATCGCGCAACTTCAGGTCGGCGTTTCTGGCTACCTCTACCACGCACTTGTCCAGTGTGAGCCCGTGCGAGCTGAGCGCGTCCTTGAGAAAGGACGAGTCAGCCTCTATCATGGCCTTGACCTCTTGGCTTTCGACGATTATCTCGGCCTTGACGGCGCCAGATGAGACGTCGAGTCTTATGCGGACTTCGCCGAGCGCCTCAGGGTTGAGCTTCATCCTCACTTCGCCGCCGTCGGCCTCTGCCGAAAGCTTTATCGCCGCCTCGACAGAGTCCCTGACCTCCAAAACTACCGGCGCGCTCTTCAATGCTGACATGGGCGGGTCAATGGAGGCCGCTTCAAGATTTTTTCCAAAGGACTGGACATGTACCGCGCCATCGGCATTCATTTGCCTGGGCTCAGTGACGATCAACTGCTTGTCTGACTCGCCAGTTGTCTCCTGTTCATTACGCTCGCCTTCAAAGTTGTTTGAAAAGGAGACCGTCATCTCCGCGACATCAATATCACCGGCCCTTACTGATTCGCTCGCGCCTCCCCTTGCCTCTATCGTACGGTCGTTTGGATCTGGAAGGAGGTTTAACAGGCCGGATGCCGCCGCATCCGCGTCAGATGAGTCGCTCGTCAACTGCGCGCAGGATTCATCAATCTCCTCCCCGCCTGTTTTTTCAATTGGCGCCAGCACTTTTGCGGGATGGACAGGAGTCTGCGTTTTCTCAAGACCTGCTGAAGCCTCAGGAACCAAAGGCGTTTTTGTTTTTTCAGGCCTGCCCTGCGGCTTTACGCCTTCCTCAAAGTGCGATGACAGGAGAGCTGGAGCGGGATAATTGAAGCTCTCTGTCTTGAAAAAGCCTGGTTCCTCAGAGATGACGGGGAGAGAGGCGACCTTTTCATCAGTCTGGATGAGCGGTTCTCCTTCAGGCGCTGTCTCGCCGCGCGTATCCATCACAGTTTTTTCAGAAGCAGTTACTTTAAACTCAGATCTTACGGGTATTTCGACTTTACCATCAAGACGAGCGGTCTCTATCAGTGCGCCAGCCGTGATGCCTTTCGCATCAGCGAAGCCGGTGAAAGCTCCGTTTTCAACCGCGGCTTTATCTGCGACAGGCTCATCCATCCTTAAAAAGGCACCCGGGGGAAGAACCTGCTGCATCAAAGACGCGAGCATCTCCGAGAACTCCTCGCCAAAAGAGGCTTTTACACCTGCCGCTGTATCTGTCTTCATATCGTTGACCGGAAAGAAAGCTACTTCCAATGTGTGCCTCTCAGGAATTTCTACCTGCTTATAACGCAAACGCCGTGCCAAAGCGTTTTTTAACCTTGAACTGCCTTTAAAAGCGCAAAATCACATGACTCACGACAGACCGGCAAATTTTTCCGTACGGCAAGGCGGCATTTTTTTCCCGTCAAAGCTCGTTAATCCTCATCGCTCGCCTGTTAATCCTTCACCCTGAGCGACTGGCTGAGTTTCGCGGACTTCGATACATTGACAAAGCTCAGTACCTTGGCCGCCTTTCTCTCGCTCATGGAAGAGAGGATCATCACGGCCATGTCTTCTTCAAGCTTCTCTATTCTGGAGGCCGCCTCTTCAGGGTTCATCGACTCGTATATCTTCACTATCCTCTTGACCCTCTGGTCGTCTATCTCGTCTATCTTTTTAACGAGGGCCGCTATCTTTTCATGCTCAAGCTTCAATTCAGAGAGACGCTGCTCTATGTCAGCCTTGACGATATTGAGGCGTTCTTCTTTTTTTACGACTTCCTCTTCCCTGGCGTTGAGCTCTTTTTCCTTGCGGTTCAACGCGTCCAGAAGGCTCCTCTCGGCGTCAAGCGGCGTCGCGTTGGAAGCGGCAGGCACGGCCTCTGTTGTCTTTTGCGTCTGAGAAGCGAAGACCGGCCCGATGTCAAAGGCGTCAAACCCGATAAAAGCCGCTACGACTGAAATATAGCCGGCTGCGATAATGGCGACATACCTAGTTTTCATTTCTCCTGTACCTCGCTATCGTCATGTCTTCTGCTTCCTTGATCTCGAGCTTGTCGGCCCTCTGCTGGTAAGCGCTCAAGGACTTCTCTTTCATTATCTCGATGACCTTGCGGTCTCTTGACGCGTCAATAAGGTCTGCGCGTTTTTTCTCAACCAGCACCCTTATTTTGGCTACCGACGCCTCCTGCGACTTTATGCGCCTCTTGAGGCCCTCGAGGTACGCGTGGTGCGTCTCGATGTAATTGGCAGACGCACCCTGCTCCTTCAATGAATCGAGCTCGGCCGCGGAGCGTTTGTAGAGTTCTACGAGGTCGAAGAGTTTTTTTTCCTCAGACTGGCAGGTAAGGTTCACCTCGGCGAACTCCTTCTGGCTCAGCTCCTCGATGCGCTGCCTGTGGCCGTAAAGCGGCTCGAGGTTGAAAACAAACTTCCTCATACTGTCACCGGCAGGCCGAAGAGCGCCTGGAGGCTGTCGTCATAGCCTACGCCTTCTGTTATGTCCTGCCTCAGGTAGCTGGTTATCCTGTCTATCGACTTTATCGCGTGGTCGACCCTCGGGTCGCTCCCTTCCTTGTAAGCTCCGATGCTTATGAGGTCATAGGCCTTCTTGTAGGTCGAAAGCACCGATTTAAGTCCCATCGCGGCCTTCCTGTGCTCGGGATTGACTATATCGTTCATGACCCTGCTTATGCTCGAGAGGACGTCGATGGCCGGGTAATGGCCCTGGGAAGCGAGCTCCCTCGTGAGCACGATGTGGCCGTCGAGTATGGCGCGGGCCGCGTCCGCGACAGGGTCGTTGACATCGTCGCCTTCAGCGAGAATGGTGTAAAAGCCGGTGATGCTTCCGTTCCCCGGGGAAGTGCCAGCGCGCTCAAGAAGCCTCGGAAGATGTGCGAAAACAGACGGCGGGTAGCCTTTTGTCGCCGGGGGCTCGCCGATGGCAAGGCCTATCTCCCTTTGCGCCATGCAGAACCTCGATATCGAGTCCATCATCAAAAGCACGTCGCGCCCCTGGTCCCTGAAAAACTCTGCGATGGCGGTTGCCACAAGCGGGGCCCTCATCCTTATGAGCGGCGGCTGGTCAGAGGTGGCAACCACTATGACGGAGCGTTTGAGGCCTTCATGTCCGAGGTCCTTTTCTATGAACTCCTTGACCTCCCTGCCCCTTTCGCCCACGAGGCAGATGACGTTGATATCAGCCTCAGTATTTCTCGCCATCATGCCCATGAGAACGCTTTTCCCTACGCCGCTGCCCGCGAATATGCCTATCCTCTGCCCCTTGCCGACGGTAAGGAGGCCGTTAATCGCCCTTATGCCGACATTGAGCGGGCTTTCTATCCTTTTTCTTGTAAGCGGGTTAGGAGGGGATGAATAGAGAGGGTACTCCTTTTCAGCGTCGACGGGGCCGAGCCCGTCCATTGGAACGCCGAGCCCGTCGAGGGTCCTCCCCAGGAGCTTCCTGCCGACCCTTACGGACGCGCTGACCCTTTTGGCGACTATCCTGCTGCCTGGGCCAATGCCACGGACTTCGCCGAGCGGCATGAGGAGTATCTTGTCATCTGAGAAGCCGACGACCTCGCACTGTATGGGCTCTCCAGAGTCCTTCGGGAATACATGGCAGAACTCGCCGACCGACGACCCGGGGCCGAGCCCCTCCATTACGAGGCCTACAACCCTTGTGACCCTGCCGTTCACACGGACAGAGCTCGTCTCGTCGACGGCCTTCCTGTGACGGCTCAACGATTCAATTACCGCTGTATGCATCTTTAAGCTTTTCCTCTATCTCGGCTATCGCGGAATCTATCGTAGCGTCTATCTCGCCGAAGTTTGTGGACACTACGCAGCCGCCCCTTGATATCGCATCATCAGCTTCAAAGGTCATGCCCTTGACGCCGCCGCAAAAACGCATCAACTCGGGCCTGTTGGAGCTCACTATTGAAAGGTCCTTGGGGTTGACCCTGATTGATATCTCTCCACCGGCGACTACTGATTTCAACGCCGCCCTGAGGCATTCGAGCACCCCGTCCTCTTTTATGGCGGTCTCTCTCTGGATGACTTTTTTCGCTATTGACAGGCAAAGCCCGACCATCTCGCGTTCGCACCTGCCGTAAAGGGCCTGCTTGAAATCCGAGAGTTCGTTCATGATGCCGTCGAGCCCGCTGAAAAGCACTTCAGCCTTTTTGCGGCCGAACTCGAAGCCCGCCTTCTCTCCGGCGCAAAAGCCGTTCTCATAGGCCTTTCTTTCAAGAGCCTCTATCTTCGTGCCGATGTCCTCTGAATGATCGGACTCGGGGAGTATCTCCTCGAGGGATTCGACCGAGCCCAGCTCAAAGGGCTCGGCGTCGATGAAGAACGGGGAGTGCTTGAGGACATTAGACGAGTACATCGCCACCCCTCCCGGACCTTACCAGCTTGCCTTCATGCTCGAGCCTGCGCGCGATCTTTATTATCTCCTGCTGCGCCTTCTCGACGTCCGAGAGCTTCACCGGCCCCTTGGCTTCCATGTCCTCTATCATCATCTCGGCCGCGCGCTCTGACATGTTCTTCAGGAACTTCGCCCTTATGTTGTCGTCCGAGCCCTTGAGCGCGAGCCCGAGTATGTCTCCGGAGAGCTCCTTCACTATCAACTGCATGGATCTGTCGTCCACGCCCATGAGGTCGGAGAACACGAACATCTTCTCCTGTATGCGCACCGCGAGGTCCGGGCTCGCCTTCTCTATGACGTCCATTATCTCGCCCTCGGACTTGGTGTCTATCTGGTTCATTATCTCGGCCGCGAGCTTTACGCCCTCGACGGTAGAGCCCTGGCCGCTTTCAGCCGAGAGCATCTGATCGCTGATGAGCATCTCGAGGTCCTTCACGGCCGCCTGCGGGATCCTCTTGAGGTTCGCGACCCTCAGCATTATCTCGCCCCTCACCCTCTCCTCAGGCATGTGCAAAAGGACCTGCGCGGCTCTGTCAGGCTCGAGGTGCGCGAGGATTATGGCTATTATCTGCGGGTGTTCGCTCTTTATGATGTTGGCGACTATCGCGGGGTCCATCCACTTGAGGGACTCTATGCCGCCGCCGCCCATCTCCCTTGTTATCTGGTCAAGAAGGAACTGCGCCTTTTCAGGTCCGAGGGCCTTTACCATCACGCTCCTGGCGAACTCAAGCCCCTCGACGAAAACGTCGCCCTTGTCTATGGAATCTATGAACTCGCCCACGACCTGACGGCCTACCTGAAGGGAGACCGACTCTTTCCTGACCATCATGCCGCCGAGGAGCTGCATCTCTGCGGGCGTCATGAACTTCATGACGTCGCCAGCGAGATCTTCCCCGATGTTCATGAGGAGTATGGCCGCTTTTTCCGACCCTGTAAGTTTGAGTTCCCTCGCCATTCTATCTCTCCTTTATCCAGCCCTTTAAAACCATGGCGACCTGCTGCGGGTTCTCGCGCACCACGCGCTTCAATCTTTCGACTGAATCAAAATCCTTCTTTCCGGCCTCAAGCGCCAGCTCGGAGCCGCCGCCGAGGGCTGGCATCGACCTCTGTATCTCTTCGAGCGCCTTCTTCTCCTGTGTAAGCCTCTTCATGACCGGGCGCACGACAAACAGGATGACGAACAGGGTTATGAGGGCGATCGTAGCGTACTTCAATATCACCGGCACGAGCTCTGTCGGCACCATCGGCTCTTTTTCAGGAGCGACCTCAGCTTCCATGAGCCCCTGGTCGAAGGGCGTGCTCACGACCGAGACTACGTCCCCCCTCGACTCGCTGAAGCCGACCGCGGCCTTGACCATGTCCGTAAATTTAGCGAGCTCTTCTTCGGTCCTCGGCGCGTATGTGCCTTTGGCGTCAGCTGGCGCTCCGGCCTGAGCGGCGGCAGCCGGGTAAGTGCCGTCTACAAGGACCGAGACAGTAAGCCTTTTTATCGCGCCAGTGGGCTCGACGACATGGCTCGTCACCTTGCTTATCTCGTAGTTTATGACTTCGCCCTGCCTGTTGGAGCTCGCTGGCGAGCCATTGGAAGTATTTTTCGCCTGCGCTGTCTCAGGCATGTTGGAAAGGACGCCCGGGACTCCGAGAGCCGCGACCCCACCGACTGATGTCTCCTTGTTCCTCTGCTCGCTCCTTATTACCTGGCCTTCCGGGTCATAAGTCTCCTCTGTCCTCTCTACGTGCCTCGTGTCGACGTCGGCGGAAACCCTTGCCACCACCTTTTCCGGCCCTACGGCCTTCTCGAGCATCGACTGGACCCTGTGCTCGTAGTCCCGCTCAAGAGCCCTCTTGTACTCGAGCTGGGTCGCCGAGAGCATCATGCCGGAGTCATCGTCGGCTTCCCTCGTCCACATCTTCCCTGCTGTGTCGACGACCGCTACATCTTCTGGCTTGAGATCGTCGGCGCTGTTAGCGACAAGGTGCACGATGGAGCTGACCTGGCCCTGGGTAAGCTGCTTGCCAGGCCTCAACTTGACTATTACCGAGGCTCTCGCCTTTTTCTGGTCGTCGAGGAATACCCCTTTTTCAGGGATCGCGAGGTGGACCCTTGCTGTCTCTATTTCCTTAATCTGGGTTATGGTCCTTGAAAGCTCGCCCTGGAGCGCCCTCTTGTAGTTGATCTTCTGCACGAAGTCCGTAACACCGAAGGCGCTCTTGTCGAATATCTCGAAACCTACCCCGCCGCCCTGCGGCAGGCCCTCTCCGGCGAGCTCCATGCGGGTCTCGTAGACCTTGTCGGCAGGCACGCTTATTGCCGGGCCGTCGACCTTGTACGGGACCCTCTTGTCCTTGAGCTTTTCTATGACCGCGCCGGAGTCTTCGGGAGAGAGCTGCGTGTACAGGGTCTGGTACTCGGGCCCCTGGTTCATGACAAAGAAGACCGCTACAAGGGCCGCGGCAAGCGCCACGCCCCCGAAGACCATCAGCGGCTTTTCCTTTACAAAGGCCTTTATCTGCTCGATCAGCTTCTGCATCGGTTATACCTGCGTCCTCATTATTTCCTCGTATGCCTGCACAAGCTTATTCCTCACCTGCACCATCATGTTGAAGGACAGATTGGCCTTCTCTATGGCTATCATCGTCTCATGTATGTTGTTGACCTGGCCTGTGGCAAGCCCCTTTATCGCCTGGTCAGCCTCGCCCTGTATGCTGTTGACCTTCTCTATGGAGTCCTTCAATACCTCGGCAAAGCCCCCGTCCTTGACGCCTGAGGCGGCCTTTCCAGCTGTCGCCGTATTTATCGCGGTACTGAAACCGCCTTTTACCGAATCAATCATCTCTCATCTCCTCGCTTGTCTATCCTTACTGGCCTATCTCCAGAGCCTTGAGCGCCATCTCCCTCGTAGCTTTGAAAGCCGAGACATTGGCCTCATAGCTCCTGGAAGCGGCTATCATGTTGACCATCTCCTCGGCCACGTTTATGTTCGGGAACGCTACATAGCCGTTGGCGTCGGCGTCAGGGTGCGCGGGCTCGTACACCTGCTTCAAGGGCCTCGCGTCCTCAATGACTCCGGCGACCTTGACCCCCGGGGCCGCGCTGTCCATGGCCTTTTGCAGGACGCTGCCGAAGCCGCCCTCGCCCTGCGCCGCGAAGACGATGTCTTTTCGCCTGTACGCCCCGCCGCTTTCAGTGCGGGTAGTCTCGACGTTGGCGAGGTTGCTCGCTATTATGTTCATCCTGAATCTCTGGGCCTCCATGCCTGAGGCGCTTACTGAAAAAAGGTCTGCCATGGCTTACCTTCCCCCTTCCTTGATGGCCGTCATGAGGATACCGAATTTGTATTTCAAAAGCTGGGCCGAAGTCCTGTACATGATGGTGTTCTCGGAGAGCCTCGCCATCTCGCCCTCTATGCCTACCGAGTTCTGATCGTAGCCCTCAAGGTCGGTGACCCTGTCGACTACCGCAGGCATCGGACCGGCCTGGCTGTTCGTTGATATGTGCCCCGCGTTGGTCGCCAGGAGCGGCTGGGTTCCCGGAACTGAACCTTCGGCCTTTTGCATCTCCTGCTCAAAGTTTATGTCCACGGCCCTGTAACCGGGGGTCTCCTGGTTCGCGATGTTAGAGGACAGGAGCTTGTGCCTGGTAGCGCGCAGGTCCAAACTGCTTCCAAGTAGATTTACAGTGCTGTCGAACATGCCGCCTGCCATAAGAGCTCCTTTCGTTTAAGCATCCGCAGTTAGTTAAAAGCAATTTCCGTACCAAGACCGACAACAGCCAGTGATCCCTCAGCCTCTAAACAGGCGCTATCAACCTACGCCGACTGCATCTCCCCGTATTCCTTGAGTTTATTTCTCAGTGTCCTCACGGAAATTCCGAGGATCTTCGCGGCCTGTGTCCTGTTTCCGTCAACTTTTCCAAGAGTAGAGTTGATAAGCCCCTTCTCCATCTCCCAAAGCGTCATTAAATTGGCGTCATCTCTGACAAGCGGCTGGCGCTCTTCAACTTCCTGTCCGCTTGCTTCATCACCCGCTGGTTCAGCAGGCATATCATGGTCCGCCATGAGGTGCTCGACCTCAAGGGTCGTGCCCTGGCTGAGGAGCACCGCCCGCTCTATGGCGTTCTGGAGCTCGCGGATGTTGCCGCGCCACTCCTGCTTTTGCATGAACTCGAGCGCTTCATCTGATATTTCCTCGACGCGGCGCGAGTACTTTGAGCTGAAGGTCCGGGTGAACTGGCGCGCGAGGTCGACTATGTCCCCGGCCCGTTCGCGAAGCGGCGGCAAGGTCAGCGGGAATATGTTGAGCCTGTAATAGAGGTCTTCCCTGAAGCGGGCCTCACGCACCTCTTTTTTCATGTCCCTGTTGGTCGTCGCTATTATCCTTATGTCAAGAGGGACAGGCCCCCTGCCGCCTATCCTGTCCACCTCTTTTTCCTGTATGACACGCAGAAGCTTGGCCTGGAGCTTGATGTCCATCTCGCTTATCTCGTCGAGGAGCAGAGTGCCGTAGTTTGCCTGCTCGAATTTGCCCGGCCTCGAGGAGTGGGCCCCTGTGAAGGCCCCTTTCTCGTGCCCGAAGAGCTCGCTCTCAAGGAGCCCCTCAGGGATGGAAGCGCAGTTGACCGCGACGAAAGCCTTATCGCGCCTGGGGCTCATCGCGTGGATGAACCTCGCGAGGAGTTCCTTGCCTGTGCCGCTCTCTCCTGAGATAAGTATTGTCGCGTCGCTCGAGGCGGCAACCGAGGCCATTGACACGACCTTCTGCATGGCAGGGCCCTTCGCGAGCATGAGAGAGCCTTTCGCCTCGAAGTCAGAGACCGCCTCCATGGTCCTGAAGGCCTTGTCAACCGTCTCTTCGAGAGCCTCGAGTGTAAAGGGTTTCAATATGAAGTCGATAGCGCCTTCCTTCACGGCCTCGACAGCGCTCTCTATTGTGCCGAACGCAGTTATCAGCAGGACCGGTATATGCGGGGACGTCTTTTTTATCTCCCGCAGGAGCTCCATGCCGTTCATGCCAGGCATCAGCATGTCGCTTATCACCATGCCGTAGGAGGCCTTTGAGAGCGCGCCGAGAGCTTCGCGGCCGTTCGATGCGAGCCCCACTTCATAGCCCTTTCTCGTCAACGCCTCCTGAACGGCGAGCCTCATTGCCGGTTCGTCGTCTACTATAAGGACTCTCCTCATATCCTGTACTCCCTGCTCGCCGGCAGTCCTATGGTGAATATCGTGCCCTCGCCGGGCTTTGACACGACGTCGATGAAACCGCCGTGCGCGGTCACGACAGCCGAGACGATGGCAAGCCCAAGGCCTGTGCCGCGGTCCTTGGTCGAAAAGAACGGGTCGAATATCCTGTCGACGTGCTCTTCGTTTATGCCGCGTCCCGTGTCGCTGACCTTTATCTCCATGTAGCTCCTCGCGTCATGGACCATTCTCGTGCGCAAATTGAGCGTGCCGCCCTCGTCCATGGCGTCAAGGGCGTTTATGAGAAGGTTCAAGAAGAGCTGCCTCAGGAGCACCTGGTCCGCCATGATGGTGGTCTGTCCGCAGAACTCGGCCTTGACGGAAACATCGCTCCTCTCATGGCCTCTTGTAAGACGCAGAGAGTCTTCGATGACGCTCCTTATGTTCACTGATTTGAGCCTCGCCTCAGGGGAGCTGGCGAAAAGAAGCATGTTGGAAAGGAGGTTGTCGAGGTTTTTTATGCCGGTGGTTATGTGGCTCGCGAGCCTCTGTTTTTCAGGGTCAGCTACCAGCTCGCGCTCGAGTATCGTCGCGAATATCGACATCGACCCAAGGGGGTTTCTTATCTCATGGGCTATCCGGGCGGCCATCTCGCCCATGGCGGAAAGGCGCCTGCTCCTCTCTATGGCCCTGTTCTTCTCGGCGAGCTCCTGCGAGAGCTCGTCCACTCTGTCCTCGAGGAGCGCGTACTGCTCTTCGAGCTTTTTTGACGCGTCCCTGAATACATTGAAAGCGTCGTTCAACAACTCAACAGGCAGCTGCTCGTTCATGTCAGAGCCCTCCTTAAAGGCTTTTAGGCTTCTCATGTATCTTTTCCGACCAGGCCCCAAACTCCCCGCCCAGGGCTTTTAATTCCTTCAACGCCTCTTCTTCACTGTCCTTCATGCCAAGCCTTGAGTAGCTCGCCGCGAGCCTGTAAAGGGCCCACGACCTGGCGTCTGTGTCTTTTTGATCGGCGGCCTCAAGCCCTTTTTTGTAGGCATCTGCCGCGCCCTTATAATCGCCGGAGGCGAACCTGGCGTCCGCGCCTGAGAGCCACGCGGCTGACGCCGCCTCTTTTTCGCCCTTGCCTGAGTATGTACGGGCCGCGCTCTCGAAGTTGACTGAAGCCTCTCTGGCGTTCCCGGTCCTGGCTAACGACGCCGCCTTCATCGAGGCGAGCGCCGGGTCTCCCGCGCTGTTCGCGACAAGCGCGCTCTTCGCGTAGTCCTTGTTCGTGAAGGCCAGCCTCGCGCTGAGCCGCTCGATCTCGGAGAGCCTCTTTGATTTCGGGAACCTAGTGCCAAAGGCCTTGATGAGCCTGCCCGCCGAGTTGGTGTCAGACTGGTCGAGATATGTAGAGGCCAGAAGGAGCATCGCCTCTTCGGCAATCTCGCCGCCGCCGATCTTGACCGCGGTATCGAACTGCTTCACAGCCTCATTAAAAAGGCCGAGCGCATGGAACGACCTGCCCATCTTGAGGCTCATCTCGGCCTTCTTTCCGAAAGGCATGCTCATCCTGGATTCCGTGTAGAGCTTGACCGCGCCTAAGTGGTCCTCTTTCAATATCAGCGAATTGACCCATCCGTAAAAAAGAGTGGAAGAGACCCTGAGCATGTCCTGCCTCAGCGGGCTCGTGGGGTATCTCGACTGGAACCGCGCCATGTCCTCGTAGGCTTCTCTGAACCTGCCGAGCGCCATGCGAGTCGTGATGAGCCTCATGTGCGTTATCGCGGAGGCGTCAAAGCTGCCGTTGGAGACCATCTCGTAGATCTTCTCGGCCTTTTCGAGTTCTTCCCTCGTCGCCATCACATAGTAAGCGTCAGCGAGCGAAAGCGAGGCCGCTGCCCACGGCTCTCCCTTGAGCTTTTCCTTTGTCCTCGAATACAGCTCAATTGCTTCCTTTCTTTTGCCTTCGAGGAAGTAGGCGTCCCCCTCCTTGAGGAGGAGATAGACGCTGACAAACGCTTCATTGGGGTATCTGGCCTTGAGAGTGGCGTATATGTAGCGGGCCTCCTGAAAGTTTCCCTTCACGAGGTGCATGTCAGCGAGCCCGAGAGTGCTTATGGGGTCGAGGTCAGCGGCGCCTTTTTCAAGGCTGCCAAAGGTCTGCCACGCGAGGTCAAGCTCGCCCTTGATTATGCAGGAGTTCGCGAGCCAGGGCTTGGCCTCAGTGTAACCGGCGTCGAGAGCGCTCTTGAACCTGTCCTTTGCCTCCGAGTATTTGTGATCGAAGAACAGGAGCCTCGCCTTCCTGAAGGCGGCAAGGGACTTGAACTCTGCATTTTTAGATATTTTCGCGGCGAGCGTGTAATAGCCTGAGGCCTCCGGGAAAAAGCCTCTCTTTTCAAAACGCTCGGCAAGGATGAAGTAGCCGAAAGCCTTTATTACCGGGTCGGAGAGCGCCCTGAGCTCGTTCTCGACAGCCGATGCCTGCCCTTCGTTAGTGTAAAAATCCATTACGCTGGCGAGCGCGTGCGCTTCATGGCCTCGGCTTTCGGACTTGAGCTTCGAGATGACGACATTAAAGGCGGAAATAGCCGAATTCCTGTCGCGCACATCCATGTTGAAAGAGGCCCTGAACGCCTCGGCAGAGCCGTCCGAGTACATACCGGCCCTGAGCGAGTCTACAACCTTTTTCCTGTAAACCCACCTCCACGAGTCGTTGAAGGCAAATACTCTGGAGGCGTCCTGCTCCATGAGAACGGCCTTCATGTGCGGGTCGAGCTCGGCCTTCTTTCCGTAGCCGGGGGGCGGATATACGTCGAGTATCACCCTGAACGGGCCGGCCTTTACGGTCTGGGTGACCTTGGAGCCGGGCGGTATGGAGACTTCGAGAGAGGCGTACTCTCCTTCAGGGTCGCTCTCCTGCCTGAAGTTCCTTACCTTTATGGCTTCAGTGCCGGGGAGTTCCTTGAGAGGCTTGACAATGATATCCCTCATCCTGAGGACGACCCTTTCGTCTTCCTTGTCGGCTGTAAGGGTTATGTCCTGTGAGACGATGATGGTGAGCCTGTGGAATTCCTTGTGTTCGTAGGCGCGCATGGCGACTATCTCAGCCGCCCAGGCAGACCTGGCGAAAGAAAGGATGAGAACGATTAAAAATAAGGTTTTGAGCAAGCGCATGTGGGCATCCGTAGTTTTTTCTGGTACTACGGACAGGATACAGAAGCAACAAGCGTGCCAAGGGGGATTGACGGCCGGAGGAAAGAGCTTTAGATTCTATAAAAAGCTGATATAAATCAGAAGGTTAGCAGATAAAAGAAAGATGCTTTCTGAAGGAAGCAGAAAGGCGAGTCCTGGCAGCCGCAAGAGCTGACAGGACTATCATGTCAAAATCATGACCCGACGATATCAGCCGCCTCGGCCGTATCCGGAGCGTCGAACTGGTCAAGGAGCCCCTTTCTCTTCATCTTCTCGATGAGGGTCGTCCTGTTGAGGCCGAGGTACTCGGCGGCCTTCTTCTTTATGCCGTTGACCCTCTGGAGGGCGCTGACGATAAGCTCGCGCTCGTAGTTGTCGACAGCCTCGTTGAAATCAAAGCCTTCGTCCGGGAGGACCACCTGCGTAAATGACGCGCTGCTCGCGGAGAGCCTTATCTTCTCGGGCAGGTCCCTGGGGGTGATGAAGCTCCCCTCTTCCTTGAGCACGACGAGCCTCTCAATGAGGTTTTCAAGCTCTCTTATGTTGCCGGGCCACTCATGGGCCTCGAGCGACCTCAAGGCGTCAGAGCTCACGCCCTTTACCGTCCTCTTCTTTCTTTTCGCCATCTTCTCTATGAAATGGTCGACAAGCACAGGGATGTCCTCTTTGCGGTCACGCAGCGGCGGCAGATGGATGGGTATTACGTTGAGCCGGTAGTACAGGTCGTTCCTGAACTTTTTCTCCTCAACGGCCTTTTCAAGGTCCTGGTTTGTCGCCGCGACGACCCTTACGTCAACCTTTATAGTAGACCGGCCGCCTACCCTCTCGAATTCCTTCTCCTGAAGGACCCTCAGTATCTTGACCTGGAGGCCGGGGCTCATGTCCCCTATCTCGTCAAGGAATACCGTGCCCTGGTCAGCGGCCTCAAAACGGCCTATCTTGGTCGCTATCGCGCCGGTGAACGCACCTTTTTCATAGCCGAAAAGCTCGCTTTCAAGGAGGTCTTCGGGAATGGCCCCGCAGTTAATCGGGACAAATGGCTTCTTGCTGCGCGTACTGCCGTAGTGCAGGGCCCTCGCCACAAGCTCCTTGCCAGTGCCGCTCTCGCCGAGTATGAGCACCGTCGAGTCGGTGTCAGCCACCTTGTCTATGAGGTCCCTTACCTCCTGGATCACTACGCTCGTGCCGAGTATGGCAGTCGTGCAACCCTTTTTTATCTCGTCTTTGAGCTTGGAGTTCTCCTCTTTCAATGAATGAAGCTCTATCGCCTTCTCGAGCGTTACAAGGAGTTCATCCTTGTTAAGAGGTTTCTTGAGGTAGGTGAACGCGCCGACGCGCATGGCCTCGACTGCCGTCTCGACGGACGCGTACCCGGTGAGGACTATGCAGGCCGTGTCAGGGGAAGCGGCCTTTACCGCGCGGATGACGCCGATGCCGTCAGTGCCGGGAAGGCGCAGGTCGGTTATGAGTATGTCGAAGCTGGCCTTTGACGCGGCCTCGATGCCGGTTTCCCCGTTTTCGGCCGTCGTGACCTTGTAGCCGTTCATCTCGAGTATCTCTTTCAGGGATTCCCTGATGTACTCTTCGTCCTCGACAAGCAAAATAGTGCTGATACCCATGCGCTGGTCTCCTGGTGAAAAGCAAGAAAGGTGATTTTGTGATACATTATAGCTTAGCGAAGTGACCTGTGTCAATATTTTGAACAGGGAGGGCATGCGAGAGCCCTGATTGACAAAAAGAGGGCCGATGATATATTGAAAACAGGAACTTCACTGGAAAAACAGGAGCCATCAATGTATCAGGAAACGCTCGAAAGGATATTCAAGGTAAACCTCGGGGTCAAGGAGGACGAACGGGTCCTTGTATTCACGGACCTCATCGATGAGGACGAGGCGATATCAGACGATGAAAGAGGCAGGAGGGAGACGCTCGTGGGCATCACGCGGGACATGGTAGAGGCCGGGGAAAGCCTCTGCCAGGTCGAGTACGTCGAGTTTACCGCCGCCGGGAGCCACGGAAACGAGCCGCCAAGAGAGCTCTGGGAAGCCTGCTTCGGAGAGCTCTGTGTCGCCATGCTCGAGGAAAAAAGCATATTCGGGCCCCTCCTCGCTAAACAGGCTGACCACGAGGCCCTTCATGAGGCTGAGGTGATAATCGCAAAATTCGCTGTCTCTCCTGAGGCGATAATAGCCCTTTCGCACTACTCCACCTCGCACACGAGGTTCAGGGACTTTCTCACAAGGGTCAAGGGCACAAGGTACGCGTCCATGCCGCTCTTCGAGCGCTTCATGCTGGACGGCGCGATGACCGCCGACTGGAAAGAGGTCGAGAAGAGGACTAATAACCTCGTCTCGATGATCTCCGGGGCCGAGACGGTCATCATCACCTCGCACAACGGGACATCAATAAGCTTCTCGATAAAAGACAGGAATGTCCTGCCTGATACAGGCATTTTGACGGAGAGAGGCTCCTTCGGGAACCTTCCCGCTGGAGAGGCCTTTCTCGCGCCTGTCGAGGGCACAGCAGACGGCATCCTAGTCTTGGAGTGGGCTCCTACTGGGAAATTTCACAACCCGGTCGAGCTTATCGTGAAGAAGGGACAGGTAGTGGAGGTCGTCGGCAAAGACGAATTCTCGAACGATCTGAGGGAACGGATAAAAAAGAACCCGCTGTGCGCCAACATAGCCGAGCTCGGCATAGGCACGAACGACAAGGCATCAAGGCCTGACAACATCTTGGAGACCGAAAAGATACTCGGCACAGTCCACATAGCTCTCGGCGACAACTCTTCATTCGGCGGCAAGGTGAGCGTGCCCTTTCACCAGGACTTCATCTTCTTCAGACCGAACATGGAAGTCGTAAAGGGCGAGGACAAGATAGAGATACTCGTCGAGGGAGAGCCGAGGTTTTAGGGGAAAGTCCGTTTCTCGTGGCCGTGAGCCGTGAAAAAAATTTCAGAATATGGTGCGCGCAGCGCACCCTACCCTGCTTAACAGTGGCTTTAAAAGGGGGTACGGTCATCTGCATTCGCACCTAGATGGACATATGAAATCTCCGGAGTATCATAATATTAATAATTATTCGGCTGACACGTACACGTACAAGTGCATGGGCACTTGCAGTCTCGTAGGGTGCGCTGTGCGCACCATCTAAACCCTCTTCAACTCCCCTGCTGCCCTGAATATCACATGAAAGGCCGAGCGCAAAAAGAGCGCGGCGATTCCTAATCCAACTATTATATCAGGCCAGCCTGAGGATAAAAGCCACACCAGCGCGCCAGCGACAAGGACCGAGCAGTTGGCGATGATATCGTTCCTCGAGCAGAGCCAGACCGAATTCATATTGATGTCGTCAGAGCGGTGCCGCCACAGGAGCCAGAGGCAGACGGAATTGGCGAAAAGCGCGAGCCCTCCGACTATGCCTATCGCCTCGGCAACCGGCGTGACAGGGTAGTAGAACTTGTAGACAGCCTCAGCGAAAACGACCAGGCCGAAGCCCGCCATTATGAGCCCCTTGAACAGGGCTGAGAGAGAAAGCCAGCGGCCGCCCTTGCCGAGCACATAGAGCGAGAAACCGTAAACGAGCGTGTCGCCGAGCATGTCGAGCGAGTCGGCCATGAGGGCCGTCGAGGCGGCCCACAGGCCAGAGCCGCCCTCGACGAGGAACATCACGACGTTGATAGCGAGGACCGTCTTTAAAACCGAGCCCTGCCTCAGCCTCAGGGCATCCAGCTCGCAGGACTTGTCTTCGCAACAGTCAGCCATAGGCCTCAGGGTTTTACAGGTTGCGTTTCCTCAACGGAGTCTGCCGCACCGTCTTCCACCACTTCCATGAAGCTCGAGTCCTCGACTATCACAGAATAAAAATACCCGAAGCCGAAGTCCTTGTCAGTGTCCAGCCTTCCCTCGGCTATGACAGTGTCTCCGACCTTGGCAGTGTCTTTGTTCGACCTGAAAACGAGCTTGTTCTTGCCCTTTGTTCCGGTCCCGTCCTGGATATGTACCCAGGTCATGCCCATGATGTTCTCGGAGACCTTGACGACCTCTCCGCGGACTTTTACAATCTCGCCCTTGAGCCGGTTCGCGTAACTGTAAATATCCTCGACGGTGTAGACCCCGTCAGCCGGAAGCGGCTCTTCTGCATCATCTTCCTCTTCATCCTGCTCGTCTGTCGCGTCTTCGTCGTCTTCAGGCGCGGCTTCTTCAGCAACGCTGGGCTCGTTCGCGCCGTATGTCATGCCTGAATGGATCTCGTCGACATTTTCTTCCTTGATGCCTGACGCGTCTTCATCGGCGGAGGTGGAATCCGGGGAGCCGTCATCAACTCCGCTCACGAAAAGTATCTTCTCGAAGGTGCGGTTCAAAGCCCGGCTCGTGAAGTTCGGCATCCAGACCTGCTCGTTGAAGCTCACCTCAGCGCCCTTTTCAACCGACGTCTGGGGCCCGGCTATCCAGAACTTCTCGCCATTCTCGTCGATGTTCAAATAGGTGTAGCCGCCGCCTGTTATCGCCTCGATGACTACCCCCCTGTGCTGCGCAGAAAAAGCCGGAGAGTACGAAGCCGTCACAGTCAGAAGAGCGGCGGCCGTTGACATGAATATTTTAGCGAGTCTCATTTTTTTCTCCCTTTGGATTATTGCGTTGTTTTGAAGCTGTTCACTTCTCCTGTATACGCTTTAAATTGTTTGCCGCCGGTGAAGCAGGGTCAAGCTCGAGAGCCCTTGTAAAAGCCTCTTTCGCACCTTCCATGTTCCCTGTCTCGGCCATTGATATGCCAAGCAGGTTCCAGGCCTGTACGTTCCCCGGCCTGCCCCTGACCGCCATCTCGAGGGACGCGGCCGCTTCAACAGGCCGGTTCGCCTTGAGGTAATACGAGCCAAGCTCGAATCTTATCTCAGGGTTCCCCGGAACAAGAGCGCTTGCCGCCTCCATCTCTCTTATGGCGGCGTCAATATCCCCGAGGTTGAAGTGCGCATGGGCAAGGTTCCCGTGAGCGGCGGCTGACATTGGGGCGACCCTCACCATCTCGCCATAAAAGCCGAGGTCGTTGGACCACAGAGAGTTTCTGTTCACTGTCATGGCTCCAAGCGCGAGAACCACGGCAATCAGGACAACTGCGGCGGCTTTCCTCCCTGCGCCCTTCATGAAGTTGGCGAAAAAAAGGCCCACGAGCATTGAAAAGCCGATAGAGGGTATGTACAGATACCTTTCCGCGATGGAGAACTCGCCGAGAGCGCCGATGTTCATGACCGGCGCGAGAGAGATGAATGTCCACGCGAGACAGAAGGCGGCAGTCTTTCTTCTGCCAAGATAGAGCAGTATGAAAAGGAGCGCCGCCGCTATCAGCACGGCGAAACCGGCGAGCGCCTTGAGAGAGCCAGGGTTGTACCATGTTATCGTGTAATAGGCCTTCAGAGGATACGGGAAGACAAGGAGCCTCATGTAGTCAAAGGTCGCCGCCGCCGCGGTCGAGGCGAGCGTCACAAAGTCGGCACGAAGCTGCTGGCCTCCGGCAAAAGTCTCAAGCCCCAATACCCTGTAAGCTATGTACGCGCCAAGAAGGATGAAAAAAGGAACGGCCTTTTTAACACGGCCTCCCCTCTCCTCATGGAGCCATGAATAAACGCTCAGGAGCACAGGCAGCATTACGGCCATCTCTTTTGAGAGCATGGCCAGCCAGAAGAGACCGAGCGAGACGATATATCTCCATGAGAGAATATCCTTGCCAGCCTTCATATAAAGATAGAACGCGGGCATCATAAAGGCCGCGGCAAGCAGGTCTACTCTCGCCGAGATGAACGAGACAGACTCCGTGTGCACCGGGTGCACCGCGAATATAGCGGCGGCCGCGATTGAGGCGAGCCGCTCGCCGGTAAGGCGAACGGCGAGGAAGAACAAAAAGATCGTATTGAAGAGGTGAACAATGGTGTTGGAGAGGTGGAAGCCGAAGGGGTTGAGGCCCCAGACCTCGTAATCGAAAACCGAAAGCAGCGTGTGTATGGGCCTGAAGAAACTGACGAAGCCCGCGTCGTCAGTGCGTCCCGCCCATTTTGCAGGGCTGAAGGCGTTGATGACGCTCGTCCAGCCATGGCGGATGCCCTCGTTGTAGAGGATCATCTGCTTGTCGTCCCAGATGAACGGGTTGAAAAGGGAGTTGACGTATGAGGCGATGACGAGGACTGCCAGCAGAGCGGCGACATTGGCGTCCCTCTCGACCCACGAGCTTCTCATATCCTGGCGAGCCCCAGCTTCGAGAAGATCTTGAGGAAGCGCAGACGCCAGACGATGAGCACGGCTTCCCTCACGATGTGCCCCGACATCTTGGACTCCCCTGAAAACCTGCCCCAGAATATTATGGGTATCTCGCAGAGGCGGAAGCCCCTGGCGGCCGTCTTGAAGTTGATCTCTATCTGGAAGGCGTAGCCGTTGCTCTTTATCGCGTCGAGGTCTATTGCCTCAAGGACCTCTCTCCTGAAGCACTTGAAGCCGCCAGTGTTGTCGAAGGTCTTGAGGCCGGTTATCGTCCTCGCGTAGACATTGCCGAGGTAGCTCAAAAGCACCCTGGAGAGCGGCCAGTCGATGACGCTGATGCCTTTTTTATACCTCGACCCGATGACAAGGTCGCAGTCGGCTATCTTCTCCAGAAACCTCGGTATGTCCTTGTAATCGTGCGAGTGGTCGGCGTCCATCTCCATTATGAAGTCGGCCCCCTGCTTCAATGCCTCTTTGAAGCCGGCTATGTAGGCTGTGCCCAAGCCGAGCTTGGACGGTCTCTCGAGGATGGAGACCCTCGGGTCGGCCTTCATGAACTCACGGACGACCGAGGCCGTGCCGTCAGGCGAGCCGTCGTCAACGACAAGGACATGGTAGGGCGCCCCCAGCCCGAGTATCCTCGGGATGAGTATCTTTATGTTTTCAGCCTCGTTATAGGTCGGGATTACGGCTATAACCTTCATGTGGGGTGGCGAGCCTTTTCAGGCGATGGATTTAGTCGGTTATCTGAAACAGGGAAATTCAGAAAGGGGTTGCGTCCGGGAATGGAGAGGCAGGCCTCTGGTCAGCTGAACCTTTTGTTCCTGAGGCGGGAGATGCCGGCCTTTATAATCTCGTTGCGGACCTTCTTTTTGAACTCCGCCTCTTCCACCTTGAATTTGAATACCTTCTTGCCGTTCAAAAAGACGGTCGGAATGTCGCCCTTGAAGCGCCTCGCGAGGTCCTCGCTGGAATCTATGTCTATTTCCTTGCAGGTGAAGGACATCTCCTCGAGTGTCCTTCGCATTACATCTGAAGCTTCCCTGCACAGAGTGCACCCTGGAAGGTTGCACAATGAGCAGTCCTTGCGCGAAAATAGTTCGACAATAGGTTTGGTCATACAGGCCCCCAAAACCCTTCAGCTTATAGACGGTATCAGGCTGTTCAGGTACCCCGCTATAATACCAAGAGAGTTGGTAAATATCAATAGGCCAGTTACAATAAGGAAAATTCCGGTGACAATTGATATCATCCTCATGTGGCGTTTGAGCCTGCCGAAGTGCCTGAGAAAGGTGTTTATCCCCAGTGAAGTCAGCAAAAAAGGTATGGCGAGCCCGGCTGAATAGGCGACGAAAAGGATCATGCCTGACCAGGGGTTCTCAGAGGTCGCGGCGACCGCGAAGATGGCCGAGAGTATAGGACCTATGCACGGCGTCCAACCCGCGGCAAAGCCGATGCCGACGAGGAAAGAGCCGAGAAGGCCAGAGGGCTTCTCCTTGAAGAAATGCAGGCGCTTGTCCCGCTGGAGGATATTGAAGTTGATTATGCCGATTATGTGGATGCCGAGGAGGATGATGACGAGGCCGCCTATTTTCCTCACAAGGTCCTGGTACTGCATGAAAAGGCTGCCCAGGAGCTGGGCCGAAGAGCCGAGTATCACGACAAAGACCGTCGAGAAGCCCAGTATGAACATCAGCGAGTTGAAGAGGATGACCTTCTTCAACTTGCTGTTGTCCGAATCCTCTGTGAGCTCCTCGAAGGATATGCCCGTCACAAAGGAGATGTATGAGGGCACGAGCGGCAGAACGCACGGAGATACGAAAGAGAGAATCCCGCCGAGAAAAGCCAGCGGTATCGATACTTCTGTTGTCATCCCGACTCCTCGTCAGTCTATAAAAAACCGCTTTTAAACGGCCTTACCTTGACTGCTTGTACGCGCCAGAGTCCTTGGGGCCATACTGCACGAGCTCCATTATGGCCTTTGTCGACGCCGGGTCGAGCCAGTCGCGCGGGCCCCAGACCTTCTCGGCTATGACGCCGTTCTGGTCGATTATGAAGGTCTCAGGGACGCCGGTCGTCTTGTAGAGCTCTTTTATCCTGCCCTTCCTGTCCTGGAGGACCGGGAAGGTCACGCCATAATGCTTGAGAAAGGGCTCGACTACTTCCGGGCCTTCCTTGTCAACGCTCACGGCGACTATCTCGAACGGGAAGCCCTTGAGGTTCTCGTGGAGCTTCTGCATGGACGGTATCTCTTCCTCGCAGGGCTTGCACCAGGTCGCCCAGAAGTTCAGGAACACGACCTTGCCCTTGTACTCGGAGAGCTTGTGCGTCTTGCCGTCGAGCCCGGGCAGCTCGAATTCAGGGGCGACGGTGCCTGCGACTACCGGCTCGTACTTCTCCCTCTGCCCCATCACTATGAAGACCACAATGGCGACGACTATGACGATGCCCGCGATAATCGCCGCTTTTGGCAGCCCCTTCTCGTTATCTTCTGTGTTCTTTATGCTCATCATGCCTTCCGGAAAAATTTATTTACAGGGCCTTACGCGTAAGCGTGGAGGCCCGGGAGAACGAAGCTGACGCCCCAGTACAGGAATATGACCGCGAGGAAGCCCGCTATTGAGATATAAGCGGCCCTCTTGCCCCTCCAGCCCCTCGTGACCCTGGCGTGCAGATAAGCGGCGTATATGAACCATGTGATAAGGGACCAGGTCTCCTTGGGGTCCCAGCTCCAGTAGGTGCCCCAGGCGTAGTTGGCCCAGACGGCTCCGGAGACTATGCCGACGCCGAGGAACGGGAAGCCCCAGGCTATCGCCCTGTAGCTCATCTCGTCTAAAACCCTCGACGGCGGGAAAGCGCTGACAAGAGCGCCACCAGAGCCCTTTTCCTCGGACCTCTCCTTTATGAGGTAGAGTATGCTGAGGCCGAAGGCGATGGCAAAGCCCGCGTAGCCTATGAAAGTCGTGAAGACGTGGAAGTCGAGCCAGCCTATCGCGTACTTCTCAAGGCCCCAGGTCGACAAAAGGTCGGTCATCCAGTGCCACTTGCTCTGGAGGGCCGGGTTCAAAGGCTCGACGCTCTTGAATTTGTACGGCAGAAGGGAGGCCGAGAGCATGCCAAGGCTTTCAATGGCCATGACGACCATGCCTATGACCTTGAACTTGTACTTGTACTCCATGAAGAGGTAGGCGACGTTGGTAGCCCAGATGAAGAGCATCATGGACTCCCACAGGTTGGAGAACGGAGCGTGCCCGGATTCCCCTGTCCTGCTTATGAGTATCATCGATGTGGAGGCAAGGGCGATGAAGGCCATGGCCGTGGCTGTCTGCCCGAGCCACTTCTTCTTGAACACCCAGTAGCCCAGGTAGAGCGCCGTTGTCAGAATGTAGAAGACGAATGAGAATGTGAAGAAAACAAGAGACAGTATCATTTCTTCCCCCTGGGATTAATCCGAAGTAAGCGACTCGGTAATGTCCTTGAGCTCTTTTTCCAAGACCAAGGTGTTCTTGTTTATGGTGCCGCCTATCTTGACCTCGGTCGACTTGCCGGTCTCTCTAACGTGCACCCAGAGCCTCCTGTGGTACACGAAAAAGGCGAGTATGAAGCCGAAGCCCATGACAGAGGTGCCGAGCCAGACTATGTTGGTTCCGGGGTCCTTGTTGACCGATATGCCGGAGTACATGACTGGCACGTACCCGGTGAAAACCAGGTCTTCGTCGGCATTGGGGATCGCCGGGAAGATGCCCGGATATTTGACGAAGAGCCAGGGGGTCGCGATCTCCTTGTCGCCGTCGAACACTTCGACCCTTATGGCCGGGTTTACGGCTTCGGCTGACTTGGAGAAGACCTGGTTCGTTGCCTCGTCGTAAGCGAAGTCCCCTGTGTAGCCCGCGAGCTTTACAGAGTACCTGGTGCCGGGCACCTTGGCCGTCTCGCCCCACTTCACCGTGATGGTCTCGCCGAGGGCTTCCTTGCCCTTATGCTTGACCGCTATCTGGGCCTCCTGGATCCTGTTCCATGACTGCCCGTAGCTCGACTGGTAGAACTTTATACCCTTGTAATCCAGCGGCTCGTTGACCCATATCTGCTTTTCCAGCACGTCCTTGCCGTCCTCCAGGACTGTCAGGGTCGACTTGTACTGCTTGACCTGGCCGGAGTCGTAGTACTCTATCCAGAACTTGTCGAGGCGGAGCTTGAACTCGGCCTGAGGGACGCTCACAGTGCCGCCCACGTTCACCGCGAAAAAGTCCTTGTAACCGGCGTAGCTGCCGACTATCGCTCCCGCGAGAATAAGAAGGAGGCTTATGTGCGTGAAGTCGGAGCCGAGCCTTCCCACCCTGCCCTTCCACGCGTAGAAATAATAATCGCCCTTAGTCCCTGACTCTGAGACGCCGTACTTCTTCTTTTTCAGGACCTTGAGGAGCCTGTCGCGGACCGCGTCAGATCCGGCGTTGAGGCTGACCGTCTCGCGGTGCGAGAACCTGTCTATTATCGCCGGGTCGAACTTCTCCGGGATATGCACAAGAAGCGACTTCCACTTGGGGGGAAACCTCTCAAAAGTGCAGACTATGATGTTGAGGGCAAGGGCCGCGAGAAACGCCAGGAACCACCACGCGTGGTACATGTCGTTGAGGCGGGTGTACATTATCCAGCTCGTCCACTTCTCGCCGTACTGCGTCAGGTACTGCTCGACAGGGGCGTTCTGCTCGACCACTGTCCCGAATATCGAGAGCACTGCCAGAGAGATGAGGACGAAGAGCGTGAGCTTGAGTGAGTTGAAGAAATACCATATCTTGGACCCAATGGTCCTTAACCAGCCCTCTTCCCTGCCGGTCTTAGCATCCTTTGCTTTATCGGGCATCTCGCTATCCTACTTTTTATTTACAAGCGTAAGGTACTCGGCGGCCGCCTTGCCGATCTGGCTCTCGGGGTTCAGGGCGTTGGCCTTCTCCCAGGCCACCTTCGCGCCCTCGATGTCACCCATGCCGTAGGCGAGGATGAAGCCCTTGGTAAGCCATATCCTCTGATGGTAAGGGTTCTTCTTTATGCCTTCGTCGAGGTACTTTACGGCCTCGGCCGAGTTGCCGAGGTAGTGGAGCGAGAGTCCGAGGTCATTGTACAGGTCCGCCTCTCCCGGCTTGACCTCAAGGACCTTCTTGTAATACTTGACCGACTCATTGAACTGCTTGGAATCAAAGTAGGCGTCCCCGAGCCTCCAGAGTACCTCCGGGTTCTTCGGGTCCTGCTTGTACCTCGCCTCGAGGTCGGCGATGAGAGTCGCGTTCTGCTGCATACCCTGGGCCGGCTGCGCCTGCTGGGTCGCCGGTTGCGTCTCTTCTTTTTTAGAGCAGCCTCCAATTGCCAGCATGGCCGAAAGGCCGAGCGCTGCCACGGCGGTTATCAAGGTCTTCTTCTGCAAGTTGCCTCCTTATTCAGTGACTGAGGTGGGCGAAGCGTTCGTCAATCGCCTTCCTTATTGCATCCATGCTCTCGCCCTTCTTGTGGAGCTCGTAGGCCATGAGGGCTTCGTTAATACATATGTCGCAGTTGAGCGCGTGCTCGTCAACGTAACAGCTCAGGAGGCTCTTGTGGCCGGAGTGCTTCTCGCAGTCGCAATAACAATACAGGCTGTCCAGTACTTCGGGTATCTCCGGGGCGGCCTGATAAGCCCTGGCCGTGTCCCCGGTGAAGCTCGACGGGGAAAGGGTCTGCCTCGTCTCCCCTCCCTTGAAGCCCTTCAAGGCAGAGGCCTTCGGCGCTTCGCTTGACTGGCAGGACGAAAGCGCTATGAGCGTTACAGCCGCGAAAAGAACGGCGATGTTTCTGGTTCTGATTGAGAGCATGCGGTTTAAAGACATGACTATATCGGTAAAATATAATATTTTTTTAGAGATAATTCAAGCATGTTAATCTTAACAGAGGCTCATTAAAAATTCATTAAGTCTGGATTAGGAATTGCCAATGAAAGGGGCTGGAAGGCTCAAATGCTGAGCAAAAGGCCGGGGTTATCGCTCTCCCCGGCCCGCCTGAGGGCTTATTTGCGGATTGAGGCGAAGTAATTCGAACGCGTGACGCTCTCTTCGATGCCGTATAGGATGCACTTGGTCGGGCACCTCTTTATCGACTCGTCGTTCTGCGGGGCTACATCGTGGTTTATGACGGCCAGGTTGTCCTTGAGGGCTATGCCGCCCGGGGCTGAGCAGTCCTTGACGCACAGACCGCAGGCTATGCAGGCGACCTTGCAGACCTTCTTGGCGTAGGCGCCCTTGTCCCTGGACCTGCAGTAGACGAAGAGCTTGTGGTCTTCAGGGTGCATCTCGATTATGTTCCTGGGGCAGGCCCTGGCGCACGCTCCGCAGCCAACGCATTTGTCATAGAACACGACAGGCAGTCCGTTTTCGTTCATGGCCATAGCGTCGAACTTACAGGCGTCAACGCATTCGCCGAGCCCGAGACAGCCGTACGAGCAGGACTTGTCCGCGCCCGTGAGGGTCTCGGCCGTGCAGGTCATCTCGCCCCTGTAGGTCGCCCTTCTCTCGGCCTCGTTATTGCCGCCCTTGCAAAGGACCACGGCGATATTCCTTTTCATCGACCCGGCGTCGACGCCCATGATCTCGGCCACAGCCTTAGAAGTCTCGCTGCCGCCAGCCACGCAGGCGTTGGGCAGAGCGTTGCCCTTCATCAGTGCCTCGGCGAACACCCTGCACCCGGCAAAGCCGCACCCGCCGCAGTTAGAGCCCGGAAGAGCGCCGGTGAGCGCCTCAACCATCGGGTCTTCCTCGACCTTCATCTTCTTGTCGGCGAAGGCGAGAAAACCTGCGAGGACCGCGCCTATGGCGCCCATGCTTAAAGCGGATATCAGTATCATTCCCATATCATCAACCCCTGATGAGCCCGGCGAAGCCCATAAACGCGAGTGCCATCATGCCGGCTATTATGAGGGTTATGGATATACCCTGAAAGTGCTTCGGGATGTCGGCGAACTCGAGCTCTTCCCTTATGCCAGACATCATGACAATGGCAAGGGTGAAGCCGACGCCTGTTGCGAAGCCGAAGACGATCGACTCAAGAAAGCTGTACTCCCTCATGACCATGAAGAGCGCGAGCCCGAGGACGGCGCAGTTGGTGGTTATGAGCGGAAGGAATATGCCCAATGCCCTGTATAGCGAGGGGCTGGCCTTTCTTATGTACATCTCGACGAACTGCACGAGCGCGGCGATGATTATGATGAACGCGACATACTGCAGGAACGGCACATTGAACTTCACGAGCACATAATTGTATATGGGCCAGGTAGCTGCCGCCGTAAGGGTCATGACAAAGGTCGTCGCGAACCCCATGTTCAGGGCGTTCTCGGTCTTGTTGGAGACGCCCACGAACGGGCAGATGCCCAGGAAGTAGGTCAGGACGAAGTTGTTTATCAATGAGGCTGATATGAATATGAGTATGAGTTCCATTACCTTAACCGTCCTTTAGCGGGACATAGCGGCTGAGGCCGCCTTTTCAGCCTTTCTGCTGGATATCCAGTTCACAAGGGCCACCAGGCCGCCGAAGACGAGGAACGCGCCTGCCGGGAGTATCATGACTATCCAGGGCTCGAACCACTCTCCGAGGAGCTTTACGCCGAATATGCTACCGAAACCGAGGACTTCCCTTATGGTGCCCATGATGGTAAGGCTGATTATGAAGCCAATGCCGATGCCCAGCGTGTCAGCCGCTGTCGGGAGTATGGAGTTCTTCTGGGCGAACGCCTCGGCCCTGCCGAGTATTATGCAGTTGACGACAATAAGCGGTATGTACGGCCCGAGGGACTTGGATATGTCCGGGAAAACCGCCGCGAGAAACAGATCAGCCACGGTAACGAGGGTCGCGATTATGACGACATAGGCCGGTATCCTCACCTGCGCGGAGATCGTCTTCCTCACCAGGGATATCAGTATGTTCGATGTGAAAAGGACGAATATGGTAGCAAGCCCCATGGCAAGGCCGTTGACGGCCGAGTTAGTCACAGCCAGCGTCGGGCAAAGGCCGAGCACGAGCCTGAAAGGAGGCAGCTCCTGCCAGAGCCCTTTCTTGAATTCGTATCCGAGACTATTTGCCATTGCCAGCCTCCTTGGGGGCTGCTTGAGGCGCGGCCTCAGCCCTGGTCATCTCTTCTTGCGGGAAGTTGGCAACGACCTTCTCGACGGCCCTGTTTATGTTCTTTACGACCGCGTCAGAGGATATCGTCGCGCCGGTTATGGCCTGTATCTGGTTGGGCTTCTCTGGCTTCCTGTACTTTATGTACTCGACCTTGGGCTTCACTTCGAGGCCCTTGAACTGGTCTTTGAACGCCTCTTCCCTTATCCTGTCGCCGAGGCCGGGAGTCTCGAGCTGCTCTAAAACCTCTATTGCCCTGAGCTTAAGATAATTGGTCTCAAGGCCCACCATGAGGCCGATGTTGCCCTGGAACCCGCCTCCGTCGGCCTTGAAAGCGACGCCCACGGGCGCTCCGTTCTCGTCGATGCCCTTGTAGACGATGAGCTTTTCCTGGCCGACCGTCTTCTCAAGGACCTTGAAGTCCTTCGCGCCGGGAAGAACGACGAAGATGGCCTCCTTGAGCTCCCTTTCCTTGTTGGCCTTTATCATCGGGTCAGCGACGCCGAACACTCCGGACAATATTATCCCGGAGAGCGCGCCGATGACTATGAGGTTGAGAAACATTTTAACGATATTGTTCAAGCAATTCCTCCGGGGCATCCGCGCCCCACGGATACTTTTATCCCTTTTGCGCCTTGACTTCGCCGAAGACTTTTGGCCTCGTGTGCTTGTTAAGAAGCGGCACAAAGGCGTTCATGAACAAAATGGAGTACATGACGCCCTCGGGAAGGCCGCCGAAGAGCCTTATGACGACGGCAAGTATGCCAGCGACTATTACGAATATCCACTGCCCGAGCGAAGTCACCGGAGAGGTGACCATGTCGGTTACCATGAACCACGCGCCAAGCATAGCCCCTCCGGCGAAGAGGTGAAAGAGCGGGCTGGGGTACTTGGCTGGGTTTACATACCAGAAAATAGCCGAGAAGACCGCTATGGTGCCTAAATATCCGAGCGGAAGCTTCCAGTTGATGTAGCCCTTGTAGCGAAGGTACAGGCCGCCCAGGATGATGGCTATCGCCGAGGTCTCGCCTAAAGAGCCGGCGGTGTTGCCGATGAACATGTCCATGATGGGTACATCGAACTTGCCCTCGAACTTGGCCATGACCAGCGGGGTCGCGGCGGTAACCGCGTCAATCGCCTTTTCCATCGTGCGGGGCCAGACCCAGGTCGTCGTAAGCACCGGGTAGGTCGCCATGAGAAACGCCCTTCCGAGAAGAGCCGGGTTGAATATGTTGTAGCCGAGCCCGCCGAAAAGCTGCTTGCCTACGCCTATCGCGAATACCGAGCCGAGAATCGCGCCGAATATCGGGAACCCGGCAGGCAAAGTCATGGCCAGGAGCATGCCGGTGATGATCGCGCTCCCGTCGTGTATCTTTATGGGTTGTTTTCTTATCTTCTGGAAGGCGTATTCGGTCGCGAGACAGGCTACGACGCAGACGATGATAAGAAGAAGGGCGCGCCAGCCGAAGAAATAGACGCTCGCGGCGGTTGCCGGCAGGAGCGCCGTGACCACATTGTGCATTATCTTCGGCACGCTCTCGGTATTGAGGAAGTGCGGCGAAGAAGAAACTATGAGCCTTGTTGCCGCCTGTGAAGGCTGCTCAGCGTTCGGATTTATCTCTTTTGCGTCCAAGGTCCTCTGGTCCGTTATCCTGTTATTTTGCGGCAGCGGCCTTTTGGGCTTCCTGACGAACTTTAAGCTTTCCAAGCCTTATCCACTGAAGCAACGGCCTCTTTGACGGGCATACATATGAACAGCAGCCGCACTCTATGCAGGAGAGCCCGTCCCAGTCCTTGAACTCACCTGTCCTGAAAGCCTTGCCAAAGTCCCCGAGCTTATACGGCATGAGCGCCATCGGGCAGACAGAGACGCAGCTCGCGCACCTTATGCAGGCCTCGTACACCGATGACTTTATAACAGAAGCGGCGATGACCGTTATGCCGGATGTGCCTTTTATGACCGGGACCGAAAGGGTCGGCTGGGCGATACCCATCATCGGGCCGCCGTTCAAAACTTCTACTTCGCCGCCCTCGACAAGGCCGCCGCACTGAGAGAGAACCTCTTCGAAGCTCGTGCCGACCCTCACTTTAAGGTTCCTCGGCTCTTTTACGCCGTTGCCGCTTACCGTGACTATCCTCTCGATGAGGGGCTTGCCCCAGTTGACAGCTTCAAATATGGCGGCCGCAGTGCCGACATTGTTTACGACTACGCCTACATCAAGGGGGAGCTTGCCGACAGGCACCTTCTTGCCGGTTGCCGCGACTATAAGCATCTTCTCCGCGCCTTGCGGGTACTTGGCTTCGAGTATTATTATCTGTATGTCAGTGGATGAGCCTATGGCCTTTCTCAAGGCCTCTATCGCGTCAGGCTTGTTCTCTTCAATGCCGACAAAGCCTTTGGGAGCGGCGAGCGTCTTCATAAGGGCTCTGAGGCCCCAGACGACCTTTTCAGGCTCTTCAAGCATTATGCGGTGGTCTGCCGTGAGGTATGGCTCGCACTCGCAGCCGTTCAATATGACGGCCTCTATTGCCTTGCCCTTAGGAGGGGCAAGCTTTACTGAAGTCGGGAACGCGGCCCCGCCCATGCCGACAATTCCGGCTTCGCGTATGGAATCTTTGAGCGCGTCGACGGAGATGGAGGAGAGGTCTTTTGCTGGCCCGCCCCACTCCTTAGCGGTCCCGTCGCCCTCGATGATGATCGAAAGCGACCTGAAGCCGCCCGGGTGCTGGGAGAGCTCTATGTCTTTTACTTTTCCTGAGATCGAAGAATGGACTGGAGCCGAGACAAAGGCCTTTACGTCGCCTATCTTCTGGCCTTCGGTGACGAGGTCGCCCTTTTTGACGAGGGGCTCGCATGGCGCGCCGGCATGCTGCTGCAGCGGGATGGTAACGGTCTTTGGAAGCGCCGCCGCCTCTACCCGCTTGCCTGCGGTGAGTTCTTTGTAGTATGAGGGGTGTACGCCCCTTGCGAAGGTCTTATGTCCCATGTCCCTAAGAGGCAAGTGATACTACCTTTGCGCCCCCCGTGTCAAGCATGATTTTGGACAACAAAAAACCGTCATGGATAAAGAAAAAACAGCTTGGTCAAGCTGCGATTCTTTGCCCAGACGGTCGGCTACTGCTCTTATATTCCCGCTCCCCGGTGGTAACCACCTTGATTCCGTCAGTAACGGGAAATTCATTTAGCTTATGCAAGCATATTAATTCAGGATGAGCGCGCTTGTCAAGAGGAGAATCGTCACAGATATAAATTTTCATCATGCTGACAGTCAGTCAGCTTCAGGCCGCTAAAAAAAACGCATCCGCAAGGCGTCGAGTGACGATGAGAACGACGCGGATGTGGAGCTTGAGGCGGCCTGCTAACCCTTGATAAAGAGCCACCTCACCACATATATGAGCGTCAGCGCAAGGCCGAAGCCCACAAGACCAACGCTCAGGCCGATCAACGGCACGACAGACGCCTCTGCCCCGGATATTCCCAGTGAGGTCGTCCTCATGCCCATGATTATCCACGAGAGTGGATAGAAAAGGCCGCCCGTGCCCAAGCAGGCCGCGGCTAAAGTCTTTGACCTCGGAGAGGCCGGAATGAGTGCCAGCAGGAGCGAGACGGCTATCGAGAGGATGCCGAGCCCCATGGCGTGAGCGTGAGCCTTGGCGAGCCGCCCGTGCGCGACGGCCATCACAGGGCTTGAGTGCGCGCCATGCGTAACTCCCTTGTCCTCATGCGCATACGTCGCTGAAGAGCCGGCAGTTTCAGGAGAAGCGGCGGGTTGGCCTGTTGCATGCCCTTCGTGTAAGTGGGCATGATTGTCATCGTGAGAGACCTGCTCGCCCTGCCCTGCCAGAGGGACAGTGACCGGCTTTTCCTCGACAGTTAAAACAGAGGCCTGGCTAAGCCTCGCGTGTATCTGTTCATGATTGGCTGTCAGGTAGACGACCCAGAAGAGCCCGAAGAGGAGGCCCAGGAGCCCGAAAAGAAGACCTATTCCAACGTGCCTGACTTCATCTTTGAGCCTCACCATCTGTCACCTGCTCCTCGGCATCTCTTCGAGCCTTGCCTTGATATGGAGCTCCTTCGCTCCCCTCAACACCTTTATGGTGACTGTCTCTCCTGCCTCGAAAATCTCCATCAGGTCGCTCAGCTCGTCCATCGTGCTTATCGGCTTTCCGTTGACGCTCATTATGAGGTCTCCGCCGGAGGCTATGATGACGTTGCCGAGCCTCACGTTGGAGTCAGCGCCCCTTAAGCCCGCCCGGTGCGCGGGCCCTCCCTTGAATACGTCGGCGATGAGCACGCCGGTGGACTTGAGGCCAAGGAGCGCGGCGTCAGAGGCGTCGATGTTCTGCCCGGTTATGCCGAGCCAGAGCCTCGATACATATCCCTTTGTGACAAGCGTTGAAAAGACGCTCTTCACCGTCTGGGCGGGTATTGAAAACCCGATGCCGATGGAGCCCTTCACGGGGCTGAATATCGCGGTATTGACGCCGACCATCCTGCCCGAGCTGTCAAGGAGAGGCCCTCCAGAGTTGCCGGGGTTTATCGCGGCGTCAGTCTGTATTATGCCCCTTATGAGGCGTCCCGAAGAGGCGCGCATGGTCCGGCCCAGAGAGCTCACTATGCCGACCGTAAGGGTCTTCTCGAGGCCGAAGGGGCTTCCTATTGCAAAAGCCCTCTGGCCTATCTGGAGGCCGGATGAGTCCCCGAACTCTATCGGCTTCAACCTTGACGCAGGGGCCTTTATCCTGATGACCGCGATGTCGACCCCTGGGTCCACGCCGACGACCTCGGCAGAGTACTTGGTTCCGTCAAAGAGAGTTACATCGAGGCTCTTTGCCCCGTCTATTACATGGTAGTTGGTTATTATGTGGCCCTTGCGGTCGGCGATGACGCCTGAGCCGGAGCCGGTGGAAGGGACAGGGTTGTAGAAGAAATCGTAGGAGACGGCTGAGGTGACGATGTTGACGACTGAAGGGGCCGCGTCCCTGTATATGCGTATGTTTATCTCCTCGTCCGCCATCAGTGAAAATGAGGTGCCGGGAGAAGCCAGCATGGCGGCAAGCAGGATAAATGCCGTAAGGAGTTTTTTCATCTCAACAGGTTGAACTTTATAATGTGCCAGAAGGCGGCGACCCCGTCCTTCCAGTTTATCTTCTTTCCTTCCTCATAGGTCCTTCCCGCGTAGGAGATGGAGGTCTCGTATATCCTTACCCTCTTTTTCGCGACTTTCGCCGTTATCTCAGGCTCGAAGCCGAACCTGTTGGACTCGAGCGTTATCCCCTTGAGGATCTCGGTCCTGAAAGCCTTGTAGCCGGTCTCCATGTCAGTGAGGTTGATGTTCGTGAGCATGTTCGAGACAAAGGTCAAAAGCTTATTTCCCACGCTGTGCCAGAAGAAGAGCACCCTGTGCGAGTCCCCGCCGATGAAGCGGGAGCCGAAGACCACGTCAGCCTTGCCGTCGATTATAGGCTGCATGAGCTTGGGGTAGTCCCTGGGGTCGTACTCGAAGTCGGCGTCCTGTATTATGACTATGCCGCCTGTCACATGGGCGAACCCGGTGCGCAATGCCGCCCCCTTGCCCATGTTCTTCTCGTGAAAAAGGAGCCTCAAGGAGCACGGACCCTTCCAGTTGGCCTCGAGTTTTTTCAGGACATCCCTGGTGCCGTCCCTGGAAAAATCGTCCACGACGACCAGCTCGGTGGGTATCCCCGTGTCGACAACCCTCTGAATGACCTCGGTTATGTATTCGCGCTCGTTGTAAACGGGCATGACTATCGAAACGCTCAGGCTCTCGATTTTACGCTGCA
Source organism: Deltaproteobacteria bacterium (assembly GCA_020846435.1). Taxonomy (GTDB): domain Bacteria; phylum Desulfobacterota; class GWC2-55-46; order GWC2-55-46; family GWC2-55-46; genus GWA2-54-12. The sequence continues at coordinate 64,545 of JADLDY010000004.1, forward strand.
TGGGCCCCTTCCCGGCTATGATGCCTTAACTTATACAATAAATGCGCTTTCATGTCCATACCGCACCTGCAATAAGCGCCGTATTGTTTTTATTTGAAGGTCAAATGAAAACTGGTATAATCCACCGGAATATCTTCTATCTTAAACTAACCTGAGCGGGAGTAAAAATGAAAAGGATAGTAACTGGCGTGCTTGTCTCAGCGGCGCTGGCCTTCATGGTCACGGCCCCGGCTTTCGGCGAAAGCAAGTTCAGGCAGGACTTCAAGAAAAGTTACGAGGCTAACAGGTTCGACGCCCTGGGCTTCCTCGTAAGGACGAACAAGGCTACGATCCCCGGAGAGATACTGACCCTCATAGACGAGGCCGCCAAGGCCGAGGACCACCACGAGAAGATGGCCATCCTCGACCTCGCCAACACGATGGCGACCATGTACAGGGAATGGCACGGCGAAGGCAAGTATGTCGACCAGGTCTCTGCCCTGCAGAAGGTCGAACTGGCGAAGGAAGAGGCCAGGGTCGCCGAAGAGGAGAAGTGGAAGAAGTACGAAACCTTCACCGGCAACTTCATCCTGAGGTCAAAGCAGGCCCAGATGGAGGCGAAAAAGCTCACGCCGGTAATCTTCCCCCACTGGGTCCACAGGCTCTACTACGACTGCAAGGCATGCCATCCCTCGATATTCCCGATGAAGCGAACCAACTCGATGTCGCAGGTCGACATACTCGCTGGAAAGAGCTGCGGCGAGTGCCACAACGGGGTGGAGGCCTTCTCAGCAAAAGAGAACTGCGAGAGATGCCATGTATCCGGCAAGCCGGCAGAAGCCGCGCTTATCTCCCCCAAGAAATCGGCTGACATCAACAAGCTCAAGGCCTCGGCTGACAGGCTCGGCACGGGGCTTAACCTCGATCTTATGCCGACCAAGGGCTCGCTCCCCTTCGACAGGTTCGGGAACATCGACTGGCTGCTCATGCGAAAGCTCAAGGCGCACGAGCCGAAGAAGTCGATAAAGCCCGGGGTCAAGGAAGAAAGGCGCGACAACGAGATACTCTTCGAGTCCCCCATGCCCTACGTCAAGAACTCCATATTCAGCCACACGCTCCACACAGAGCTGGTAGAGTGCGCCTCCTGCCACCCTGAGCCGTTCAAGGAAGAACTCGGCTCGACGGTCGCCAACAAGGCCGCCATGGGCCAGGGAGCCTCATGCGGGACCTGTCACAACAGGGTCTCCTTCAAGTTCGCTGACTGCAACAGGTGCCATGTGAAGCCCGTAGGGGAAGACCCTGGCAAGGCGCTCCTCAGAAAAAAACTCTAACCGCTAAAGCGCAAAAAAAGGCGGGGCACTGGCCCCGCCTTTTTAATTTCAAGGACAAGGGCTGAAGGCTCTTAAACGAATGGACGCGATCCGAACGAACCGAGATACAAGAGACGACCTGCTGAAAGCAGCCCTGCTGCTCGCTGTCACGTTCATCGTCTATATCCCTGCCATGAAGGCCGGGTTCATCTGGGACGACGACTCGTACCTCCTGAACAACAGGAACCTCCTTACTATGGACGGGCTCTGGAGGATCTGGTTCTCGACCGAAAGCCCCCAATACTACCCTCTTGTCTTCACGACCTTCTGGATTGAGCAGCACTTCTGGGGGCTCGCGCCCGCAGGCTACCACGCGGTGAATGTCTTTTTGCACGCGTGCAACTCGCTCCTCCTGTGGGCGGTACTGAGGAAGCTCAACATACGCTACGGCTTCCTGGCAGGCCTCCTGTTCGCCATACACCCGGTTCAGGTCGAGTCGGTCGCCTGGATAACCGAGAGGAAGAACGTCCTGTCCGCGTTTTTCTATCTGCTCTCTGCCCTGAGCTTTCTCAAGTACGAGGAAAAAGGCTCCCGGTCAAGCTACATCATATCCCTCAGCCTCTTCATCCCGGCCCTCCTCTCAAAGACCGTCACCTGCTCTCTGCCGGTCGCCCTTTTAATCGTGCGCTGGATGAGCGGGCGTAAAATCGATTTCAAATACCTTTTGAGCCTCGTCCCTTTTTTCATCGCCGGCCTTGCCATGGGGCTCGTGACAATATGGTGGGAGCTCAACATTGTCGGGGCCAAGGGCAACGAATGGGACCTCTCGTACATCGAAAGGCTCCTGCTGCCAGGAAGGGTCGCGCTCTTTTACGTCATGAAGCTCGTCTACCCGTCAGACCTTGTTTTCATTTACCCGAAATGGGACGTCAACGCGGCAGACCTTGTCCAGTGGGCATATGCGATCGCGCTCCTCGGCTCCCTTGCGGTCCTGTTCCTCCTGAGGAAAACGCTTGGCCGCGGCCCTCTGGCCGCTGTCCTCTTTTTTCTCGCGACCCTCTTTCCGGCTCTCGGCTTTTTCAACATCTACCCGTTCCAGTACTCTTATGTGGCGGACCACTTCCAGTACCTCGCGAGCGCCGGCATCTTCGCCCTCATCGCGGGAACGGCTGGCATGTTGGTGCCTTCAGGCACGCTTAAAAAACCAATTGAGGCGGCCGGACTCGCGGTCATAATACTTGTGCTCGGCTCACTGACATGGAGCCAGGGCAAGGTCTACCGTGACCTCGAGACGCTCTGGAAGGACACCATACAGAAAAACCCGGGCGCGTTCATGGCGCACACCAACCTCGGGGTCCTCAGGTACAGCGAAGGCAGGGATGAAGAAGCCATGCGGCATTTCATGGAGACGCTCAGGCTCAAGCCTGACGCCGCGGCAGCGCACTACAATATCGGCCTTATACTCTACAAACAGGGCAATACTGTTAAGGCAGCGGAAAGCTTCAAACTGGCCATTCAATATGACCCCGAGCATGTAATGGCGCTCGTCAACTACGGCAAGCTCCTCTCGGACGTGGGCCGGAGCACGGAAGCGACAGCACACCTCAAAAAGGCGGTCACGCTTGCCCCGGGAAACGAAGTCGCGCACAACAACCTCGCCACCGCCTACGCCAGAACAGGAGACCTCCAGAGCGCCATTGCCCACCTGAGGCGCGCGCTCGAGATAAAGCCTGACTACGAGAACGCAAGAAAAAACCTTGCCGCCGTACTTTCCTCACAGGAACAGCAGACCGGGCATTAAAGAGGCGGGGTGAACCTTTTGAGCCTCAAGGCGTTGGTCACGACGCTCACGGAAGACAGGCCCATGGCAAGAGCCGCGAGCATCGGGTCGAGGAGGATTCCGAAAGCCGGGTAGAGAGCGCCTGCCGCGAGCGGTATCAAAAGAGCGTTATAGAAGAACGCCCAGAAGAGGTTCTGCTTTATGTTCCTTATCGTGGCGCGGCTCAACGCTATCGCGGTGACTATCGACCTCAGGTCCCCGCCGATGAGCGTTATGTCGGAAGCCTCCATGGCGACGTCCGTCCCCGTGCCGATGGCTATCCCCACATCCGACTGAGCGAGAGCTGGCGCGTCGTTTATGCCGTCGCCGACCATCGCGACCTTCTTTCCCCCGGCCTGGAGCTTCTTGACTTCCATTGCCTTGTCCTGTGGGAGGACTTCCGAGAGCACCCTCTCGACCCCAAGCTCGTCGGCCACCGCCCTCGCCGTCCTTTTGTTGTCCCCTGTCATGATGACGACCTCAAGACCCATGCGGTGGAAGGCATCTATCGCCTCTTTCGAGTGCTCCTTCAATGTGTCCGCTATCGCAATGACACCCTTGATATTCCCTTCGACAGCGAGGAATACCGGCGTCATGCCGCCTGTTGAGTATTTTTCGGCCGTCGGCGCGCACACGCCGGTGTCAACTCCCCTGAGAGACATCAGCCGTTCATTCCCCAGAAGGACCTCTTTTCCATCGACAGCCGCTTTTACGCCGTGGCCTGGAATGGCCTCGAAGCCGGAAGCGTCAACCGGCTTGACGCCAAGCTCAGCCGCCTTTTTCATTATCGCCTCGGCGAGCGGGTGCTCAGAGCCCTTCTCAACGGAAGCCGCGAAGAAGACAATCTCCTCGATGGAAGAGCCGGAAAGAGCGTAGACCTCTTTTACTGACGGCTTTCCCTTTGTAAGGGTGCCGGTCTTATCGAGGACTATCGTGTCGAGCTTGTGGGCGGTCTCGAGAGATTCGCCTCCCCTTATCAGTATGCCGTTCTCGGCGCCCTTGCCCACCCCGACCATTATAGAAGTCGGGGTCGCGAGCCCCATGGCGCACGGACAGGCTATTATGAGGACGGCTATGAAGTTGAGCAGAGCGAAGCTCAGGGACGGCTCAGGGCCGAAGGCGTACCATAGAACGAATGTGATAACGGCCAGGACGATGACGACTGGCACGAACCAGCCGGCTATCACGTCGGCCATCCTCGCTATCGGGGGCTTGCTCCCCTGCGCCTTCTCGACCATCTTTACTATCTGCGAAAGGGTCGTGTCCAGACCGACCCTCGTGGCCCTGAATTTAAACGAGCCGGTCGTGTTCATGGTCGCGCCAATGACCTCATCCCCGGCCTTCTTGTCAACAGGCAGGCTCTCGCCGCTTATCATCGACTCGTCAACGCTCGAGAAACCTTCGATGACGGCTCCGTCGACCGGTATCTTCTCGCCCGGGCGGACAACGACTACCTCGCCAATCTGCACCTCTGCCGCGGGTATGTCCACCTCGACGCCCTGCCTTACGACGCGGGCGCTCGACGCCTTGAGGCCGATAAGTTTTTTTATCGCCTCCCCTGTCTGCCCTCTGGCCCGGAGTTCAAGGAGCCTGCCGAGCAGGATGAGCGCGATTATGACTGTCGCGGTGTCGAAGTAGAGGGCGTGATGAACGCCTGTTGAGGCGAAAAAGCCAGGGAAAAAGATCGCCGCGGCGCTGTAAAAGTAGGCCGAAGACGTGCCGACGGCTATCAGCGTGTTCATGTCGGCCGAAAGATGCCTGAGGGAAGCCCACGCCCCCCTGTAAAACTGCCAGCCGCACCAGAACTGCACAGGGGTCGCGAGTATCAGGAGGAAAAGTCCGTTGCCGAGAAAATCCGGGACCCAGGACAGGAACGAGGCCATGGAGCCTATCATCACTGGGACGGAGATGACCGCCGCGAGGACAAACTTCCTCTTGAGCTTTGATATCTCCTCTCGCTTTATCCTCGCGTCCCTCTCAATGAGGTCTTCCTCCTTTGCCTGCGGGAGCGGCTCGTAACCCGCGTCCCTTATGGCGGCCATGAGGACTTCGAGGCTGGCGATCCCCGGGATATAGTTTATGTCAGCTTTTTCAGCCGCGAAGTTGACTGAAGCGCTCACTACGCCTTCGACCCTGTTGAGCGCGCCGGTGACCTTCATGACGCACGAGGCGCAGCTCATGCCTCTTATCGATATGGATACGCTCTCGACCCCCGCGCCGTAGCCGAGCTCCTTGATGGCCTTTACAAAGTCGTCAAGGTGTACCTTCTCCGGGTCGTATGCGACGGTTATCTTCTCGGTTGCGAAGTTCACCTCAGCCTTCACGATGCCGCTCAAGCCGGCTATCCCCTTTTCTATCTTCGCGGCGCAAGAAGCGCAGCTCATGCCGGTTATGGGCAGGGTCACGCTCTTGAGCCCTGAGGTCTTGGCAGGTATTTTTTCCTTTATTTCACTGATAGATGCGTCATCTTTTTCAAGGAACTTCTCAGGCGCTTCCCTGAACTTCTCGAGGCACGACGGGTTGCAGAAATAGTAGGCAGTACCCTTGTAAGAGAACGTGCCCTTTGCCTGTGCCTCATTTACGGTCATGCCGCATACAGGGTCTTTCGCCATTCGCTCAACTCCACGGGATTAAAGGACATTCGACTTCTTCACGATTATATCACATGGAACGCGGCGCTTCATATCATGCACGGAGCTTACAGAGCTAGCAGGAACCCTTGAGCAGACTTGAAAACCGCAACTTTAATATTGTTTAAAGGGTTGTACCTGTGCTATATTTTTATGTGTAAAACCAATACATTGCAAGGTGCAAACCTTATCTGATGGACGAGTTCAGGATAGACAGCCACAAACTCATGTACCACGTCGGCAGGGTCAATGACTGGCTCAAGGGCTCTGACGTATATCCGGTCTACATGGAAGTCTCCCCGATAGGGGCCTGCAACCACAGGTGCACCTACTGCGGCCTCGACTACATGGAGTACCAGGCCCGCCAGCTCGACCCCGCCATCCTCAAGACAAGGCTCACCGAGATGGGCTCCCTTGGCGTGAAGTCGATCATGTACGCCGGAGAGGGAGAGCCCTTCCTCCACAAGTCCATGCCAGAGATAATAAACCATACAAAAGCCTCGGGCATAGACGTCGCCGTCACCTCCAACGGGGTGCTCTTCACGGAGAAGGTCTACAAGGAATGCCTCAAGTCCATCACCTGGATAAAGGTTAGCTTCAACGCGGGCACAGCGGCGACCTACGCCAGGATACACAGGACAAAGGAAGAGGACTTCGAGAAGACCCTCGAAAACATCAGGGGCGCGGTCAGGTTCAGGGAGGCCAACTCCCTCACCTCTACCATAGGCATGCAGATGATACTCCTCCCCGAGAACGTCAACGAGGCCGTCACGCTCGCGAAAAAAGCCAAAGAGACAGGGGCCGACTACCTCGTCATAAAATCCTACTCACAGCACTTGAAGAGCAAGACAAGGGTCTACGACGGCCTCAAATACAGCGACTTCATGCACCTCGGCGAAGAGCTCAAGAAGATCTCGGACAAGCGCTTCAACGTCATCTTCAGGTTCAACGCCATGAAAAAGCTCGAGGAGACGAAGAGAAAATACGAAAAGTGCCTCGCCATCCCGTTCTGGTCGTACATCGACGCGGGCGGCGGCGTGTGGGCGTGCAGCGCCTTTCTCGGGGACGAAAGGTTCCTGATGGGCAACATAAACGAGAACACCTTCGAGGAGATCTGGAAGAGCGAAAGGCGCAAAAAGGTGATGGAGTTCATCATGAAAGAGCTCGACACCTCGGAGTGCCGCGTCAACTGCAGGATGGACGAGGTCAACCGCTACCTCTGGGAGCTTAAAAACCCTTCCCTCCATGTGAACTTCATCTGACCATGAAAGACATACTGCAAAAATACGGGCTCAACACGCTCACGAAAAAAATCCTCCTCGACCTCTACAAATCCATGCTCAAGATAAGGATGTTCGAAGAGAAGATAGTCGAGCTCTACCCCGAGCAGGAGATGAAGTGCCCGGTGCACCTGTGCATCGGGCAGGAAGCTATCGCCGCCGGGGTCTGCCAGCACCTCCACAAGGGCGACTATGTCTTCTCCAACCACCGGGGGCACGGCCACTGCCTTGCCAAGGGCACAAAGATGAGGCCCCTCATGGCCGAGTTCTACGGCAAGGCCACAGGGTGCAGCGGCGGCAAAGGCGGCTCCATGCACATAATCGACGTAGAGAACGGGATCCTTGGCACCTCGGCCATAGTCGGCGGCGGCATACCCATGGGAGTAGGCGCGGCGTTGGCCTCCTCACTCAAGGGCGAAGACTCAGTCACCGCCATATTCTTCGGCGACGGAGCGTTCGACGAGGGAGCCTTCTACGAGTCTTTCAACTTCGCCACCCTCAAGAGGCTCCCCGTGGTCTTCGTCTGCGAAAACAATTTTTACGCCACCAACTCGCACCAGTCTGCGCGCCAGAGCGGCTGCAGGATTTTCGAGTCGGCCGCGTCATTCGACGCCAGGGGCCACTGCGTTGACGGCAACGACGCCCTCGCAGTGTACAAAGCCGCGCAGGACGCCGTTCAGCTCGCGCGCAAGGGCGTCGGGCCGTCCCTCATCGAGGCCAAGACATACAGATGGAAAGGGCACGTCGGCCCTGATGAAGACTGGACAAAAGGCTGCCGCCCCAAAGAAGAGCTCGACTACTGGAAAGAACAGTGCCCGGTGAAAAGGTTCACTGAACTCCTCATGGACAAGGGCGCGCTGACCTCCGCCGAAGTAGAGGACTTGAAGCTTGCCATAACCGCCGAGATAATCGACGCGGTCGAGTTCGCCAGAAAAAGCGCGTACCCCGAGACCTCGGCTCTCCTTGCCGACGTCTACCGCGAGGCCAATAAATAGATGCCCTGGACAAAGATATACGCAAGCAGGACAGAGTTTGAAAAGGCACTTAAAGACTCCCCGGGCCTTCGCGGCATAACCTACAAGGAGGCCATAAGGGAGGCGACCGCCCAGCTCCTTTCAGCCGACAAGTCAGTCTTTGTCATAGGCGAAGGCGTTGACGACTCAGGCGGCGTATTCGGCACGACAAAGGGCCTTCAGGAGGAGTTCGGCAAGGACCGCGTGATGGACAGCCCTCTTGCCGAAAACGGCATAACAGGCGTATGCGTAGGGGCCGCGGCCGCCGGCATGAAACCCATACTCGTGCACATGAGGACGGACTTCCTGCCGATATCGCTCGACCAGATAGTGAACCACGCCGCCAAATGGCATTACATGTTCGGCGGCCTCCTGAATATCCCCCTTGTCATACGCTCAATAATCGGCAGGGGCTGGGGCTCTGCCGCGCAGCACTCGCAGAGCCTGCAGGCGATGTTCATGAACATACCGGGGCTGCGCGTGATAATGCCAGCGACGCCGTATGACGCCAAGGGCCTTCTCATCGCGGCTGTAAAAGACGGCAACCCGGTCATCATGATAGAGCACAGGTGGCTCTACGACCACATGGGGCACGTGCCGGAAGAGATGTACGAAGTCCCTCTCGGCAAGGCCGCCGTACGAAAGACAGGCAAAGACGTATCGATAATCGCGGTCTCTCACATGGTGCATGAAGCCGTACAATCCGCCGAGGCTTTACAGGAAGAAGGCATAGACGCCGAGGTCATAGACCTTCGCACTTTGAAGCCACTTGATACCGGTACGATAGTCGAATCTGTGAGAAAGACCGGCAGGCTCATCGTAGCCGACACGGGCTGGAAGGAATGCGGGGCCGGAGCCGAAGTCATGGCAAAGGTCGCCGAAGCCGGGATAACGCTCAAAGCGCCTCTCGTCAGAATCAATTTGCCTGAGGCCCCTACTCCGGCGTCCCCTGTGCTCGAGAAGGCGTACTACCCGGGAAAAGACGACATAATCGAGGCCGCGAAAAAAACAACGGGCCATGGCAAAAGATAAGCCGAGCATATCGATAATCGTCCCGTGCTATAACGAGGAAGGCAACCTCAGGGGCACGATAGAGGCCATCAACGGCGCGCTCGCCTCTGCGAAGAGGTTCAGCGGCCACGAGATCCTCATCTACAACGACCGCTCGACAGACTCGACCGGCGCTCTTGCCGACGCTATCGCTAAAAAAGACAGGAACGTCAAGGTCATTCACAACGCTAAGAATATGGGCTTCGGCTTCAACTACACCGACGGCGTGAGAAGGGCCACAAAAGACTACGTGATGATGGTGCCTGGCGACAACGAGATACCTCTCGAGGCCATAATGAGAGTCATGGCAAGGGCCGGAGACGCCGACGTGATAATACCGTATACGGCAAACCCGGAGGTAAGGCCCTTTTCAAGGAGGGTCATATCGAGGGCTTTCGTCGCTCTCATCAACACGATGTTCGGCCTCGACATCATTTACTACAACGGCACCTGCCTCGTCAAATCGAGGCTCCTCAAAAAGGTGCCTTTGAAGACCTGGGGCTTTGCCTACATGGCCGCGATACTCGTGCGGCTCCTCAAATCCGGCGCGAGCTACGCGGAAGTAGGCGTCGACATAGCCCAAAGGAGTTCCGGCAAGACAAAAGCGTTCGCCTTCAAGAACGTTGTAAGCGTCGTCAAAGCCATCCTGACGCTCTTCTGGGACGTAAGGGTGAAAGAGAGAGCCATTTACGCCGGAAAACCGTCGAGGGCGGAGGCAACAAAAGCGCGGTGAAGATACTATTCGTCATAAAGGACGTCGAGTACATCGACCCCATGGGCATAATGCTCCTTTCTGCCCTTGCCAAGGAAAAAGGTCACGCGACCGCGGTCTCGATCCTTGCCGACGGCAAACTCAAGGAAGAGATCCTCGCCTTCAGGCCCGATATTGTCGCCTTCAGCGCCAAGACCGGCGAGCACAAATACTATCTGGCCGCCAACAACCAGATAAAAGCCATCGACAAGACCATATTCACCGTCATAGGCGGCCCGCACGCGACCTTCTTCCCTGAGATAATCTCGCAGTACGAGATCGACGCCCTGTGCGTCGGCGAAGGAGACGACGCGTGGCCCGAGCTCCTCACAGCCATCGAGAACAAAACCTCTATCGACAGCATCCCCAACATCGTCACAAAGGGCAACTTCAAGGCTGGCGTCCCGCCTGTGATGAGGGAGAGAAGAAGGGCGCTTGACGACCTGCCATTTCTCGACAGGGAGCTTTTCTACTCGTCTACGAGGCTCGGCCGCTTCCCCATGAGGAGTTTCATGGTCTCGCGCGGCTGCCCGTACAAGTGCACCTACTGCTTCAACCACAAGTACAACATGCTCTACAAGGGCAAGGGCGCGCTCCATTCGAGGATGAGCGTGGAGAGGGTCATCTCCGAGCTTAAAGAACTCAAGAGCAGGTACGAGACGCAGTTCATAAAGTTCTACGACGACATTTTCGTAATGAAAGACGACGAATGGCTCGACGAGTTCTCCGAGAGGTACCCGAAGGAGATAGGCGTGCCGTTCCACTGCCTCATGAGGGCCAACCTCCTCACCGAGCCCATCCTCCTCAAGCTCAAAAAAGCGGGGCTCGCCTCCATGAGCATGTCCATAGAGAGCGGCAACGACCGCGTGAGGAACGAAGTATTGAAGAGGAACATGTCAAAGGAGACCCTTATAGAGGCCTTTGACCTGTGCCACAAGCACAATGTGCCGACCTTCTCCAACACGATATTCGCGATACCCGGGACGACTTTAAAAGAGGACATAGAGTCCCTTGACCTCAACCTCCGGTGCCGCGTGACCTTCGGCGAGTTTCCGCTTTTTTTCCCGTACCCGAAGACAGAGCTCGCCAACTACGCCATCAAGATGGGGGCGTTCGACGGCAACTTCGATAAATTGCACATGAGCTACCAGGCGGGCTCCCCCCTCACCTGCTTCACGGATGAGGAAAAACACCTCCAGAGGAACCTCTCGCTCCTCGCGACAGTCGTCCTGTGGAAGCCGTCGCTCAGGAACCTCGTCGTGAACCACCTGATAAAGCTGCCCATGAACAAGGTGGACTTTCTGATGTACTACTTCGTGAAGGCCTATCTCGTGAAGACACGCATCTACCCGATGAAGTTCTCGGTATTGAACACCATAAGAGGCGTGTACGAGAGCTTCGTACTGGAGAAGTTCAAGCACACGGAAGAGATATTCACGAAAGAGGAGATGAAGAAAGTATCATGAGGCCGACGGATCACGTCATATACGGCGCTGTTGGCGCCGCCGCCCTCTACCCGGCGATCGGGGCGGGCAGCCTCCTGTTCTGGGCGGCCTCCGTCGCCATAGACCTTGACCACTACATCGACTACGTCTGGCACAACAGGTTCACTGACCTCGGGTACAAGGGCATGTTCGAGTACCACAGGCTTCTCACGAAGAGATGGCACAACCCGGCGTTTTTGAACATCGAGATCTTCCACACGATAGAGTTCATCGTGCCGCTGCTGATCATCACGCATTACACCGGCTCGGCGCCTCTTTTAGCCGTCTGCATGGGTTTTATTTTTCACATAGCGCTCGATCTGGTATCGCTCCGCTCGAACGGGATATTCTTCGCAAGGGCGCACTCGTTTCCGGAATACTTCATCAGAAAAAAGATGCTCGAAAGCCGGGGGCTCGACCCCGCAGGCCTTTATACAGAAGCCGCAAGAATGACAAGAGAGGGGTTCTGCCGCGATGGCCGCTGAAAAGATACTTATAATAAAGCTCGGTTACTCCGAGACGCTGGTTGGAGAGATAAGCAGAAAGAGCAGCCTCGGGGACGTGCTCCGCTCTACTGTTCTGCTGCCGCGCTACAAGGACGCGCAGATAACCTGGCTCGTCGACGAAAAGGCCATAGCGCTCCTCAAGGGCAACCCGTACATCACGAGGATAATGCCTTACGACCTGACCTCGGTTTTGCAGCTGCGTGCCGAGAGGTTCGACACTGTCATCAACCTCGAGAAGGTCGCTGGCATATGCGCCTTCGCAGACTCCCTGACCGCGTGGCGCAGGTACGGCTTCAGGTTTGACCCTGACTCAGGCACGGCGAAGGCCTACGACGGGTCGCACCATGTCCTCGAGATGTGCATGAACGAGAAAGAGAAGCTCTCGAACAAGAAGTACTGGGAGGACTTCCTCTTCGAGATGGTCGGCGGCAAGTGGAACGGCGAGATACCTGTCATCGGGTACAAGCCCGAATCAAAGGAAGTCTTTGACATCGGCTTCAACTTCAACGTCGGCGACAAGTGGCCAATCAAGGCCTGGCCCATGGAATACTGGAAGGAGCTCGAAGCCCTCATAGGCAAAAAATATTCCGTCTCCTGGCAGCAGGGGCTCAAATCGATCGAAGAGTACATCGAGTGGGTCAACTCCTGTAAGCTCCTCGTGACGAACGACTCTCTGGGCCTTCACATAGCGCACGCCCTCGACAAAAGAATAGTCGCCCTCTTCGGCCCGACCCTCTCCAGCGAGGTCTACGTCAAGCGCGGGGTCAAGCTCCTCCCTGAGAAGGAATATGACTGCCTCCCCTGCCTTTCGACCGAATGCGTCAAGGAGAGGCCCTGCATGTACGAGATAAAGCCCGCGACAGTCTTCGCGGAGATTGAAAAACTTCTGGCGGTGTAGCGCATGGAATTGAAACTCATAAAAATACCTGACCACTACAACTATATAGCCGCGTTCCTGACGCTCGCCTGCAACCTCAATTGCAGCTACTGCATCAACCGCTACGGCACTGAGGGCTACGTTAAAAAACGCCTCACAGGTGAAGAGTGGGTAAGAGGCCTCAACAGGATAATCTCGAGAGACGACCTTCCCCTGACGCTTCAGGGAGGCGAGCCGAGCCTGCACAAGGACTTCATCTACCTCATCAACAACCTGAAGCCCGAGCTCCACATCGACATCCTCACGAATCTGCAGTTCGACGTCGAGGAGTTCATAAAAAAGGTCGACCCGAAGAGGCTCAGGAGGAACGCGCCCTACGCCTCCATCAGGGTGAGCTACCACCCCGAGCAGATGGAACTCGCCCCTCTTGTCGAAAAGGTCTTGAGGATGCAGGACGCCGGCTTCTCCATCGGCATATGGGGGGTGCTCCACCCTTCTCAGGAAGATATAGTCAGGAAGGCCCAGGAGGACTGCATCAAACGCGGCATAGACTTCCGCTTCAAGGAATTTTTAGGCGAGCACGAGGGAGTGATGTACGGCACTTTCAAGTATGAAGGAGCGTGCTCCAAGACCTTCACCGAGACGGTCCTGTGCAAGACGACCGAGCTTATCATGGGCTCTGACGGCAGCGTGTACAAGTGCCACAGCGACCTTTACGAAGGCAGAGAGCCGGTCGGGAATATCATCGACCCCGCGTTCGAGCTTCAGGACATCTACCGCGTCTGCGACGCGTACGGCAGGTGCAACCCCTGCGACATAAAGGTCAAGACAAACCGCTTCCAGCAGTTCGGCCATACCTCGGTCGACATAAAGGACGCGCCAGGCGGGTTCAAAGTCAAATCAGGCTACTGAACACGGAGGAGTGCCGTCCCCCTGTTGTCAGTCAGAAGCACCCGGAAGCTCCCGGGCTTCGAGAGCACGTAAGACCTCATGTACCTGTCGGTCTCCTCGTAGCAGCTGTCGAGCAGTATGTAGTTGACCCTGTTTTCCCTCATGTACCCCTCCATAAGAGAAGCCTTTGAAGTGTACGGGAACCTGATCGTTGGCCTTCCGGTGATGAGGTAGACCTCCTCTGGCTTTCTCGTCATCACGACGTCCCTGTCAGAAAGAGTCTCCTTCATTCGGAATGCCGCGTGCAGATAGGTGTAGTAGCACGGGAAGGTCTCCTCGAATCTTTCAACTCCGATGTCTTCTGTCGAAGGGTCGCGGACATCAAGGAATAGACGGCCCTCTGATATTTTTTTAACGCCGTCGAAGGACCAGCCTCCCTGAGATGAAACCCTGTCCGCTATCTCCGCCGAATTGAAGACGAAAAAGATTAACGGCGCGATGATAAGGCCGCGGGCTCTGCCTTTTTCCAGGCTCAGTATTGAGGCCGCTGGCCTGAGCAAGTCCCGGATGAGGGCAAGACCGCTAAGAAGGTAATGGTATATGAGCGGTATCATGGGGACAAGGTATCTCCTCGCGTCCCCTGCCCCGTAGACAGGCCAGAGAGTCAGGAGCCCGGCGTAGAACAGGAGATAAAAGTCCTTCAGCTCTTTTCCTGAGACAAGCTCCTTTACGAAACCCGCGAGAGCGACAAGGAAGACGATGAACAGGATAGAGGCCGGCATGGCCTCCCTGAGAGTGATGAACGGCACCACGACAGAGCACAACGATTCATAATAATAACCCGTGTTAGCGACAAACCTTTCAAGGATGGAACCAAAGCCCGCCGCGCCGCTGTCGAGCGAGTAATAATCAGCCTGTCCGAAGATCGAATTGTAAGTGCCGACCGCCCGGCTGTAAAGGCTGCCCCTCAGAGTCCACAGGACAAACGGGATGGAAGCGGCGACAGCGAAAAGGGCCGCCCTTTTAAAGCCTTTGGAAAGCCCTTCAGTCCGCCGCACTTCAAGCAGCAGATACAAGAAGGCCGCGCCAAAGAGCACTACTCCTATCATCCTCGTCATGTAGGCTAAAGCAAGAAGTAACGGGAATACCAAGGTGAGATGAAGAGCGTTTGCCTTTGCCAGAGGCCGTTTTTTAGCGTAGAGGAGAATAAGGAAGGAGATGAAGGTAAATGGTATCTCAGCCCTTATCTCGTTCGTGTAGTACAGGAAATAGAAGTTTGTGCCGGTAAGGAGCGCTATCAGAGTTCCGTAAAGCCTGTCCCGCTCAGCCGAAAAGAACTCCCTCACGCAGACTAATGCGGCAATCGCGAAAGCCGCCAGAAGGAGCTTCATCAGAAGGAAGTTGTAGCCGAAGGCAAAATAGATCAGAGCGAGCATCAACGGGAAAAGAGGCGGATACTGAGTGTGCGGAGGAGAGCCTGGCAGATTTATGTCAGAGTAACCGTGCCCGAGAGCGATTGACTTCGCAAGGATCAGGTAGCTCGGCCCGTCCCCTCCCCTTGTCTGGCTGAGGCTGGAATCGATGACAAGGGCCAGGCAGAAAACAGCTGCCGCGAGGCAGGCAAGCCAGAGGAGCCTTTGAAAGCGGCCCGTCACGGCGTTTGCCTTCTCTTTTCAAGCCTTGCGAGGTTTTCGCAGCCTGCCTCATGCCCCTTTGAGCAGGCGGTCCTTATATCCTCTATAGCCCTGTCCATCTCGCCAAGCCTTGAGAGAGCTACCCCCCTGTTGTTATAGGCGTCGACAAGGCCTGGCTCGACAATAAGCGCCTTTGTATAATCGTCGACAGCCTTACTGAGGTCGCCTGAGGCTTCATAGGCTACTGCCCTGTTGTAATAGCGTTTGCCTTCGTCAGGGCTCAAGGCTATGGCGCGGCTGAAGTCGAGCAAAGCTTCTTCATTGCGGCCGAGCCGCTGCAAAGCAACCCCCCTGACATGGAAGGCGTCGGTCAGGTTCGGGTCAAGCCTCAACGCCCCGGTTGCGTCTGTCAGGACCTGCTCGAAGTCGTTTTTGTCAAGGTGCAGGACGGCCAGCGCGTAATACAGGCGCGCCTTGCCAGGGGACTTTTCTATCGCACCATTAATTAGCCTCTCCTCGTCTGTCCAGACCTCGTTCCTCGAGAGCGTAGAGGCGAAAAGCGGCGGGCAGACGAGAAGAAGCACAAGCGCGGCTGAGGCCCACGATGAAAGCCTCAGGTCAGCCTTTTTGCCGATGAGCTCAAGAGCGTAGAGAACGGCTGAGGCAGTGGCGATGAAAAACCCCACTGCGGGCAGATATGCCCTGTGGTCGAATATCACGTCCTGAATAGGTACGAGAAACGATTCGACCAGGAGAGCGTTGAAGAACCAGAGCACGCCGAACGCGAATAACCGGCAATAGACGCCTGAGCGCCTGAGCGCTCTGCTCGACAGATAGACTGAAAAAGCGAAGAGCGACGCGAGGAATAAGAATGACGCGACAGTTGCAGGCTCGAAAAAAGACTTTGAATGCGGGTAGCCGTAATCGATCGCGAGCCCGGCAGGGAATAGAAAAAGCTTGATATACGTCACGATGACATTGAACTGCGTGAACGTGTATATGTCCCTCGGAAGAGAGGCCGCCTCCTGGACCTGCAGCGTCCTCAATACCTCCTTTACAGAGCCAGGGTCTGAAGCATAATACTCGGGAAGAATAATTGAAAGCGGGATAACGAGCAGAGTCAGATAATACGGGGCGCGCATCAGTGCGGACCTGGAATCGCCATGCCCCCTGTAAAAGACCAAGTCGAAGATCAGCACGGCGAACGGGATGGTAAAGCTTATCTCCTTTGTCTTCATCGCCATGATGGTAAAGACAAGTGAGAGCAGCCAGAAGGCCTTCAGTCCGATGATGCCGCCTTTCTCGCGCCTCCACGCAAGCTCCCTGGCGCGGGCGTAGAAGAGCACGGCAAGGAGATAGAACATGGTGGCCATTGAAGTGAAGCGCTGCGTCACGTATGTAACAGATTGCGTCATGAGCGGGTGCGACAGGAACAGCACAGAGACAACGGCCGCGACAGCCATGACCTTTTCTCTTGCCTGGGCGCCCTCGTCAACCCCGCTCATAAGGGGCGTTGAAGCCATTGAAGCGACAAGGAAAAAAACAAGGGCCGAGTTCGCGATGTGTATGAGTATGTTTACGAGGTGGAAGTCAAACGGCGAAAAGCCGGAGAGAGCGTAGTTGAGGGCGAAACTGAGGAAGCCGAGATACCTTGTGCCGGATATGTCCGTGAAACCGGAGAGACTTCTTATCGCCTCGTTCTGTAAGATATAGACCCTGTCGTCATACACGAAGGGCGCCCTGAGCGCGTCATTGTAGAGGAAAAACCCTAAGGGGATGAGGATGAGCACCAGGAGCTGGTATCTGAAGTTTCCCTTGTTTTTCATCGGGAAGGCATCCTGCACCTGTTTGAGCGGAGAATTTTAATTCCTGGCAGCCACATAAGAATAAAAAAAACAGAGGGGAAGGTCTCCCTTCCCCTCTGCTGTCAGGCCTGAAGAGTGTTACTGGGGCGAGTTGACGAAGTCGAACTTTCCGTTGAACTCGACCTTGGAGATGTTGTGCTTCTGAGCCTGATTGAGCGAGAGGCTAGAGAGCTCGATGTTGCCGCTGCCGATGTCCATGTCGGCGTTCACGAAGGTTACGCCCTGCGACCTCTGGTAGCCGCCGGCAATGAGCTGGTCGATGGTGGTGATCTGCGCGACCGCGTTGTCGGTCAGGTAGGCCTGGGCCGCGGTGTAGGCGTTCTTGGTGTCGGAGTCGATCTCAGACTTGTAGGACCTCATCCTGTACTTGCTGAACTGCGGGATGGCTATGGCCGCGAGGATGGCTATGATGGCCACGACGATGAGCAACTCAACCAGGGTAAAGCCTTCTTCCCTCTTGATCTTCTTTACCATGTTCTGCAGCATTTTGTTTCCTCCTTTTTTTTATCCTAAGTTAGTGAAAATCTTTTTCTACTCTTCGGACTTGCTTCTTAAAACTTTAATCAATCTTGATTGCTTATATTGCAACGGCCGTGCCAACTAAAAATATCTATGTTTTTCAGTGAGTTAGCTTTTAAGGAGTCTGCTTGAGGAGGAGAAAATGACACTTCTTGTCAGTTGAGGTGACAAATTTTGTCAGTGGATGGTCACTTAGCGGCACTTTGGGAGGGTGTCTTGAGGACTTCCATCGATAATATCCTTGAGGCGGCCTCTTTTCTGCCGCGGCGCTCGAACCCGGCCGCGAGCTCCCTGAGGACATTCGCGTAATCAGGGCCCACTGACAGGGCGGATACATACCAGGAGAGCCCCTCGTCATATTCGGCAAGCTCAAAAAACGAGTTCCCGATCTTGTAATACAATCCGGCCAGCTCCTTTTTATCGTCGGCAAGGAAGGCGGCCCTCTTGAGATAGACGGCTGCCTTCTCGAACTCGCCGGTCTGGAAGCAGGAGTCGCCGAGAGTGGCGTAAGCGAGCTCTTCAGCCTTGTCGTCTGCCAGCTCAAGGTACTTTGTCAGGACTGATACAGCCTCCTCGTGGGCTCCGTTGTCATGGTGCGCGGCCCCGAGAGCCAGCCACGCCACCTTGAAGCCCTTATCAATGGCAATAGCCTTTTTAAAGGCGGCGATGGCCTCTTCCCTTTTTTTGTCCTTGCCAAGCGCGATCCCGAGGTCATACCAGGTAAACGCGTCCTCGTTTATCGCGATGGCCTTTTTGAACTCGCCCGCCGCCCTCTCATAGTATTCCCTGCCAAGTTTTGTGTAGGCCAGCCCGAGGAGCCTTTTCGGCCTTGCCGAGGCGTTGCCAGAGGAGATAAGCCTCTCCAGTTCCTGAACGCCCTTTTTGAGCGTTTCCCTGTCGTCAGGCAGTTCGAACTTCTTCGCGGAAGAGCACGGGTTGAGCGCGCTCAAGGCCGCTGAAGTTTTGGAAGGGAACCTGTCCTTTTTCAGATAGAGTATGGCGACGTCATCGAAGCTCACCGGAGCCCAGTCCTTATCCTCGCGCAGTTTGGAACACAGATCGCTCTCAAGCTTCACGAGCACCATGTCTATCTTATGCTCCTCTTCGAGCCGCTTCCATTTGCCGTGGTCCTCGGCGAGCCTGCTGGTCCAGAAGAAATACGAGGAGTACACGGTCGGCGTCCTGCCGTCGATGAAGACCTTTACCTCAGGGAGCTCGTATATAAGATAGCCACCAAAGACATACTCGTTATAGAGGTTGCCCCGGAGCCCCTCTTTTTTCATGTAGGCCACCGTCCCCTCAGGGAACTTGCCTTCCTTGAGGCCGAGCCCCATGTTCGGGACAAAGGCGCCGGAAGGGCTCAGGTGCTTGCTGGCGAGAATGGCCGTCAGAAAAACAGCGAACACGATTACGGCCGCCTTCGGCCATGAGCGCTCCTCAAGCCTCTCAAGGACACCCTTGAGCCCCATCGCCAGCACAGGCGCGGCGAAGACAGAAAAAAGCGGCACCCAGCGGACATGGGAGACAGCCATGTAAAGAGAGCCCGCGAAGAGCATGTACGCCCACGACTTCGTATTCCTGGCGTTCAGTACGAGGCAGGCGAGCGCGGCGAAAAAGAGCGCGACAAAACCGAAATGCTCAATGGGCCAGGGATAGAAATAAAAGAAGAGCTCCCTGAATTCAGGGCGCATCCATTCGGCGATGTGCCTTATGGCGTCTTTATTGTCGACCCCGTGATGGATGAAAGGGAATATGACGAGTTTCGGGCCGTACGGGTTTATAAGAGCGGCAACCGGCGCGAGCAGGGCCACGAGCCCCGGAATGATCACTTTTCTGTCGAGGTCGAAGTTCTTGAATCCTCTCAGCCTCACCTCATCGATGAGCCTGCCAGCGGCATACGTGCCGATTATGAAGAGCCCCAGTATCGCGCTCGAGTGGATGTTGACCCACAGGGCTTCAACAGGGAGTATGAGGAACAGGTAGAGAGGCTTTTCGCGCTTTTCATACAGGGCAAGGAGCATGATGAAAAGCGAGACAAAGAAGAACTCGAAGAGGTGGGGCCTTATGAAGAGCCTGCCGTGGGAGGCGCCGTAGACGACTACAAGCAGTGAGATTCGCAGCCAGAACCTGCCATGGAGCAGCACGCCGAGAGTGACGTAGAGGAAAACGAAAGTGAGCAAGACGAGGAGAGCCTGAAGAACTGAGAGCCCGGCCCACCCGCCAAGAAAAGTGTACGCAAGATAAGCGAGCACCTGAAAGCCCCACGTGAAGTCGACCCAGGGCTTGCCGCCGAATGTGTAGGAGAACGGGTCGACATGCGGCACATTTAGGTGGGTTACTATCCACTCGCCGCTTTTCAAAGCCCAGAATATGTCAGAGTCCCACTGCTGCTTCTGATAAGCGGCGACGAGTATGAACAGGGCCAGGAAGGCCAGCATCAAAGGGGGGGCGACGCGGCCCAGGAAGTTAAATGTCCGGGATGCCATACTTGCTGAGCTTGTACCTCATGGACCTGAAGGACAGCCCCAGGAGCTCTGCCGCCTTCTTTTTCACGCCGCCAGATTTTTTCAGCGCGTCCATGATGATGACCCTTTCCATGTCTTCTATCGTCTTTTCAAGGTCCATGCCGCCGTCCGGCACGCCGGAAGCCGCGGTGCCTCCTGCGGCCTGCGCCCGGCCGCCAGTTGTCTCTGACGAGAGCAGGTGCTCTGGCAGGCACTCTGTGCCTGCTTCAAGGCCATTGCAGAGCGTCACGGCCCTTTCAACTACGTTTTCGAGCTCCCTTACGTTGCCCGAGTAATCGTGGTCGATTATAAGACGCATCGCCTCTTCTGAAAAGCCTTTTATCTCCTTGCCGAGCGAGAGGTTATATTTGTTCAGGAAATGGCGCGCCAGGAGCGGTATGTCCTCCTTGCGGTCACGCAGAGCTGGCGTATTTATCCTGATGACGTTGAGCCTGTAAAAGAGGTCTTCCCTGAACCGGCCTGCCTTCACCTCCGCTTCGACCTCCCTGTTGGAGGCCGCGACAAGCCTTATGTCAACAGAGATGTCAGAGGTGCCGCCGACCCGCCTGAAGCTCCTCTCCTGAATGAAACGCAGGAGCTTGACTTGAAGGTGCAAAGGCAGTTCGGTTATCTCATCGAGAAAGAGCGTGCCGCCGTCCGCCTGCTCCGCGAGCCCTTCCTTGGTTACGACCGCGCCTGTAAAAGCGCCCTTCATGTGGCCGAAGAGCTCGCTCTCAAGCAGATTTTCAGGTATGGCCCCGCAGTTCACCGCGACAAACGGCTTGTCTTTCCTGTCGCTTTCCGTGTGGATGGCCCGGGCGACAAGCTCCTTGCCGGTGCCGCTCTCGCCGGTTATGAAGACGTTTGTCTTTGTCTTGGCGATGCTCATTATGAGTGAATATATCTCGGCCATCCTCGGGCCTGCGCCAACGAGGTTTGAAAAACCGAAGCGGGTCTTAAGCTCCTTTTTCAAGAGCCGGTTCTCCCGCTGGAGCCTCTTCAAGTCGAGCGCCTTCCTTATGGTGAGCTTGACCTCGTCTATGTTGAAGGGCTTTATGAAATAATCGTGCGCCCCGGCCTTCATCGCCTCGATCGCCGTCTCGACAGAGGCGTAGGCAGTTATCATTATGACGAGCGCCTCGGGGTTGATCTCCCTTATGGCCTTGAGAAAATCGAGGCCGCCCATGACAGGCATCCTTACGTCCGATATGACGAGGTCGAATTCCTCCTCTTTCATCCTCTCAAGGGCGACAGAGGCCGAAGGAAGGCCGATGGGCTCATAGCCTTCCTTCCTCAGCATTATCTCGAGGAGCTCGCGCATGTCGCGCTCGTCGTCTACTATGAGTATCCTGTCCTTTGCCATTGCCTATGCCTTCAGCGCTGCCATTGACGCGTCTACCGGAAGGAGTATCCTGAAAGAGGTGCCCCTTCCCTCAGCGCTCGCGACTTCCATTCTGCCGTTATGGCTCTCTATTATCCTGTGCACTATCGCGAGCCCCAGTCCAGTGCCCTCTTCCCTCGTTGAGAAGAACGGGTCGAATATCCTCTTCAAATCCTCCGGCGGGATGCCTTTGCCCGTGTCAGTGACGGTGATGGCGACAAACCCCGCGGCCGCGGCCCTCGCGCTCTCGCCTGCAAGACGCTCGGCAGTAACCGTGAGGCCGCCCCCGCCTGGCATCGCGTGCGCCGCGTTCAGGAAAAGGTTCCAGAAGACCTGGCCGAGCTGTCTGGCGTCCCCGAGCACGCGAAAGCTCGCGTCCACAGAGCAATTGATCCTTATGTCCGAAGCGTCCGGCGAGTTCCTGAAGACGTCCATTGTCTCGCCTATGAGAGAGCCCAGGTCTATCGTGTCCTTGAACTCGCGCGCAGGGCGCGCGAAAAGAAGATAATCGGTTATGAGCTGGTTGAGCCTCTCGGTCTCGCGCAGGATTATGTCCATGAGCCGCCTGCTGTCTCCCGCGAGGTTCACCTCCTCGCGAAGCATCTGTATCGAGCCGCTTATAGAGGCCAGCGGATTTCGGATCTCGTGCGCTATGCCTACTGAAAGCTCGCCAAGCGCTTTCAACTTCTCGTCCCGGCGGAGCTCTTCTTCCATTGCCTTGAGGCGCGTCAGGTCCTGAAAGATGACTATGTTCGTCGCCTCTTTGCCCTGCCCCTGGGATATGGAAAAGCCGAGGTATATCTCCTCCCCAGTGCTCTTCTTGTACCTTTCCTCGACCCTGTGCCCTTCCCTGGCGGCCCTGCTCCCGGCCTGGATCATGCCGGGGAAGATCTCCTCCACGTCCCTGTAATAAACGTCCCTGAGGGTGTATCCTGTGACGGCCTCCGCCTCGCGGTTGAAGCTCGTTATCCTGCCCCGCTCGTCGAGCGTCATTATGCCGCTCGTGATGTTGCCGACTATCTGCCTGTTGAGCGCTTCCAGCTTCCCGTAGTCTATCTCCTTTTCCTCAAGCTCCCTTTCTACCTTCGCGGTCCTCTCGGCAAGATAGCCGATGAGGTACGCGACAGTGAAAAAGGCGAGGATGTTCGTGGAGACGGTCATGAACACGTCTTCCCACGCGGGAGACCCCGGGCTGTCTATGATCTTGTACTTCAATGGGAGCATGCCGTAGAAGTCCACGTCGATGAGGACTCCGTAGGCGATGCTCGAGACCGACGCCGCGAAAAAGCCGCCGGATTTCCCGAGGAGTATGGCCGCGCCCACGACCGAGAGCGGGTAAAGGGCATGGAGGTAGCTGTCAGTGCCGCCTGTGACATAGACGATTACAGTCGCGAGCGCTATGTCGACCGTTATCTGGCAATAGGCGAAGAGCCTTGAATTGCGCACCCTGTTGATCATCAGGGCGTAGAAAATGGTCAGGAGCCCTACGGCCGCGACCAGGACGTAGATCGGGTAGAAGTTGAGGCTGGCGAAAGAGTACTCTTTTATCTGGAACCAGGCGATGATGCCGAGGAACGCGAGCGCCAGCACCACCCGGATGACCATCATGGCCAGAAGCCGTGACTTCAGAGTCCCCCGGGCGTATGCCTTCCGCATCCGGGCCGCCTTAGTTTGCGGCGGCGCCGGCTATCTGGAATATCGGCAGGTACAGGGCTATGACAAGTCCGCCGACGACGACGCCGAGAAACGCCATGAGCATCGGCTCGATGAGAGAGGTCAGTGCTTCGACGGCCTGGTCGACCTCCTCCTCGTAGAAGTCGGCTATCTTCGTGAGCATGTTGTCAAGAGCGCCTGTTGACTCGCCTACGGCTATCATCTGCGTGACCATGCCCGGGAAGACCTTGGTCTCGATGAGAGGCTCGGCGAGCGTCTTGCCCTGACTCAGTGAAGAGCGGGCCTTCATGATGGCCTCTTCGATTATTACGTTGCCTGCGGTCTTGGAGACTATCTCGAGCGCCTCGAGTATGGGCACGCCGCTCGAGAGCATGGTGCCAAGAGTCCTCGTGAACCTCGCGACGGCGGTCTTTCTTATCAGGTCGCCTATGACAGGGGCCTTGAGGAAGAGCGCGTCCATTATCCTGCGCCCCTTCGGCACAGTATAGAACCATTTGAGGCCTACAAAGGCGCCGGCTATGAAGCCGATGAGCGTGTACCAGTAATGCTGGAGGAACCTGCTCATGTTGACGACGACCTTGGTCGGAGCGGGAAGCGCCTGGCCGAACCCGGCGAACATGTCTTCGAATACAGGCACGACCCACAAGAGGAGGCCTGTGACGACGAGGCAGGCGATGATTATGACGGCGACCGGATAGGTCATCGCGCCCTTTATCTTGCCCTTGAGCTTTTCCGCCTTCTCGAGGAATCCTGAGAGCCTGTTGAGGATGGTGTCGAGTATACCGCCGACTTCGCCGGCGGAGATGAGGTTCACGTACAGCTCGTCGAAGACCTTCGGGTGCTTTTTGAGCGCGTCGGCGAAGGTAGAGCCTCCCTCGACCGACGCCTTGACGTCGATGAGGACTTTCTTGAACTCCGCCTTCTCCTGCTGGGATGCCAGGATGTCGAGGCACTGCACGAGCGGCAGGCCCGCGTCGATCATGGTCGCGAACTGGCGGCTGAATATGACGAGGTCCTTTGTCTTGACCTTCTCGCCCATGCCCGGGATCTTTATGGAAGGCAGCGCGATCGCCGCCCCCTTCTTCTTGATGGACGACGGGAGTATCTGCTGGCGCCTGAGAGCGGCGGTCGCCTGGCCTATGCTTCCGGCCTGGACCTCGCCTCTTCTCAATTCGCCGCTTGCGGTCTTTCCTGAATAGACGAACGTTGGCATGGCTTACATTGTCCTCCCGGCCGGGCCGGCGTTACGCATAACGCCGGCGTTGACCATCATCTGGCGCAGCTCGTCAGGCTCCTGGCTCCTGCCGAGCGCCTCTTCGAGCGTTATGAGCCGCCTGGTGTACAGGTTCATGAGGCTCTGGTTCATGGTCTGCATGCCGAACTTGTTCTGTCCGACCTGCATCTGCGAATAAAGCTGGTGCACCTTGCCTTCCCTGATGAGGTTCCTAATGGCGGCGTTGGGCACCATTACCTCAAGGGAGGCTACCCGGCCCTTGCCGTCGGCCCTGGGCAGGAGAAGCTGAGAGACGACGCCTTCGAGCACGAACGAGAGCTGGGCTCTCACCTGCGGCTGCTGATCGGACGAAAAGACGTCGACTATCCTGTTGATAGTCTGTATGCACGAGTTGGTGTGGAGCGTGGCAAAGCAAAGATGTCCGGTCTCGGCTATCGTAAGGGCCGTCTCTATCGTCTCCATGTCGCGCAGCTCGCCGAGGAGGACGACGTCAGGGTCCTGCCTCAGTATGTACTTGAGCGCCTTTTTGAAGCCCTGGGTGTCGTAGCCTACTTCCCTCTGGTTCACGAGGGCGGACTTGGAGTTGTGCAGATACTCTATCGGGTCTTCGACAGTTATTATGTGCTCGTGGCGCTCGGTGTTTATCTTGTCAATCATCGAGGCGAGAGTCGTTGATTTGCCGCTTCCCGTGGGGCCCGTGACAAGGACGAGGCCGCGCGGCTTTTTGGCGAGCTCTTCAATTACCGGCGGCAGGCCCAATTCCTGGAACGACTTTATCTGGAACGGGATGGTCCTGAAGACTCCGGCGACAGTGCCCCTTTGCACGAACAGGTTTCCCCTGAAGCGCGAGAGTCCCTTCAGGCCGAAAGAGAAGTCGAGCTCGTTCTCCTCCTCGAACTTGTGCTTCTGGATATCGGTCAGGACCGAGTAGCAGACCTGCTTCGACTCGGTGCCGGAAAGGACCGGGCTCGTCATGGGGTCGAGCCTGCCGTGCACCCTTATCCTCGGCGGAGAGCCCGCGGCTATGTGCAGGTCAGACCCGCCCTGATCTATCATTATTTTCAGGAGGTCCTGAAGGTTATACCTGGGAGAGCCGCCTTCTATGCCCATCACTTCTCCTTGACTGTTGAAAGCCTTATCCGGGCTACTCCATGAATATTAAGGAATAAGGACGCCCCGGCGTAAGGACATAAGTTACAAAAACGAATATAACCCCTTCGATGGGCCTAATCGGCCATCGTGACCCTCAGGATCTCCTCCATCGTGGTCACTCCCTCGGCGACCTTGGTAACGCCGCTCATGCGCAGGGTCTTCATGCCCTCCCTGACCGCGGCCCTCTTTATCTCGGCCGAGGAAGCGCCGTTCAATACAAGCTCCTTGACAGGCTCGGAGAACGGCATGACCTCGTAAAGCGCTATCCTGCCCTTGTAGCCGGTCCCTCCGCAGGTCGCGCAGCCGCTGCCCTTGAAGACCTCCATCCTGGCGGCTTCTGCGGGCGGCACGCCGAGGTCTATCAATACCTTCTCGGCGCTCGGCATCTTTGTCTTGCACTCCTTGCAGATCTTCCTCGCGAGCCTCTGCGCGAGAATGAGATTGCAGGCCGAGGAGACGAGGAACGGCTCTATGCCCATGTTGAGGAGCCTGTTGACGGTAGAAGGCGCGTCGTTCGTGTGAAGCGTCGAGAGGACGAGGTGGCCGGTGAGCGCGGCCTTTATGGCTATCTCGGCCGTCTCGTAGTCCCTGACCTCTCCGACCATTATGATGTCGGGGTCCTGCCTCAGGAAGCTTCTCAATGAGGCGGCGAAGTTCAAGCCGATGTCCTCGTGTATCTGCACCTGGTTTATGCCGTGGAGGTTGAACTCGACCGGGTCTTCGGCGGTCGATATGTTCTCGGATATCTTGTTGAGCTCGGAGAGAGCCGAGTACAGGGTCGTCGTCTTGCCGCTTCCGGTGGGGCCCGTGACAAGCACTATGCCCCAGGGCTTGTGGATAGCGCCCATGAAATCCTTCAGGGCTTTTTCCTCGAAGCCCAGCTTGGTCATGTCGAGCTGGAGGTTAGACTTGTCGAGGAGCCTCATGACGACCTTCTCGCCGAAGAGCGTCGGGAGGACCGAGACGCGGTAGTCCATCTCCTTGCTCTTGGAGAGCTTCAACTTTATCCTGCCGTCCTGGGGGAGCCTTCTTTCAGCGATGTCGAGCTGGCTCATGATCTTTATCCTCGACACTATCGCGTTCTTGAGCTTTATGGGAGGCTTCATCACTTCATGGAGCACGCCGTCGACCCTGTACCTTACCCTGAAGGTCTTCTCGTACGGCTCGATGTGTATGTCGCTGGCGCCCTTTTTGATCGCGTCGGTGAGGATGAGGTTGACGAGCTTTACGACAGGGGCGTCCTCGACGGCCTTTTTGAGGTCCGAGAGGTCTACTTCCTCCTCGTCCTGGACGACCTCCATCTCGCCTTCGTCGAACTCCGTAAGAACGCCCTCGAGACCGCCCATCTCGGAGGCCTCGTAATATTTCTCAATGGCTGACTTGATGGAAGCGTCTGAGGCGACGAGAGGTTCGACATTGTAGCCGGTGAGGAACTTGATGTCGTCTATGGCGAAAATGTTGGACGGGTCGGCCATCGCCACGACGAGCGTGGAGCCGGTCCTGCTCACCGGGATGACCTGGTACTTCTGTGCGACGTCCTCGGGGATGAGCTTTACGATCTCGTGGTCGACTTCATGTGTGGAAAGGTCAATGGTAGGTATGCCGTACTGGCGGCTCAGAAAGCCGGTAAGGTCCTTCTCGGCAATATACCCCAGTTTGGTAAGGTTATAGCCGAGCCTTCCACCGCTTTTTTTCTGCTCATCGATTGCTTTCTTGAGCTGGTCGGTGGTTATGAGTCGTTCCCTGAGAAGAAGCTCGCCTATTCTGTCTGTCATCGTCCCTGATAGTGGTAGTGACAAAAATTGTCAGTTGTATGATATTAGATTCAGCCCACCCTGTCAAGACGGGTCTTCAAAGACCGTGCCTTGACTTGTAACACCCTTGAATCACTCGACTTTAGCCACTTAACGCTTCAGGCGTACCTGGAGGCGGTCGAGACAATCTCTTCTGAAAAAAAAGGCTTCCTGATGTATGCGTCTATCATGCCTTCCTTGACACCCTGGAAGATATCACGGTCAGCGTCCTTGAAATACCCGGTGAAGAGCACGACCTTGACTCCTGGGCGGATCTTCTTGATTTCCCTGTATGTCTCAAGCCCTCCGAGGCCGGGCATTATCATATCCATGAATACGAGGGAACATTCCGTGTCTTTGAGCACATCGAGGCCGTCTTTTCCGCTGGTAACGTAATCTGCCTTGAAGCCGGCGTCCTTGAGCATCTCCGACATGCCGATGCCGACCGTCTCCTCGTCGTCGATTATGAGGACCCTCTTCCCGTGTTCCGCCACCCGGACCTGCTTTTATATCGGATCTTTTACAATTGCCTTGAATATTCGTTTTACACGCCAGAGTAAACAGGCAGCCTGACCCGGAAGACCGCCCCGCCATCAGGGCTGTTCGACGCCTCGAGCGTGCCGCCGTGCTCCTTTATTATGCTGATGGATATGGACAGGCCGAGGCCTATGTTGTGGCCGCCGCCCTTTTCCTTGGTCGTGAAAAACGGGTCGAATATGCTGTCCATGACCTCCGGGGTGATGCCGGGGCCAGTGTCCCTGAACTCGGCAACGGCGTACTTCCCTGCCCCCTCCTCTACCGTGCAGGTCGATATGAAAAGAGTGCCTGAGCCCGCCATCGCGTCCCTCGCGTTCTTCAATATGTTGAGGACGACCTCCATTATCTGCCCTTTGTTCCCGAAGACCCTGGGGAGAGCGGGGTCAAAGCACTCGGAGATCTCGATCGATCTCGTCTTTATCTCGGATGTGAATATGGTAAGGGTCGCCCGTATGCACTCGTTCAGGTATATCGGGGCAAACCCTTCCCTCGACGGCTTCGAGTAGGTCAGCATGTCGAGTATGATGTACTTCGACCTCACCGCCGCGTCCTTGACCTTCTCGAAGAGGAAGTAGTTCCTGTCGTCTTTCGGAGTCCTTGAAAGGAGCACCTCGGTTATGCTCAGTATGCCGGCGAGCGGGCTGTTGAGCTCGTGAGCTATCCCCGCGCCCATCTCGCCCAGGGATATGAGCTTGGCCGACTGTATGAGCTTCTGCTCGGAGCTCTTGAGCCTCCTGTACGCCTCTTCGAGCTCTTTAAGTGAGCTGTTCAGCTCCGAGGTCCTCACCCTGACCGTCTCCTCGAGGACGCCTATCTGCCTCCTGATGGTCTCTTCGAGGCCTTTTCTTTCGGAGACGTCCCTCCATATCTCCTGTATGAATTTTTTCCCCTTTATCTCGATGAGGGAGGCTGATATCTCGACAGGGACGAGAAAGCCTTCCTTCTTGATGACCATGGCGTCGTGCAGAAAGCCCTTTTCGTCGTGCACCCACCTGAGAACTGCCTGATTGTATTCCGAGAGCTTGCTGAGAGGGAAGAGGTCGGCCGGGCACATCTTCATGAGCTCGTCGCGGGTATAGCCTGAAAGCACGGAAGCCGCCTGGTTCGACTCCGCGTAGAGGCCTGTCTCGATGTCGCGCAGGAGTATCGCGTCCGCGGCCATGTCGACAAGCCGGGAGTATTTGCCGCCGAGTTCAGAGAGGTCTTCGGAAGCGGCCGAAAGAGAGGCCGCCATGGAGTCGAAGGCGTCCCCGAGCTCCTCGAACTCGTCCCCTGAACTGATGCCCACCCTGTGCCCGAACCTGCCTCTGGCGAGCTCGAGCGCGCCGACCCTGAGCTTCTCCAGGGGCTCAAGGAGCCTCCTGTGCACGAGCATGAGCACGACAAGGGAGGTCATTATAAGTATGCCGCCGCCCCCGATGAAAAACTTTACGCTGTGTCCGGCGACGATCCTCTCGTACTCCTTCATCGACACGGAAACAGAGACCGCGCCTGCGACATCCCCCGGCCTGCCGACATGACAGCCGAGGCAGCTCTTCTCAAAGAAAGACGGCATGACGTTCCTCGCCACCATGTACCCGTTCTGTGAACGGACAACGTTTAAAGCGGGAGCGCCTTCGAGCGCCTTCATGTCAAGGGCATCTGTCGGGACCTCGTCGAGCTCGACTCCGTACTGCCTGTCTACGGAGGGCCCGTGGATTATCCGGATGTCCTCGATGCCGTCGATATTGCTGAAACGCTCGATTATCGCCCGGTTCTCATGGCGGCCGCCGCCGAGCCTCATCGCGGTATGCAATTGATCCGAGATGGCGTTAGCGAGCTTGGCCGCCTGCCCGAGGCCTACCTCCTCGAGCAGTATCGAGTTGGTCCTGTAATCGAAATACAGGAGCGCCGATATGCCGGCCAGGAGGACGGACCCTATGAGGAATATGAAACTCTTGGAAAGCTTGAGGCGCATAAGGGATGACCCGAAGCCCTTTTTTGAGTTGAAAAGTTAGGGACTTGAGGTGCGGGTCAAGATGCGCGGGGATTTTTTGGATTCTACACTGACAAAGGGTTTTTGTCAATTTTTCTGGAGCGGAGTTCCCTTGAAAAAGCCCATGAAATAATCGGCGCCTGACCACATGGTCATGACAAAAGCCACGCCAAGCAGGACAGTGCCGATCGACTGGAAGTCCAGGCCAAACCACGGGTAGTGGACTATAAGCGGGACGAGGCAGACTATCTGGGAGATTGTCTTGAGCTTTCCGAGGTTGCTCGCGGCTATCACGACCCCTGAGTCTACCGCTATGGCGCGAAGGCCGGTGACGGCGATCTCCCTGCCTATCATGAGGGCGACTATCCAGGCCGAGACCCTTCCCAGGGGGATGAGCATTATGAAGGCGGCGGTTATGAGGAGCTTGTCAGCCAGCGGGTCGAGGAACTTCCCGAGGTTCGTGATTATGCCCATCCTTCTGGCAAGATACCCGTCAAGCCAGTCGGTTGCGCAGACGACCGCGAAGATGATGGCCGCGGCCATGGACATGGCGCGAGAGGGCGCGAGGAGCATGACCACGAGCACCGGGGTCATCCCTATTCTTATGAGCGTTATGCAGTTCGGAAGGTTCAAGGCGCCTGATGTCCGCATCTGTTCCGGTCTTCAGTCA
The DNA here is from genome assembly GCA_020846435.1 of Deltaproteobacteria bacterium. Taxonomy (GTDB): domain Bacteria; phylum Desulfobacterota; class GWC2-55-46; order GWC2-55-46; family GWC2-55-46; genus GWA2-54-12. Next base: position 95,073 of record JADLDY010000004.1, read on the forward strand.
GAGCCTTTGTAGAGGCTGTAATAATGGAGCACCCTCTTGACGTAGGTCTGTGTCTCGTTGTAGGGAGGCACCTTGTTGCCGTATTTCACGACAGCGTTCTCTCCCGCGTTATAGGCGGCAACCGCCAAAGGCACCTGCCAGTCGAACATCTTGAGAAGCTTTGAAAGGTACTTTATGCCGCCCTCCACGTTGTCCGCGGGGTTGTGGATGTCCCTTACCCCCATCCTCGACGCGGTCGCGGGCATGAGCTGCATGAGCCCCTGCGCGCCCTTTTTGGAGACGGCTGTCTCGTCATAGTCGCTCTCGGCCTTGACTATGGCGCGTACCAGGTGCGGGTCTATGCCGTACTTCGAGGCCGTCATACTTATCATCTCGTCGAACTTCTGCTTTGAGAGCTTTCTGTACGCCGGATTGGAAGGAGAGAGAATGGAAGGCTTTCTCTCCTCCATCATCCACTTGAACTTCGTCGAAGCCGGGACGTTCGTTATGTGCACCACGCCTTCTTCGTCAGTGTACTGGAAAAAATCAGACCAGCCCGTTGGCGGGAAAAGAAGCGATGATAAAATTAAAGCAGTAAGGAAGAGGATCGTTTTTTTCATTGGCATATGCCGTTTTGTCCAGACAGCTTGCGCGCATTCCGGTAAAAAACCCCTTAAAGGGCGGCCTCTGCAGGCGCAAACCAGCTGAATTCCTTGAGTTAGTCTACAATGCCGTGCCCGAAAGGGCAAGGACTTTTTGTCACAAACTCCCCATTTATCTTCTCTTGAGCCTTAAATAATTTTCGCGGCCTGATGGGAGAAGGAAGGATAAGTCCTTGTCCTCCAGAAGCCTTTACCATCCTCATTCAGCGCCATTTATAAATTGACAATGGAGGCCTCTTGAATTAATCTGACGGCTGATCTACTTATCGTCCAACCCTTCAAAAAATTTAGCAATTCTTTTGAAAAGGAGCCTCTTGGAAGTACGGTCTGAATTCCTCGTCATCGGCAGCGGCATAGCAGGGCTCGACTTCGCCCTGAAAGCCGCCAGATTCGGCACAGTCGTCCTCCTGACAAAAAGAAACATCTCCGAGTCGGCGACGTTCTACGCGCAAGGCGGCATTGCCTCTGTTTTGAGCGAAGACGACACCTTTGAATCCCACATAAAAGACACGCTCTACGCGGGCGCGGGACTGTGCGACGAAAAGATAGTCGAGCTCGTCGTCAAGGACGGCCCGGCGAGGATCAACGAGCTCATCGCCCTCGGAGTGAAGTTCTCCGAGAAAGCCGGGATCGGGGCCGGGCTAGACCTCGGCAAGGAAGGCGGACACTCAAAGAGGAGGATAGTCCACGCCAAGGACCTCACGGGGCAGGCCATTGAACAGGCTCTCATCGACGCGGCAAGGTCAAACCCCAACATAACCGTCTTTGAAAACCACATATCAATAGACCTCATCTCCCACTCCAAGTTCGTCGGAGCGAACGGCAAGGATGCTGTCTGGGGCGCGTACGCCCTCGACAAGACTACCGGGCTCGTCCACACCTTCCTCGCGAGGGCGACGGTCGTGGCGACCGGCGGGGCCGGCAAGGTCTACCTTTACACCAGTAACCCTGACATAGCTACCGGCGACGGGATCGCCATGAGCTTCAGGGTCGGGGCCGAGATAGCGAACATGGAGTTCATCCAGTTCCACCCGACCTGTTTGTACCATTCCAGGGCCAAGAGCTTCCTCATATCAGAGGCGGTAAGGGGCGAAGGCGGGGTCCTTCGCCTCAAGGACGGCACGCCGTTCATGAAAGCCTACCACCCCATGGCCGACCTCGCGCCAAGGGACATAGTCGCCCGGGCCATAGACCACGAGCTTAAAAAAAGCGGAGACGACTGCGTCTATCTCGACATCACCGACAAACCGGCCGCCTTTGTAAAGGACAGGTTCCCGAACATATACGCCAAATGCCTCGAGTTCGGCTTTGACATGACGAAAACCCCGCTGCCCGTCGTCCCGGCGGCCCACTACACCTGCGGAGGCGTCAGGACGGACATGGACGGCCAGACCAGCGTCAAGGGGCTCTACGCCATAGGCGAGACGGCCTGCACTGGGCTGCACGGAGCAAACAGGCTGGCTTCCAACTCATTGCTCGAAGCGCTGGTCTTCGCGGAGAGAGCCTCGCATCACGCGATCGAGACGCTGAAAAACGACAGGACCGAGATACCGTCCATACCAGAGTGGCAGACAGGAGGGGCGGTCGAGAGCGAAGAGGCGGTCGTCATAACCCAGAACTGGGACGAGATAAGGCGTTTCATGTGGAACTATGTCGGCATCGTGAGGTCTGACAAGAGGTTAGAGCGGGCCGAGAGAAGGATAACCCTCCTCAAGAACGAGATAAACGAGTACTACTGGAACTTCACCATAACCAGCAACCTCGTTGAACTCAGGAATATCGCGACTGTAGCCGAGCTCATCATCAGGTCGGCCAGCCTGAGAAAAGAGTCGAGGGGATTGCACTACAACACCGACTTCCCCGGCAGGGACGATAAGAACTTCCTTAAAGATACTGTCGTAACCATCTGAAAATCATGGGCTATCACTGACCAAAGCCTCTACTGCCTTGCCGGGTGGAGCTTCACGGATACAGCCGTCCCGACGCCCTTTTCGCTCTCCACCTCAATCTCGCCGCCGTGGTCCTGTATTATCCTGTACGTTATCGTAAGTCCGAGCCCGGCTCCTTCGAACTTTGAGGACTGGAACGGGTTGAATATCTTCCTTATCTCTTCATTTTGCATGCCGACCCCGGTATCAGTCACCTTTATTACAATGGCGTCGTCGGAAGTGGGCAGCGTCTCGACGGTTATCACGCCCTCCCCGGGGATGGCCTCCACCGCGTTCTGGAGGATGTTCATGAGAGCGGTCCTCATGTTGCCGTAGTCGTAGTTGACCGGAGGGGGGCCTGGCATGAGGCTCATCTTCACTGTGATCTTCCGGTTGTGGCTGTCAATGATATCCTGGATGTCCTTTACCGATGCCTCTACCGCCTTGTTGATGTCGCCTTTGGCGAGGGTCGAGACGAGTATCCTCTTGTACTCGTCTATCCTCTGGAGCATCCTCTCGAGCCTCTCGACAGACCGTATTATCCACTGGGCGTATTCCTTGCGCTGCTGGTCTGTCTCGCCGTCGAACAGGCGGCGGGCCATGCCGCCTATGGCCGTAAGTGGGTTTCTTATCTCGTGAGCTATGCCGTCGACCATGTTGCCCAATGCCGCGACCTTCTCGGTCTCCCTGAGTTTGGTCTGGAGGGCGCGCATGCGAAGGAGGGATTTAACCCTCGCGGAGACCTCCTGGAGGCTGTACGGCTTGTTTATGTAGTCCTCGGCGCCGACCTCGAAGCCCATTACCTTGTCCTCAATCTCCGCCCTGCCGGTGAGCATGATGACAGGGATATACCTCGTCTCTTCCCTTGATTTGAGATGGCGCAGGGCCTCGTGCCCGTCCATCTGTGGCATCATGACATCCATTATTACGAGGTCGGGGCGGAACTCGGCGACCTTCTTCAGGGCTTCCACTCCGTTGCCCGCAGTGTCGAGCTCGTAGCCCTCCCTTTCGAGCTTGGCCGTCAGGAGCGCCAGGTTCCTCTCGTCGTCGTCTACCGCTAATATCCTTGGTTTCATTCTGCCTTCACTTCAGGGCCCGTCAGGGGCTTCTCTTTATTTTAAGACCGTCAGCGAAAAAAAGACGCCAGAGTACTCTTCGGCAGTTTTCCGGCCCCCCTTGACAATGAATGTCAGGCAGGCCCTCACCTGTCCATTAACACATAAACCGGCGTTCATAAACAACTATCATACCAGATTTAACGGCTTTGCGGGCCCGTCTCAAAAGGAAACGCTCTGACTTGAAAGAACTTTCGCGGGCGGAAAACAGCGCGGGATGAAGTTTGACGGGGATAATTGAAACAAAAGAGGAATTTGGCGTATTTCATAAAAAAAGGGCCCCTTTCGGGGCCCTTTTGGGTCAATCCTCAGAAATCGGCCCTGAGCATGACAAAGGGGCCGCTTACCGATATGTCCACAAGGTCGTCGTCATAATCGACATGGACCCTCAGGATCCTGTACCCTCCAGAGACGACGACGAACGGGGCAGGCTTGAAGTTGACACCGGCTTCAGCGTCAACGAGCCAGGCCGCGCTGCCAAGGCTCATTCCGGTTATCTCGCCGCCTACGCTCAAAAGGAACGGAAGGCCTGCCTGGCCCGCGATCCCGATGGTCGGCACAGGGGCCTTGATGTTCGCGGTCTCGTTCTTGCCGGTGGCAACGAGGCTCGCGTCGATGTCAAAGTACTTCACCTCGAAGATAACGCCGAGGCGGTTGTTCAGGACGTCTATTATGTCATATTCATAGCCGAGGCGGTGATAGGCGATGTCCATCTTGGTATTGACCACGTCAGTGCCGGTATACGTCACGCCGTTGAAAGTATAGCTCTGGGTGAGGTCCTTTGTCCCCTCCCAGCTCATGGGCATGTAACCGTAGCGGAGCCTGTGGCTGCCGAGCTCGACTGTCGCGCGGATATCAAAGAAGTTCTCGTTGTCGCCCACGCCGAGGTCGTCGACGAGGTTTATAGTCGTGCCGGCCGCACCTGATTTTATTTCATCTTCCATCGTGGTGAGCCAGTATCTGCCTTCAAGGTCAACGATGGCGTGGGCGTTGGCCCCCACCAGAAGCGTTGCCGCGAAAACCAGTAGAGCAGCAAATTTTTTCACACATTCCTCCCTGGAATTGAAATAACGGTCAGGCTAATCGAGAACGTAAACCACCCTGGCCGCCCCTAAAAAACTCGTATACCTGTTCGAGAAGAAGACTGCGCCAGCCTCTATGGGGCCGAGCTCGGCGTCCGTCGAGCCGGATACCCCTTTTGCCTTTACTATCAGCGCCTTCATAGAACCCCTTTTCGAAAGGATCGTCCTTGCCTGGGCCACGTCGTTCGCATAAGCCGCGCTCCCGTGCTCTGAAAGAGCCTTCTGGCCTGCCTTTGAAGGGTCGTAGATGACCTCTCCCTTATTCGTGAGCACCCTGTTCAGGAGGGCGGGCTTCAAGCCGAGCCCCCTCGCGTCGACTATCACCCCGTCATAACGGTCTGTCCTGGCGTTCATGTCGGTATCATACATCGGCGATTCAGGGAGGATACTTGAGAGCTCTGGAACAATGGCGGCAGCGACAGCCTCCATCGGGACCGAGAGGAACACTGACGCGCCTCCTGTGGCCATATCGTACTCTTCCCTGATGACAGTAGCCCCGTTTATAACCCCTTGAGCGCCCGCCTTAACGCTCTGTGATGAAGCCGAAGCATTAAGCACGGTCGTCTCTCCGGCGATTGTCACGGCGTCGAGTATCCTGGCTGCTTCCCTCAACGCCTTGTTCCTGGCAGCCTTCAAGGCCATTATCCTTTTTTGCGCCTGCGTGAAGGCCCCCTCGGGCGAAGCTCCTTCGCCCCTGACAGTTATCGCGCCGCTCATGAACGCTTCATGCGGCCCCTGAGTCTCCTGAAAAGCGTCAGAAGCCAGAGAAGGCGATGCGGCAAAAAAGAGCAGCGCAACGAAAATGTATGCTTTTCTGATCAATTCGGCGCCGCACCCTTCAAGGGGCTGTCCATGACAGACTCCTACCTTTTGACCTTTACCACATCTCCGGCCTTGAATCCTGTGCCAGAGGTCACTTCGGTCTCTGAAATCCTCTCGCCCTGGTGCTCCAGCAGCTTCACTTCCCCGATGAGCTTCTCCCTTTTTCCGATGACCCTGCCTGTGTCAGGGTCGACAAACTCGGCCCCTGTACTGTAAACCGACAGTATCGTGCCGGGCTCGACCCTGCTCCTCGTGCCCGCTCTTATGATCACGATATTCCTGTCGACCTCAAGTATCTTTCCGGTATATGGCATCTCATTAAGCTTCTCGACCATGCTTGTGAGGGCCTTGGCAAGCGCGTCGCGCAAGGCGCCGTCACGGAGGCCCGGGTCTGCGGTGGATTTTCCGCCGAGGCCAAGCAGGCCGCCGGTTATCTTGGTGTACTCTCCCATGCCTGAGTCAGAGACAAGAGATTTGCCTGTCGCTACGTCGACAAGGGAGTAGTCGACCTGCACCCTCGCGATGTGCTTTTTGCTCTTGCCTATGAGTATGTCGGTCGACTCCTCGACCTCGTGGTACGAGGTCACTGAACCGGCTATCCGGAAGTCGACAGGGTCAAAGCCCTCGTCAGCCTTTTTCAGGCCGGTCTTCACAGCCCCTGACCGCTGGAGCTCTATGAGCCGCTGCTGCTCGTCAAGTTCGGCGTAGGTCAGGACTATCGGCTCAAGCCCGGCCTGCTTGACTATGGTGCGCATGATGTCGGTAGCCGCTTCTCCCACTCCGAGCGTCCTCGCCGGGGTCTTGTTCTCGAACTCGAGTATGGCTATGTTGTACTCTGGCCCCCTGTACCTCAAACCCGCCTCTTTGAGCTCCTTTGTCTGCTCTGTCCTGGTGATGTCCTCCTTGACTGCGCCGGTAGTCGTCGGCGTGCATCCGGAGAAGAACAGGCCAGCCGCAAGAGACACTGCCAGCAACGGCAAACTTTTGAATCGCTTTGAAATGAAACTCATCTGGGCCTCCTTGTGAAAAGCGCTTTATCCTGCCGCTTGAATGGGTATGCCAGCCGCAATCCAGTCGCCTTGAGATTCGGGTCAGGGCTGGCAAACAAAAAAGATTTTTCCATACCATTAAAATTCTCCGTCATTTATGTATGGCGGAGAATTTTGATTTATCCGACATGTGTCATTCGCGGCGTTTGAAGCCGGGGCCTGCCGGCAGGCCGCTCATGGCAAGGTCGAGCATCGTGTTCGACTCAAACCACAGGTGCACGCCAAAGGCCTTTGTCAGGAGAGTCTCGCCAAGGGATATCATGGCGGCCTCCTCTATCTTGTTCAGCGGCGCGGCCCTTATGATCTGCCAGTTCCCGATGCCCTCAACCTCTTCTAACCCCTTTATGGTGGCAAAGAGCTCGGCGTCCGTGTTCTCGCCGATCTCCTTGATAACGCTTACCCCGGCTCCTAGCTTGCCTCCCCCTGATATGACGCTCCTGACGCCCTGAGCGCCTGTCCAGATCGTCTCGCCGGTCAGAGCGTCGACGAGCTTGAAGCCCGCCCTCACCTTCTTCACATTATAGAGGCCGGTCGTGATGTCGTCAAAATCAAGGACATACCCGTAGACTAAAGCGTCTACGCCGAGCGTCCTGCCGAGCTCGACAGCGTCTGTGAGTTCGAGCTGTGAGCCGAGTGTTATGCCCATCCTGTTGTAGAGGAGCTCATCCACTTCCTTGAGCGGCATCGCGCTGTAATGCATCCGCCCTATCCTCCTGTGGAACTCGTGCCTGAGGCTCTCGGCCCCGCCTACGTCGTTCGTCGCGTTGTAAAAGGGCAGGACAGCGACTGTGTAAAACGGGTTTGTGGCGTCAGGCGCGTACGTTGGCAGACGGGCCGCGCATGATGAAAGTAGAAACGCGAGCGCTAAAAAAAGCAGTACCTTTCCCGCGTACATCGGCTACCCTGCCAACTCGAACTCTATCGCGTTGGAGAAAAAGCCGGCGGCCCGGCAATTATCGCGCATCGGGACGGCGTCAGCCAGGGTTTGCGCGGACTCTGTCATGACAGTATCTTCATAAGAATAAAAAGCTGGAGGAAAAAGGGATACAGCGACGGGGGAGCCTGAGAAGCTTCGGGGACAATGCCCAGGGCAAAGGGCTCTTTTCTTCATGGACGCCTCCTTTACGCCGGCCTGCACGGGCTGCTTTTGATTTTATAGCATATCCGCGGGGCAAAGTCCATTTCCACCCCGGCGCTCCTGAAGCGGGAAGACTCTCCGGCTAACGGGGCAGAACAGGGCTGGTTGGACCGGCAGGCGCGCCAACGGCGTACCTTATGTACCCAGTCTGGTCGATGTACAAATACTTTGCCTTGGGGTTGGGCGCGAGCGGGGTGGCGAGGATGTTCCAGAAAGGCTCTCCCGAGGATATGCCTGCGGCGAGATCCATCCTGTAATCGTTCTCTATCCTTGAGACAGCGCCTGTCGCCGGCTCTACAAAGCCTGTCGTCTCCAGGTCGTCGAAGCTTCCCGAGAACCCTCCGGCCGGGTCTGAGAACCTGTAAACCTCCTGCGCCTTCCTGACCTTGCCCATATAGGCCTGCACAGTCGTCTCCTTTGCCCTCTGGATGAAAGAGATATAGGACGGCACGGCAACCGCCACAAGGACGGCGACTATGGCGACGACTATGAGGAGCTCCACGAGAGTGAAGCCGCTGTCACGGCGGGCGGGCTTATTCATTCCATCTCCGGTCATTATGTCCATGCTATCTGGCGCGGTACCTGTCACGGCTGTCCAGTTCAAAGATAAGGTCCTGGGCGAGCCTCTTGACATCAGAGGGGTACTCCGCGCCTTCGGCTTCCAGCATCGCCTTTATGGTCTCTATCTTTATCCTCGCGTCATGGTAGAACTGCTCATCCCTCGTCTTGGCGACCTCGAGGTTCTCCGCGAGAGTGTTCAGGTAGCCTTCCATCTCCTTGAACTGGTCGTGCTTTCTGATCTTTATGCGAAGGCCGTAGTTGCCGGATATGAGCTCCTGGACCATCTTCTCGAACCTGTACATCGGGCCCACCAGCCTGTGGGAGGACAATATCGACTGCAGAGCGGCAAGGAGGGCGACTAACACCAAGCCGGGCCAGAAACTCTTGTGAAGATAGAGGACGACAGAGGAGATGAGCGCCTGCTCTTCCGGCGTCGTGGCCATGCTCATATCCTGATAGAGCGGATAGAAGATGATGACGCCGAGTATGGCCGAATAGACCATTATGCTGACGAAAAAGGTAATGGCAAGCCTCAGCTGGTAAGCTGGCCTGATCATTATCTTTCTTCTCGTGAAGTTCCTTAAGTCGAACATGCTTGCCGCTTCTCCTGGGATTGCCGTTTATTTTAAAAAAACAGGCGGCAGGCCGCCGCGTCCGGTCAGGCGACACGGCCACCCACCTCATACCATTCTGACGGACGCCGGGGCTGTGCCCTGAGACACAAAAACGTAAAAATATTAATACAGTTCAGGGCGTTAATCAAGTCGGGGTGGCTGGACGCAAGGGTGGGCTGAGAACCTTTTTTCAGTGTCTGTCTTCCAGAAAATCCTTCTTTAGAGCTTCGAGGGAAGCCCTGTTGAAAAGGAGCTCGATGGCCGTAAGACCCAGAGCGAAAACCCCTTCCATAAGGGCCCTGTGGCCGTCAGGCGTGACTGTCGCCTCGGCGAACTCTCTGGTATGTATGTTTATACCCTCCCTTATCGGCACGTGCGGGTGTATCGTAGGCATTATCTGCGAGACGTTGCCGATATCTGAAGAGCCTACGTTCTTATCGGGCGGCTGGATGTCCTCCTTGAGGCCGAGAGACTTCAACACGCTCCTGTATACCTCGATGAAGGCCATGTTTATCTTCATCGGCGCGTTGAGGTCGCCTCCATTGGTTACTTCCAAAGAGCATCCGGTCGCGGCCGCCGCGCCTTTCGCGCAGTTTATGACGCGCTCTTTTATCGAGGCCAGCTCTTTCAAGTCGTTGGCCCTCACGTAGAAGCTTGCCGCGGCCCTCTCGGGTATTATGTTCGGCTTCCTGCCGCCATCGGTGATTATGCCGTGTATGCGCACGTCGCTCCTCGATTGCTGGCGCAAAAGCCCTATGGAATTAAAGAGCAGTATAACGGCGTCAAGGGCGTTTATGCCCTCCTCAGGATAGGCCGAGGCGTGGGACGCCTTGCCAAAGAAGGTGAAGTTCAACCTCTCGAGCCCGAGAAAGTGCTTCAAGACAGTGCGCCGGGATGAGCCGTGCACCATCATGGAAGCGTCTACGGCGTCGAATACGCCAGCCTTTATCATCTCAAGCTTGCCCTTGCCGAGCTCCTCGGCCGGAGTGCCGAGCACGAGGATCGTTCCCTCTCCCGGCTTCAAACGGCTTGAGAGCGTCCTGGCGAGAGCGATGCCAGCGCCGACAGAGGCCATGCCGGCCACGTTGTGGCCGCATCCGTGTCCTATGCCGGGCAGGGCGTCCATCTCGGCGAGCAAGGCTATCTTCGGGCTGCCATTGCCGAATGAGGCTTTGAAAGCCGTCTTCATTCCTGCGACGCCTGAGTCGATCGAGAAGCCAGCCTCCTTCAAAACCTCCTGCATCATGGCCGAGGTTCTCTCCTCCTCGAGCCCAAGCTCCGGCTTCCTGAAAAACTCGTCGCTCATGGCGGTCAGCCTGTTTTTAAGCCCTTCGGCCGTTGACAGGTACTTTTCCCTCAACTCCCTCATAAAACAGTCATCTCCCATAATTTGTTCAGGCTGCTCAGAAAGCGTCATATGCAAGGCGTCAAGGAGCGAGGAATGAGGCGTACTTTATTATGTACGCCGCAAAGACGCGCGACGAGACAACGAAGCAGATGATGCTTTATCAGCAGCCTGGTAAAAAAAATGCCGCCCAGGAAAGGGGCGGCAGCTTGATTACTTGGTCTGTCCCTGCATAGCTTCTATCAGTATCTTCGCGACTTCCGGCCTTGAGAACTCAGGCGGCGGACACACCCCTCCTCTGAGCATCTCCCTGACCTTCGTGCCGGAGAGGATTATATGGTTCGATGACTCGTGCGGGCAGGTCTTGTAGGAGGCCATGCCGCCGCAGCACTTGCAGAAAAATGTGTAATCGAAGAACAACGGCGTTATGCCAATGGCAAGCGGGTCGAAGTTCTCGAAGATGTAATGGGCGTCGAAAGTGCCGTAGTAGTTGCCCACCCCGGCGTGGTCCCTGCCTATTATGAAGTGGGTGCAGCCGTAGTTCTTCCTGATGAGCGCGTGGAAGACCGCTTCCTTGGGGCCGGCGTACCTCATGGCCGCTGGATTGACGACGAGAGCGACCCTGTCCTTTGGGTAGTACCCGGCGATCAAGGCCTTGTAGCACTTCATCCTCACATCGGCCGGGATGTCGTCAGACTTGGTCTCGCCCACGAGCGGGTGTATGAGTATGCCGTCGACTATCTCGAGCGCGCACTTCTGTATGTACTCGTGCGCCCTGTGTATGGGGTTCCTCGTCTGAAAGCCCACGACCTTCTTCCAGCCCTTTTCGGTAAAGAGCGCCCTCGTGTCCCTGGGGTCGAGCCTCTCTTCCATGAACTTCGTGTGAACGGGCCTCTTTATGACGGAGACCTTGCCTCCGAGGAGCATCTCGCCCATCTCGTAGACCTTCTTTACGCCCGGGTGCTTGTCCTCGCTGGTGCCGTAGACCTGTATGGCTTCCTTTTCCTTGTCATGCGGGAATATCTCGGATATGGACATGACCGCTAGGATAGTCCCCGCGTCATCGGTAAGAGAAACCTCCATGCCGGGCTTCAATGCCTTCGCCTCTTCGGAAGTAACGGAGAGGGTTATGGGTATCGTCCAGGGCAGGCCGTTCTTCATGTGCATGGTGTCCATTACCGAATGGTAATCGTCCCTGCCCATGAAGCCCTCAAGAGGGCTAAGGGCGCCTATCGAGATCATCTCGATATCGGATATCTCCCTGTCGGTAAGGTGTATCTTCCTGAGGCCTTCGGCCCTTTTAGCCGCTTCATCCCTCTCTTTTCCCTCGAGCAACCTGTTTACCAGAGAGCCGCCGTGCGGCCTTATTAGTCCTTCCACGAAAAAAACCTCCTGAGAATTTTTCTTTTATAAAATATCCTGCAGAAGCCGTTGCCGCAAACTGCGGCAACGGCTTCGCGTTATCAATAGAACCAATTCCTTACTTATGAAGGCCGCACTCGGTCTTCTGGAAACCGGCCCACCTGCCTGCCCTCGGGTCTTCCCCGGGAGCAACAGGCCTGGTGCACGGCTCACAGCCTATCGAAGGGAAGTTCTTGTCATGGAGCGTGCAATAAGGCACGTTGTTCTTCGTGATGTAGTCCCAGACATCCTTGGTCGTCCACCTCACCAGCGGGTTTATCTTCACGAGGCCGAACTTGGCGTCCCAGCTGACGACCGGCGCGTTGGCCCTCGTGGGGGCCTGGTCACGCCTGATGCCGGTTATCCAGCAGCGCAGGTCGGAAAGCGCCTCGGCCAGAGGGACCATCTTCCTTATGTCGCAGCACTTGTCAGGCTGTTTTTTCCAGAGCTCGGGACCGAACTCCTTTTCCATGTCTTCAAGAGTCCTCTTCGCGCCGTACCTCTCAGGGGAGATGCCGTATCTCGCCTTGAGCTTCTCCATGACCTCGTGGGTCTCCTTGAAGAGCAGGTCGGTGTCGAGATAGAAGATCCTCGCGTCCGGCTTTATCTTCACGAGCATGTCTACGAGAACGACGTCTTCGGCGCCGAAGCTGCACGCAAGAGAGAGCTCTTTTGTCTCAAAGTTCTCGACCGCCCATTTAATGGCCTCTTCAGGCGATCTGCCTTCGAGGCTGTCGCTTATATTCTTCAGTTCAGTTTCAGTCCATGTTTTTGTCATCTGCTCTCTCCTTTTCCTGTTCATCTTCTTCTGTTATTACGGCGACCTCGACAGACGCCCTCTCAGAGAGCTCGTCGGCGAGCGACCTTGTGAAATATTTCATGAAAGACCTCTGCTTCCTCTTGAGCACGAAAACCAGGTACGGGTCTTCCCTCTCTATGACCGAGAGGACCTTCTCGACGGCCGCGTCCTCCTCGACGATAGGCTCGAAGGCGACCCCCTCTTCCATCGCCTTGATCTGCACCTTGCCGAGCGCCTCGTAGCCCCTCTGGCGGGACTCCTTCATGACGGCCCTGGAGAGGTCTTCGGCAGGCCTGTCGCCCATGAAGCCGATATCCGAGAACTTGTCAAAGACAGAAGCCGCGGCCCCGCCTTCAAGGAGGTAGAGGGCCGTCAGGGAAGCGTTGTCTTTTTTTGCCCTTTTCACGGCCTGATCAATGGACGCGCCGGAAAAACCCGCATACGGTATCACGAGCAGCAACTTCTTCATTTATAACCCATCCCCAGGAGCGGCCACCAGAGGGCCGCGACCAGGTTGAATATTACCCAGGCGGCTATGAACATGACAAAGCCGCCCTTCGCGGTCTCCCTGACGGTTATATAGTTCGATGAGGCGGCAATGGCTATGGCCGGAGTCCCCATGGGGAACATGAAGTCAAGACCGGCCGGAACCGCTATGGCGTAAGTGAGCATTACAGGGTCTATGGAGAGGCTCTGGGCCATGCCGATGCTCACGGGCAGAAGAACGGCGATAACCGCGGCGTTGCTCATGGCCGCCGTGAGCAGTATCGACAGGAACGAGAAGAGCGCGAACGCCACCCACGGCTCGCTCGCCCAGTCGCCTATTACCAGGCCTACGAGCCATTGAGCCGCGCCGCTCTTGTCGAGCGCCGACCCCAGCACTATGGCACCGCCATACATGAGTATTATACCCCAATTGACGTATTCTTCTATATCTTTCCACCTTACCAGCTTGAAGACGAAAAGGGCCACGACTGAGGCCA
>JADLDY010000005.1 GCA_020846435.1 Deltaproteobacteria bacterium
CGAGACTGAAAAGGTGAGCAATTTGTAAGATTTGGACGAATTCACTTCGGCCAAATCATGTTTGAAAAAGCCAGGGAGGGTTTTTTCAATATCCGATAGATTACGAAGCAACTCACAAGGAGATGAAATGACGCAGATCGAATCTGCCCGCAAGGGCATTATAACAACGGAGATGAAGAACGCCGCCGCCTCTGAGGGCGTCGATGCGGAAGTAATAAGAAAAGGCATAGAGGAAGGCGTCATCGTCATCAACCGCAACCGCCTTCATACCTCGATTCCCGGCCTCGCCGTTGGAAAGGGGCTCAAGACAAAGGTCAACGCGAACATCGGCTCTTCTCAGGACATGGTCGATGTAGAAGTCGAACTCCTTAAACTAAGGGCGGCGATAGCCGCAGGAGCCGACGCCGTCATGGACCTCTCGACCGGAGGAGATGTCGCCGCCATAAGAAAGGCGGTGATGGCGGAGTCTACCGTCGCCATCGGCACAGTGCCCATCTACCAGGCCGCGCACGACGCGAGAAAAAGAGGCAAATCATTCGTCGAGTTAGAGGGCGATGAGATGTTCGAAGCCATAGAGCGCCACGCCGAAGACGGCGTTGACTTTGTAACGGTCCACTGCGGCGTCACGAAGAGCTCTGTCGAGCGCATCAGAAGAGAAGGTCGCATCATGGGAATAGTGAGCAGGGGCGGCGCGCTCACCGCCGAGTGGATGAAGTTCAACAAAAAAGAGAACCCGCTTTACGAGGACTACGACAGGCTCGTCAAGATAGCGAAGAAATACGACATGGTATTGAGCCTCGGCGACGGACTTCGCCCGGGGTGTCTCGCCGACGCGACAGACAGGGGGCAGGTCTCTGAGCTTATCACTCTCGGCGAGCTCGCGAAGAAAGCCTTTGACGAGGGCGTGCAGGTCATGATCGAAGGGCCGGGACATGTTCCCATAGACCAGATAGAAGCGAACATACTCCTTCAGAAGAGGCTCTGCAACGGCGCGCCGTTCTATGTCCTGGGGCCCCTTGTGACTGACATAGCCCCGGGGTACGACCACATAACTTCCGCCATAGGCGGGGCGATAGCGGCCTCGGCCGGAGCCGACTTCCTCTGCTATGTCACGCCGAGCGAGCACCTGAGGCTCCCGACTGTCGAAGACGTAAAAGAAGGCGTCATAGCGGCAAGGATTGCGGCCCACGCCGGAGACATCGCCAAGAGGGTAAAAGGCGCGATGGAGGCTGACAAGAAACTCGCCAGGGCCAGAAAAGCCCTCGACTGGGACGAGCAGATAAGGCTCTCCATCGACCCTGAAAGGGCGCGCGCCATAAGGTCCACCAGCCCGCCGGAAGACGAATCAGTGTGCACGATGTGCGGCAGCCTGTGCGCCATCAAGATACAGAAGTGAACCGCGCGCCCGAGATAAGGCAGCCCCTCATACGAAAGGGGCGGCCCTCTGACAGGGACGGCATGTGGAACGTTTTCCTGACCTCGGTGCTGGAGCACTTTAGTACGCACTACGAAAATGCCGAAGCGCTGAGCTTTGCCAACTCGATCGAGCCTGAGTCTTTTGACGATTCAATCGGCACGCGTCACACCCTCATTGCTGAAGAGGGCGGAAAGATAGTCGCGTTCGGCCAGTTCAACGCGGAGCAGAGCGAAGTCATATTTCTCTATGTCGCCCCGGGATTCACCGGACGCGGCCTCGGACAAACGCTCCTCAGAAAATTCGAGGATCTGGCGCAGGAGGCCGGCTCAGGCTGGATGCAGATGGGCTCGACGCTAAACGCCGTCGGCTTTTTCGAGAAGGAAGGATACAAGCAGGCGAGGATGGAGCAGTTACAGCTGCCGGACGGCTCGTCGCTTCCGCGCATACGCATGTCGAAGAGCTTTCCTGAAAAGGGCTGAGTTCAGATGAAATGATGGGCGCAGCCACCCTACCTGCCCTCTCCCACAAGTAGAGAGGACGAAAAACATACTCTGAATAAAAAAGGCGGGCCATCTCCATCTGGCCCGCCTTTTGATTTTCAAAAATCCGCTCTTTTCACTCAGCTATCTTCACGCAGTTCTTTCCGCCCCACTTGGCCTTATAGAGCGCGTCGTCGGCGTGGTTGACGAGGTCGCCAGAGTTCATGGCCCCCTTCTGCGGGTAGGAAGCGACCCCCAGGCTGACAGTGATCTTGTGGTTGACGAGCCCGGCGTAGGCGCTCATCGCTATCGATTCCCTGAGCCTCTCGGCCTCCTCTACAGCGCCCTTCTGGAGCGTATGCGGCAGTATGACGGCGAACTCTTCGCCTCCGTAGCGCGCGACTATATCGGTCTTTCTAACGGCCCTTCTTATCGTGGCGGATATCTCCTTCAAGACCAGGTCTCCGACCCTGTGTCCGTACGTGTCGTTTATCTGCTTGAAGTTGTCTATGTCCATCATTATGAGCGACAGGGGAGTTTCGTACCTCACCGCCCTCTCGAACTCCTCGTCAAGCCTCGAATAGAAGAAGTTATGGTTGTAAAGGCTCGTCAGATGGTCCTTTACGGCCATCTCCTTGAGGTAGTCCTTCTCCTTTACGACCTTCTCGAAGAGGCGCGCGTTGCGTAGGGCGTGGAAAGAGGCGTTGGCGACTATCCTGCAGAAGTCGACCTCTTTTTTAGCGAAGCCGTGCAGCCTCCTGCGCGTGCGCAAAAAGAGCGTGCCAAGGACCTCGTCGTTGAAGACTATCGGCACGATGAGGACCGACATTCCGCCAAGCTCCGCGATAGACTCCTTTACCGGGCTCATCAGCGGGTGCGTTGAGATGTCGTCGAGCGCGAGCGGTATCTTGGTGCTCACGACTTTTTTTATCTCGGGGTATTTAGAGAGGTCTATTCTGAGCTCTTTTACGGAAGGGTCCTCATGGGAGGCGAGCACGTAAGCCTCATCTTCCTTGGCGATGAGCACTATGGAGCACCTCACCGCGTCGGTTATGCTGGCCACCTTGCTCACGATCGCGCTCAACACCTCGGAAGGGTCAAGGGTCGCGGACATGGCGGTAGTTATCTCGAGGATCGTCTCCAGGCTCCTCTTGTCTTCCTCGATCTCGCGGTAGAACTCGACGATGCGCTGCTGGGCCCTGACCCTGGCGACGAGTTCAGCTTCGTCTATGGGCTTCACGATGAAATCGTCGGCACCGCACGCGAGGGAATCAACGATGGAGCTCTTGTCGTCCTTGACAGAGATGATGATGACGGAAGGCCTCGGGGACTGGTTCATCTCCCTTATCTGGCGGCAGACCCCGTAACCATCCATTCCGGGCATGACAAGGTCGAGGAGTACGACATTGGGCTTCCATTCAGCCAGTATCCTGAGGCCTTCCTTGCCGTCGAGGGCGTACCTTGTCTCGTAGCCGTTCTGGTTGAGGATGTCCTCGAGAATGGCCTTGCTGGTGAGGTTGTCGTCTACGATGAGGACCTTTTTGTTGTCGTAAGCCCGATCAATGTCCAATATCTGGGTTTCAGTCGCCATTATCCGCTGTTCCTGACAGGGCGGCATCAGGGCTTTACCGCAAAAATCTTGACAATGGCCGCCCTGTGCCGTACTATTATTTTTTTATTTTCGCCGACGTAGCTCAGTTGGTAGAGCAGCTGATTCGTAATCAGCAGGTCGGGAGTTCGAATCTCCCCGTCGGCTCCACTGAAACGCCAAACGCCCCGCCACAACTGTTAAATATCCCTTAAGCCCTGAAAAGTCAAGCCGCGGTCCTCTATAAATAAGAGGGTCAGGGCTTTATCGCGTCTATTATCCCCAGAAGCTCGTCCCCGGGCACATACCCCGGAAGAAGAGAGCCGTCAGGCAGGATCATAGCCGGGGTCCCGTTGATGCCGAGTTCCTCGGCGAGTTTTATGTTGTTGTCGATCTCCTGGGTATCACACTCTGCCTTGGCGAGCTTTTTCCCGGCAAAAGCATCGTCAAGGAGCTTGGCCGACTTCTGGCAGACTATCGCCTTGCTTTTTTCGTACGCGCCCGGGTGCATCGCCAGCGGGTAGAGCTTGATGTAGAAGGCCAGGTCCGTCCTCTTGGCAACCATCTTCTTTATCTCTTCGTGGAGCTTCCCGCAGTACGGGCACTCGGGGTCGTCAAAGACTATTATCTTCTTTTCGGCCTTGGCGTTGCCCATGACTATGGCGCCATCGAGCGGGATCTTCTTCAGGTCCACCTTCTTCAATGGCGCGCTCTGTCCGAGCTGGTCAACAGGCGTATACCTGCCCTCGACGAGGTACTTCTTGGCGAAATCAAGGTATACCACGAAGACCTTATCTCCCTGCGAGACCTCTATCTCCCAGAGGCCCTTCACCGGGCTCATGCGTATCTCCCTTACCTGGGCCTTGAACATGTCGGTCTTGAGGATCTTTGCCGCTTCGTCCTTATTGAGGACATGGCAGTCCGAGCACTTGCCGGCAGTGCCGGTGGCAGGGGCCGGGAAGGCTTCTGATTGGCCAGCGGGCCACGCGAACGAGACCGCCGCCGCCAGAACTAATATCTGAAAGAACCTTTTCGCCATCGTTATCTCCTT
The DNA here is from genome assembly GCA_020846435.1 of Deltaproteobacteria bacterium. Lineage (GTDB taxonomy): Bacteria > Desulfobacterota > GWC2-55-46 > GWC2-55-46 > GWC2-55-46 > GWA2-54-12. The sequence continues at coordinate 4,536 of JADLDY010000005.1, forward strand.
TTCGGATGCCTTGTTTAACTCTTTAGCCCGAGCACGTCCTGCATGTCGTAAAGTCCGTTCGGCTTGTCGATGAGCCAGACAGCCGCCTTGACAGAGCCTGCCGCGAAAGTGTCCCTTGAAGAGGCCTTGTGCGTGAGCTCTATCCTCTCGCCGGGCCCGGCGAAGATTATGGTGTGGTCGCCGACGATGTCTCCGGCCCTTATTGTCTGTATGCCTATCTCCTCAGGGCGCCTCTCGCCGATTATGCCCTTCCTCTCGTAGACCGCGACCTTTTCGAGCTCCCTGTTTACGGCCGCCGCGGCGACCTCGGCTATCCTTATGGCTGTCCCTGAGGGCGCGTCCTTCTTGAGCCTGTGATGGGCCTCGATTATCTCCATGTCGTACTCGTTGCCTATGGCCCTTGCGGCCTCATGGACAAGCTTCAGGAGTATGTTCACGCCTATCGACATGTTCGGGGCCATGACCACCCGGCCCTTCTGGGCGATCTCTTTTATCTCGTCCCTCTGGTGGTGCGAAAAGCCGGTTGTGCCGACGACTATCGCCTTGCCTGAGGCTACCGCCGTCTCGATGAGCTTCATCGAGGCCTCCGGCGCGCTGAAGTCTATCACCGCGTCGCAGTTCTTCAAGGCCTTCTCGACGCTGTCGGTTATCCTTATCCCGTTCTTGCCGAGCCCGGCAAGCTCTCCCGAATCCTTGCCTGTGAACGGGGAGTCCTCCCTTTCAAGGGCCCCGGCCAGCTCGGTTGCCGGATTGCTCTCAATCGAGGTTATTATGGCCTTGCCCATCCTTCCAGCCGCGCCAGAGACCGCCAACCTTATCATCTCTGACCTCCTTTGGAAAAAGCCCCAAGCTCTTTGAGCGCTGAGGAGAGAGTCGCCCTGTTCGCCTCTGTCATGGCAGTGAGCGGCAGCCTCATCTCGCCGTCTATCATGCCCATCATGGCAAGAGCGGTCTTCACCGGTATCGGGTTGGTCTCCAGAAACATTGCCCTGTGGAGCGGCTGGAGCCTGAAGTGGAGCCTTTTCGCCTCGTCGAGCTTCCCGGCTTCGAACGCCTTTATCATATCCGATACCATCCCTGGGACCACATTTGAAGTGACCGATATCACGCCGTGGCCGCCTATCGCGAGAAGGGGGAGCGTCGTGAAGTCATCGCCGGATAGGACGATGAAGCCCTTTTTCGAATATTCGAGCACATCGCTCACCTGCTGGAGGTTGCCTGTCGCTTCCTTTATGCCGACGATGTTCTTTATCTCGGAGAGCCTGGCTACCGTCTCAGGGAGCATGTTGACACTCGTGCGCCCGGGGACATTATAAAGGAGTATGGGAAGGCCAACCTCGGAGGCTACCGCCCTGTAGTGCTCAAAAAGCCCCTGCTGGGTCGGCTTGTTGTAGTACGGCGTTATGAGGAGAGCGGCCTGCGCTCCCGCCTTTTCGGCGTGCTTCGTCAAAGCTATGGTCTCTGCCGTGGAGTTCGAGCCTGTGCCGGCGATGACCGGCATGCGCCCTGCCGCGCTTTGTATGGCAAGCTCTATTACCCTGTAGTGCTCCTCGTAGGAAAGGGTCGCCGATTCTCCGGTGGTGCCGCAAGGCACTATGCCGTTGCTCCCGTTCGCTATCTGGAACTCGATCAGGTTTTTAAAGGCCGCCTCGTCTACGCGCCCGTTCCTGAAGGGCGTAACGATGGCTGTGAGTGAGCCTGTGAACATCTTTATTCCTCCTTGCTGCTGCATTCAAGAGGTCGCTGAAAAAGTCCCATCTGCCATGTCGTCATCGTCGGTCGCCCGGCGTAGAGCGCAAGTAGTTCATGCCTCGCTCCTTGACTCCTCGCATCTGGAATTTTTTGAGCGACCTGTCCCTATTCCATTATCTAAAATTTCATTTTATACTTCTACCACGCCCGTAAATACCTCTTCAGCCGGGCCTGTCATGTAAACGTGATTGTCGTCTTCAGACCATTCAATGGTGAGGTTGCCGCCCTTGAGCGCGACGGTTATCTTCCTGTCGGTGAGCCCCTTTATCATCGAGGCTACGGCCGACGCGCTGGCGCCTGTGCCGCAGGCAAGAGTTTCTCCCGCGCCCCTCTCCCAGACCCTCATCTTTATCTTCTTCCTGTTCACGACCTCTATGAACTCGACATTGGTCTTCTTGGGGAAGAACTTGTTGACCTCGATGACCGGGCCGTACTTCGCGACAGGGTAACTCTCCACGCCGTCGACGAATATGACGCAGTGCGGGTTGCCCATGGAAACGCAGGTTATCTCGAATGTCCTGTCGTTTACGGCAAGCGGCCTGTCAGTTATCTGCCCCTCGACTATCGTCGGGATCTGCTTGCCTTCGAGTATGGGCTCGCCCATGTCGACCTTCACGAGCTCTTTGGCCTTCTCAGGCCTTATTATGCCGGCAAGCGTCTCTATGTCGAGGCGCGACTTCCTCGAGAGCTTCCTCGCCCAGATGTAAGCCGCCATGCACCTTATGCCGTTGCCGCACATCTCGACGCGGCCGCCGTCTCCGTTGTATATGTCCATCCTGAAGTCGGCCTTCTTCGAAGCCTTCAAGATGAGGGCCTGGTCAAAGCCTATGCCGAACCTCCTGTCAGAGAGCTTCTTTACGAGCCTTGCCACATTGGGTATGTCTTTTTTTAACGCGTCCAGGACTATGAAGTCGTTGCCCAGGCCGTGCATCTTCGTGAAGTTGAGCTTCATTTCGCGCCCTTCCTCCCGGCCTTCGGAGCTTTCCTGGCAGGGGCCGCCTGCTCGCCCCTTATGAGGTCAGAGAGGACTTCCCTCTTCCTTACGACAGAGAACTCTTTTCCGTTGACCATGACCTCGGCCGCCCTCGGCCTGGTGTTGTAGTTGCTCGACATCGAAAAGCCGTAGGCTCCGGCGCTCATGACAGCGAGAGCGTCTCCTGCCTTGACCTCGGGGATGAGCCTGTCCTTGGCGAGAAAATCCCCTGACTCGCATATGGGGCCGACGACATCAGCCGTGATCTCTGCCTTGGAGTTCGCCTTCACGGCCTTTATGGCGTGATACGATCCATAGAGGCTCGGCCTGGCCAGATCGTTCATCGCCGCGTCTACTATGACGAAGTTCTTCTCGGAACCCTTTTTAGTGTAGACGACCTTCGTCGCGAGTATGCCAGCGTTGCCGACCATAGACCTTCCAGGTTCGAATATGAGAGTTACTCCGAGGCCTTTTGTGCCCCTTATTACCGCTTCACCGTACTTGCTCGGGTGGGGAGGTTCTTCCTTGTCGTAGGTGATGCCGAGGCCGCCGCCCATGTCTATGTACTTTATGTCGAGCCCTTCGGCGCGGAGCCTTGCGAGAAGGTCTGTCGTCTTTTTGAGCGCGTCTATGAACGGCGTTATCTGCGTTATCTGAGAGCCTATGTGGCAGTCTATGCCCATGGGGACGACATTCTTCAGGCTTCTCTTCGCGTAGACATACTCCCTGAAAGCGTCCTCCGTCTCTATGCCGAACTTGTTCTTCTTGAGGCCGGTCGAGATGTACGGGTGGGTCTTGGGGTCGACGTTCGGGTTGACCCTTATTGATACGCCCGCCTTTTTCCTGAGCCTCTTCGCTATTTTGTCAATGGCGCGCATCTCCTGGGGAGATTCGACATTGAACATGAGTATGTTGCTCTTTAGGGCGAACTCAATTTCGTCCTCCCTCTTGCCCACGCCTGAAAAGACGATCTTCCTCGTGTCAGCTCCCGCCTTCTTCGCCCTGAAGAGCTCGCCGCCGGAGACTATGTCAAAGCCCGAGCCCTCTTGCGCGAAGGTCTTCAATACCGCGAGGTTCGAGTTAGCCTTGATCGAATAGCAGATAAGGTGAGGTACGGCCGCGAACGCCTGATCATAGGCCTGAAAATGCCTTGTGAGGGTCTTCTTGCTGTAGATGTACACGGGAGTGCCGACTTCTTTTACTATACGCTCGACACTCACGCCCTCGGCGTAGAAGTTCTTGCCCTTGTAGTCGAAAAAATGCATGCGCTGAATTGCCTCCGGAATGGGTTCTTTAAAATGAATATTTTACATCAACAAGGAGCTGGAATGAAGAAAATAGATTGCCTCGGCGATGCCCCCCTTTTTTCTGAAGAGGGGGCCGGGGAGATTACATCAAACGCTTATAATCCCCCTCAGTCCCCCTTTAGAAAAGGGGGAAGTCGAAACGGTCACGGTACTTTATAGCTCGCCTCGTCAGGCGGCTGCGGCGGGGCCTTTTTCCCGCAGGCTACCGCGCCAAGAGAGATAAACGAAAGGAGCAGGACAAGGCAGACAAGACTCCTGGCTTTCATCAGCAGCAACCCCCTGACATCTCCTTTTTCACTGCCTTGAGCCTCTTCTTGACGGTCTCGAGTGCAGTGCCGCCGTAGACCTTCCTTGTGTTTAGCGAGCGTTTGATGGAGACCGCCGCTTTTATGTCCTTGCCGAATACCGGAGAGAGAGCCTTCCACTCATCAAACGTGAGCATGTCGAGGGTCTTGCCCTTTTCAATGCAATAGCCTACTGCCTTGCCCGCGACCTCATGGGCCTGCCTGAAAGGGACGCCGCGGCTGGCCAGATAATCGGCCGCGTCGGTCGCGTTCAAAAACCCGGTTTCGGTGGCGCGGAGCATCTTGTCTTTGTTGACCTTCATGGTCCTGAGCATCGGGCCGTAGACGCTGAGTATGGCCTTTATGGTGTCGACCGTATCGAAGAGAGGCTCTTTGTCCTCCTGCATGTCCTTGTTATAGGCAAGTGGAAGCGCCTTCATCGTCGTAAGGAGCGAGATGAGGTTGCCGTAGACGCGGCCTGATTTGCCCCTGGCGAGCTCGGCTATGTCAGGGTTCTTCTTCTGCGGCATTATCGAAGAGCCGGTAGAGAAGGCGTCTGACAGTTCAACGAAGCCGAACTCCTGCGAGCTCCAGAGTATTATCTCCTCCGAGAGCCTTGAGAAGTGGACCATCATAATGGATGCGGCCGAGAGGAACTCTATTATGAAGTCCCTGTCGCTCACTGAATCGAGGCTGTTCTCAGTGACCCTGGAAAAGCCTATTAGCCCGGCAGTGTAATGGCGGTCGAGCTTATACGGGCTTCCGGCAAGGGCGCCCGCGCCAAGCGGCATCTCGTCCATCCTGTCGAGGCAGTCGATGAGCCGGCCAGCGTCCCGCACGAACATCTCGTAATACGCGAGGAGATGGTGGGACAAAAGTACTGGCTGTGCCCTCTGCAGATGGGTGTAGCCGGGCATGATGACATCCATGTTGACTTCAGCGACATCGACAAGGGCCTGTCTGAAACCGTGCAGCAGGTGTATTATCTCGAATATCTGGTCCTTGAGGAAAAGCCTTATGTCGAGCGCGACCTGGTCGTTCCTCGACCTCCCGGTGTGGAGCTTTCCGCCGAGGGCGCCTATCTTTTCGGTTAGCCTCGACTCGACGGCCATGTGGATGTCTTCCATGGCGGCCGTGAACTCGATCTTGCCCGCGTCGATCTCCTTTTCAACGGATTTGAGGCCATTGATTATCTTTTTGGCCTCTTTATCGCTGAGTATGCCGGCCTTCTTAAGCGTCATTGCGTGGGCTATGGAGCCGAGTATGTCAAACTTGTAGAGCCTCTTGTCAAAGGAGATAGAAGCGTTCATCTCCTCGACGAGCTTGTTGGTAGCTTCCTTGAATCTGCCTGACCAGGCTTTGTGCTTCATTTTAAGATCGCCTTTACGCTGGATTGTTTAGCGTGCCCTTTAAAAATTAATTATTTTTCTGAGGTCGAGACTTACGTGAAAATAAAAAGCGCAGCATATATGACAATATGTGAGTATTTCTATTTTTGCCCTAACGAAGAGATCAGGAAAAAGAATAATTTTTACTTCTTCAACTTCTCGATGATGGCCCAGTAAAGGAGCGGCACCATTATCTCATGATGTCCTGTGAGACGAAAGCCCTTGCCAGAGCCGCCCATCGTGGGCCTTCTTACGACATTAGTAAGAGGCCTGTAATGCTGTATGAAGTCCATGTTGACGGTCGAGAAGTTCTTCACATCATGTCCGAGGTTCCTGACGAGCGTCAGAGCCTTTAAAAAGACCTCCGGGATTATCACGGCAGAGCCGATGTTTACGAAGATGCCTTCGGCGAGCGTCGAGACGACAGAAGAAAATATCCTGAAGTCGGTGAGGGAAGCCGCCCCTGTGGCGGCCCCGTCCATCTGCGGGTGTATGTGGATGATGTCGGTGCCTATGGCGACATGGACCGTTATCGGTATACCGAGCCTCGCGCCCGCGGCGATTATGCTCCTGTCCTTATAGGGGAAGCGCGAAGCACAAATCATCTCGCCGACGGCGCGGCCAAGCCCCTTTTGAGGGCCGTTCTTTTTTATCGCCCTGTTGAGAAACTTTCCGGTCTCTTCGGCCATGCCGAAGGCTCCAGAGCCAAGCTCCGCGTCGACATCCTCTGATGTGCACCCTGCGAACGCGCTCTCAAAGTCGTGCACGACGCACGCGCCGTTCATGGCGATAGAGGTTATGACGCCCCTTTCCATTAAATCTATTATGAGGGGTGCGAGCCCGACCTTTATGACATGGGCGCCCATGCCGAGGGCGATCGTCCTGCCCTTCCCGTGGGCCGCTGCTATCAAAGCGGCGACAGCCTTCAAGTCTTTGGCCGCGAGGATATCGGGAAGGCACGACAGAAAGTCGGAGAAAGAGCCGTCTTCCGGCAGGCGCGAGAAGTCATCCACGCTTACTTTGCTCTTTCTGTCCTTTATCGAGTATGTCTTGAGGCCTCTGGAAGAGATTGGCTTGAATTTCATCCTATGGTCCCTTAAGCCTTCTGGAAGAGGATGGAGTCGACGAGCTCGCAGACGACATGACAGAAGGTTATGTGCACTTCCTGTATCCTCGCCGTTTTTCTTGCCTCAACATTGACGAGGACATCGCCCTTTGAAGATAGCAGGCCGCCGCCCTTGCCGGTGAGGATTATCACCTTCATCCCGATGCTCTCCGCCTCTTCGAGAGCCTTCAATATGTTCCGGGAGTTGCCGCTCGTCGTGATGGCGAGGAAGACATCATCCGGCTTTCCGAGGGCTCTCAATTGCTTTGAGAATATAAGGTCAAAGGAGTAGTCGTTGCCTATGCTCGTCAGGTTCGACGAATCGGTCGTAAGAGCGATGGCGGGCAGAGGCGGCCTTTCGATCTCGAACCTGTTCACGAACTCGGCGGCGAGGTGCTGCGCGTCGGCCGCTGAGCCGCCGTTGCCCGCTATGAGTAGCTTGCCGCCCTTCTTGAACGAATCGACGATGAGCTCCGCTGATTTCACCACCAGGGAGAGGTTCTCAGGGGTCATGAAAGCCTGCTTCGCGCTTATGCTCTCAGAGAACGACCTTGCGACTATATCTTCATTTTTCATGCGTTTACCAAGCCCTGAAATCTTTTGAAAATAATATCTTCTGCGTTTAGTGGAGTCAAGGGAATTAAAGGATTTTTTGACAGGCTCAAAGGAGATTTTCGTGAATGAATACCGGATAGAAGAAAAGAGGCGGCCCAGGGAGGGGCCGCCTGAAAAAATGCCGAAAAACTCTAAATCAGTTAAGATCGCTCAAAAAGCACCATATGCAAGGCGTCGAGGAGCGAGAAATGAGGCATACGCTTCTTGTACGCCGCAATAACGAGCGACGCTGACAACGACGCAGATGGACTTTTTGTGCAGCCTATATCAAGAACTTGCCGTTCTTCTGGATGGCCTTGCCGTCGAGATATATGGCACCGCCCTTGCGCAGGTCCTTTATCATGTCCCAGTGTATGGCTGACACATTCTTCCCGCCAGCGCTCTCGTACGACCTGCCTACCGCGAGGTGGACCGTGCCGCCTATCTTCTCATCGAACAATATGTCCTTGGTAAACTTCTGTATGCCGTAGTTGACGCCGACCCCGAGCTCGCCGAGATAGCGGCCGCCCTTGTCGGTGTCGAGCATGGCCAGAAGGAAGTCCTCGTTCTTGTCGGCGTGCGCCTCCACGACCTTGCCGGCCTTGAAACGAAGTCGTATGCCGGTCACTTCCCTGCCCTGATAGATGGCGGGCATCTCGTAATAGATGTAGCCTTCGGCGGAATTTTCCACCGGCGACATGAATACCTCGCCGTCAGGCATGTTCCGCTCGCCGAAACAGGGAATAGCCTTCCTGCCCTTGACGCTCAAGCGCAGGTCGGTGTCCTTGCCGACTATGCGCACTTCGCTTGCCTTGTCGAGCGCGGCCTTAAGCTTCATCTCCTTCTGCTTGACCTTCATCCAGTCTATGTTCGTGGCGTTATAGAGGAAGTCCTCATACTCCTCGAGGCTCATGTCAGCCTCCTGCGCGAGGGAATGGGTCGGATAATTGCACAGTATCCACCTCTTCCTGTTCACTATCTCTTCGCTTATGGGGCGAAGGACCTTGCTCCTTTCGCCTACTACTTTCGGGTCGACATTAGAGAGCGCCTTTTTGTTGGCCGAGGCGCGGATATTGACGAAGCAGTCGATGTTTTTTGCCTCGAAGTGCTTGGCCTCAGGGAAGAAGGCTATCTGCTTCGGGGTCGCCATGTCGTAGAATATGTTAGCCGTCTCCTCGAAGCCTATGCTGGTGAAGGGGTGGGCTCCGGCCTTCATCACCTCTTTGTAGACCTCCAGGACGAGCGGCTTTGAGAGCTCTGTTGACGAGGCTATGAGGACAGTCTCGTCCTTTTTGACCCTCAACGAGTGCTTAACGAGTATGGAAGCAAGCTTTTTGACGCGCGGGTCGGACATGTAAACCTCCGGATGTATATTGTATGGGCTTTCCGGCCGAGTATACCAGAAAACCGGCCAAAAAAAGAAGCCGGTTTCAGCTCAAATTATATTTTTCGATAAGAAGACGCTTGAGCCTCGGCCCGTAGATCATGTCAAAGACTTCGCTCTTGCCGGGAAATAGCCTGAGCGCCAGATCCCGCAGGGCGGCCAGATGCTGCCGGGCCTCTTCGATATCCATCTCGCTCTGTATTATAAGAATGGAAGTGAAATCGACCATCTGACGGAGGTGCCTTATCTTCCTGTCCTCTTCCGTTATCTCCTCAGGCGTAGGCCCCTTTCGCTCAACTGTCACAGGCGTCCTCCTTACGCGTATACTTCGCGCCCTGAAAAGTTTTTTTCTCATTCATGAGGCCGACTATCCTGTCGATTATCCTGAATTTGCCGCCCCCCCACTTCGGAGCGACTATGTAGCGAAGCGGCGCATCTCCTGAGAGCCTGTGCACTACAACCTCAGGGGGAAGGACTTCAAGGCATTCGACGACTATGTCCGCGTATTCGTCGAGGGTGCGAGTCTTCACCTCGCCCTTAAGCCAGGCCTCTTCCATCCTCGTACCCTTCAACACCTGCAGCTGATGGAATTTTATCCCCCAGACAGGGAGGGACGCGATGAACCTCATCGTATCGATGACATCCGCCCTTTCCTCGCCGGGAAGCCCTATTATGGCGTGGGCGCAGATGTCTATACCTGAGGCGGCGGCACGAATGACAGCGTCCCTGAATTCAGCCGCCGTGTGCCCCCTATTGACCCTTTCAAGGGTCGCGTCATTGGCTGACTGAAGCCCGAGCTCGACCCACAAGGGCCTCTCTTTTTTTATCTCGCTCAACAGGGCGAGAACATCATCTCCGAGACAGTCCGGCCTCGTCGATACGGCCACGCAGGCGACCTCAGGGATGAGAGCGGCGCGAAAGAGTTTTTCAAGCTCCTCTAAAGGCGCGTGCGTGCTTGTGTTCACCTGAAAATAAGCTATGAACTTCCCGGCCTTGTGCCGGCCCCTGACATAGGCGATGCCCTCATCGAGCTGACTTTTGACATCTGTCCCGGTTGCGAGAGCCTTTGGAAGGAGGGCCGAGGAAACGCAGTAGTCGCACCCGCCAACGCCCTTTGTGCCATCCCTGTTGGGACAAGAGAGACCCGTGTCGACGGTGACCTTGTAGACCCTGCACCCGAAGCGGTCTTTGAGGTATTGGGAAAGGGGATTATAGAGCTTGGGAGTTGTCATATCGTGTCTTTGCGGAAGGAAGTCTCGACTTTCTGTTGGCTCGCAAGCAGCCTGATTAGTGCAGCGCCCCTGTCCTTCTCACCAGCTCAGCTGCCCATGAAGAGAGCTTCTCTTCTCCCCTGAATATGAAGCCCCGGCTCATGTAGTGGTTCTCGCTCACCTTCCTCAAATACTCTATCCCTGAGACCTTGCCGTCCTCGGACGATATGGTCGATATTATAGAGTCGTCGACGACCACGAACAGGCCGTTGAGCTTCCCCAGCGCCGGGTTCTCGGCCCGCCAGGCCGTAAAATCCCTGCTCTCCTCGAACGGAACTATCTCGTAGTCGTTTTTAATGTCAACGTTGCCGGAGGGCTGGATAAGAGTCATCACGCCGCGGTTGCGCCAGACCATCGCCTCATGCGTTATCCTCGCGCTCCCCTCGACAGGCACAGCCGCGCCGTTCTGGCCGGTGTACTCGCCGCTTACCGCCCATATTCCTTCTTCAAAAAGAAAGGTATGCCTTATTCTCAAGGCCGCCTCCATCCGTCTTTTTTACCGGTCATCGCCAGCCCCCTTTGGCACCCCTGGCCTCACGACCACAGACTTATACTCTTTTACAGTGACCATGCCGGGCTTGGCGCCTTTGGGCTTCTTTACATTCTTCGCTTCCGTGTATATCACCTCGGCCTTGCCTGATTCCTTTAATTTGCTGTAAAAGGCCGCGATCGAAGCGGCCTCCTCGATGGTCTTCACTGTCAGAGCCTGCTTTTTCCCGGCGACCTTTATAAGGGCGTGAGAGCCGGGAGAGCCCTTCACATGAAACCAGATGTCCTCGCCTGAGGCGTACTTCGAGAGGAGCTGGTCGTTTCCGAGCCCGCTTCTGCCGCAGAGTATCTCAAAGCCCTCGGAAGAGACAAACCTCCTTATTGGCTCAGCCTTCTCCTGCGCTTTAACGGCCCTTGTCTCTGTTTCTTTCAAATATCCGCCTTTGACAAGCTCTTCTCTAATGTCGGAGAGCGCGGCCTTATCCTCCGCCGCCTCCCACTCGTACTTGAGCGACTCGACATATTCAAGCTCCGCCTTTACATCAGGCAATCTCTTGTCAAGGAGATTGATGGCTGTCTTTGACTTTCTGGCCCGCTTGAACAGGCGCTCCACATTCTCCTGCGGGCTCAGCAACACGTCGAGGCTGACCAACACATCTTCAGGCGGGTCTTTGGAGTAATCTGTCGCCTCGACCTCTTTCATGCCTTTTTTCATCTTGTGAAAGACTGTTGTCAGGAGCTCTCCTTTTTTATAGAAGCTCAAACCCTCTTCAGCTTTTTTCCTATCGCCTTCGAGGTTGGAAAGCTTCCTTAAAAGCTTCTTTTCGCTCTCGTTTATGACTTTCTTCAGGGCCGCCTTTTCCCTGGCAAACTCTTCGCCTTCGACAAGGGCTGAATAATGTCTGTCAGCCGCGCTGTTCCAGCTCTCGCCCTCTTCCTTTACTATATGTTCTTCTTCTCTTGCGCCATGGGCCGCAGGAAGAGCCCCAAGCTTCTCTCCCGGAACAACCGGCCTCGCTGACTCGGGGCCGAAGAACCTCAAGGCGTCAAGGACGATGCCATTATCATCGACGAGTATGATGTTGCTCGATTTGCCCGTAAGCTCGGCAACGAGCCTCATCTTGAGGATATCCTCCCCGTCCTTTTTGGCAAGCTCTATCACGGCTATGCGCTCAAAACCGGTTTGCGCCACGCCCTCTATCCTGGCGTTCGTTATCCTGCTCCTCAAAAAGGCGCAAAAACGCAAGGGAGAAGGCGGGTTCGGGTAGCTTCTGTCCGTGAGGTGGAGCCTCGGGAGGCTGTGGCGGGCAGATACCAGAAGCTTCAGATCCCTTCCCCGTATGAATATCCTTAATATAAGAGTCCTGTCATCCGACTGGTGGATCTTCGAGACAACGCCGCCACTGAGCTCGTCGTTGAGCTCGGCCGCTATCACTTTGAGGAGCGAAGGGTTCATAAGAGGAGATTATACCATCAGGGCAGAACGGAATTTACAAAAATCCGCCCCTTTGGCGGCACTGGATACTGTATACAACAACCAGCTTGACAAGCAAGTAGCAGTTGTTATATTATTAACAACACATTACAATCAGACAATTGTTCGGACAGGTAAACGACTTCAGTCCCCGAAGACTGGACAAAAGGCCCGGAATCATCGGCCTGATTCGTGTCCGGCCAGACAAGCCTCAAGACTTTTTCACATGGTCTCAAGACCGGAGGAAAGGCTCATGGATAAGAAGGAAAAAGGCCTCAAGGAACAGATCGGCATCGACATGGTGGTCAAGGCCCGCTCATCAAGGCGCGGCTTCCTTAAAAAGGCCATCGTTGGCGCGGTAGCTGTCACGGCCACGGCCGCGGTAGCCAAAAAGACCGGAGATGTTCTGCTAAAGGAAGATGTCCAGCAGGCGTATTTGAACGATGTCCTGCCAGGAGACCAGGTGCTCGCGTCAAGGCAGTATGTCGAGATGACGGCCGAGGAGAAAAAGTCTCTGGTCGCCAACCTGCAGAAGAACTACAAGAACCCCGAAGCCTGATCGGCTTGAAAACAAACGCTGCCGGCTTTTGCCGGTTTTTCTTCCAGGCTTCATTACGGAGGCTGCCGTGTCTGACATGAACGATAAAGACAAAAAAAACCAGGTTGACCCAAAAGAGAACTCCCGCCGCGAATTCCTCAAAGAAGCGGCAGGAGGGACCCTTTCGGCGGCCACCCTCGCCGCCGGAGCAGGCGCTCTGCTTTCTGGCTCAAACGAGGCCGAGGCAAAGGCGACCTGGGGCGAGTGGTTCCAGAAGAACTACCGCCTCATGACCGACGAAGAGAAAAAAGAGTCGGTCGACCGCCTCGAAAAAAGGTACTCGGAAGAGTACGGCAAGAAGACCACCGTCGACTCTGTCCCCGCGCAGGAAGGCGTGCTTTTCGGGTACGCCCTCAACATACAAAAATGCATCGGCTGCAGAAGATGCGTGTACGCCTGCGTCAAGGAGAACAACCAGTCCCGCCACGACCCTGAGATACAGTGGATAAGGGTCCTGAAGATGGAGAAGGGCAACTTCCTCGAAGAGAACATGGACAAAGGCTACCCCGACAAGCCCGGCATACAGGTCGGCGGCAACGCCTACCAGAACTCCGGCGTCGTACTCGAGGGCGAACACTACTACGAACCCGAAGAAGTGCCTGAAAAGGGCCACTTCTACTTCCCTATGCAGTGCATGCAGTGCGAAAAACCGCCCTGCGTCAAAGTCTGCCCCGTGCGCACCACCTACAGGGAGCCGGACGGCATAGTGGTAATCGATTACAACTGGTGCATCGGCTGCAGGATGTGCGTCTCGGCCTGCCCTTACTGGGCAAGGCGCTTCAACTGGGGCGAGCCCAACCTCCCGGCCGAAGAGATGAACCCCGTGACCCATTACCTCGGCAACAGGCCGAGGATGAAGGGCGTGGCTGAAAAGTGCACCTTCTGCCTCCAGAGGACCAGGCAGGGCCGCTACACGGCCTGCGTCGAAGTCTGCCCGGTCGGAGCGAGGAAGTTCGGCAACCTCCTCGACCCCGAGAGCGAGGTCAGGAAGATACTCGAGAAAAAGCGCGTGTTCAGGCTCAAGGCCGAGCTGAACACCTACCCCAAGTTCTTCTACTTTATGGATTGAGGAGCGTATGAAACCTATTATCCGGTTCGGAATAGACTCCTTTCTTTACGTAATAAGGGGCTCCGCCATGTTCTACGGATGGCTCATGTTCCTCGGCTTCTTCATGCTCCTCATGATGTACGGGGCGTACGAGCAGTTCACCAACGGCATGATCGTGACGAACTACAACGACCAGGTAAGCTGGGGGCTCTACGAGGCGCAGTTCGTCTTCCTCGTCGGAGTCGCGGCGGCGGCCGTGACGGTCGTCTTTCCCTCTTATGTCTACCACCACAAGAAATTAAAAGAGATAGTCGTCCTCGGCGAGATGCTGGCCATAGCGGCCGTTTCCATGGTCATAATCTTCATCATGTTCCACATGGGACGCCCTGACAGGCTCTGGCACCTTCTGCCGGTCGTAGGCATATTCAACTGGCCAAACTCGATGCTCACCTGGGATGTCCTTGTCCTGAACGGCTACCTCGTCCTCAACATGGTCTGCGGCTTCTACTACCTGTACAAGAGGTATGTCGGCCAGGAAGTCAACAAGAGCTTCTACATGCCGCTCGTGTACATCTCTATAGGGTGGGCGCTTTCCATCCACACGGTCACGGCGTTCCTCGTGAACACCATGCCTTCGAGGCCCATGTGGTTTCACTCGATGATGCCGATAAAGTTCATCACAACGGCGTTCGCGGCCGGTCCGTCGATGATCATCGTCTCGTTCCTGATCATAAACAAGTACACCAAGTTGAAGATCGCTGAAGAGGCGTTCGACACCCTCTCGCAGATAGTCACCTGGTGTCTCGGCATAGCCATATTCCTGGGCATCTCGGAAGTCGTAACCGAGCTTTACCCCTCGACAGAGCATTCGTTCTCACTCCAGTACCTCATCTTCGGCAAGCACGGGCTCTCCGGGCTGGTCGTCTGGTACTGGGCATCGGTCGTCCTCATGGTGACATCGTTCATCATACTCTTGAACCCGAGGCTCAGGCGCAACCTCACGTTCTGGCTCCCGCTGGCCTGCGTCATGACCTTCGCTGGCATCTGGATAGACAAGGGCATGGGCCTCGTAGTGCCGGCCTTCATACCCTCGCCGATTGGCGAGTTCTCGGAGTATGTGCCCTCTGCCATAGAGATAATAAACACGCTCGGCGGCTGGGCTTCCGGCCTCTTCATCTTCACGCTGCTGGCAAAGGGCGCCATCGGCGTCCTCCTCGGCGATGTAAAGTACTCCGACAAATGGAACCTCGCCGGCGAATGGCAGCCAGTCGTGCATTCCGAGGAGACATCCAAATGAAAAAACTCGGCAAAATAGCTGCGGCGGCAACTCTGGCGGCTGGTCTGCTGACCGGCTCCACGCTCCTCGCGGCTGACACATACCTTGACTACATGAAAAAGCCGGCGCCAACCGACTGCTTCGAGAGCAGGGAAGGCTACTCGAATGTCGCGCCGACCGAGATAAAGCCGGGGACTCCGAATGTGAAGTGCTCGAACAAGACGAACGGAGTCCTCTGGTGGGGCGACCCGTTCGACGGCACCGAGCCCATGGGCGATCTTCCTATCGACGCCGACTACAAGCACGAAGAGGCGGTCGTAAAGCCCAGGACAGGCCAGCTCAAGTACTACGCCCCCTGCACCACCTGCCACAACGGGTCGATGGTCCCTTATCCGAAGAGCAAGGCCCCCAGGGCCCTTGTCATGCACCAGGACATAGTTCCTGACGCGCTCGATCTCCAGCACGGAAGGGGCGCGATATGGTGCCTCGACTGCCACAACCCGAGGAACAGGGACACCCTCATCGACCACAACGGCGGAGAGATACAGTTCAACCAGCCCATGAAGCTCTGCGGCAAGTGCCACGGAGAGGTATACAGCGACTGGAGGGACGGCATCCACGGCAAGAGGATAGGCATGTGGACAAAGGGCGGCAAGAAGAGATGGTGGGTCTGCACCGAGTGCCACAACCCGCACATGGTACAGACGAAACGCTTCCAGCCGATAGCGCCTGAGCCGAGGCCGCAGTACCCAAGGACCAGGACAAACGCCGACCACGAGAGAAACCACGGCGCAGGCCACGCTGAAAGCGCCGCTGGAACTACCGGCGGACACTGAAAATAGAGAATGACAAAGCCGGACAGGTTTCCCTGTCCGGCTTTTTTATTTCAGCAACCCTGTCATTCTGAGCGAAGCGAAAAATCTCGGTTTCAAAGGCTGCTGTTTCAAAAACTACGAGATCATAAATTGCTGTAAGGGGGTACAGGCTTACGGGATTCCAGGCGATATGGTAAAGTAGGAGTGTTGGAGGGTGGTGAGGGAGAGGGGCATATGCGATGAAAACGGAAACGAAAATAGTGCATAAATGTAAAAGTCGCATGCATATGAGAAGAATGCTTTTTAAATCTCACCAATTCTCTTTTGTTTTATTCATATTGCTTTTCGCAGCATGCAATGATCCTGTTAGTAGTATAGGTAACTCACATGTTGAAAGTAATGCACCGTCTACTGAAACATTTGATAAGGTGCTAAAGCGTGATTTGGAGGATTATTTTAAAACTCCTGGGAAAGAGATTACTATCAATTTCGAATTGCTAAGAAAAGTAGCTACTCAGTCCGGCGTCTCTTACCCTAAGTACTATATTTGGGTAAAGATTCGAGATGGGAATTTGATACTGAATGAGGGTGCAGTTCGCGTAGCCGCAATAGGAAAGGAAAAATTTAAAGTAACCGATTTCATTTCAAAGCGTGACATTCAGACTAATACTGTTATTGTCGAGCACGTATTTCCAAAAGCCCTCGTTGATATTATACGGACAAGGGCAGGGCTATGATGAAGATAATAAAATATAGCCTGCTTACAATTATATTTTTAATAGTGATGTTGTATGGTGTCGCATATTATTTTGATTCCACTGAAAATATATACAGCCTCGTAGGTTGGGTTAGCGCAGCGTAACCCAACACACCTGTCTGTCATTCTGAGCGTAGCGAAGAATCTCGTCTTTACCTGGCACGCAAGAGATTCTTCGGTCGCTACGCTCCCTCAGAATGACAAACATACCTCCTGCCATTTCTGAAGGGAAAAGGCTCACCCCCGCCCTCCTCTCCCATTTTTTCTGCTATACTTCTTTCAACACTCAGGCCAGGTGCGTGCCATGGCAGCCTCGTAGGTTGGGTTAGCGAAGCGTAACCCAACACATAAACAGCCTAGGGAGGTTTACAACTGTCGAGATTGCTTATCTCGCCCCATCCCTGGGGCTCGACCCTTCGGGCCTTCTCGCTGAAAGCTCGAAGTTCAATTTTTGCTATCCTGCAAAAATTGTCGCTGCGCTCGCAATGACGCTCCCCCCTCCCTTTTTTCTGCTATACTCCTTTTAACACCAGAAAAGGTGCATACATGTCAGACGAACAGGACAATACTCTAACCCGCCGCAATTTCCTCACAGGCGCGGCGGCCCTCATGGCCGCAACAGGGGCCGCGTTCTCAGCCTACCCGTTTATCCGCGCCATGAGCCCCACAAAAGACCTGCTTGCCGCAGGTGTCCAGGAGTTTGACATCTCAACCTTAAAGCTCGGCGAGCTCAAGACCGTCATCTGGAGAAAGCAGCCGGTCTTTATCCTCAAGAGGACCCCTCAGATGATAGAAGAGGCGGCCGAAGTCAAGACATCTGACCTCGTCGACCCGGCGGCCCCGGAGGAAAGGGCCGCTAATCCTGAGCTCTTCGTATCTCTCGGCATATGCACGCACTTAGGCTGCATACCAAAATTTGTGGAGAAGATGCCTGAGTCCGGCACATCGGGCTTTTACTGCCCTTGCCACGGCGGGAAATACGACAACCTCGGCAGGAGGCTCGGCGGCCCTCCACCGGAGAACCTTCACCTCGTACCGTACAGGCTCGCCGGCAAGGACAGGCTTATTATCGGAACGGCGGAATTCGGCGGGTACGGCGAGAATGTAAGAAAGATAAAAGACCTGCCGCCTGTGGAGGCTTAAATAAATGGCCCTACTCGACTGGATAGACAAACGCCTCCCCGTCACAGAGTTCGTGCAAAAGCACGTAACAGGCTACCCCACGCCCTCCAACCTCAACTACCTCTGGAACTTCGGCTCGCTCCTCGGCACTTTTTTTGTCATCCAGGTCATAACCGGCGTCTGGCTCGCTATGTACTACAAGCCTGACGCTAATCTTGCCTTTGGAAGCGTCCAGCACATAATGAGGGACGTCAACTACGGCTGGCTCATCCGTTACATCCACGCCACAGGCGCGACTGCCATATTCTTCTGTATCTATGTTCACATGTCCCGGGGGCTTTACTACGGCTCGTACAAGAGCCCGAGGGAGCTCCTCTGGTGGATCGGCCTCCTCATATTCCTCGCCTTCATGGCGGAGGCTTTCATGGGCTATCTCCTGCCCTGGGGGCAGATGTCCTTCTGGGGCGCGACCGTCATAACAAACCTCTTCTCGACAGTTCCATTTATCGGCCCGGAGCTCGCGATCTGGATAAGGGGCGATTTCGCCGTAGGGGACGCGACCCTCTCGCGCTTCTATTCTTTCCATACGACCATATTCCCGTTCGCCATAATAGGCGCTCTCATAGTCATACACTTAACGGCCCTCCACAGGGTCGGCTCTAACAACCCGGAGGGGGTCGACTTCGACAAGAAGGGGGGCCGCGTGCTCCCGTTCGCACCGTATTTCATCACGAAAGACGCATGGTTCATATCGCTTGCATTCACCATTTTTCTCTACTTTGTCTTTTTCTGGCCTGACGCCTTCATGGAACCTGTGAACAACGAGCCTGCCAACCCGTTGAAGACGCCTTTGCACATAGTCCCTGAATGGTACTTCCTGCCCTTTTACGCCATTTTGCGCTCTATCCCCAACAAGCTTGGCGGGGCAATTGCCATGGGCGCTTCGATATTCGTACTCTTCCTTCTTCCCTGGCTCGATCGCTCGCCGATCAAGAGCGCACGGTACAGGCCAATCAAAAGGGTCCTCGTCTTTATCTTTTTCATAAACTTCATCGGCCTGGGCTATGTCGGCATGAACCCGCCTGACGCGGTCTCGTTCCTGGGAGTGAAAATAGTCAGCCTCGGAGTCGTCTTTACGATAATCTACTTTCTTTTCTTCTGCCTCCTGCCTGTTATCCCGTATTTTGAAAGGGCGAAAATTCCGGAGGAGGACTACCGTGATTAGGATAATCCTACTCATACTGCTGGCGGTCTTACATACTCCGGCCTTCGGCGAAGAAAGCGTCAGCATAAAACTCACGCCTGAGACAATAGAGCGTGGAAGCGCTCTTTTTACCCAGTACTGCTCAGGCTGCCACGGACTCAAGTTCCACAAGGGCGCCGCGCCCCCGGCCCTTGACCCGCAGGCGGCAGAGGCGGCCTTCGGGGTCGCCCCGCCTGACCTCTCCCTCATGGCATCAGCCCGCGGCCGGGGCGATGATGGAGCAGAGTACATATTCCGCCTCCTAACCTCGTACTATACGAAAGACGGCCAGACAAGGAACAAGGCTTTCGCTGAGGAGACCAAGACAGACGGAGCCATAGCAATGCCGCCGCCCATCCCCATGGACGACCCTGCCCTAAAGGAAAAAGCGGCCGACATCTCAGCCTTTCTCCTGAGTGTTTCCGACCCCACGGCCGAAGAGCGGCTCTCGATCGGCCCCTGGGTCCTGTCCTACATGGGACTCCTGACCGCCATCCTCTACCTCCTCAACAGGTACACCTGGAAAGGCGTAAAAAAGAAGCTCAAAAGCTGAGCCCATCCATCCTTAAACTCCTCCCACAAAAATCAAGGAATTGCGCCCACTTTCCTTGACAAATCACTCCGCCGTGCCTATATTAACCATAAAGGCGGGGCTTAAGCCTGCCTGCAAAAGCTAACCACTTGAATTACTTACAATAAAATACAGGAAAAGAAAAAGCCAGGAGGAAGCAAATGGGAAAGATAATCGGCATCGACCTCGGTACCACGAACTCTGTTGTAGCTGTTATGGAGGCCGGGGAGCCGAAAGTGATAGTCAACGAGGAGGGCAGCAGAATAACCCCCTCAGTCGTCGCCTTCACCAAGGACAGGGAAATACTCGTGGGACAGGTCGCCAAGAGGCAGGCTGTCACCAACCCCGAGAACACCGTATTCTCGATAAAGAGGTTCATGGGCCGCGTCTTCGGCGAAGTCAACGAAGAGATGAAGATGGTTCCCTACAAGGTTCAGCAGGACGAGCAGGGCAGGGCCGTCGTATGGTCTGGCAACATGGACAAGACCTTCACCCCGCCTGAAGTCTCGGCCATGATACTCCAGAAGCTCAAGAGGTCTGCAGAGGCCTACCTCGGAGAGCCTGTAACGGAAGCGGTCATCACAGTCCCCGCCTACTTCAACGACGCGCAGAGGCAGGCCACCAAGGACGCCGGAAGGATAGCGGGCCTTGACGTAAAGAGGATAATAAACGAGCCGACGGCGTCTTCACTTGCCTACGGCCTCGACAAGAAAAAGGAAGAGAAAATAGCCGTTTACGACTTCGGCGGCGGCACCTTCGACATCTCCATACTCGAAGTCGGCGACGGAGTCTTCGAGGTAAAATCCACCAACGGAGACACCCACCTCGGCGGAGACAACTTCGACCAGAAGATAATCGACTGGCTCATATCCGAGTTCAAGAAGGACCAGGGCATCGACCTCTCCAAGGACAGGATGGCCCTCCAGAGGCTCAGGGAAGCGGCTGAAAAGGCCAAGATAGAGCTCTCCTCGACCCTTGAGACCGAGATAAACCTGCCCTTCATAACCGCCGACGCAACAGGCCCCAAGCACCTCGTGATGAGGCTCTCGAGGGCCAAGCTCGAGCAGCTGGTCGCAGACCTGATAGAGCGGAGCAAGAAGCCGAGCGAGCAGGCCCTTCGCGACGCCGGCATGAAGCCCTCTGACATAGACGAGATAGTGCTCGTCGGAGGCATGACCAGGATGCCCGCCATACAGAAGCTGGTGAAAGAGTTCTTCGGCAAGGACCCGCACAAGGGCGTAAACCCTGACGAGGTCGTCGCTATCGGCGCGGCCATACAGGGAGCCGTACTTGCCGGAGAAGTAAAGGATGTCGTCCTCCTCGATGTCACGCCGTTGTCCCTCGGCCTCGAGACCCTGGGCGGCGTCATGACGACCCTCATAACAAGGAACACCACGATACCGGCCAGGAAAAAAGAGGTATTCACGACCGCCGCCGACAGCCAGACCCAGGTCGAGATACACATACTCCAGGGCGAGAGGCCCATGGCCCGCGACAACAGGACGCTCGGCAGGTTCCACCTCGAAGGCATCCCCGCGGCCCCCAGGGGAGTCCCGCAGGTAGAGGTCGCCTTTGACATCGACGCCAACGGCATACTCAATGTCTCGGCAAAGGACCTGGCGACCAACAAGGAACAGCGGATAACCATTACCGCCTCCAGCGGACTCGCCAAGGACGAAGTCGACAAGATGGTCAAAGAGGCCGAGAGCCACGCCGACGAGGACAAGAAGAGAAAAGAGGTAATAGAGACGAGGAACCAGCTCGATTCTCTGGTATACTCGACTGAGAAGCTCATGCACGAGAACCGCGCCAAGATCGCCGAAGAGGAAGCCAAGGCGGTCGATGAGGCCATAGCCGAGGCGAAAAAGGCTCTCGAGGCGAACGAGCCAGACCAGCTCAAGGAAGCAATGGCCAAGCTCACAGCCGCCTCCCACAAGGTCGCTGAGGCCATGTACAAGGGCGCGGCCCAGCACGGAGAAGCGCCTGAGGAAGAGAAAAAAGAGGGCGACGTCGTCGAGGCAGAGGTAGTGGACGACCAGAAGAAGTAGAAGGGCCCGGCCCGGCCTTATTGAACCCGGGTTGCTGAAGCGCTTTCCAGAGGGGCCGCTGAAAATAGCGGCCCCTTTTTTTATTCATAGAATCCATCAGGAGGCAAAAAGCGTCCAGAAGCCCGGGCATCATGGGCCTGAAGCGCATTTATCACATCGGATATGGCAAAAGACTATTACACTATCCTTGGCGTTGGCAGGGGGGCCTCTGAAGAGGAGATAAAAAAAGCCTACCGGAATCTCGCCAGAGAGTTCCACCCTGACCTCCATCCTGACAAGAAAAAGGAGATGGAAGCCAAGTTCAAGGAGATTAACGAGGCTTATCAGGTACTTGGAGACCCGAAAAAGCGCTCGGAGTACGACCTCACCGGACAGACCGGCTTCAACTCCGGCATGGGCGGGCCGGCAGGTTACGGACAGCAGGGCGGGGTCCATTTCGAAGACTACGGCTTCGGCGGCTTCGAGGACATCTTCGGCGAGGTCTTTGGCCGGGGAGGAAGAAGAAGGGGCCCCCAGCGCGGAGCTGACCTCGAGTACCGCCTTGACCTCGACTTTCTCCAGGCCATGAAAGGCACCGAAGTCAAGACAACCATATCGAGGTCGACAGGCACGGAATCTCTTACAGTGAAGA
Source organism: Deltaproteobacteria bacterium (assembly GCA_020846435.1). Classification (GTDB taxonomy): domain Bacteria; phylum Desulfobacterota; class GWC2-55-46; order GWC2-55-46; family GWC2-55-46; genus GWA2-54-12. Next base: position 26,666 of record JADLDY010000005.1, read on the forward strand.
TACCGGCCGGCGTCAGGACAGGCTCAAGGGTGAGGGTCGCTGGCAAGGGCGAGGCTGGCTTCAACGGCGGGCCTGCCGGCGACCTGTTTATCGAGACAACAGTGCGTCCGCACAAGTATTTCCAGCGGGAAGATACCGATATTTATCTCGATGTCCCGATAACCTTAAAGGAAGCGCTCATCGGCGCCGAAATAGAAGTTCCGACAGTCGACGGCTCGACCAGGATAAAGATACCCCCTGGCACGCAGGGCGGCCAGAAGCTGAGGATCAGGGGCAAGGGAGTGCCCGGCCCGAGGGGAGAGCGCGGCAACCAGTACGTCACCGTCAACATCGTCGTGCCTAAGCACATAGACGAGAGATCAAAGGAACTTATTGAGGAATTCTCGCAACTTAATCCGCATGACCCGCGAAGAGGTCTATGGTAGAATTGAGGTAAGGGTTTCCCGGGCCGCGGCTCGAGTAATCCGCGCCATAGGGAGGTTTTACGGGTCAGAAGGCTCCATGAAAAATGCGATTAGGGTAGAATAGTATAGTACCTATGGGACTGACGTCTTGTCAGTCCCAAACCCGCAGGCCCGGCGAGCACGACGGGCCACAAGAGGTTGCCATGACCGAACTGGAAGAGATAAAAGAAAAACTCAGCCCCGGCTGCCGCAAGGTCCTTGAGGCCGCCATAGAGGAGAGCAAGACCCGCCAGCACTACTACCTCGGGGTTGAGCACCTGTTCTTGTCCTTTGCCAAGGTCGAAGAGGCCTTCTTCCGGGAAGTCATGGAAGATCTCAGCCTTGACTCATACCACGTCGTAAACTTCCTCAACGAGCACCTCAACGTCTCCAGGCAGTACATCGGCCTGGGACTCAAGATACCTCCGGCCACCAGAAATGTCTTCAGGCTCGCCCGCGAAGAGGCGCAAAGGTGGGGGCGCGAGGAGATCGACTCCACAGACCTTTTCGTAGCCATATTCCAGGAGAACCACAGCCTCCCGGCCAAGGTCTTCAGGAGCTTCGGGCTTGACCCTGATTACGTCATGCGCAGGATCACCGCGAAGGTCAGGAACAAGGAGGAGATGGAAGAGGAGCTCAAGAAAAAATATGAGCTCCCGCCGAACTTGAAGCACTTCGCCGTGAACCTCAACAGGCTCGCGAGGTTCGACAAACTGCCCATTGTCATAGGCCGCGACGACGAAATAGACCAGGTCATGGAGATACTCTGCCACATGGAGAGATCCAACTCGGTCATGATAATAGGCGAGCCTGGAGTGGGCAAGACAGCCGTCGTCGAGGGTCTCGCGAGGCGCATTGAGCTCGAGCCCAAGCGGGTGCCCAAGCGCCTCCGCGACAAGCAGATAGTCAATCTGCAGATGAACTCGGTCGTTGCCGGCACCATCTTCAGGGGCATGTTCGAGGACAGGATAGAGAAGATAATAAAAGAGATAAAAGAGAAGAAGAACATCATTTTCTTCATCGACGAGGCGCACACGCTCATTGGCGCGGGCTCCGCGATGGGCGTGCCGTCTGACGCCGCCAACATCTTCAAGTCCACGCTCTCACGCGGCGAAGTGCAGATAATAGGCGCGACGACCCTTTCCGAGTACAAGGAATTCATAGCCGAAGACGAAGCCCTCGCCAGGAGGTTCCGCCTCGTGCACATACAGGAGCCCTCTGTCGAGCAGACCCGCCGCATACTCTACGGCATAAAGCCGCGCCTCGAGAGGAGCTACTCGGTCAAGATAACCGACGGCGCGGTAGAGACGGCCCTCGACATGTCGCAGAGGTACATGAGGAGCCTCAAGATGCCTGACAAGGTGATCGGCTGGCTCGACACCTCGTGCGTGAAGGTCGAGATAAACAGGCCGACCGAGCCGGTGAAATCCGACGACGTCATAGAGGTCATATCCCAGGAGACGAGGATCCCCCGGGACATGATCTTCCGCGACACTGCCGGAAGGTTCAAGGACATGGAAAAACAGCTTGCCCAGCGCGTCGTAGGGCAGCGGGAGGCGATAAACGCCCTTTCCAAGCGCCTCAGGCTCAACAAGGGGCCTTTGAAGGAGAACTTCTCAAGGCCTGACGGCGTTCTCCTTTTCCTCGGCCCCACAGGAGTAGGCAAGACAGAGCTCGCGAAATCCCTCGCCGAGTTCCTCTTCGGCGACGAGAAGAAGATGATACGCATCGACATGAGCGAATACAAAGACTCCTCTATCGCAGTCGACAAGCTCATCGGCATGCCGCGCGGCATAGTAGGCTCTGAGCGAGGCGGGCTCCTTTCAAACCCGGTGCGGGAAAACCCCTACTCAGTCGTCCTCCTCGACGAGATAGAAAAGGCCCACCCGTTCGTCCTGAACCTCTTTCTCCAGGTCTTTGACGAGGGCTGGCTCACCGACGGCAGGGGCAAGAGGGTCTACTTCAGCGACACGGTAATAATCATGACCAGCAACATCGGGGCCGACGTCTTCAAGAAATACGTCAAGCCCCTTGGGTTCATGTCGGAGACCGAAGTCGACGCCAAGGGCTACAAAAAGGACATCATCAAAGAGGTCGAGAGCGTCCTTTCGCCGGAGTTCCTCAACAGGATAGACGACATAATCGTCTTCACTCCTCTGACGCGCGAAGAAGTCAGGGAGCTCACGAACATGTACGTCGAGCGCATACAGGAGCACATGGAAGGCTACGGCAAGCACCTCACGATAACGGAGCGCGCCCTTGACGCTCTGGTTGAAAAGGGTTATAACCAGAAGTACGGCGCGAGGTTTTTAAAGCGCCACGTGGATGAGAAGGTCAAGGTGCCTGTGACCCTCATGTGGAAAGAGAGCGACAACTTCAAGATAGACGCGGCCGACGGGGAGATAACCGTCGAGACTATACAGGCAGGAGAACCGGCTCTCATATGATAAAGAACATCCTTGTACCGCAGGACGGCTCGCCTTACTCCAAAGCGGCGCTCGATTACTCCATCTGGCTCGCGAAAAAGTTCGGCGCCGGCCTCAAGGGGCTTTTCGTGATCGACACGGTAGCCCTCGAAGGGCCGTTCCTTCACGACCTCTCTGGCTCACTGGGCTTCGAGCCGTTTTTGAACTTCTCGGCGAAGATGCGGGAAGCTTTGGAGGAACGGGGCAAGACGATCCTTACCGCCTTTGACGAAGCCTGCGCCGCAAAGGGCGTCGCCTCGGAATCAATGACAAGCGTCGGGATAGTCGCCGGCGAGATATGCGACCGTGCGAAGGTCGCGGACCTCGTGGTAGTTGGCAGAAGGGGCGTAAACGCCCAGTTCGAGTACGACATGCTGGGCTCGACGACCGAGAGCGTCATGAGGCGCTCGCCGAAGCCCGTGCTCGTGGTACCCGAGAAGTTCACTGAGCCGAAAAAGCCTCTCCTTGCCTACGACGGCAGCCCCAACGCGTCCAAGGCCATGCGCTCGGCGGCAGAGTGGGCAAAGACCCTGGGGCTTCCCCTCACGGTGCTCACCGTCTCGTCGTCCGGCGGAGAAGCCGCGCTCCTCGATGAGGCGCGCAAGTACCTCGCGCCCTACAACATAGAAGCGAAGTTCGTCCACCAGCAAGGGGACGCGCCTGTCGTGATCGAGTCCTATTACAAAGACAACGACCACGACCTCCTTTTCATGGGCACCTCCCACCATTCAAGGATTGTGGAGATGGTCTTGGGCTCCACGACCGAACATGTCTTAAGGGCGGTCGAAGGGCCGGTCTTCCTGGAGAGATAATCGATTATATAAGCGGCCCCGGAGATATCCGGGGCCGCTTTTTTTATTTAGCCCTCCCCCCTTCTTTTCTCCCGCATCCACCTCATTGTGATTGACTTATCTCCCCTCCGGTGCTACTTTTTTCAGGATACGGTTTTCCACCGCAACATTCAGGCTCATCCGGCCCTCTTTTGTCCTGCACCGCCGAGGTCAGGGCTTAACCCCTTGATTCAACAGGTATTTTAATGCCAACTACCGAGGTCAAAAACGACCATATCGAAGAGGTGAAGGACCTTGTCGAGGCCGGCCGCGAAAACGAAGCCGCGGCCCTTCTCGGAGAGCTTCACGCTTCCGACATCGGCAGGATCATCGCGGCCCTCGAGGAAGACAACGCAATCCGCGTCTTCAAGCTCCTGGAGCCTGAAGAGGCTTCCCTCGTCCTCCTTGAGGTCGACGAGCGCCGCAGGAAAGCCCTCATCTCGTCCATCACCTCCGAAGAGCTCATCGACGTCGTCCACGAGATGGAGACCGACGACGCCGCTGACGTCATCTCCGAACTGCCGGTCGAGGACGCCAAACAGGTACTCGACGGAATAGACAAACATGAATCAATAGCCGTCCAGAAGCTCCTCGTATTCCCCGAAGACACGGCTGGCGGCAAGATGCAGGCCGAGCTCGCCTCTGTCATCGAGACGGCCAGCGTCGAGGAGACCATAGAAGAGGTCAGGAAAAAAGCCCACGATATAGACAACATCTCGAATGTCTTCGTGGTCGACAGGGAAGGCCGCCTCAAGGGAGCTGTCCCGCTCGACAAGCTCATACTCGCCTACCCTGAGACCCCGATAATCTCCATCACCAACCGCGACACCCTCACGGTCAGGACGGATATGGACCAGGAAGAGGTCGCCAAGCTCTTCCAGAAGTACGACCTCATCTCCGTGCCGGTCGTCGACCACGACGGCAGGCTCGTCGGCCGCATAACCGTAGACGACATCGTCGACGTCCTCGAAGATGAAATATTCGAGGACTTCTACAAGATGGCCGGCCTCAACATCGAATCGCGCGCCCTGGACCCCGCTGGCAGGTCGATAAGGATGCGCGCGCCCTGGCTCATGCTCAACCTCTGTACCGCCGCCGTCTCAGCGAGCGTGGTAAAGCTGTTCGAAGGCACCATAGAGCAGCTCGTCCTCCTCGCCGTCCTCATGCCGATCGTCGCCGGAATGGGCGGAAACGCCGCGACCCAGACCATAACCGTCATCGTGCGCGCCCTTGCCCTCGGAGAGATCAACTTCAAGAACGCCAGATGGGTGTTGATGAAAGAAGCGACCGTAGGCCTTGCCAACGGGTTCCTGACCGGAGGGATCGCCGGCCTCATAGCCTATCTCCTCGGCGCGAACATAATGGTCGGGCTCCTTCTCTTCCTCGCCATGACCGCGAACATGATGATAGCCGGGCTCATCGGCTCGTTGATCCCATTGGTCCTGAAACGCTTCAAGGTCGACCCGGCCATCTCTTCGAGCATATTCGTCACAGCCTCGACCGACATCGGCGGCTTTTTTACCTTCCTCGGGCTTGCCAGCATCTTCATGAAGATGGGGCTCCTGTAAGATGAAACGCGGCACATACAGGGCAAGGGCCGTCGTCCTCAACTCCATCGACTACGGCGAGTCTGACAGGATACTCACCTTCTACACGCTGGAGAAAGGAAAGCTCTCCGGCATAGCCAAGGGCGCGAGGAGGTCGAGAAAGAGGTTCGTTGGCAACCTCGACCCGCTCTCGCACATAAATATCATCTACTTCCACAACGACAAGAGCGATCTCGTCAGAGTCGAGGACGCTTCCCTCATCGACGCCTTCTCGGTCCTGAAAACCGACATAGAACGGCTCACCGACGGCTGCTATCTCCTTGAGCTCACTTCCGAGCTTACCAGAGAGGGCCAGCCCCTCCCGGCCGCGTACCATTCGCTTGTAGCGTTTTTAAAGCTCCTTGAAGCTGGCGCCGGGGATGAAGCGTTGCGCTTCTTCGAGATAAAGCTCCTCGACCAGTCAGGCTACCTGCCGCACCTCACAGGCTGCCTTTCATGCAGGACGGCGGCGGAGGGAGAGAGGCTCTACTTCAGCTCTGCCAAAGGCGGGCTCGTGTGCAGGGCCTGCTCTTCAGGTATCACCGGCCTCATACCTGTCTCCCCGGCTACCGCCGCCCTCCTCGCGATGGCGGCGCGCCTTGAGCCGGAAAAGCTTGGCCGGCTAAAGCCCGGCCCGGCCTTCCTTGACGAAAGCGAACGGCTCCTGTACGATTTCATAAAGTTCCAGCTCGGAAAAGAGCTCAAGACAAAACGCTTCATGGCAAAGCTCAGGAGCGCCGGGGCCTGAAAACAGGCGTAAAATGCCTTTTTGACTTCCACTCCGGATTTCCTGTAAAATAACCGCCAGATGAGTTCTCACAGGAGAGGATTTAATGCATTTTCAGGATGTTATATTGACCCTTCAAAAATTCTGGGCCGAGAGGGGCTGCCTTCTCGTTCAGCCCTATGACATGGAAAAAGGCGCGGGCACTTTCAACCCGGCAACTTTCCTCAAAGTCCTCGGGCCCGAGCCCTGGAAGGCCGCCTATGTCGAGCCCTCAAGAAGGCCGACCGACGGCAGGTACGGCGAGAACCCGAACAGGCTCCAGCACTACTACCAGTTCCAGGTGATACTAAAACCATCGCCCGACGACATACAAGACCTTTATCTCGACAGTTTGAGGACGCTCGGAATAGACCCCCTCGCCCACGACATCAGGTTTGTCGAAGACGACTGGGAGTCCCCGACGCTCGGCGCGTGGGGCCTCGGCTGGGAAGTCTGGCTCGACGGCATGGAGATAACGCAGTTCACCTACTTCCAGCAGGCGGGCGGCATAGACTTGAAGCCGGTGTCAGGCGAGATAACCTACGGCCTCGAGAGGATAACCATGTACCTCCAGGGCGTTGACAATGTCTACGACCTCAAGTGGTCGCCGGGCGTGAGCTACGGCGATGTCCACCACAGGACAGAGGTCGAGTTCTCGCGCTACAACTTCGAAGAGGCCGACACGAAGATGCTCTTCACGCTCTTCGACATGTACGAGGCCGAATCAAAGAGGCTGATGGAAAAGGGGCTTTATCTTCCGGCGTATGATTTCTGCCTTAAATGCTCTCACACATTCAACCTGCTCGACGCACGGGGAGCTATAAGCGTCGCCGAGAGGACGCGCTTCATCGGAAGGGTAAGGGCGCTGGCGCGCGGTTCAGCCGAAGGGTATTTGAAAACAAGGGAAGAGCTCGGCTTCCCGCTATTGAAGGGCGAGAAGGCAGGGGCGTAACCCATGATTCAGGCTGCCCAAAAAGCTCCAGCTGCGAGGCGTCGAGGAGTGCGGAATGAGGCGTACTTTTTGTGTACGCCGCAATGACGAACGACAATGACAACAAAGCAGATGGGCTTTTTCGGCAGCCTTTTATAGCACTATTCGGAGCCATGACATGCTTGAAGAGAAACAGATCAAAGAGAGCATCGACGAACACCTCAAGCGCAACTGGGAGATATTGAAGTTCCTGAAGGAACGGGGCATGGAGCTCCGCAGCGCCCTTCTGACGGAACACCACTTCATGACAAAACGCCAGTTAGAGGCCGGAAAGCTCGCGATAGCGCTCGACAGGAAGGGCTTCAGGATCCTTGAGATGACACCGGCCGAGACAAAAGAAGGTGATGACGGCTGGGCGATAATCGGCGAGATGGAGATGACGCTCGAAGCCGCCGCGGACCCGGCCACAAGCGAGGAGCTCATCCAGCTCGCCGCGACCTTTGATTCGAGATATGAAGGATGGGGCGCGGAGCTGGATTAGAGTTTTTTGGGTTTAGTTAATTACAAAGGGTTACAGCGAAGCTGTAACCCTTTGTTGCGTTTGGGGAAGGGATTTTGTATAGTGGCCTTGTTTGGCCATGAGATATACTAAATAAGCAGACTTCTTTCATACAAGAGAAGAATATATGAAATCTACCTGGGCTTCTTCAGCAATTGAACTGCTTGAACATGCTAATTCGCATATTCTTACAAATACTGATTTTGATAAGCGGATGGCTTTCATAAGTATTGATAACAGTATTGAAGTTATGGTGAGAACATTTTTATCTATGCCTAAAATAATATCTGGCATATCCGTTGACACAAAGGCACTTAAGGAAGCTCAAAATATCTTTCCTAGACTGCTTGAACTTTTATACAAACATGCTTCTTCGAAAATAATTGGTATTGACGTAACTGAGATCGAATTTTATCACCGAATCAGAAATAAATTGTATCATGATGGACTCGGTATAACTGTATGTAAGCAGCACCTAGATGCTTATAAAGGAATTGCAAGTGTACTTCTGCAAAACCTATTTAATGAAACAATTCCAATAGCACCTGAAAACTTCAGCATGGAAAAATTAATAGTCAATTGGAATATTATTGAGAATTTAATAAAGAAAGAAATTGAAAGACAAGGACTTGTCATCAGTTATAGCCGAATAGAGAATTTTAATGCCCCAAGCCTTAATAAAGAAATCAGCGAATTACGCAAGATTCGAAATAAATTTGTGCATTCTGAAAAGATAGAAGATGCAGACGTAAGGTTTTGGGCACAAAGGTCGGAGGATTTATTGCAGAAATTAAAATACATACGCGATCAAGCGACTGCTACGGATACGGTAAATGTCAGCAGAGTTTGTGCTCATTGCGGGAGTAGTCTGATAAAAGAAAAAAATAACATTTTTGTATGCCCTAAATGTAGCAGATAGTCATGTAGGTTGGGTTAGCGAAGCGTAACCCAACAAAAGCTCTTCGCGCACCCTACTTTTTCTCCCACAAGGGGAAAGAGCGAAAGCAAAACCAGATTGCCGCGCTTCGCTCGCAATGACTGCTTTTTCCTAATGACAACAATGCTCTTTCCCCTCTCCCCTGCCCTCTCCCACAAGGGGAGAGGGAGTAAAAACAAAAAGGCGAAGGGGTTAACCCCTTCGCCTTTTTTTATTTTCTATATTCAGTTCAGCTCAAAAATGTCCAAAAATTAAGAACGCAAGAATTGGCTTTAGACAAGGCGGACGAGAAGGAAAACCGGAAGCGTACTCTTTGCGGTACGCTGAGGATTTTCCGAGGAGTACAACGAGGTATAAAGACAATTATTGCGTTCGCCTAATACCTAATACTTTGAGACATTCATCTCTTCCATCTTTCCCGTAACCATATAAACCACCCTTTCCGCTATGTTCGTCACCCTATCGGCAATACGCTCGATGTTATGGGCGGCCCAGATGAGGTAGGTGGCGTCCTTGATGAGCTTCGGGTTCTCTATCATGAGGAGCACGAGCTCGCCATATATCTTGTCGTAGTAAGCGTCTACGATGTCGTCCTCGTTGCAGATGTTGCGGGCGCTCTCGATGTCCCTGTCGATGAAGGCCTTCATGCACCGCTCCAGCATCGAGACGGCCTGTTCCGCCATCTTCGGCATGTCGACGAGGGGCTTCACGAGCGGGGCGTCTCCGATGGAGAGGCTTATCTTGGCCGTGCCCTCGGCGTGGTCGCCGATGCGCTCGAGGTCGGTTATGATGTTGATAACCGCCGCGAGTATTCGCAGGTCAACGGCCATAGGCTGCTGGGTCGCTATTATGCGCACGCACTTCTCTTCTATCTCGAAGCGCTTCCTGTTCACATGTATGTCGTCGTGGACTATCCTTCTGGACGCCTCAAGGTCGCGGCCCTTCAGGGCATCCATCGACTCGCGCACGGCCGTGCCGACCATCACTGCCATCTGCTGCAACTCGCCCTCGAGGTCTTTTAAAGCCTTATGATATGCCTCTCTCGTCATCTTTCCTCCTTGCAAGGCTTGAGGCGAAAGCCTTTAGCCGAAACGCCCTGTTATGTAGTCTTCCGTCAGTTTGTTAGACGGCGCCGTGAATATCTTCTCCGTTGTGTCGAACTCTATCACCTCGCCGAGCATGAAAAACCCGGTGTACTGCGAGACCCTCGCGGCCTGCTGCATGTTATGGGTGACTATGACGACCGTGTAGTTCTGCTTCAGGTCGGTTATGAGGTCTTCTATCTTGGCCGTTGCGACCGGGTCGAGGGCCGAGCACGGCTCGTCCATCAAGATGACATCGGGCTCGACGGCGACCGCCCTCGCTATGCAGAGCCTCTGCTGCTGGCCGCCAGAGAGCGAGAGAGCTGGCTCATGGAGCCTGTCTTTTATCTCCTCCCACAGGGCCGAGTCCTTGAGGGCCTTTTCAACCCTCGAAGTTATCTCCGACTTGCTCTTTACGCCCATGAGCTTCAAGCCGAAGGCGATGTTGTCGTACATCGACATCGGAAAGGGCGTGGGCTTCTGGAAGACCATGCCGACGCGGCTTCTGTGCTTTATGAGGTCGAGCCCCTTTTCAAGGATGTTTTTCCCGTCAAGGAGTATCTCACCCTCGTAGCGGTTGCCCGGGTACAGGTCGTGCATCCTGTTGAGGCACCGAAGAAAAGTGGTCTTGCCGCAGCCGGACGGGCCGATGAGCGCGGTGACCTCTTTTTCCTTCATCGAAAGGCTGATGCCCTTCAACGCGTGCTTTTCGCCGTACCAGAAGTTGAGGTTTTTTGTGGTGAATTTGTCTCTCATCCTTAACCTGCTCTTCCCCTGACTATTATCCTCGAAATTATGGTCACAAGCAATACCATTGCCGTAATAAGGAGCGCCGCGCCCCACGCCATCTGGTGCCAGTCCTCATAAGGGCCCATGGCGTAGTTGAAGATGGTAACTGTAAGGGTGGCGGTCGGCTCCGTAAGGTTGAAGTTCCAGAACGAGTTGTTGAACGATGTGAAAAGAAGCGGGGCGGTCTCGCCGGAGACCCGGGCCACGGCCAGCATTATGCCGGTGACTATGCCGCGGAGCGCGCCCCTGTAGACGACAGAGACGGTGACTTTCCAGTGCGGCGCGCCGAGGGCGAGGGCCGCTTCCCTTGTCGCGTCAGGCACGAGCTTGAGCATCTCTTCGGCTGTCCTTACGACGACGGGAAGCATTATTATGGCGAGTGCCACGGCACCGGCGAGGGCCGAGAAGCCGCCGAAGGGCTTGACCATTATCGCGTAGACGAATACGCCGATGACGATGGAAGGCGCGCTGACCAGTATGTCAGAGACGAACCTGACGACAAAGGCTGTTTTGCTTTTTCTGCCGTACTCGGAAAGGTATGTTCCCGCGAGTATGCCCGCAGGCACGCCAAAGGCCGTCGCCAGGACTGTGATGGTTAGCGTGCCGAGTATGGCGTTGGCCATGCCTCCGCCGGCCTCTCCTGGAGGAGCCGGCACCTGGGTGAAAAAGTCGAGGTTTATCGCGGCGAAGCCGAAGGTGAAGACATCTTTCAGGATCCAGAAAAGAAATACTATCCCGAAGACGGCCGAGCCGACCGACACTCCGAGGGCTATGTAGTTCGCCAGTTTTCTTCTCTGATAGTGGAGTCCCATCTCTTAGAGCTGGCCTCCCTTATAAGAAAACCTCGAGATAAGGAGCTTCGCGAGCGCGAGCACTATGAATGTGATGATAAACAGTATGAGGCCAAGCTCGACGAGGCTGGAAAGGTACAGGTCCTCGACGGCCTCGGTAAACTCATTTGCCAGTGTCGCTGAAATGGAGGTGGCCGGCTCAAGCAGAGAGAGTTTTATCTCCTGAGCGTTGCCGATGAGGAAGGTCACGGCCATCGTCTCGCCTAACGCCCTTCCAAGCCCCAATATGACGGCCCCTATGACGCCGGAGCGGGCGTAAGGGAGCACTATTTTCCTTATGACTTCCCACTTGGTCGCGCCTACGCCGTAGCCAGACTCCTTCAGAATAGACGGAACCATCTGGAATATGTCCCTGGAGACCGACGATATGAACGGGATTATCATGATGGCGAGTATGAACCCTGCTGGCAGCATTCCTATGCCCAGTGGCGCGCCGGTGAAAAGGGGTATGAAACCCAGGTAATCGATGAGAAACGGCTCGACATATTCAGAGAGGAACGGTGCGAATACGAAAAGGCCCCACATGCCGTAGATGATCGACGGTATCGAGGCAAGGAGCTCTATGGCGGTGCCGATGGGCCCCTTCAACCTCTTAGGGGCCATCTCAGTAAGGAATATCGCTATGCCGAGGCTTATCGGCACGGCGATGACGATGGCGATGATGGATGAGACGAGCGTGCCGTAGATGGACGGGAGCGCGCCGAACTCCTGGGCGACCGGGTCCCAGACAGAGGTATAGATAAAACTGAACCCGAAGGCCTTGATCGAAAGCCACGACTCCTTGACGAGCACGATGAACAAAAGCGCCATCAGGACGATCACGGACAGGGCAAAGGCGTAGGATACGCCCTTGAATACGGCGTCCCCCAACTTGCCGGAGCTCTGGCGCCTGGCCGAGAGGCTCACATACCCGTTCGCCTCAGAGGCGGGAATTCCCGGCCCTCCGTTCTTTTCATTCAGGTTTTCTGACATTGGCCTTCAATATAAACAAAAAGCATTTTACTATCCACAAAAAAACATGTCCCGGCCAGAGGCCGGGACACGCGATATTGAAGCAGAACTACTTGCCCCAGACTGGCTGCGAATTACACTTGATGTCCTTTGACCATGACTGCTCCATCAGGTCAGAGACATTCTTAGGGATGGGCACATAATCAAGAGCCTTTGCCATAGCCGCCCCATTATTGTACGCCCAGTCAAAGAACTTCAGGACATCCTTGGCCTTGGCGCATTCCTTAGGGCTCTCAGGCACGAGTATGAATGTCGCGCCAGCTATCGGCCAGGCCCCTTTGCCCGCCTGGTTGGTCAGGATCACGCCAAAGCCTGGCGTGCCCTTCCAGTCAGCGCTCTCGGCGGCAGACATGAAGCTTTCCATCGAAGGGTCGACGAACGCGCCTGACTTGTTATTGAGCTTGGCGTGGTTGAGCTTGTTCTGGACCGCGTAGGCGTACTCGACATAACCTATCGTGTTCTTTATCCTTTTCACATAGGTGGCAACGCCCTCGTTGCCCTTGCCGCCGACCCCGGCCGGCCAGTTGACGGCAGTGCCAAAGCCCGCCTTCTTCTGCCACTCAGGGCTGACCTTGCTGAGGTAGTTGGTGAATATCCAGGTGGTGCCGCTGCCGTCGGAACGGTGCACGACGGTTATCTTGTCATTCGGGAGGGCAAGGCCGGGGTTCAGGTCGGCTATCTTCTTGTCGTTCCAGTTGGCAATCTTGCCCAGGTATATGTCGGCGAGGACTTCGCCGGTAAGCTTCATCTGGCCGGCGGCTATACCCTTAACATTGACGACCGGGACGACCCCGCCGATCGCCATGGGGAACTGGACAAGGTCGGCTTCTTTAAGCTCTTTCGCGCCAAGCGGGGCATCTGACGCGCCGAAGTCAACTGTTCCCGCCATTACCTGCTTTATTCCGCCGCCGGAGCCTATGGATTGATAATTGAGCTTGAGCTTGGTCTGCTTGGCGTACTCATAGGACCACTTGGAGTAAAGGGGCGCGGGGAAAGTCGCGCCAGCGCCGTTTAAAAGCTCGGCTGAGGCTGTCACGGCAAAGCCCGAAGCAACGAGCAAGGCTGAAAAAGCAAGAAGCATTCTTCTCATTAGTATTCTCCTTTTTAATGTACACAGACTTTAATAAAACAATGTTACAGACATGTTACAGGTTTGTTAAGGTAGCAAGAAAGACCATGGCCGGCTGGCTGATTTTCCCAGTGAAACGACCGCATGCGCGTTTTGTCCTGAATTATGACACAAATATCAGGATTTGGACACTTCGCTACCTCAGAATGGCATTGACAGGCGTTTGGCCCTTCGGTTAGGATATACGCTTGTTTTTATTAGAAAACAGGTAAAAAAGGAGCATGAAGATGGGCACAAAAAAATCCGCTCAGATCCTTAAAAAGGCAGCCAGGCTCATCCCCGGCGGCGTGAACAGCCCGGTCAGGGCTTTCAAGGCCGTTGGCGGCGGGCCTGTCTTCATAAAAAAAGCTAAAGGCTCCAAAATATACGATGTTGACGGCAACGAGTACATAGACTACATAGGCTCGTGGGGGCCGATGATACTCGGCCACTGCCATCCCGGAGTATCCGCGGCCATCAAAAAGGCGGTCGACAGGGGCACGAGCTACGGCGCGCCAACCGAGCTCGAAGTCATACTGGCCGAAGAGACCATCAAGGCCTTTCCCTCGATGGACATGGTCAGGTTCGTGAGCTCAGGGACAGAGGCCACGATGAGCGCCCTCAGGCTCGCGCGCGCTTACACGAAAAGGGACGGCATAATAAAGTTCGAGGGCTGCTACCACGGCCACTCAGACAGCCTGCTCGTCAAAGCAGGCTCAGGCGCGGCCACCCTCGGCGTACCCGACAGCCCGGGAGTCGTCGCCGACCTCGCAAAACATACCTATAACGCCTCATACAACGACCTCGGCTCGGTAAAGGCCATCTTCGAGAAGGCCAAAAAGGGCATAGCCTGCGTCATCGTCGAAGGCGTGCCCGGCAACATGGGCGTAGTACTCCCGAAAGACGGCTTTTTGAAGGGCTTGAAAGCCATGTGCGCGAAGTACGGCGCGCTCCTCATAATGGACGAGGTCATGAGCGGCTTCAGGCTCTGCTACGGCGGGGCGCAAAAGGTCTTCAAGATCGACCCTGACATCACATGCCTCGGCAAGATAATAGGCGGCGGCCTGCCAGTAGGCGCGTTCGGCGGAAAGAAAAAGATAATGGAGATGCTCTCTCCCTCAGGCCCGGTCTATCAGGCGGGCACTCTCTCCGGCAATCCCCTTGCCATGACAGCCGGGATAGAGACCTTGAAGAACCTCCAGAAAAAGGGCACTTATGAGAAGCTCTTCAAGAGCACGAACACTCTTGCCAAGGGGCTCGGCGAGATAGCGAGGAGAAGGGGCGTGCCTGTCCATACGGCTGTGGCCGGTTCGATGTTCACCGTCTTTTTCTCTGAAAAGCCAGTGACGAACTGGAAGGACGCGTCAGGGGCGAACACGGCGAGGTTCGGGAAATACTTCAGCCGTATGCTCAAATCAGGCATTTACCTGGCGCCATCCCAGTTCGAGGCGGTCTTCATGGGGCTCTCCCACACAAAGGACGACATAGCGAAAACCCTGGAAGCGGCTGACAAGGCGTTTAAGGGGCTGTAAAAGAATCAATTTGGTTTCTATTAAGGCGAGGGGCTTTGCCCCTCGCCTTTTTTATTTATGAACGCGACTGAGCCGACCTATCAAAATCAAAAAACCGCTTTATCTCTCCCCTTTACTCCACTCCCCCCTTTTGATAATCTTCTATCCATGCGTAAATTACGGATAGCGATGGCGCAGATAAACCCGGTAGTCGGCGATATAGCCGGGAACGCCAAGAGAATTCTCTCCTGGACCGCGAAAGCTAAAAGAGCCGGGGCCCAGCTCGTCCTCTTCCCTGAGCTTACCATCACAGGCTACCCTCCGGAAGACCTGCTCTTAAAGCCCGGCTTCATCGACGACAACCTAAAAGCCCTCAAATCTCTTGCCAGAAAAATAACCGGCATAACCGCCATAATAGGCTTCGTCGACAGGGACGCTGACATATTCAACGCCGCTGCGATAGTCCACAACGGAAAAATCGCGGGCATCTACCACAAGATGTACCTGCCCAATTACGGCGTATTCGACGAGCAAAGATATTTTCAGGCAGGGACAACCCCGCTCAACTTCGTGCTCAACGGCGTCACCATCGGAGTAGGCATCTGCGAGGACATCTGGTACCCGGAAGGGCCCGCGAGAATCCAGTCTCTCGCCGGGGCCGAGCTCATAGTCAACCTGAACGCCTCTCCCTACCACATGGGAAAGGCGGCTCTGCGCGAAGAGATGCTCATTACGAGGGCCAGGGATAATGAAGTCATGATAGCCTACAACAACACGGTGGGCGGACAGGACGAACTGGTCTTTGACGGCAGGGGCCTTGTCATCGACGAGAAGGGAAGCATACTTGCCAGAGGCAGGGCCTTTGAAGAGGACCTCATCCTCACTGACATCGACATCGACCACATACACATGGCCCGCCAGCACGACCCGAGAAGAAGAGAGCTTAAAAGGTCGACTCCTGCTGACGCCGTGCGCCTCATCGAGCTGCCCGCCATAAAAAGAAAATTGAGGCCGCCTGCCATTCCAAAGACAAAAGCTATCCCGCTCGAAGAGGCTGAAGAGGTGCTGCAGGCGCTTATCCTCGGCACAAGGGATTATGTCAGGAAGAACGGATTTACTCATGTGGCCGTCGGCTTGAGCGGCGGCATAGACTCGGCACTCGTCGCGGCAATCGCGTCTTTCGCGCTCGGAAGCGATAAAATAACCTGCGTTGCCATGCCTTCGCGCTACACATCGAAGGCGAGCGTCGTCGACGCCGAAAAACTCGCCAAAAACCTCGGCATAAAGCTCCTGACAGTCTCAATCGAGCCTGCCTTCAACCAGTACCTCAAGATGATGAAGGGCCCCTTCAAGGGATTGAAGCCGAACAAAGCGGAAGAGAACATGCAGGCCAGGATAAGAGGAAACATACTCATGGCCCTGAGCAACAAGTTCGGCTGGCTCGTCCTGACGACCGGGAACAAGAGCGAGATGAGCGTCGGCTACGCGACCCTTTACGGCGACATGGCCGGAGGCTTCGCGGTGATAAAAGACGTGCCAAAGACGCTCGTGTACGCCGTATCAGAGCATATAAACAAGCGCGCCGGAAAGACCCTGATACCTGCGCGGATATTAACGAAGGCTCCGACAGCTGAACTGCGGCCCAACCAGACGGATCAGGACACGCTGCCGCCCTATGAAATACTCGACAAAGTATTGAAGGCCTATGTGGAAGATGACAAGTCAAGCGATGAGATAGCGGCGATGGGCTTCAGGAAAGCCATCGTAAAAAAAATAGCCCGCATGGTCGACCTGAGCGAGTACAAGAGAAGGCAGGCCCCTCCAGGTATCAAGATAACTCCAAAGGGGCTCGGGAAAGACCGGAGGATGCCGATCACAAACAGGTACAGCGACAAATCGAAGTAAAAAGATAAAAAGCAAAAACTCAAGGCCGGCCTTCGCAAAACAAGCCTTCAGGCGTCTCTACCTGCTCCCGCCTTCATCTAAAAGAAAATATACAGCCTCGACATCAGAGCGGAGCCTTACCGAGCCGGGCTCGATCGGAGTCCCGCCTGACTTCATCGCCGCCTCCGCGGCAAAAAAGCGCACCGGCCCCTCGGCCTCTCTGGCGCAGGAAGGCATGATTGATTTCACGGCGCCGAGCTTCGCGCCGAAGGCGCTTGAGGCGGCTTCAGCCTGCGCAGCGGCCCTTGCCGCCGCGCTCCTTATGAGCCCTTCACACGCCTTTGTCATATCATTCATGTCAAACCTTACGTCAACCACCCTGTTAGCGCCGGACTTCATGGCCGCGTCGAGTATCCCGCCGGCTGACGACGGCATGGATGCCGTAATCTTTATCTGGTGTACTGTCCTGAAGCCGCGCAATATCTGGCGGCCGCCCTTGTCGTAATCGTAGACAGGAGAGACTGAAAAAGACGAAGTATCGGCTTTGTCTCCTTGCCCGAGAGAGGCGCGCACTGACTTGAAGACTTCATCACTGAGACGCGCGTTCTCAGCGGCTGAATTTTTCGCGCTCTGCCCCATCGTCTCGACGGCCAGCGTTATGACGGCTGTGTCAGGCGCGGCCTCGACAACAGCCGACCCTCTCACCGTGAGGGTCCTTTCGTTTTCAGAGGCGATGGAAAAAACGGGAAGAGCGAGAACAGCGGCGATAGCGAAAAACCATGCTAACCTTTTCATATCCCCTCCTCAGATGAACCTGTACGCGAAGGCGAGCAATACTACTCCGAGTATGACCCTGTATACGACGAACGAGACCATGGAAGACCTCGAGATGAGCTTGAGAAAATAATGTATGGCAAGGTAGGCCGAGACAAAGGCCACGGCTCCGCCGACGAAAACGGCTGACCATGGGGTCGCCTCTCCTGCCTGTATCATGTCGAGCCCCTCTTTGCCGCCGGCGAGCGCGCCGACGACTATCGCGAGAAGGACTGAAAAACGCGCGGTGGCCGTCCTTGAGAGGCCAGCGAAAAGCCCGGCTGTCATCGTGATGCCTGAGCGCGATGTGCCCGGGATGAGCGCTATCGCCTGCGCGAGGCCTACGAAGATCGTTTCCTTCCAGCCTATGCGGCCTATATCCTTGCTGCCGGGCCTCCTGTCAGCGGCCCAGAGCACAAAACCCCAGATGATCGAAGACCAGCCGATTATCTCGAGAGAGCGCAGAGGGCCTGCTACAAGGTCATGGGCCAGCACCCCGGCAATGCCGACCGGGATAGTCGCGGCGAGGGCCATCCACGCGAGCGCGCCGTGATGGTTGCCTTCAAGCCTTCTTTCAACGAGGGTCCGGAAAAACCCCTTCGTCAGGTCCACTATGTCTTGCCTGAAATATATCACCACTGCAAGCCATGTGGCAGTGTTGAGGGCGACATCATAGGCAAGGCCCTGGTCAGGCCAGCCTGTGAAAAGCGGCACGAGTATGAGATGAGCCGTAGAAGATATCGGGAGGAATTCGGTTATGCCCTGTATCAGAGCGAGCACAACGGCCTGCGTCAGTTCCATGTCAGAGTATCACACCATTTTCCGCCCGGAGCATCAGGCAAGATTGAGAGGGATTGAATCAGGGGACTTTTCGGCCGCGGCGAGGAGCTCTCGAGCGTAGCGGCTCTCGACGCCAAGCCCGAGAGAGACGGCTTTTTTAAGGCTGGACTTGAACGCGCGTACGCCTTTTTTCCTGTCCTTCACGAAGTCGAGTTCGCCTGTCGACAGAGCGCAGTATATGAGCCCGCGCCTGTCCCTTGTCTCCTTGAAAAGAAGGGCGGCTTCCTTGAAGTCTTTCAACGCCTCTTTGTCCCTGCCGAGTATCTGCAACGCGGTGCCCTCGCCCCAGAGCGTATACGCGTAACTGACCTTGTCGCCTATCTTTTTGTAATTGTCTTTAGCCTTCTTGAAGAACTTCAATGAGCCCTTGAAGTCGCCCGTCATCCTCATGGAGTTGGCGATGCCGCAGTATGAGTAAGCGATGCCAAAGATATCCCTCTCATCGCTGAAAAGGGCATTGGCCTGCGTGTAATATTTGTTGGATGCCTTGTGGTCGCCGGAGACGCGGGATGCCCCGCCGAGCCCGGTGAGGCAGTACCCGACGCCGCCTGAATCCCTCATGCGGGTAAAGAGCGTCTTTGCCTCCTTGAAGCCTTCCATGGCGGCCTTCAGATCTCCCTTGAGCCTCAGGGCCCCTGCCCTCGCCCACATTGTAAAAGCGACCCCTGCCCTGTCGTCGAGAGCCTTGTAGGATTTGAGGCTGTTGTTGAAGATCTTCAACGCCTCTTTGAGAGAGCCTGTCGCGCGAAGCGATAGTCCCAGGCCCACCATGGCGTCGGTCGCCATTGTGCCGTCTCCGAAAGCGACGGCATATCTGTGGGCCGCCCTGTAACTTTTCGCGGACTTCGTGAAATCCCCGACCATCCTGTATGTGTCACCAAGCGCGAAAGAGCAGGACATCTTTAGCTCGCGGTCATCTCCTGAAAGGCGCATGGCCTCGATGTACAGCGGGATAGCCTCGAGGAACTTTGAAAGGCCCCGTTTTTTCTCGGCGCGGTCGAATATCGTGTATTTATTTGGCATAGGTTGGAATTATAGACCTCTTTGGGGGTGATGTAAAGTGAAGGAATGAAGTGAGGCGCGGCGGATGCTGTGCCGCTCGAATTGCGGTCATCACGAAAAAAAGGGCGGGGGCATTGAGGCCCCCGCCCTTTCAAAACCGAAAATCAGGCCTTCTTCTCGAAACCCGCGGGCTGCGCGGTCGCCTGCGAGACGACAAGCTTTCCCTTGGCGACTATCTTGTGCCAGACGCCCTTGGGCGCGAGCACTACGACCCCGGCCTTGAGCTCGGTCGTCGCTTCCTGGCCGTTGTCCAGATAATAGGTGCCCTCGCCCTCGTGCACGAAAAATATCTGGTCGCCATTCGGATGCCTGTGGTAATCAAGCACCTGGCCCGGCTTGAAATAATAGGTATCCTGTACAAGCTGCTCGGTCTTGATGAAGGTCAGCTTGTTTACCGCGTCGTCCTTGAATTCACCGCTTGCCGCTACGTTCGCCTGCTGCATTGAAGCACCTCCTGAAAGTATGTTGTTTTTATTTTGTGTGCCGCTACATGTCTTGATGACTACAGCATGGATTACATTATACACATGAAAAACAGGAGCGCAAGAAAAAAATGGGACTAAATGGGTCTTTTTTACCCTATTTAACCGGACCCCTCTTTTCTCCGCACAATTATCCCTTGTTTTTCATGGTGTTGCGCCGCTCGACTGCCAGTTTGCCCCGGTATTTTTTCGGGATGCTCTTCTGCCTCAAGGGCGCTCCGTAGCCCTTGCAGGCCGGTGGTCTTTTCACCTTTTTCGCGGGAGGGTAAAATTGACTTGGAAAAGGACGCTGTGATATTCTGTCTGATATGCATTCAGATGCAGGAGAGGCCCGGGGCTTGGAGCCCTTTTAATGGCGAATCAGAACGGAAACAACAGGGCAAGGGGCGGCGTCGACAAGAAGCACCCCTTCATAAGGCTCAAGAGGAAGGCAAAGCTTACCTATCTCAAGATCCTCAGGATAGACGACCCGCCTGAACGCATTGCCAGGGGCGCCGCCATAGGCGTCGCGATGGGCGTGCTCCCGACTTTCGGGCTCGGCATCATCCTCGCGGTCGCGGCCGCGTTCATACTCAGGGCGAACAAGGCCGCCTCAGTGCTCGGCAGCTTCATAATGAACCCTGTCACTTCTCCTTTTTTCTGGACAGCGAGCCTTGTGACAGGATCCCTGCTTACTGGCAAGGACTACTCCGCCATATACGCGAAGATAACTAAGGAAGGCTTCATGACAGGGGCGTGGGATACCTACATGGTATTTCTCGCGGGCAATGTCATCATAACCGCGGTCACGACCATTGCCTCATATTACCTGATAAGGGGCGCCATCATAAGGCACCGGAGGAACAAGGAGAGAAAAAGGGCAAGAAAGCTCGCCGGGCTCTAAGAGCCGGGTTTTTCTCTTTGCCCTTCCTTCACGCCTTTGAGCCTATGATGACAAAGGCAAAGGCATACTCGCCCGTATAGGAGATGCTCAGGTGGACAGGCCTTCCGCAGGCGGCAGAGGCCGCCTGCGGCCCAAGCCTCAAGGCAGGGCGTCCGTCAGGGCCGTTTACGACCTCTATCTCCTTGAGGGATACGCCTGAGAGTATTCCTCTGGAGACCGCCTTGACGAACGCCTCCTTGGCGGCAAATCTCCCTGCCAGATGCTTTTCAGGGCGCCTCCTGATCGACGCGTAATCGAGCTCGGCGCCAGTAAAGGCCCTGTTAAGGAAGAGCTCTTTTTTCGAGGCCCTGCCCAATCTCTCGATGGACACTATGTCAATGCCGACGGACGTGTTCTCCATGAAAGCCTACTTCCTGTTGAAGTCGTCCTCGAAGCGCACTATGTCCTCTTCCACGACTCTCTCGCCATTTTGCACCTCGATTATCTCAAGAGGCACCTTCCACGGGTTCTCGAGCCTGTGGCGCACGCCCCTGGGGATGTATGTCGACTGGTTCAAGGCGATGTCGACTATCTCCTCGCCCCTCTGCACCCTCGCGGCCCCGGCGATTACGACCCAGTGCTCGCTCCTGTAATGGTGCATCTGCAAAGAGAGCCTCTTTCCAGGCTCGACCCTTATCTTCTTTATCTTGTAGCCGTCCCCGTTCTCCAATACCGTGTATGTGCCCCAGGGCCTCTCAACAGTCCTGTGCTCCTGGTGCTCGATGTAGCCCTTTTTCTTGAGGACGCCGACGACTTCCTTTACCTCCTGGGCCCGCTCCCTGGGGCAGACAAGGGTCGCGTCGGGCGTGTCGACTATTATCATATCCCTGAGGCCGATAGTCGCGACGACCCTGTCAGAGCCGAATATGACGGAGTTCTTCGAGCCTATGTCGACGACGCGCCCCTTCACGATGTTGCCGTCGGAGTCAGGCTTCAATATCTCCCCGAAAGAGCTCCACGTTCCCATGTCAGACCAGGGGAAGCTCGCAGGTATCACGACGACGTCCTTTGCCTTCTCCAGTATTCCGTGGTCTATGGAGATATCCTTTATGCCGTCGTAGGCAACGGCAAGCTCTTCAGGCGTCGCGCACCTCTCGATGCTCGCGAAAGTGTCAGGCAGATAGCGCTTTATCTCCTCTAAAATGCGGGCGGCCTTCCATATGAATATGCCGGAGTTCCAGTAATAGCCGCCCTGCTTCAGATACTGGGTGGCCCTCTTTATGTCCGGCTTCTCGACGAACCTTTCGACCTTCCTTACGCCAAAACCGTCTATGTCGATGAACTGCCGAACCGACGCCTTTATGTAGCCGTAGCCTGTCTCCGGCCTGTCCGGCACTATGCCGAAGGTCACGAGGTGGCCGTCGGCCGCGGCCTTTACCGCGGCCTTCAGAGCGGCCCTGAACGGGCGGCCGTCCTCTATGACATGGTCTGCCGGAAGGACGGCCAT
Organism: Deltaproteobacteria bacterium; assembly: GCA_020846435.1. Classification (GTDB taxonomy): domain Bacteria; phylum Desulfobacterota; class GWC2-55-46; order GWC2-55-46; family GWC2-55-46; genus GWA2-54-12. Next base: position 48,985 of record JADLDY010000005.1, read on the forward strand.
AACAGCCTCCGGATCCTTCCTGTAAAGGTCAAAGGCCGCGAGAGCTATCGCAGCCGCGGTGTTTCTGCCGGCGGGCTCGATGACATAGCCCGGCGAGGTGGCCTTGTCGTCGCCGCCCGAGAGGTGCATCCTTATTATCTCGGCCTGCTTCGCGTTCGTCACTATCACGACCCTGTCTGACGGGACGAGCGGAGAGAGCCTTTTTATCGTCGAGGTCAGGAGGCTTTCGTCGCCGACGACCTTGAGGAGCTGCTTCGGGGTCGTCTCGCGGCTCAACGGCCAGAACCTTGAGCCTATGCCACCGGCCAGGATCGCTGCGTAGAGCTTGCCATTCGCGCTCTTTTTCCCTTGAGCCTTGCCCGTTGCTTTTGCGGCCCCAGGAGCGGCGCTGCTCTTTTTTACGGTCTTATTGCGGGACATAGGCCATCCTTTCTAACCTCGCTTTATCCTCGCGGCGGCGTCAAGAGCCGTGTACGCCGCGCATATGCCCAGATAACTCATGTAATGGAGCCCGTTCAGGACTTTCGAGTCTGTGTGCTTTCTTGCCACCTCAAGCTCTTCCTTAAAGGTGAGCTTGAAGGAGCTCGATGTCTTTGAGCCGGGATGAACCCTGAAGCTGGCCAGGTAGTCGTTGATGACCCCGGGATCATGCTCCTCACCGAGCCTCAGCCAGAAATCATAGTCCATGACACGGTGCTGAGCCTCATCGAAAAGGCCGTACTTGTCAAAGGCCTGCCTTCTTATGAAGGTGGCTGGCTGAGAGACGAAGTTGGTCACAAGGAGTATATTATAACTGTACCTGCTTAACAAAAAATTTTTATAGGCAGTGATAGCCTGCCTTGTCTCGGCTCCGTGAGTGTCGATTATCCTGCATCTGCCGGTAAGCCACAGGCTCTCCGGGCGGTCCATGAAATACCGGGCCGCCTTCTCAAGGGCGCCCTTCTCATAGAGGTCGTCTGAGTTGAGGTAGGCGATTATCTCGCCGGTCGCCCGGCGTATCCCCTTGTTGATGGCGTCCGACTGCCCTCTGTCCTTCTCAGAGACCCATGAAAGACGGCCTCCGTAGCTTTTGAGTATCTCGACTGTATCGTCAGTTGACCCTCCGTCCATGACAAGGTACTCGAGGTCAGGGTACTTCTGGCCGAGGACGCTCTCAATCGTGTCTTTTATAAAGTGGCCCTGATTGAAAGAGGGCGTTATAACCGTTATGCGCGGCCATTTTTTCATCGCCTTGCCCTCTTGCCGAGGTGCCCTGATATGGCCCTCAAAGTATCCTTCGCGGTCTTCTCCCAGCTGAACGAGGAGGCGCGCTCCAGCCCTTTTTTTACGAGAGCGTCTCTGAGCGCCCTGTCACCGAGGACTTCGCTCATTCCCTCTGCGAGGCTTTCGACACTCAACGGGTCAACGAGGCGGGCCGCGTCTCCAGCGACCTCATCGAGCGGCTCAATGCCGGAGCATACGACAGGCACGCCGCAGGCCATCGCTTCGAGCACCGGTATGCCGAAGCCCTCGTGGAGAGAGGGGAAGACAAAGAGGTCGGCGGCTGAATAGATTGCCGGGATATCCTCGAACGGAAGCCAGCCGAGGAAGACGACCTCATCAATCAGGCCAAGCTCCTCTATCTTCTTTTTTATGATATCAAAGCCTGAGGAGCGCGCCCCGATGAGGACGAGCTTCAAATCCTTATGGCTCGCCTTTACTATCTTGAACGCCTCGAGGAGCCTCTCGTAATTCTTGTGCGGCAGGGAAGAAGCAATGTAGAGGACGAAGGATGAGGGCAGGCTGTACTTTTTTCTTACTGCCGCCACCTCCTCATCAACGCGCCTGCGGAACGAAGCCTTGTCAGAGGCGAGATAGGTGACATGGACTTTTTCAGCGCTTATGGCGTAGTGCTTCACTATGTCCCTCTTCGATTTTTCAGAAAGGGTAAGGACAGCCGCGGCCCTCTTAGCGCTCATGTAGATTATGGACTTTAAAAAAAGCAGGTAGCGCCTGTCGAAGTTCTGCGGCTGGTTTACGTGCTGGAGGTCGTATATCATCGTGAACGAAGGCACACTCGAGACAAACGGCCCGGTCATGCCCGCTGAGAGAAGTGCGTCGAGCCGGTGGGAGGCCGCTAGGAGGGGCAGCACGAACTGCTCGTAGAGTATCCTCGCCGGCCTGTTTGTCGCGCTCACCGAACAGCGCACCACTTTTACGGAGCCGGGTATCTCCTCGAAAACGCCCTCTGACTCCCTGTTCACGTAGACGACGAACTCGTTGCCGCCCTCTGCCCTGGGCAGCCATCTGACGAGGTTCCTCACATATATCTCGCTGCCGCCCACCTTGCCGGGGAGAAGGTATAAGGCGTTCACGCCTATCCTCAACTACTCCTCCGGACTCTTCCTCTCCAGTAATCGAGGAGGTCTTTCAATGTCTCGTCGAGAGAGCGCTCAGGCGACCAGCCGAGCGCTCTGACCCTCGAGTTGTCCCCGTATATCGCCAGCGTGTCGGTGGGCCTCTTCTTTGAAGGGTCCTGCGCTATCTCGATCCTTCTGGTGGAAAAGGAGATGAGCTTGTCAGCTATCTCCCTTATCCTCGTCGCCGTGCCGGAGCAGATGTTGTAGACCTCTCCGTGGACGCCCTTTTCAACGAGCAGCTCGTACGCGGCGACGACATCCCTTACGTCGAGGAAGTCCTTTGCCACATCGAGATTTCCGACGGTCAGGGTGTTGCCGTCAGCGATGCCGGCTTCTATCTCGGCTATCCTCTTCGCGAACTCTGAGGCGACGAAAGCCGGGGCCTGGCGGCCGCCTATGTGGTTGAAGGGGCGCGCCCTCACGATTTTGAGCCCCTTGCTCTTATGGTACTGGAACGCGAGGAGGTCCTGGGTCACCTTGCTCACTGCGTACGGGTTCAAAGGCCTCAGCTCGGTCTCCTCGTCAACCGGAAGGTCCTCTTCCCTGACTTCGCCGTACTCGTCGGCCGAGCCGATGTTAAGGACGACAGTCTCAGGCGAGAGGGCGGAGAGAGCCTCGAAGAGGTTCAAGGTCGAAAAGATATTCGTCCTCAATGTCTCGCCCGGGTGCTTGAACGAGACCGACGGCAGAGACTGCCCCGCAAGGTGATAGACCGCGTCAGGCTTGATCCTTTCGACGGCAGAAGAAAGAGAGCCGTAGTCGGTCATGTCGCACTCCACGAGGCTCAATCCCTTAATCCCCTCGAGGTTTGAAAGGTTGGCGTCGATGCGAAGCCCCCAGACCTCGAAGCGGCCGGCGAGCCTCTCGGCAAGGTGCGAGCCAGCGAAGCCCGCTATGCCGGTTATCAGTACTTTGCGCATTTCAAGAGCTTCAAGTCAGCGTCGACCATCATTTTCACCAGCTCTGAGAAAGATACCTTGGGGGTCCAGCCGAGCTGTTTTTTCGCCTTCTCAGGACTGCCAACGAGAAGGTCGACCTCTGCCGGACGCATGAACTTCGGGTCGAAAGCGACGAACTTCTTCCAGTCGAGCCCCGCGTGCTCGAAGGCGAGCGAGACAAACTCCTCGACGCTGTGCGTCTCTCCGGTAGAGACCACATAGTCGTCAGGCTCGCTCTGCTGGAGCATCAGCCACATGGCCTCCACATAGTCTCCGGCAAAGCCCCAGTCCCTCTTGGCGTCAAGGTTGCCGAGCCGAAGCTCTTTGGCGAGCCCGAGCTTTATCTTGGCGACGTGATAGGTGATCTTCCTCGTCACGAACTCAAGGCCGCGCCTCGGGGACTCGTGGTTGAAGAGTATGCCTGAGCAGGCGTAGATGTTGTAGCTCTCCCTGTAATTGACCGTTATGAAATGTCCGTAGACCTTGGCGA
>JADLDY010000006.1 GCA_020846435.1 Deltaproteobacteria bacterium
GAAGCAAAGGTCGTAACCAAAATAGCTGAAGGCAAGTGGTTTGAGAAGCCTGTCACAGCAGATAAGACCTTAGGTGACTTATTGGATAAATATATTAAAGAGCATTCTGCTCCCAATAAGGCACCCGGTACCGCTAATAACGATATCTGCATGGTGAAGGATATGAAGGAGTTTTTTGGGGACACGCGTTTGAAGGATGTTACCCCAAGCCTCATATCGGCCTATAGGGCCAAATGCAGGGAAAAGGGTCTTGCTGCAGCTTCTTTAAACCATAGGCGCACTCTATTGCATCAGGCCTTCAAGCTGGCTGTAAGGGAGTGGGAGTGGTGCCAGACAAATCCTGTTGAAAAGGTCTCAAGGGAAAAGGTCAGGAACGAAAGGGACAGATGGCTGACTGTGAATGAGGAGAAGAAGTTGATAGAGAAATGTGTCCTTCATCCCACGCTAAAGGAAAACAAGACAGAGCCGCGCTATTGGCTGCAAGAGATAGTTGTCTTTGCCCTTAGCACAGGGATGCGTCAGGATGAAATCCTTTCTCTTGAGTGGCCCGATGTTGACCTTTTCAGAAAGACCGTCACCGTTGTGAGGTCCAAGAACGGTGAAAAGAGAACCATTCCCTTGAACCAGAAAGCCTTCGAGCTTCTGAAGGAGAAGGCAAAGGTAAGGCATATCAGAAGCAGCCATGTCTTTGCAAGCGAGGCTGGCTCGAAGATTTTAAGAAGGAATCTCCTTAGGGCGTTTTACAACGTTGTGGACCGCGCCAAGATAGAGGATTTCAGATTCCATGACCTCAGACATACCTTTGCCACAAGGCTTGCCCAGGCAGGAGTAGACCTCTACAAGATAGCGAAGCTTTTGGGACATAAGGATATCAAAATGACGCAGAGGTATTCGCATCATTGCCCTGAGAGCTTAAGGGATGGGGTAGAGGTGCTGGATAAAGTTGCAACAGTTTTGCAACAGTCCAAAGAAAAAGGGGCTACGCTTAACGCGTAACCCCTTGTATTTACTGGTGGAGCAGAGGGGGATCGAACCCCTGACCTCAAGACTGCCAGCCTTGCGCTCTCCCAGCTGAGCTACTGCCCCGTAAATTGGAAAGATATTATTATCATTGTGAGCGGACTCTGTCAATCTAAAATTTGTTTCATGCGCGTTAAAAGTGCCGACCGCTATCAAGTCCGCTCCTGGTGCGGAAATTCTGCGTTATGGGCGTTTTTTTAGCTTGCATTGAGGTAAAAAAAATTGTATTAATGACTAAACCACAAATGAGATATATCAGGTTTGAGCGCTCAAATGTGGCTTATTTTGATTCCAAAAATCAGAGGAGGGTTCAGATGGGAAAGCCGTTGACCAAGTCTCAGATCGCCGATTCAATCGCAAAGAAAGCCGGTTTGACCAAGAAGGCCGCAGCTGAGATCATCAATCACATTGCGCAGCTTTCATATAAGGAGGCCAAGAACTCTTTCACGATCCCCGGCATAGGCAAGCTCGTCCTCGTCAAGAGGAAGGCGAGGACCGGCAGGAACCCCCAGACCGGCGCGGCCATAAAGATACCCGCGAAGAAGGTCGTGAAGTTCCGCGTCGCGAAGGCCTGCAAGGACGCGGTACTCGGCACCAAGTAATCAGTTCAATAAGACGCTTTCAAGCCCCCGCCACTTCTGGCGGGGGCTTTTTTATTGCCGCCGCATCTTCTTCCAGCCGCAATTATCTCTTGTTTTTTCAAAACCCATAATGTATGATTTTCGCTTATGAAATGCCCATTTTGCGCTTATCTTGAAGACAAAGTCATAGACTCTCGCCTCTCGCAGGACGGCTCGACCACGAGACGAAGGAGAGAGTGCCTGAGCTGCTCCAAGAGGTTCACTACTTATGAGAGGGTGGAAGAAGCCCTCCCGCTCGTCGTAAAAAAGGACGGCACGAGAGAGCCTTTTGACCGCACCAAGATATTGAACGGCATGATGAAGGCCTGCGAGAAAAGGCCGGTGAGCCTTGACGCCATTGAAAAGGCGGTCTCATCGTTAGAGACCCGCTTCATAGACTCCGGCGAAAGGGAGATACAGAGCACCTCGATAGGCGAGGCCGTGATGGAGGAATTGAAAAGCCTCGATGAGGTAGCCTACGTGAGGTTCGCTTCCGTGTACAGGGAGTTCCGTGACATAAACGAGTTCATGTGCGAGCTCAAGGACCTGCTTGAGGTCAAGAAGAGGTCTTAAGTCAGGCTGCTCAAAACCCATAGCGAGCGTAAAGCGAGCGAATAGAAAAACGATACTTCCTCAGGTTTCGAAGCTCCCATAGGCTTGCCGAGGGGAGCTTCAAAAAGGCCCATCTGCTGTGTTGTCAGCGTCGTTCGTAACTGCGGCGTACAAGAAAAGTACGCCTCGCTCCTCGACGCCTTGCATCTGGACCTTTTTGAGCAGCCTGAAAAAAGTTTGTTGAAAAAGGCCCCTCTGCTTTGTCGTCATCGTCGCTTATCAAAAGCGGCGTACAGGAAAGTACGCCTCTGGATCTTATGCCCTACGAAAAGTTCATGAGACAGGCTTTTGTCCTCGCTAAAAAAGGGGTCGGCAGGACAAGCCCCAACCCGGTTGTCGGCTCGGTCATGGTCAAAGGGGGCAGGGTCATTGCCAAAGGCTGGCATAAGAAGGCAGGGGGCCCGCACGCCGAGATAGAGGCTTTGAAGGCCGCTGGCAGTCGAGCAAAAGGCTCGACGCTCTTTGTCACGCTCGAGCCGTGCTGTCATTTCGGAAAGACCCCGCCGTGCACCGATGCCATAATCGCGGCAGGCATAAAGAAAGTCGTTGTCGGCGCGTTTGACCCCAACCCGAAGGTCTCTGGCAAGGGGGTTGCCGCTTTGAGGGCCGCCGGGATAGAAGTCACCGAAGGCGTGCTCTCCTCAGAGTGCTCGGCTTTGAACGAGGCCTGGAACAAGTACATCACAACGGGGCTCCCCTTTGTCACTTTGAAGCTCGCCGCCTCCCTCGACGGCAGGATAGCCACTTCAAGCGGCGATTCAAAGTGGATAACCGGAATAGAGTCCAGAAGGCTTGTCCACAGGATGAGGGCTCTATCCGATGCCGTAATGATAGGCGCCGAGACCGCCTTGAAAGACGACCCTGAACTTACCGTCAGGCTTGCCTCAGGCAGAGACCCTGTAAGGGTTGTGTTAGACAGCTCTCTTCGCGTTCCTGTCTCTTCTAAGGTCTTCAGCGGATTAAAGGAAGGGCAGGGGCGTCTCATTATATTCGCTTCAAACGACGCCGATGAAAAGCGCGTGAAAAAGGCGGTCGAGGCAGGGGCCGAGGTCGTAAGGCTCGCTCCTGGCGCGAGAGGCCTGCCGCTTAAAAAGGTCCTGATCTCGCTCGCGAATCGCGGCGTGACGAGCGTGCTTGTCGAAGGCGGCGGTAAACTTGCGGCCTCTCTTTTGAAAGAAAAGCTCATCGACGCGTTGACTGTCTTCTACGGCCCGATGATAATAGGCTCCGAAGGGCTTCCCATGATAGCCTGTTTAGGGCTGAAAGGGCTCAAGGGCGCTCCGAGATTTAAAAGTATAGTAGTGAAAAAGGCCGGCGACGATATCATCATAGAGGCCCGCCCAAATTGAGGGGACGGATGTTCACTGGCATAATAGAGGACATAGGCAGGGTTAAATCTGTTGAAAAAAGAGGGTCTTTTGGTAGAATAACCGTTGAGACGGCCCTGATCACCAAAGACGTCAAAACAGGCGATTCCATCGCGGTCAACGGGGCCTGCCTTACCGCGACGTCCCTTGCCGGCAAGTCGTTTTGCGCTGACGTGAGCGCCGAGACCCTGAATGTAACGACTCTCGGCGGCTTGAAGTCTGGAGACCGGGTCAACCTCGAGCTCGCGCTTACGCTTTCCAAGCCCCTGGGCGGCCACATGGTCACAGGACACGTCGACGGAGTCGGCGTCATGAGGAGAAAGACCTCGAGCGGCGAGAACCTCGTCATAGAGGTCGAGGCGCCTGAAAGCGTACTTGCGCAGATCGTGAAAAAAGGCTCTGTGGCGGTAGACGGCATAAGCCTCACGGTGGCCGAACTTCTCTCCGACGCTTTCACGGTCGCGATCATCCCGCACACGCTTTCGATGACGAACCTTCTTTCAAAAGGCGAGGGCTCGAAGGTCAACCTCGAGACAGACCTCATCGGCAAGTATGTTGAGAAGTTCTTATTAACAAGAGGAGCGAGCCGCGTAACCGAGGACTTTCTCGCTGAGAACGGCTTTTTCAGGAAGAGGTAGCGTATGTCCGTAAAGAGAATAGAAGAGGCCCTCAGGCAGATAAGAGAGGGCAGGATAGTAATACTCGTTGACGACGAGGACAGGGAGAACGAAGGCGATCTTTGCATGGCCGCCGAGCTCGCGACCCCTGAGACCATAAATTTCATGGCCAAGTACGGCCGCGGCCTCATCTGCGTGACGCTTACGGAAAAGAGGGCGGATGAGCTCAATTTGCCGCCCATGGTCGACGACAATACTTCGCTTTACAGGACGGCCTTCACCATCTCGATAGACGCGAGGGACGGGGTCACGACCGGCATATCGGCCTCTGACAGGGCAAAGACCATCCTCATGTGCGTCGACGAGAACGCGAGGCCCGACGACCTCGTCAGGCCCGGCCACATATTCCCCTTGAGAGCCAGAGACGGCGGCGTGCTTGTGCGCACAGGGCAGACCGAAGGCTCTGTCGACCTTTCAAGGCTCGCCGGCTTGAAACCGGCCGGGATAATCTGCGAGATAATGAACGATGACGGCTCGATGGCGAGGATGCCTGACCTCGAGGTCTTCGCGAAGGAGCACGGCCTCCTCATAGTCACCATAGCCGACATCATCGAGTACCGCCTGAAAAAGGACAAGCTCGTCAACAGGGCGGCCGAGGCTGTCGTGCCGTCGAGGTTCGGCGGAGAGTTCCGGGCCGTCGCCTATACCAACGAGATAGACCATCATGAGCATCTCGCAATGGTCAAGGGCGAGATCAACCCCGAAGAGCCTGTGCTCGTCAGGGTGCACTCGGAGTGTTTGACCGGCGACGTCTTCGGCTCAGAGAGGTGCGATTGCGGCGAACAGCTCAAGGGCGCGATGAAGCTCATAGAAAAAGAGGGTAAGGGCATACTCCTTTACATGCATCAGGAGGGCCGCGGCATAGGGCTCGTCAATAAGATAAAGGCATACGCCCTGCAGGACAAGGGGCTCGATACTGTCGAGGCCAACGAGAAGCTCGGTTTCAAGGCTGACCTGCGCGATTACGGCATCGGCGCGCAGATACTCGTCGACCTGGGCGTGAAGAAAATGAGGATAATAACGAACAACCCGAGGAAGATAAAGGGGCTCGAAGGCTTTGGCCTCGAGATAGTAGGCAGGGTGCCTATCGAGTCGACTCCTCACAGCAGGAATGTGCAGTACCTTAGAGTCAAGAAAGAGAAGATGGGACACCTCATAACCAACCTTGACGAATTCAAGGAGCCTGGCGTTAAAGATTGAGAAATACGCTCCAGGCTTGCTAAAATGCGTTGATTAGCTGGCCGGTTTCAGTTTATTCTGAATCTCTGTTTTTAATGGCGGGACTGTTCAAAGAAATCTTTCCAAAGGAGTAAAAGCATGCCGAGGATAATCGAAGGCAACTTAAGCGCGAAAGGCCTCAAGGTCGCAATCGTAGTCGGAAGGTTCAACGACTTCATAAGCGAGAGGCTACTTGAAGGGGCTCTTGATACGCTTCTTCGGAGCGGGGCCGCTGACTCTGACATAGACGTCGTGAAGGTGCCGGGCGCTTTCGAGATACCGGTCGCGGCAAAGAGCCTCGCGAAGGGCGGGGCTTACGACGCCATACTCTGCCTCGGGTGTGTAATACGGGGCGCGACCCCTCATTTCGAATACGTTGCGGGGGAGGCGGCCAAAGGGGTCGCCAGGGTCTCCCTCGATTTTGATACGCCGGTTTCCTTCGGCATAATAACTGCCGAGAACCTCGAGCAGGCTATAGAGCGCGCAGGCACCAAGTCCGGCAACAAGGGCAGGGACGCGGCTTTGACAGCCATTGAGATGGCCAGCCTCCTCAAGACCCTCGGAAAGAAGAAGTAGGCAACCCATAGATGAACGTAAGGCGAAAGGCCAGGGAAACGGCGCTTCAGGCGCTGTACAAAATAGACATATCGGACGCCGCTGGAGACGACGACCTCGAATTAGAGGAGCTCGCGCCTGGGACCGAATCGAGGCGTTACTGCGAGATGCTCGTGCGCGGAGTGAAGGCGCGCCTCGCGGAGCTTGACGCGGAGATAGAAAAGCACTCTGAGAACTGGACGATTGGGCGAATGTCGGTCGTCGACAGGAACATATTGAGGATCGCGGCCTATGAGCTCTTCTACTGCTCTGACGTCCCGTACAAGGTGATCATCGACGAGGCCGTCGAGCTCGCCAAGACCTTCGGCACGGACGAGTCTGGCCCGTTCATAAATGGCATAATCGACAGGATAAGAAAAGAGTCTGCGGCAAGGCTCTCTTCCTGAGCCTCTGGCATTTAAACCGCAAGTTGACATATCAGGAAAGCGAAGTATAATCACATAGAACAGGAGACGAGCTTGTGAAAGTTCAGCTTTTGGACCTGGCCTCACAGTACAAGAAGATAAGAAAAGAGGCGCTCGAAGAGATAAGGAAAGTCTGCGATTCCCAGCATTACATCCTTGGTAAGAACGTCGCGGCCCTCGAATCCGAGATAGCCGCGTACTCCGGCGCAAAGTACGCCATCGGAGTAGCCTCCGGCACTGACGCCATACTGATTGCGCTCATGGCCGCCGGAGTCAAGGCGGGAGACAAGGTAGTCACCACCCCGTTCACATTCTTCGCGACAGCCGGCTCTATCTCAAGGATCGGCGCCATCCCTGTTTTTGTCGACATCGACCCGGAAACCTACAACATCGACCCTGCCGCTCTCGAAGCTCTCCTCAAGAAGAGCTCGAAGGGCGTGAAAGCAATAATACCGGTCCACCTGTACGGCCAGTGCGCGGACATGGACCGCTTGATGAAGATAGCGAAAAAATATAAGCTCTCAGTCATCGAGGACGCCGCGCAGTCGATAGGGGCCGGCTACAAGGGCAAGAGGGCCGGTTCAATAGGCCACATGGGCTGCCTGTCGTTCTACCCGACCAAGAATCTCGGCTGTTTCGGCGACGGCGGCATGATAACTACAAACGACGCGAAGCTTGCGGAGCGCTCGAAGATGCTACGCGTGCACGGCAGCCGCGTCAGGTACTACCACGACGAGGTCGGCGCCAACAGCAGGCTCGATGAGATACAGGCCGCGGTTTTGCGCGTAAAATTGAAGCGCCTTGACTCGTGGGCAACGGGTCGCGAGAAGAACGCGAAGCGCTACGACAGCCTTTTCGCCAGGGCCGCCATAAAAGGCGTGCTTTCGACGCCCAGGATAAGCGATGGCTGCACTTCCGTCTACAACCAGTACGTCATAAGGGTCAAGAAGAGGGACGAGCTAAGGGCATTCCTTGCCGCCGCTGGAATAGGGAGCGAGGTCTACTACCCGCTGCCTCTGCACATGCAGAAATGTTTCAAGGGGCTCGGCTACAAAAAGGGCGCTTTCCCCGTCTCTGAAAAGGCGGCAAAAGAGGTGCTCGCGCTCCCCATATACCCGGAGTTGAAGCCCGCAGAGATAAAACACGTTGTCGAAACTATCGCCAGCTTCTTTGAGAAGGCCTGATAGAGGGGCAGGCGTTGTGAAGTCTTTTGAGTTAACCGGAGGAAGGCGTTGAACAGGATACTTGTTACAGGCGGGGCTGGCTTCATCGGCTCCCATCTATGTGAAAAGCTTCTCAAGGACGGCAACGAGGTCATCTGCCTCGATAACTTTTTCACCGGCAGGAAAGAGAATATCGCCCACCTTGTCGGCAACCCTTCCTTCGAGGTAGTGCGCCACGACGTAATAGAGCCCGCGCTCCTTGAGGTCGACCAGATATACAACCTCGCGTGCCCGGCCTCTCCTGTACATTACCAGTTCAACCCGGTCAAGACGATAAAGACCAACATAATGGGAACTCTCAACATGCTCGGGCTTGCCAAGAGAGTGAGGGCGCGCATATTGCAGGCCTCGACCTCAGAGGTCTACGGCGACCCGAAGGAACACCCGCAGACTGAGAGTTACTGGGGCAACGCGAACCCCATTGGCACGAGGGCCTGTTACGACGAGGGCAAGAGGTGCGCCGAAGCCCTGATGTTCGCCTACCACAGGCAGAACGGGGTCGACATCCGCGTCGTGCGGATATTCAACACCTACGGGCCGAGGATGCTCGAGAACGACGGCAGGGTAGTCTCCAACTTCATAGTGCAGGCTTTAAGAGGCCAGGACCTGACAGTCTACGGCGAAGGGTCGCAGACAAGGTCTTTCTGCTACGTAGACGACCTTGTCGACGGACTGGTCAGGATGATGAACAACGAAAACCTCGTCGGACCTGTGAACCTCGGCAACCCCGGCGAGTTCACGGTGCTCGAGCTCGCTAACATGGTGAAAAAACTTACAGGCAGCTCCTCGAAGATAGTCTACAACCCGCTTCCGCCGGACGACCCGGTACAGAGGAGGCCTGACATAACCCTTGCCAAAGAGTCCCTCGGCTGGAAGCCGTATGTGGGCCTCGAGGACGGGCTTCTGCGCTCGATCGAGTACTTCAGCTCGAGGATAAGCGCTTCTGTTTAGCCGGCATGTACTGAAGCCCATCTGCTTTGTGGGCCTCAAAGTGAGTCATTGAGGCCTGCATAAAGAGTACGCCTTGTTCCACGCTCTCTTCGCAGTTTCGCATCTGTTTTTTTTTAGCAGCCTTAAAGCAGAGTTTTTTTTGCAACCAGCCTAATGTCGCTGTCCATCCCGGAAACTCTCATCAAGAAGTTCCTGCTTTTTTAATCATCCTGAACCTCATCTCGCGATCCCGCATAGTTTCGTGTCGTTTTTATTGGGCATGATTCGCTCTCTTCCATGCCCGGCTATTTGACGAACAAACGGCCGGCGGCTCCATTCAGGCAACTCACCTTTGATTGTGCACCTTCGTTCTGCCAGGGGCTCTGCCGGACCCCAATCAGAGGTGAAGAATATGGTCAGAGATGGCGAGATAACAGGAGTAGTCCTTTCAGCCGGGCTTGGCACGAGGATCAAACCCTTGAGCTTCGATACCCCGAAGCCTCTCCTTCCGGTCTGCAACAAACCCATCATGCATTATCAGCTCGAAGCCATGGCTTCTGCGGGCATCAGGGACTTCATTATAGTCGTCGGCTATCTGAAAGAGAAGATTATGGACTACTTCGGCGACGGCTCTTCCTGGGGGCTCAGGATAAGGTATATAGAGCAGGAAAAAGCCCTCGGGATTGCCCACGCAGTGGGCCAGCTCGAGAGGCATGTTACGGGCCCGTTCCTCCTCTTCCTCGGCGACATCTTCACGATACACCGCGACCTCGGAGAGGTCGTCGACACCTTCCACAGGAAAAAGGCCTCTGTCGTGCTTGTAGTGAAAAAAGAGGAGAACCCCGAGTACATAAAGCGGAACTTCGCCATCCAGCTAGGCAGGGGAGGGCTCGTCAAAAAGGTCATCGAGAAGCCCCGCTACGCCATCAACAACCTCAAGGGCTGCGGCATATACCTTTTTGACCTGCCCATATTCGACGCCATAAGGAGGACTCCCAGGACGGCTCTTCGCGACGAGTACGAGATAACCAACTCGATTCAAATTCTTATCGAGGATGGCTTGCGCGTCTATACCTCCGAGATAGTCGAGTGGGACATGAATGTCACGGTCCCTGAAGACCTCCTCGAGTGCAACATGAAGGCTTTAAAGCACCTGTACATGAAGAACATGATAGGCGAGAACGTCTCTTTGCCCTCAGGGACCGAGGTCGTCAACTCGGTCATCGGCAATGATGTCATGGTGTCGGCGCCTATTCGGATAAGCGACTCTGTCATACTGCCGGGCGCGAGGATCGAGGCCCCCGGGGACATCTCAGGGAGCATAGTCTCGTCAAGGGCCGCTGACTGGAGGTGCGCGTGATGGGAAGGCGATATGAAAAGGCGCTCGTGACAGGCGGGGCTGGCTTCATAGGCTCGCACATAGCAGGCAGGCTCAAGGCCCTCGGCATGGAAGTCGCTGTCATCGACGACCTTTCGATGGGCTCTCTTGAAAACCTTCCTTCCTGCGTCGAATTCCATCACGGCTCGATACTGGATCAGGCTCTGATGAAAAAGGCGCTTGCCGGAGTCGACATCGTCTTCCACAACGCCGCCAAGGTCAGTATAAGGAACTCATTTGACGACATATACGGCGACACCGAAACGAATGTGCTCGGCACCGTAAACGTCCTGCGCGAGGCCGGAAAGGCCAAGATAAAAAAGTTCATATTCGCCTCCTCGATGGCCGTCTATGGCGACAGGGCGCGCCTTCCGGTCGCTGAAGACGGAATACTCGAGCCCATATCGCCGTACGGCGCTGGAAAGCTCGCGGCAGAGGCGTATGTAAGGCAGCTCGCCAGGTATTATGGCTTCGAGAGCGTTGTCCTGAGGTACTTCAATACCTATGGGCCAGGGCAGACCTTGACGCCTTACGTCGGCGTCATAACGATATTCATAAACAGCCTCCTTCAGGGGCGTCCGCCGATGGTCTTTGGATCAGGCGCCCAGGTGAGGGACTTTGTTTACGTCGGGGATGTTGCCGAGGCCAATATCCTCGCCATGAAAAGCTCTGTCAACGGCATGGCCGTGAACGTCGGCACAGGCAAAGGCACGAGTGTGAACGATATAGCAAGTCTCCTCATAAGCAGGCTCGGCCCTGGGCTCGAGCCTGTGAGGGCGCCTCTGCCTCTGGGCGAGCCGAAAGACTCGGTCGCCGATATCACGAGGGCAAGAAACCTCCTCGGCTTTGACCCTCGAACAAGGGTCGAGCACGCCATATCAGAGGTCATAGAGAGCGTGAAAGCGAATTTTCAGGCGGGTCTTGCCGGGGCGTGAGCCTGGGGGACAGCAGGCTTCGCCTGCGAAGGAGTCCTGCTTTTTCCACTTGAGGCGTGACCTGATTATTTCAGTATAACTATTTATTTTGACTGAGAAAAAACCATTTTATCAGCTCAGGCGGCTTCTCCTCTTTTCATTAGAGCCTCGGCCGTCTTTTTTCTTCAGGTTGACAACGGGCGCACAGAGTGCAAGAATTTTTTATCATCCGGAACGGACAGTGCAGGGGGTTTGTCATGGTCAAAACAGGTTCTGTCTACTCGCCAAAGAGCGAAGACGACGGCCTCAGGATACTTGTGACAAGGTATTGGCCGCGGGGCGTAGTGAAGTCGCGGGTCGACCTGTGGGTGAAGGGGCTCGGGCCTTCCGTTGAGCTGATAAAAGAGTGGAAGGCAGGCTCCATAGGCTGGGACGAGTTCAAGAGGCGCTATCTGCTGGAGTTCAAAGAGGCTGAGAAGAAAAGGCTGTTTGAGGAATTGAAGAAGACTGTCCAGTCTGCCGGAGGGGATGTGACCCTTTTGTGCGCGTGCAAGGCTGGAGAGGAGAAGTGCCACAGGACCATTCTCAGCGCAAAGCTGCTGGCCGGCTCTTGAGTATGCTTTCCTTGCTTATGAGGTCGGAGAGCTTGAAGGTGCGCTCGCTCGTGAGGGTCTTTTTCGTGTTCTGGTGCTCGTAGGTCACTGAGAGCGATACTCCGATAGGGGTCTTCTCCGCCTCCTTGAGCGTCATGTTGGGGAAGGTAGCCGCCTTTTCGATCTCAGGCGTGATGAGCTTGTAGAAGACCGTAGCGTCTATCCTCGAAGAGGGCGCTACCTCGGCAGGCCTGAACGACCGGGCTGAAGAGCCCCTGTAACTTAAGGAAGCGCCTGTCACGCTGAGCTTCTCGCCGGTCCTGTTCTCGATGAAGAGCTTGTCTTTCTGCCAGAGGACCTTCATGGAAGAATCCTCCGCCTCGAAGAACTCCGGCAGCGCCCCTGTTATGTCCTTCGCGATTATTATGGCCTTCGCGACAGAGTCCTGCCCGCCGGCGACCCTTGACGGGCAGTCGTACTTGATGTGATAAGGCTGGAGATGCTCCGGCCCGCAAAAGACCGGGTAGTCACGGGTTGCGTTCCTGAGGGCGTCCTCGAGGCTCGTTTTTTCGTCGTGCAATGACGCTTCCATGAAGGCGAGCTTCTCCTCGAACTCGGCGGCGCTCCCGCTTATCGAGAGAGCGGGCATGGCAGGCGGCCTCAGCTCGGAGAGGGCGTTCCTGTTGACCCTTATCATTATGTCAGGGTACAGGTCGTCTGTATAAAGGCCTGACTCGTCCTCTATGAGCTTTTCTACCCTTGCCTGCGCCGTGGTGTTGTAGTACTCGTCCTTGTACTTGCCGAAGAGATCGAGGAGTTCTTTGTTCCTTGAGCTTGCGAGCTCGGCGAGGGCAAGGAACCTCTTGACGAGCTCTTCCCTTTTTCCTTCCAGTCCTGAGTTCCGTATTGCCTCGGCCACGGCGATGTCATAGGCTTTCTGGTCAAAGACGCTCTCTTCCACGATGAGCCCTGTGATAATGGAGGCGCCGAAGGTCGTCGCGCCGAGGAGCAGGGTCGGAAGCGGCCTCCTGGCCGATTTCCTGAATTCGCTCCCGGCAGGAACGCAGTCCCTGTGGTCGCTGAAGGTGAAAAAGCCGAAGAGCATCTTCGAGCAGTCCCACTCGTTCTGGTCAAAGCCCAGGGGCTTTAGCGTTATGAAGTCGATGCGGCTTTTTTCCGTTGTTATCCGGGTGATCTGGTAGCGGCCGTCCGCGTCTTTGCCTATGTCGGCATAAAGGCGTGGTTTCTCGACGCTTTGGGAGGCAATTGAACTGGCCTGTACAGGCGGAAAGAGGCTTAGCGCGGTCAGAAGGATTGTAATGAGCCAGGGCATATCGTGGACCTGATGGTGAGCGAAACTGATAGGATACAATAAAGGATTCTTGATGATTTGTCAATACGCTATTTAATGGCTCCTTTGCCGCATATCCGTCGGAAATCCGCCTCCAGAGCGTTGTTAGAGCCGTTGATCTCCGTCTGTCCGAGAAAACGAAAACGCCGTCAAATCAAGTATTTGGCGGCGTTCTTTGACGCAGAGAGGTAAGGAGTGGTTCTCAGGCTTGTCAGGCAGCTTTCTTGCCTTCCTCCAGCTCTACTTTGATCTTTCTCGGAAGGGCTTCTGCCTTGGCAGGCATCGTCACCTCAAGGACGCCCTTGTTGCAGGTGGCGTGTACCTTGGAGGTATCGACCCCCTCTGGCAGGGTCACTGTCCTCTCGAAACCGCCGAAGCTGGTCTCGTGATAGAGGTAGCCTTCCTTCTTCTCCTCGAAATCGGTCTTTCTCTCACCCCTGATGGTGAGCATGTTGCCCGTTATCGAGATCTCGACATCCTTTGGATCTACTCCGGGTATGTCGGCATGAACCACGAGCATGTTATCCTTCATGTAAAGGTCGAGGGTGGGGACCCACTCTCCCGTGAACTCCCTCTTGAAAAGGACAGCGGGGTTCAGGTTGCCGAAGACCCTCCTTACGAATTCGTCCATGTCCTTCTGGATGTTAGATAGCTCCCTGAAGGGCTCCCATTTCCTGATGGATGTTGTCATACTGGCACCTCCCTTCGAAAAACTACACAGACAACCTTACAACTCTCTCTAATTCAAATATAGTCCCATTCAGGAGAGTTGTCAAGAGGGCTCGAATATGGAAAAAGTTTTGTAAATCAGGTATTTATGTCAGATGTTTTAGAGGGGCGCGAAAGTTTCTTTTTTGGGGCGGCGCAGTACTCCGAGACGGAGACGCAATTCTTTCCCTTGAGCTTGGCGGCGTACATGGCTGAGTCAGCCGCCTTGATGAGGGCCTCTCTTAGGTCGTCTTTTTCACACCCGGCCTCTATTACGATGGACGGGGCGAGGGTGGCGAGCCCGATGGAGCTCGTTATGATGCCCTTTATCCGCAGCGCTTTTTCTCCGCCGGGGTAGGGGCGTTTTATGAATATGAAGTCCTGTATCGTCTTCCTGAGGTTTTCTGCGTACTCGAGGGCCTTTTCAATCGTGGTCTCCGGCAGGATGACTATGAACTCGTCCCCGCCGTACCTGGCCGCGGTAGCGAGCTTGCCCCTTATGCTCGTTGCCAGTATAGAGCCGAGCTCGGTCAGTACGCGGCTTCCGGCGAGGTGGCCGTAGGTGTCGTTCACCTCCTTGAACCTGTCGAGGTCGAGGAACAGGAGGGAGAGGTCTTTTTTGTCGGAGAGAGACTTCTTGATCTCTTTGGCGAGCCTGTCGTAAAAGAACCTGTCGTTGTACAGGCCGGTGAGGTTGTCCTTGATGGACAGCTCGCCGAACCTCTTGGCGTCAAGGGAGTTCTGTATGAGGGTCGAGGTATATTCCGCGAATATCTTCAGGAGCGTGAGGTCGTTCCTGTCGTAGTCAGTGCCGTTTTCCCTGTTTATGAGCTCGAGTACGCCTATGGTGACGCCCTTTATGTTGATCGGCGCGCAGATTATCGACTTCGTCTCGAACTTGGTCTTCTGGTCTATCTTCGAGTAGAAGTTGCGGTCGAGCTTCACCTTCTTGCTTATGTACGGCTTGCCGCTCGAGTAGGTGCTGCCGGCGATGCCGACATTGACAGGAAGGGTCGCGCCGGCAAGCGCGGCCGAGCCCTTGCCGAAGCAGGCCACGAAGTAGAGCACGCCGGCCTTTTTCCTGTGCTGGTTCAATACAGGGTCGTCGAGGAGGATTGAGCCCGACTCAGAGGGGACGAACTTGTTCGCCCACATGAGTATCTCCCTCAGCATGTCCTTGAGGTCGACGTCCTCCGGCCGATACGCATCCTTCTTTTTTCTTTCGAGTATCTTGTCGAGGACGGCCTTTTCAGCGATATTGATGCGCATACGTGAAAAGAGGTGCTCCGTGTGGAGGAATTGAGGACAACCTATGAAAAATATACAACAGCAACAAAGACTTGACAAGTCTTATATTTTTTTCGTTTGTGACCGGCGTCACTGATTGCTGGCGCGAAAAAAGCCCTGCGCTCTCCCGCAAAAAGGCTCAATTACGGTCACTCGGCGAACTTCACGTCCATGATGTGGGATGAGCAGGATATGCACGGGTCGTACGCGCGGACGAGCGTCTCGACGGCTTTGGCTATCTCGGCTTTGGGCTTATCGAGTATCTTCGGGACCAGTGATCGCAGGTCGTCTTCGATGGAGCGCAGGTTCTGGCCGGTAGGTATTACGCACTCGGCGTTCTCGATGAAGCCGTCCCTGTTAATCTCGTACTCGTGGTAGAGAGTTCCCCTCGGAGCTTCGACAATGCCGACTCCGCGGCCGAATTTTGTCGGTTTGGCGAGCGGCTCTGCCTTTGGCCCCATGGAAAGGAGCTCTTCAATGGTCGCTATGGCGTCTTCCGTTGCGTGAAAGCATTCGATGAGCTGGGCCATGTTGTTCGCGAACGGGTTGTAGCACGGCATCTTCAAGCCTGAAGTTTTAAGCGCGGCTTTTGCCCTTGGGCTCAACTGGCGCGAGTTGTTGTTGAGCCTGGCGAGAGCGCCGACCATGTATGTGCCTCTGGATGTGGCGGCGTGCTTCGCGCTCGAGTGCTCGACAACATACTCTTTGACTTCGTCAGTGAAGGCATTCGCGTCGAGCGCGTCATTGAAGCTGGAGAAGGGCTCGCCGGAGTAGAACGCGTACTCGCCTCTGGCCTTCAGGGAGATGAACTCCCTTTCAGGGGCGAAGTCCGGAAGCGGTATGCCTGAGAGGAACTCGAGCGTCTTCTCTAACCCGGCAAAAGTCGATTCAAGGTCTTTTTTGAGCCTCTTCAAATCCTGCGCCTTCGGCGTGAATACGACGCCACCCGGGAAGAGCGATATGGGGTGGATGTGGCGCCCTCCGATGGTCTCGCAGATCTCGTTGGCGAGCCTCTTCAACTCTAACCCTGTCTTTGCCATCTCAGGGTGCGAGCTCAAAAGCGGCACGATGGAGCCAGCGCCGACGAGGTCCGGTAGAACGAGGAAGAAGATGTGCAGGATGTGGCTCTGGAGCATCTCGCCATGGAAGGCGAGCTTGCGCAGGAGCCTTGACTGCCTGGATATCCGTATCCCCATCGCGTCTTCTATCGCCTTGAGGGAGGCGGAAGTGTGGCTCACGGCGCATATCCCGCAAATCCTGGCCATTATGTGCTGGGCCTCGTCAAACCTCCTGCCGCGGAGCATCATCTCGAAGAACCTGGGGGACTCTATTATCTCGAGCTTGAGCTCCCTGATGACCCCGCCCCTGACATCTATGACGATGTTGCCGTGTCCCTCCACGCGGGTTATCTCGTGGATCTTTATATTAAGGTTTTTTTTCATCTTATTCCGTCAAGTCCATTGAATCGTTCATTTTTTTGGGGTCAGGCATTTGTTGGATGACTTGCAGTTGCCGTAGAGCGCGAACTTCTTGTCGACGGCTTCAGGGTCAAGGCCGTGCCTTTTCAGGGTCTGCTCGTGGGCGTTGATATTGGGGTCGTCGACGAGCCCCCTGCAGCCCCAGCACCATGTGCCGTAAGTGACGCAGATGGCGTCGCAGCCTGCCCTCGTGACAGGGCCCAGGCATGAGATGCCCTTTTCAAATACGCAGATGTTGCCGGCCATCTTGCAGTCGACGCAGACAGGGTGGTTGGTCATATCCGGCTTCTTGCCCATGAGGAGGGCCGTGAGGAACGAGAGGAACTCTTTTTTCGGGATGGGGCAGCCGTGGATGTAGTAGTCCACATGGATAACGGCGTCTATGGGCCTTGCCGGGATGGTCTGCACGTGCCTGTTGGATAGGGCCGCTTTTTTGCCGTAGACCCGCTCCTTGACCTCTTCCATGGAATAGCGGTTCTTCAGGCAATTGAGGCCGCCTGTCGACGAGCACGCGCCAAGGGCCACGACGACCCGGGCGGTCTTCCGGATTTTATTGAGCTTCTTTATCTCTTCTTTCGTGCTTATCGAGCCTTCGACAAAGGCTATATCATAGTCGTCGGACTTCTCGGTCATGGCTTCCCGGAAGTTTACGATATTTATATGGCTCAATATGTCGGGCAGCTCTTTTTCGCAGCTCAATACCATCAACTGGCAGCCTTCGCAGCAGGTGAAGGAGAAGAACGCTACCCTGGGTTTTTCCTTTGCGTCCATGGCCGCCTTTTCTTATTGATAAGTCATTGAGTTATAACTGAAATCATAGCACACGGCTTTTGTTTTGTAAACGCCGTACAGCCTGTCAGTCTGTAAGGCGTATTGCCGGGCTCTCTTTTTTCCATGGCGGGAAAGACTGGACAAAAGAGAGCGGACCGTATATTTTTACAGTATCTTATCGTCAAAAGCGCGGCTTGGCCAGCAAAGCAGGGGTTGTATGTTTTTCCGGAAAGCCTTTAATAAGACTCTGAGGTGGTTCTGCTTCGCTTTCACGGCCGTCTCTTTCGCTGTCATGCTGACGCCGGTAGCCAACTGGCTCGCGTCTCCGCTGCTCGTGCATGATGGGCCGCCGGTCAAGACGGACATGATAGCCGTCCTTGGCGGCGGGGCCTATGCCAACGGAGTGCTTGGGAGCGCGTCCAACGAGAGGCTTATCAAGGGGGTGACCCTTTACAGGGAGGGCAGGGCACCCAGGATGATTTTCGCCGGAGGGAGCGTGCTTGGGTTAAGCGGTAAGCTCGGCCACACGGTCCTTGGAATCGAGAGCGTAAGAGAAGGCCGTTTTGTCGAGGCTGTCCTCATGCAGGAGGCGGCCGCAGGCATGGGAGTGCCTGAGAAGGACTGTCTCGTCGAGGGGAACTCCCTCTCTACCTACGAGAACCTCAGGAACCTCAAGGCTTACATGGATAAGGAAGGCATGAAGACGGCGACGCTCGTCAGCTCGCCGCTACATATGAAAAGAATAGAGCTCGCCGCCAGAAAGCTCGGCATGGACTTTCATGCTTCCCCAGCGCCAGACGCCACGATGCACAGGACTACGCCGATAGCGCGTATTCATCTGATGCGGGATGTTTTGTGGGAGTATTCGGCGCTTGGCTTGTATTGGCTGAGAGGCCAGATTTGATAACAGGCTGCACAAAAAGTCCATCTGCGTTGTTGTCAGCGTCGCTCATAGCTGAGGCGTACAAAAAAGTACGCCTCATTACTCGCTCCTCGACGCCTGGCGTATGGAGCTTTTTGAGCTGCCCGGAAAAGTACTTTTAAAGTTTCACTTCTTTTTTTTCCACCATTCCGCGGGCTCGGAAAAAATAGCTGATTTCAGAGCGCCATATATTCCTATGGGCATTGAATAATGCCGCCCTTAACGCTTTGGCGCGTCCCTGAGCGGCAGGAACCTCAACTCGCCGGTTTCTAACTCTTTCTTTTTAGTCTCAAGGAACTCAATGAGCTTTTTTACTCCAAATGGTTCGTTCCCGTTGCCGTGGACGAGTATGATGGAGCCCTTTTGCGGCACCTCGCCCTTGGCGAGCCACGCGTCCGCACCGATCGGTATGAGCGAGAGGCGTTCAAGTCTCGCGAGGAGCGCTGTGTCGGAGACGAGCCCGGGGAAGCGGAAAAAGGGTGAGGGGATGAGCCCCCTTTTGAGCATAGTCTCTTCGTTATCGAGTATCTCTTTTTCAAAATCGACTTCCGGCATCAAGAGGAAGTTTTCTTCAATGGGCTTGTCCACGTCATAAGGGTGGGTCATCGTGTGGTTGACCCATGTGATCGATATGGCCCCTTTTCTTTCGAGCTCAAGTATTGAGGCAAGCTCGTCTTCGTGTCTCTGAATCCACATGCCGCTCACCGCGATAGCCACAGGCAGGGGCTTTTCTTTGAGATAGTCCAGCTCTGAGATAGCCTTGAAAAGCTGAGCGTCCATTTTCTTCGTAGACGGGCAGAGGTCGACTGTAAGATAAAGGCCGTCTCGTGCGCCGCGCGTCAAGCCCGCGTTCTGCGAGCCGGGGTAGGGCTTGTTGTATTTTTTAAGGGCTCTCGCGTATGGGGTGGCCTTCCACTCGGACTCCAAGGCGGCCTTTCCCATCTCTTTTTTCCCGATGACAGAGACTTTGAAGCTCCTCGCGTCGATTGCCAGATACTTCGTCTCCTTCCCTTCATCAATAGAGCGTATGGCAATAAGGAGAGAGCCGTCCCTGCCGTGAAAGGGCTTGAACACGGGGGTAGAGGCGGCTCGTGCCTCAAAGGGCGCCGCCACGCACGCACATGCGATCAGAATGGCGAAGATAATCAGTGAGGCTTTCTTTCGCATCTACATTATCCACATGAGGATGAGCGGGGTCGTGATGACGCTCGCCAGGGTCGAGAGGGCTACGGTCGAGGCGACGAGCTCGCTGTCGACCTTGTACTTCCTGCTTACGACAAAGTTGATGACAGCGGCAGGCATGCCTGAGGACAGGAGTATTATCTTCTGGTTCAGGCCCTCTATGCCGAAGAGCGTGACTACGCCCCATGCTATCGCGACCCCTCCGCCGATCCTCAATACCGTTCCGGCGATGGATATGCCTGGGTAAGCGAGGCGCACGGAGTGGAGTCCGTAGCCGAGGCTTATCTGCATGAGCGGTATCGTCGCTGCCCCGAGCATGTCGAATGTCGTAAGGACGGGCTCCGGGAGCGTCAGGTTGTTGAGGTTTAAAATTATGCCAGCTCCAGCCGCGTAGATGAGCGGCAGCCTGAGCATCTCGGTGAAGCCGCCGCGGCCCTTGGCTATGTATATGCCGAGCGAGTAGACCATTATCCCTACGGCCACATAATAGAGTACGGCGACTGCGAGCCCGTCAGGGCCGAAGGCCAAAAGCGCGAGCGGGAAAGACATGTTCCCCGAGTTCATGAACATGACAGGCAAATAAAAGCCCCGGAGCTCCTGTTTTTTTATGACACGGAGGTAGACGTAAGCGAGGAGGCCGGTGCCGAGTATGACGATGAGCGCAGAGAGGCTCACGACAGCGAGGTCGGTTACGACGAGCTTTTTTCTCAAAAGCGAGGAGATGACGAGGGCCGGGATGGTGAGGTAGAGGAGCACCTCGATTATAGGCTCAAGGCTGATCTTCTTGAACCTCGCGAACAGATACCCCAGGCCTATTATGCAGAAGACCGGGAATACTACTTCGATAGCCTTGAGTAGGAGCATGATAAAAAAGAAGGGGCGGAAGAACTTTCTTTCCGCCCCTTGTCTGAAGTTTACCGCATTGCCCGGTGGATCAGGGGCCGCCGCTTATGGTTATTCCTTTTCGACTTCTATCAGTGTCTCGTCCGGGTTGACGGAGTCGCCTATCTTGACGAGGATCTTTTTCACGACTCCGTTTATGGGCGTGTGGACCTCGTTCTCCATCTTCATGGCCTCGACCGTGAGGAGAGTGTCGCCTTCCGAGACCTTGCCGCCGACAGCGACCTTTATTGAGGTCACCTTGCCGGGGATCGGTGTCGTGACGTCGCCCTCTTTTTTGGCCTTCGGCCTTATGGACTGGGTTATGGAAGGCCTTTCTATCTCGCCTGCCGTGGTCGGTATGACCTCGGTCAAGGACTCTATCATGACCTCTTCGAGCCTGTTGTCTATGGAGATGAAGAACGGCCTCTTGCCTTCGACCTTGTGCCCGGCACCCGCGACCTTTATCTTGTAGGTCTCGCCGTGGACAGTGACGTTGAACTCGCTCGGTGCGAGGTGGGGCACAGTGTGCTCTGCCGGGGCCGCGAACTCAGGCTCGAGCTCGAGCGGCTCAGGCGCGAGCTTCCCGGCTTCCCTCTGCTCGAAGAACTCCATCGCCACTATCGGGAAGAGGGCGTAGGAGAGCACGTCCTCGATGGACTTCGCCTTGCCGTCGATGTCCCGAATCAGCTTGTCGAGCTCTGGCTCGAGAAGGTCCGCGGGTCTGCAGGTAATGGGTTTTTCGTCGCCTATGGCGAGCTTCCTCGCTGTCTCGTCGATGGGACCGGGAGCCTTGCCGTAGAGCCCCTTGAAGTAGTTCCTCGTTTCGCTCGTTATGACCTTGTACCTCTCGCCCATGAGGACGTTAAGGGTGGCCTGCGTGCCCACGACCTGGCTCGTCGGCGTCACGAGCGGAGGGTAGCCCATGTCTTTCCTTACCTTGGGGATCTCCTCGAAGACCTCGTTCATCTTGTCGAGCGCGTTCTGCTCCTTCAACTGGTTGGCGAGGTTGGAAATCATCCCGCCCGGTATCTGGACGACAAGGGTCTTCGGGTTTATGGCCGTGTACTCGCTCTCGTACCTCTTGTACTTGCGCCTCGTGTCCCTGAACCTGTCGGCTATGTCAGAGAGGAGGCCGAGGTCGAGGCCGGTGTCATAGGGCGTGTCCTTCAGGGCGGCCACCATTGATTCGGTGGGCGGCTGGGAGGTGCCTGAGGCGAGCGAAGAGAGGGCGGTGTCGATTATGGCGGCCCCCGCTTCTATCGCTTTCAGATAGCTCATCGCGGCGAGCCCCGAGGAGTCGTGCGAATGTATGTGTATGGGAAGGGTTATCTTCTCGCTCATCTTCGAGACGAGATCAAAGGCCGCGCCCGGCGTGAGAAGGCCGGCCATGTCCTTTATGCAGATGGTGTCCGCGCCCATGTTGACGAGCTTTTGCGCCTGCTCGACGAACCCTTCGTGCGTGTGCACCGGGCTCGTGGTGTAGCAGATGGTCGCTTCGACCATGGCCTTGGCTTCCTTGGCCGCCTTTACCGCCACCTCTATGTTCCTCGTGTCGTTGAGGGCGTCGAATATCCTGAAGACGTCTACGCCGTTCTTGGCGGCACGCTCCACGAACTTCCTGACGACGTCGTCAGGGTAGTGCCTGTATCCGACGAGGTTCTGGCCGCGCAGCAGCATCTGGAGCCTGGTGTTGGGTATGGCCTTCCTGAGCGTCTTGAGCCTCTCCCAGGGGTCTTCCTTCAAAAACCTCAGGCACGCGTCAAAGGTCGCTCCTCCCCAGACCTCGAGAGACCAGTAGCCCACCTTGTCGAGAAGGGGGGCGATCTCCAGCATGTCCTCGGTCCTCATCCTCGTCGCCAGGAGCGACTGGTGCGAGTCCCTGAGGACGGTGTCGGTTATGAACGTCCTCCTGCTGGTCCCTTGTTTTTCCTTCTGGGACGCCTTCGGGGCCGTCGGGTTGCTGGTCTTGTTCGGCATTGGAATCTCTCTCCGTCTTTTATAAACCGTGATGTGCCGCTATGGCCGCGGCAATCGCCGCGACAAGGTCGGTCGGCTCGCCGTATTCGTCGTAGTCCATGAGGTCCGGCTTCCTGTCAATGAAGCCGGTGTCAAAGTTGCCCTTCTGAAAGTCCGGGTCTTCCATTATCTTCTTGAGGAACGGTATCGTCGTCTTCACGCCCCTTATGACGAACTCGTCAAGGCAGCGGTGCATGCGGCTGACTGTCTCGTTCCAGGTGGTGCCGCGCACGACGAGCTTGGCGACGAGCGAATCGTAGCAGCTCGGTATTATGAAGTCCTTGTATATCGCGCCGTCTATGCGCACGCCAATGCCGCCCGGCGAATAATAGGCGGTGACCCTGCCGAAGGAGGGGAAGAAGTTGTTCTTCGGGTCCTCGGCGCAGATCCTGCACTCCATGGCGAACCCGTTGACCTTTACATCCTCCTGCGTGAATCCCAGGGGCTTTCCAGCGGCTACCTCTATCTGCTTTTTGACGAGGTCTATGCCCGTGACCTCTTCGGTTATCGGGTGCTCGACCTGTATCCTCGTGTTCATCTCGAGGAAGTAGAAGTTTCTCTCTTCGTCAACGAGGAACTCGACCGTTCCCGCGTTGGTGTAGTTGGCGGCCTTCGCCGCCTTGACAGCGGCCTCTCCCATCCTCTTTCTCAGGTCAGGGGTGAGTATGAGCGAAGGGGTTATCTCGATGAGCTTCTGGTGGCGTCTCTGTATGGAGCAGTCCCTCTCGCCCAGGTGCACGGTGTTGCCGAACTTGTCCGCGAAGACCTGGAACTCGATGTGGTGCGGCTTGTCGAGGTACTTCTCCAGGAAGACCTCGGATACTCCGAATGCGGCCCCGGCTTCCTTTCGCGCGGTGGTTATGGCATCTATCAGCTCTTTTTCTGTCCTCGCGACCCTGAGGCCTCTGCCGCCGCCGCCGCCGGAAGCCTTGACCATTATCGGGTAGCCGATCTTCCTGGCGAACTCAACTGCCTCGTCTACGTCCTTTATGGCGTCCTGTGTGCCGGGGAGTATGGGCACTCCTGCTTTAACCATCATCTTTCTGGCCATGACCTTGTCGCCCATGTCGGTTATGGTCTGGCTCGAAGGGCCGATGAAGGTTATGCCTTTTTTCTCGCAGAGATGGGGGAACTTGGGGTTCTCCGAGAGGAAGCCGTAGCCCGGGTGTATGGCGTCGACGCCGACCTTGGTCGCGAGGTCTACGAGCCTGTGTATGTTCAGATAGCCCTGTATCGGGCCGGGGCCGACCATGTACGACTCGTCCGCCTTCTTGACGTAAAGGCTTGTCGCGTCCTCTTCGGAGTAGATGGCGACCGTAGGTATGCCGAGCTCCTTGCAGGCCCTTATCACCCTGGTGGCTATCTCGCCCCTGTTGGCTATCAGTACTTTTTTGAAAAGCTGTGGCATATGCCGCTCCGGTCGTCTGTGCGCTTGGCGCAAACGAATATTTACCCAATAAATGCCAGATAAGTCAAGGAAATAAAGCCTCTGGCCGTCCTTCTCAGGCCCCCTGCATCCTTGCGAGCGCCGCGTCGAGCCTCTTTATCGCCAGCTCTTTTCCCATTGCGGCTATTGTTTCGAATATGCCCGGGCTCACCGTGCCGCCGGTGAGGGCGACCCTTACCGGTTGGGCGAGCTTGCCGAGTTTAATCTCTTTTTCCTCGAGCAGGGCGTTAAAGGCCGCGGCTATTTCGTCATGTCCGAATGAGGCAAGGGTGCTGAGCCTTGTTTTGAGCCCTTCGAAAAGCTGGGCGTTCTCGGCCACGAGGAACTTCTCCGCCGCCTTGGGGTCGTACTCTACTTCTTCCTTGAAGTAAAAAAGAGAAGCGTCGGCCATCTCTTTTATCGTCCGGGCCCTTTCCTGGAGGGTTTTGACTATCTCCGGGAGCCGCGTGTCGGTCGAGGCATCAATGCCATACTCTTTGAGGAACGGCAGCACGAGCTTTGAGATCTCTTCGGGCTTCGAGGACTTTATGTAGTGCTGGTTGAGCCAGAGGAGCTTTTCAGGGTTGAAGACGCCGGAAGAAGTGCCGACGCTATCGAGCGAGAACTTCTCGATGAGCTCTTCTATCGAGAATATCTCCTGGTCGCCGTGCGACCAGCCGAGCCTCGCAAGGTAGTTGATGAGGGCGTGCGGCAGATAGCCCATCTCTTTATAGGCCATGACGGAGGTCGCGCCGTGGCGCTTGGAGAGCCTCGTCTTGTCAGAGCCGAGTATCATGGGCAGATGGGCGAATACAGGCAGCTCGTGTCCGAGGGCCTTGTAAAGGAGCATCTGCTTTGGCGTGTTGTTTATGTGGTCATCTCCCCTTATGACATGGGTTATGTCCATGGTCGCGTCATCCACTACCACGCAGAAGTTGTAAGTGGGTGTGCCGTCGCTGCGCAGGATTATGAGGTCTTCAATCTCCGAGTTCTCGAATGATATGACGCCCTTTATCTCGTCCTTGAAAGAGGTGACGCCGGAGGGCACTTTGAACCTCAGGGCATAGGGGGCGTCAGGGTTGTCTTTCCTGTCCCTGCACCTGCCGTCGTAACGGGGCGGACGGCCTTCCTTCATGGCCGCTTCCCTTCTGGCCTCAAGCTCGGCCGGAGTGCACCAGCATTTGTAGACGAGCCCCTTTTCAAGGAGCTCTGCCGCGAACTTTCTGTACTCGTCGAACCTCTGGCTCTGGAAGAACGGGCCCTCGTCCCAGGTGAGGCCGAGCCATTCCATGCCGTCGAGTATGGCCTGAATGGATTCTGTCGTGCTCCGGGCGACGTCCGTGTCCTCGACCCTGAGGATGAATTTTCCGCCGTGCTTTCTGGCGTATAGCCAGCTGAAAAGGGCAGTTCTGGCCCCGCCTATGTGCAGATACCCTGTCGGGCTCGGGGCAAACCTTGTGCGGACCTTCAATTCAAAAGACCTCCTGAAAATTATATGGGGAAAACTCGCTATTCGCAGTCAGCAGTGCGGGATGTCCCCCAAGCCTTTGATTTTTGAGGGATTAAAAGAGACGCCATATTAGCAGAAGAGGGCCGGAATGTAAAGGAATTGGAGCGGTTTTGCGGCAGGTATAAAGCTCAGTCAGGCGCTTTCGCGCAAAAGGGCGGCTCGGCTTTTAACTGATGACTATGCCGGCGTAGCCGACGACATCTTCCATCTCAGCGCTCGCATCCCCTGAGGTGGTGTGGCTTATGAGGCGGCCTTTACTGCCCCCGAGGGCTACTGCCGCGAATATTGCGATCGTCGCCGGAAGGACGCCGCACATGGTTATGTCTTTTCTGGCCGTGACTTCGAGGAGCCCTCTGGCGTCGAGCGCGGTTATCTTTTCAATCGCCAGAGAGTCTTTTGCCCTTGTCACTTCGACAGGTTCATAGTGGTTCATGTCGGAGCTGACCAGTAAAAGGGTCTGCCCCTTTGTTTTTGAGATAACTCTCGCGAGGGCCTTGCCCATCTCCTCGCACTCAGAGCGGTCGGCGCGCATGACGGTAATAGGCACGATTTTGGCAGAGGGGTTGATGGCGCGGATAAACGGGAGCTGGACTTCAAGGGAGTGCTCATTTTCGTGGGCTTCGCTGTCTCTCTGGAACAGAGGGGAAGAGGCGAGCACCTCTGATGCGAGCTCCTCGTCCACTTCGACCTGGCCGGTCGGTATCTCCCATGCGCCAAAGGCCATGACAGAGACATATGGGCCCATCCCGGTGTGGTTGGGGCCGATGAGGATCACTCTGTCCGGGATATTGACCGACGAGAAGGCCATTCCTGCCGTCTTGCCCGAGTACATGTATCCTGCGTGCGGGCAGATGAGTACCAGCGCGTCCTCCCTTGGAGTATCGACCAGATAAGAAGCTACGCTCTTTTCGAGTCCGGCCTTTGAGCCAGGATAAAAACGGCCCGCCACGCACGGCTTTCTTATGAATTCTTTTTTCCTCACACTTGAAATGTATCAAAGCGAGCAGGGGTTGTAAAGGCGCACTCCGTTAAAAACGCCTCCATTCGGCTGGAGAAATAAGGGACGGCTGTGTTACAATTATTTTTTAAGATCAGATCTGGAAGGTGGAGATGAACGGCATTTCAGCAGACCTCGTAATATTCGACCTCGACGGAACGCTCATAGATTCGAGCCAGGACATAGCCTGGTGTGCCAACAAGACCCTCGCGGCGTTTGGCTACAAGGAGATGGCTCCGTCCGAGATAGTCGGCCACATCGGCTGGGGCGTAAAGCCGCTTCTGGAAAAGCTCATGCCTTCTGAGTCAGCCGAGAGGATAACCGCGGCCCGCTTGAAATTCCTCGAAGTCTACGGAGGCCATCTCGTCGTCGAGACGACCCTTTATCCGGGGGTGCTCCCTGTCCTTGACCTTCTCACAAGTCACGGCAAGAAAATGGCCGTAGTGACGAACAAGCCTGAAGGTCTGGCTGTCGGCATACTCGAAGTCATGAAGCTTAACGCTTATTTCAAGCTGGTCCTCGGAGGAGACTCACTCCCGAACAGGAAGCCGCACCCAGAGCCCATAGAAAAGGCGATAAAGGAGATGTCGGTTTCCCCGGCCAGGACGGTTGTCGTCGGCGACAGCCCTGTTGACTGCGAAGCGGCAAAGGGGGCCGGAGCCTTTGCCATAGGCGCGGCGTACGGCTTTCGCGGCAGGGATGAGCTGGTTGCCGCGGGGTGCGATATCATCGTGAACGACTTTCCTTCCCTCGCGTCAGTCATCCGCTGACTTTTCTAACATCTGCTATACTGAAGAGGCCGCTTAAGCGGCCTCTTTTTTTGTCTGTCATCTCGAGCGTTGCGGCGCAATCCAGCGAATGAGAGATTGCTTCGTCGCTTCGCTCCTCGCAATGACCAACTGGGGCTACCAGATGCTCTCACGCCGTTTACTTCTGCAGGCTCTCGCTTCTTCTATGGTATTTCTTGCCGTCCCTGACAGGCAATCTTTCTCGCAGTCTTTCTTCCGCACAAAAGAAGAACGAGAGCCCAGGCTGAGGGATAATATTTTCACTGGCGGCGGGAAGTCCCTCGTAGGCGTCTCTTCGGGTAAAAATCCTGAAGAGATGGTCGAGAGGGCAGTCTCTCTCATAGGCGGCTTCGAGAAGCTCAACCTCGAAGGCAAGACAGTGCTCGTAAAGCCCAATGTAGTCTCCGGCGAGAAGAGCCCGGCAACGACAAACCCTGAGGTCCTCTCAGCGGTAATAAAACTCCTTTACAAAAACGGCGCGAAAAAGGTCTTTGCCGGCGACATGTCGGCGCTCCGGACTATCTCCACCCGGCGCAACATGGAGAGAAACGGCCTGTTGAAGGCGGCGCAGAATGCCGGGGCCGAGGCCGTGATCTTCGAGGACTTCGAATGGGTTAGCGTGCCGCTTCCCGGCGCGCAATACATAAAAGAAGCCTATGTCACCGAATGGATTTTCAGGCCGGACATCATCGTGAACCTCCCGGTAGTCAAGACGCACAGGTCTGCGAGCTATTCCATCACACTCAAGAACTTCATAGGATGCACGCACCTTCGCCAGCGGCCTTATCTCGTCAATCCGTCAAGGTGGGAAGAGCTGGTCGCCGAGTTCAACGTTGCCTATACGCCAGAGCTCAACATAGTCGACGCTACGACCTCCATGATAGAGGGCGGGCCCTGGCAAGGGACCCCTGAGCGGACGAACATGGTCATCGCGTCAGGCGACAGGGTCGCCGCCGACGCGGCGGGCCTCGGCCTTATAAAGTCGTTCGACAGGTGGGAGCCGGTCACATCGAAACCGGTCTGGGAGCAGACCCAGTTGAAGACCGCCATATCTCTCGGCATAGGAAAGCCCAGGGAGGGCATAAGGCTCCTGAAGGGGGCGGGGGATGAGAGATTCGATGAGTTATTCGCCGCGATACGAGAGCATACTGGGTTGTAGAGCCCCGTTTTGACACGCCGGAATTCTTCCGATATATTTTTTACAATCGCTCTATTTACCGCTCCACGATACATCCGTTTATCAGCTTGAGGCGATATAAAATCAATAGGAGATGACCGATGAAAAGAACGCTCTTGAAGGCGCTTGTGTTTGTGACTCTCTTCGCTGTCCCGGCTCTGGCCAACGAGCCTTTGCCTGCCGTGCCTCCGATACCGGCCTCCAATACCATGAACGCCCAGAAGGTCGAGCTTGGGAAGATGCTCTTTTTCGAGCCGAGGCTCTCTTCCAGCGGCATCGTGAGCTGCGCGACCTGTCATAACCCGTCTTTCGCCTTTACAGACAGGGTCGCCCGCGCCCTCGGCCACAACCACCAGGTCGGCCCCCGCAACACGCCGACGGTCCTGAACGCCGCTTTCCTTTCATCCCAGTTCTGGGACGGCAGGGCCGCTGACCTTGAGACCCAGGCTCTCGGCCCGATTCAGGCGACAGTCGAGATGAACGAGAGCCTCGAGCGGGCGGTCTCCAAGCTCAACGAGATACCCGAGTACAAGAAGATGTTCACAGAGGTCTTCGGCGGCAAGGAAGCGGTCAGCTCAGGGAACATCGCCAAGGCCATAGCCGCTTTCGAGAGGACGCTGATTACGCCTAACTCGCCTTTTGACAGGTACCTCATGGGCGACAAGGAAGCGATAAGCGCGGACGCGCAAAAGGGATGGGAGCTCTTCCAGAAAAAGGGCTGTAACGGATGCCACAGCGGCCCCAACTTCTCGAACGGCTATTTCTTCAGGATAGTCGTGCCGGGTTCGACCGACCTCGGCAGGTACGAGGTGACGAAAAAGGAAGAGGACAAATACAAGTTCAGGGTGCAGACATTGAGGAACATCGCGCTCACGTACCCGTACTTCAACAACGGCTCAGTGGCCAGGCTCAATGACGCTGTAAAGATAATGAGCAGGGAGATGCTCGGGGCCGAGGCCACGGATAGCGAGGCCGCCCTCATAGTCGAGTTCCTCAAAACACTTACAGGCACCATGCCGAAGGTCAGCTACCCTGTGCTGCCTTAACTGGGCGCGCAAAAAGTTCATCTCCGTCGTTAATGTGAAACGCCCTCCCGGCTGCGGGAGGGCGTTTCTTTTCCGGACACAAACAGGTCACTTTCCCGCCATGTTCTTCCTTACGCTGTTCAGCCGTCCGCCTTCGAGTATGTATTCTCTTTCCCTCTGGCTCAGGCTGAGTGTAAACCTTATCCCCCGTTCTTTGCCTCTGATGACTCCGGCTATTTCGCTGGATGAGGCGAGAGCCTCTCTCAGGCCCCTGAAGCTGACAGTGTCGTACTGTTCGATTCTCCCGTAATCAGCCGGGTCAGCGAAGATGAGCGGCAGTATGCCGTAGTTGATGAGGTTTGCCCTGTGTATGCGGGCGAAGCTCTTGGCTATCTTGACCCTGACCCCTAAGTATCTCGGCGCAATGGCCGCGTGCTCGCGCGAGGAGCCCTGCCCGTAGTTCTCTCCGGCTATTATTATCCCGCCTTTATTTTGAACGCATCTTCTCAGGAAGTCCTTGTCGAGCCTTTCGAAGGCAAACTCGCTTATCTTCGGTATGTTCGATCTGAAGGGCAGCACCCTGTTTCCCGCCGGGAGTATGTCGTCGGTCGAGATATTGTCGCCGAGCTTGAGGAGAAGGCGGCCTTCGTATTCGTCAGGAAGGGCGTCGAACTTAGGGAACGGCGCTATGTTGGGCCCGCGCGATATCTCGACGCTTGAGCGCTCTCCGGCCGCCATTGGTTTTATTATGATCGAATCGTTGTACTTGTATTTTCTCGGCTCGGTTATCCTCGGGCAGCGTCCGAGTTTTCTCGGGTCTGTTATCTGTCCGTAAATGGCGGCGGCCACGGCTGTCTCAGGGCTTGAAAGGTATATGAAGTCGTCTTCTGTGCCGCTCCTTCCCTTGAAGTTCCTCGGGAATGTGCGTACTGAAGCGGCCTTTGTCGCCGGGGCCTGTCCCATGCCAACGCAGCCGAGACAGCCTGACTGGTGGACCCTTGCCCCCGCGTGGTTGAGGATGAGCGTGCCTCCGGCGGCCTCGACATTCTCAAGGACAGTCCTGCTGCCGGGGTTTACCTCGAAGCTTACGCCGGGGGAGATTGACCTTCCCCGCAGGGCCCTGCATACGGTCATGAGGTCGCGATAGGAAAAGTTGACTGAAGAGCCGACGATGACCTGCGCAACAGGTGTGCCCTCGACTTCAGTCACCTTCCTGACGTTGTCAGGCGAGGAAGGGCAGGCTATCATCGGCTCCAGCTTCGAGAGGTCGATCTCGTCATCTTCGTCATAGACAGCATCGGGGTCTGCCTCAAGCGGCTTCCAGTCCTTTGCCCGGCCGTTGCGCTCTAAAAAGTCCCTTGTCATCCCGTCAGACGGGAAGACAGAAGCCGTCGCGCCAAGCTCCGCGCCCATGTTGGCGATCGTCGCCCTCTGTGTTGCCGTGAGGGACTTCACGCCCGGCCCCCAGTACTCGATGACCTTCCCTACGCCGCCCTTTACAGTGTGGCGCCGGAGCATCTCAAGGATTATGTCCTTGGCCGAGACCCAGGGAGAAAGCTTTTTCGTGAGGCGCACGCCCATGATTTTAGGCGTCGTGATAAAAAACGGCTCTCCGGCCATGGCGAGGGCGACGTCAAGTCCGCCTGTGCCTATGGCGAGCATGCCGAGGCTCCCGGCCGTGCAGGTGTGGGAGTCGGCTCCGAGAAGCGTCTTTCCCGGGCCGCCGAACCTTTCCATGTGCACCGGGTGGGAGACTCCGTTTCCCGGCGGCGAGTAATAGGCCCCGTACTTCATGGCCGCGGTCATCAAGAACCTGTGGTCGTCGGCGTTCCTGTAGTCTGTCTGGAGGATGTTGTGGTCGACATATACGGCCGAGAGCTCTGTCCTGACGCTCTCGAGGCCGAGGCTTTCGA
Source organism: Deltaproteobacteria bacterium (assembly GCA_020846435.1). Classification (GTDB taxonomy): domain Bacteria; phylum Desulfobacterota; class GWC2-55-46; order GWC2-55-46; family GWC2-55-46; genus GWA2-54-12. The sequence goes on from JADLDY010000006.1 coordinate 31,005, forward strand.
ACTCGAGGAAGACGAGGGTGCCGGTCGCGTCCTGGGTAAGCGTCTGGTCTATTTTTATCGCCAGTTCAGCGCCTGTCTCCCATTTTCCTGAGACAAGGTGGGATTCGAACAGCTTTCTGGCGAGCGGCAGGCCCATTTTTTCTCCGTTGAAGGCCCTTTGCCGGGAATCAGGGCGCTTAATCCGAGTAAACCAGCTTTCACCTCAAAGTCAAGGAGACCCGAGTCATGGATAAGTTCGCGGCGCCCTGACAACGGAAAATGTTTAGGATATAATCAGAGTCGGCGCACTGGACTTTTGGTGTTGAAAGGCGGGGTAAAAACGGGTTAAAATCGGTTTTTCCGCCTTTGAAGTCAATGCTCGTGTCCCGAAAAAACAAATCATTCGGAGGTGGAGTAAGATGGCTACAAAATTGAATGACGATGCGAGAAAGAAGATCATAGACGCGCTGAACGAGGCGCGCGCGGCTGAGCTTGCCGCGATAATCCAGTACATGGGACACCATTACGAGGGTGAGGGGATTGAGAGCCCGCCCATCCTCGAGCTTTTCAAGAAGACCGCTGTCGACGAGATGAAGCACGCGGAATCCCTTGCCGAAAGGATCGTCTACCTCGGAGGAGTCCCGGTCTACAAGCCCGGGACCGTCAGCCGCGGCGGGGAATTGAAGGAGATGATAGCCCAGGACCTCGGCCTTGAGAACGGCGCCATAGAGCGTTACAGGAAGTACATAAAGCTTTGCGACGAGGCAGGGGACTCGACCACGAGACTCCTCCTTGAGCAGATACTCATGCAGGAAGAAGGCCATGCCGACGCGTTCGAGACGGCGCTCGGCAGGGGAAAATAAAAAAGGGGCATATAAAAAAGATGGCGAAGAAATGGAAATGCGTCGAGTGCGGCTACGTTCACGAGGGCGAGTACCCTCCGGACGCCTGTCCAGTGTGCTACGCGCCGAGCGACGCTTTCGTCGAGGTGGTGTAAATGCCTGAAGGCCTTGTCGCGGGCTCTTGCAGAGGGAGCGCCGCGAAGGACCTTGTAATAAGGCTCATTGCTGAAAAAGGGCCGCTTCCGTTCTCCTCGTTCATGGAGGCGGCCCTGTACTCGCCAGAGGGAGGCTATTACACCTCTGGAGGCGAAACATGGGGCCCCCGCGGCGATTACATAACCAGCCTCGACGTGAGCCCGGTTTTCGCGAGGACGCTCGCGAGGCAGGTAACAGAGTGCTGGGAACTCCTCGGCAGCCCTTCTTCTTTCGAATTGATCGAGGCCGGGGCCGGTAGGGGCCTGCTTTCTTCAGCCATACTCAGCCATGTGAAAGACGCTTGTCCGGCCTTGTACGACGCCATGACCGTGAGGCTCGTTGAGCGCGGCGCGCATCCTGAAGGGTCTGCAGGTGGCAAGGTCTTCTGGCACAGGGAACTCGGCGAGCTCGCTCCTGTCGAGGCGGCGCTCGTGCTTTCAAACGAGTTGATCGACAGTTTCCCGGTTCACAGGGTATGTTTTTCCGGCGGCAAGTTAAAAGAGCTCTTCGTCGATTTTGACGGGGAGTCTTTTTTCGAGGTCGAGGGGCCCTTGAGCGAAAGCGCGCTATCAGGCTATTTCGATAGGGCGGGTATAAGGCCTTTCGAGGGCATGAAGACAGAGGTCAACCTCGATGCCGGAAGATGGATAAGAAAAGCCTCGTCTCTCTTTTCGAGGGGCTTTGTAGTGACGATAGACTACGGCACGGCGGCAAGGGAGCTCTATTCAGTCGAGAGGGGCTCTAGCCTCCATTGCCACTTCCGCCACAAGTTGAACGACAACCCGTTCGTCAATGTCGGGGAGCAGGACATCACGACGCATGTTGATTTCACGACCTTCGCGTTAGAGAGCCTCTCTGCCGGACTTTCATTGACCGGGTTTACGACGCAGAAGAACTTCCTTCTCGGCCTCGGCGTGCTCGACGAGCTCAAGACGCCATCATCTTTGGGCGCTGACGGCGTGGAAGAGGTCAACTTCAACAGGGCTCTCGGGCAGCTCATCTCGCCGGGCGGCATGGGCGACATCTTCAAGGTCCTCGTCGGACATAAAGGCGTGGAAAGACCCCGTCTCAGGGGGGTTTCGTTCAAGGACATGGCAAGGAGCCTTTGCCTGCCGTAAAAGCGCGCCATGTTGTAATAATCTTTGTGATGTGTTAAAAATAATTCATAGCGAAAAACTGTTTTGAGGGGGGAGTTACATGCCTGGCACCGACAATAAGGACAACAAGGAAAAAAAGCACGTCTGCTCCATTTGCGGCAAGCCTTCAGACCTTACCATCTGCCACGCCTGCGAGGACAAGGTCAGGGGTGAAGTGCTCGACAAGAAGCACGATGTAGACAAGGCCGGAAGGACCGACAGCGGCAGGAGATAAGAGCACATAAAATTTTTCGGAGGGAACAATGGCCCAGGACAAGTTGATCCAGGACCTGAACACGGCGTATAACACGGAGATAACCGGCTATCACTTCTACACGACGGCCGCCGCTCTCGTGGAAGACTCGAAGGGCAGGGCTGTATTTTCGAACCTCGCCAAGGACGAGCTCGCCCACATAGTCGTCATCGGAAAGATAGCCGAGTCTATCAAGAACGGGCTCGGCTGGATAAGCTACGAGGAAGCCCTTGCGCAGGGCTTCGGCATAGCCTTGTCCGGCCAGATACCTTTCCCTGCCGAAAACGAGCTTTTGAAGAGGCTCTCGACAAACCAGTCCGACACCAACGCCGTGCAGATAGCGATAGAGACCGAGATGGCGGCGGTGGACTTCTATTCCAATCTTCTCAAGACGGCCGACACTCCGGTAGAGAAGGTATGCGTGACCAAGCTCCTCGAGATGGAGAAGGGGCACCTGAAGGTTCTCAGATGGGAGTACGAGTCTCTCAACAAGACCGGCTTCTGGTGCGGCGAGATGGAATTCAGCGTGGAGAAGGAGAGCGAGTAGCATGTACGACGCCATTGTCGTCGGCCTCGGTCCTGCCGGGTCGACCGCAGCCAGGGGCCTTGCCATGGCCGGGCTCCGTGTGCTCGGAGTGGACAAGGAGACTTTCCCGAGGTACAAGTCCTGCGGCGGCTGCATATCCACGAAGATAGAGCGCATCCTCGACTTCGACATCTCCTCGGCCATAGAGGAGAGGGTAAAGGGCGCGACCTACACCTACAAGTCTGGCCGAACCATGGACATACTCTCGGACAGGCCGGTCGGCTACAATGTCATGAGGGACACCTTCGACGCTCTTCTTCTCGCCAGGGCAAAAGAGGCTGGCGCGGAGATAATAGAAGGGGTCAGGGTCGTAAAGGCCTCTGACAAGGGGCGCTCCGTCGAGGTCAATCTCGCGGACGGCAGGACGTTTGAGGCCAAGGTCCTGGTCGGTGCAGACGGCTCTTCCGGCTTCATCGGCAGGGAGCTTTTCGGCTTGAACCCCAAAGAGGCGGCTGTCTCCATTACGGCCGAGGTGCCGCTCCCGAAGACAGAGCGCTCTTATTCCGAAAAGCTCTTCATTGATTTTGGAAGCGTCCCCTACGGTTACGGCTGGATATTCCCTAAGGAGAACCACCTGTCGGTCGGCATCGCGGGCGACGCTCTGAAGGTGGGCGGCAGGATAAAGGATTACTGGAGCGAGTTCGTCAAGAGCCACGAGGCGTTAAAAGGGCTCGACCTCAGCCAGAGGATGGGCTGGACAGTTCCGATATACTATGACGGAGCGTCCCCATCGGTGAAGGGCAACGTGATACTCACCGGAGACACGGGCCACCTGGTCGACCCGTTTCTTGGAGAGGGCATATATTACGCCATACGCACGGCGAAGGCCGCCGCGTCCGCAGTGATCGAGAATATCAAGGCGGGCAATGGGCTGGAGGCCTACCAGGCGTGGCTGGAGAGCGAGATACACCCTGAGTTCAACGCGGCTGGAAAGCTTTCCGACCTCGTCTACAACCACCCGAGGCTCTGGTACAGCATACTTGAGAAGGACCCTGAGATAATGCTCAGGTTCTACGATGTTATACGGGGAGAAGAGGACTGCGCCGTCTTTTACAGCTGGGTTATGGGCAAGGTAAAGTCAAAGCCCTGGAAGATCCTTCGGAGGTGGGTGGAAAGCAGGCTGCTTCCCTCTTAGTTTTTCATATCCCGCTATTAATCGCGTTCAGCAGGAGGTTTTCGATGAAAGTTCCGAAAATGGCCTTTGCTACCCTCTTTTTTGTTCTCACCTGTTTCCTCTTCGCGCCTCTTTCTTTCGCAGGCGATGAGACCTCTCCGGCTCCGATGCTCGCGAGCCCGTCTTCCCAGCAGCAGACACAGCGCCCCTGGCTCGGCGTGAGCATACTTGAAGTCGACGAGAAGGTTGCCCGCCACATGGACATCAAGGCCACAAAGGGGCTTGTCGTCGTCGATGTGGTCCAGGGCGGGCCTGCTGACGACGCTGGATTGCGCCAGGGGGATGTCATCGTCAGGCTCAACGGCCGCGAGATGACCGATTTCAACGAATTCATAGAGAAGGTGCAGGAGGCCGGAATAGGCGCCTCCGTTCTGCTCGGCATTGACAGGGCAGGCAATCCTGACGAGGTCGAGGTGACGCTCGAGGCGATGCCTGCTCCAGCTCCAATGGTTAGCAAAGGCTACGGCCAGGGCATGGGCCAGGGATACATGGGAGAAGCGTGCCCGCAGCACGCGAAATCGCTTGATAAAATGTGTCCCATGGGGCGCGAGTGCCCGATGGGCGATGATTGCCCTGTAAGGTCAGGCAAGCCGTGCGCCCAGTGCCAGGCCGGTATCAGAGGCCAGGGTTATGGATACGGACACGCGTGCTTGGACAGATCCGGGCGCGGCCGCCATTACAGGGGCGCGGGCGACGGCATGATGAGGCATGGCGGGACTTACAGCCCGATGTATGGTAAAATAAAGATGGCTATAAAGGGCATGGACCTGACGTCCGACCAGAGGGCAAAGCTCTCGGCCATAAGCTCGGAATACAGGAAAAAGGCCATAAAAGCCATGGCTGACGCAAAGATAGCCCACATGGAGCTCCATGAGATGCTTGCCTCTGACCCGGTGAGCCTTGAGAAGGTCAGGTCAAAGGTCAACGATATAGGCAAGAGAAAAGCTGATATGATGCTCTCCGGGATAAAGGCCCTTGAGGATATCAAGAAGGTCCTTACCCCGGCGCAGAGGAAGTCGTTGAGAGACACGCTGTCAATGGACTCTTCTGACACGGAAGAGGACATGGACGGCGGTGAAGCGGCCGAAGGGGCTGAATAGACCAAGCCGAAGGAGGAGGACAAATGAAAAGATACTCGATCCCCAGAATGGCACATTGCAGCGAGGGTTGTCGAACACGGTCCCGGGCACGACCTTAAACTGCCCATTTATTTTTTAACTATTCCCCTCTTATTTTTCCTTTCCCCGCACTCTGTGTTTCTGTTAAAATAACCTCATGGGAATCGAATGGACAGCAAACCTTTCGACAGGCGTGGACTGGCAGGACAGGCACCATAAGGAGCTTTTCAAGCGTATCAACCGCCTGCTTGAAGCCATGAACCTCGGACAGGGCAAGGAAGAGGTGGCGTCCCTTTTTGACTTCCTTGACGAGTACATTGCCTATCACTTCGAGGCCGAAGAGCAGGCCATGAGCAGGCACGGCTACGAGCCGATCCTCACTCATACCGCGGAGCACACCCGCTTCATAGACGATATCGGCTCTTTGCGCAGCGAGTTCAGGGAGGGCCCTACCACGGGCCTTGTCATAAAGGTGCAGAGGCAGGTCGTTGACTGGCTTCTGAACCATATCTGCGGCCCTGACAAGAAGCTCGGAGAGTTTCTCGTGACGGCCGCGGGCGGGCGGACAAGCCCGTCCGGCATGCGCTGAATTCTCTTACAAGACCTTTCGGAAAAAAATCGGCACAGACTCAAACAAATCGCGCTACCACACGGATGAGGCGGCTTATGGCGATAGAATGGAACAGGAACCTTTCCACAGGAGTGGAATGGCAGGACAGGCATCACAAGGAGCTGTTCAAGAGGGTCAGCTCTCTGCTTGACGCCATGAGCGTGGGCATGGGAAAAGACGAGCTCGACCGCATCTTCACTTTTCTTGACAGCTATTTTACCGTCCACTTCGACGCTGAAGAGCAGGCCATGAGCAAGTACGGCTACCCTGAGATGATGGACCACCTGCGCGAGCATACCTCGTTCATAGAGCAGGTGTCGGCCTTGAGGCGCGAGTTTGCCTCAGGGCCAACCTCGGTCCTTGTCGTCAAGGTGCAAAGGCTGGTCGTAGACTGGCTCATAAACCACATAGGCGAGAGCGACAAGAGGCTCGGCACCTTTATCCTCAAGTTCGAGACCGACCAGCACCTCAGGGACTGAAGATCGTCCCGCCCTCCTTTTTACGACTTCTTTTCGAAAGAGACAACAAAGACCCCGGCCATGACGAGGCACATCCCGGCGAGCTGTACAGGCTCGAGACTTTCTCCGAGGACTGCCCACGCGAGGACGGCCGTTGACACCGGGCCTATGAAGCTCGCTATCGCGGCCCTCGAAGCCCCTATCCTTTTGATCCCGAGGTTTATTGTAAGGACCGGCACGAAGGTCGATATCACCGCGAGGCACAAAAGGAGCGCCCAGGCCCCGGGCTCTCGCGGCATAGCCCCTTTTTGCGCGCCCCATGTGCCGAGGAACGCGAAGGCCGCGGCTGTCGTCGCGTAGGCCGAGAGCTTGACCCCGGAGACCCTCCTCGAGAAGACATCGGTGAAGATGTAGCTGAGAGAGTAGATGACGGCCGAGATGAGCACGAGGCCGGCCCCGATGAGGTGGGTCTTTTCAACGCCCTGGAAAAGCTTCATCACGAGCGCGAGCCCAGCGTAGGTGAGGGCCAGTGAAAAAATTTTCCTGAGAGTCATCGGTTCCCTGAAAAACAGCCGCGTCCAGATGACGACGAAGGCCGGGTAGGCGTAGAGTATTACGCGCTCAAGGGAGGCGTCTATGTACAGGAGGCCGTAGAAGTCCGCGAGGGCGGCCAGATAGAGCCCGAGGAGGCCGCTCAGGGCGATGTAGAAGATGTCTTTCCAGGAGACTTTATCTGAAGGGAAGAACCACACCGCGGCCCAGAAAAGTGGCATTGCAAGGGCAAACCTCAAGGCAAGGAGCGTAACAGGGTCTATTCCGTACCTGTACAGGAGCTTGGCGAAGACGCCTTTGGCGGAGAATGTAATGGCCGAGGCCGCCACCAGTATGTAGCCTGTCAGGTTTTTCCCGCTTTCCATTGTTTTGAAAGAGAGGCCTTGACCTGGGTCACAGCCTCTTTCGCCTCCGCCGTTGTATATTGATTACGCTTCTCGAGTAAAGGTAAAGAATCATAATACTTCCTCCGATATCAGGTCAAGGCCCCTCGCTCGAGGAAGGGCTGGCAGGGCAGAAAAAACAGGCGAAAGGGGTAAAGCCGGATGCAGTCAGTCGGAACGGAGACAAAGTACCTGAATCTCGACATACCTAAGAAGATACTGCTTGGCCTCCTGTTCCTGATGCTTTTTCTCATACCGGCCCTCTCTTACGCCGCGGCCCCCATAAACAGCCCGTCGTTCTGGATCAAGAAACTCAAGAACCCTGACACAGCGGTCCTGTCTCAGGATGAGATAGAGACGCTCAACGCCATGATACTCGACGACGTCGAGCACATGGCTGACCTGGAGTCGATGCCTGAAACCGTCTCCGGCGACAGGGTCTTTGAGTGGCTCTGGACAGGCTTTCTCCTCAAGCCCGGCGCCCGCTACGATTCCTCAGGGAAGAAGATATCCGAAGAGTTCATAGACGATGTAGCCTACAACATGGGCCTTGACTCGATAGCCGAGGAGTACGAGATAAGGTTCGGCGTGGTAATCGAAAGGGGCGACATAAGGGCTCTGCCGACCGACGCGCCGATGTACACGAGCCGCCGCGGAGGCTTTGACATGATGCAGTACACGAGCGCCCACCCGACCGAGCCTGTCGCGCTCCTTCACGAGAGCAGGGACGGCGAATGGGGCTTTTTCCAGACCTCGACCTTGAGGGGCTGGATGAGGCTCGACAAGGTGGCCTTTGGCGAGCGCGACGAAGTTATGGCTTCAACCGGAGATTTTCTCGTGGTGACCGGCTCTCATGTGAAGGTTTACCGTGATTTTGCCATGAAAGAGCCTTTGTCCGAAGTCAAGATGGGCGCGCTTTTGCGCGTCGACGGCTCCGGGAGAGAGCAGGGGGAGCCCTGGAAAGTCAACTTCCCTGACAAGGGGCCTTCAGGCGAGCTCGTCTGGGTCGAGGCTTATCTGAGCCCCGTGGCTGACGTGAACCTGGGCTATCTCCCATATACGAGGAAGAACATCATAAGGCAGGCCTTCAAGATGCTCGGCGAGGAGTACGGCTGGGGCGGCAGGGAAGGCCTCCGTGACTGCTCTCTTTTCATAAAAGACCTGTTCGCGACAGTCGGGCTCAACCTTCCGAGGAACTCCAGGCTCCAGGGCTCGACAGGCGACGTAAAGGCGAAAGCCTCCGAGGCCCGCTCTTACAGGGAGATATCAAAGGCATTGAAGAGCGCTGACCCGGGCATAACCCTTCTCACGTTGAACGGCCACGTGATGCTCCACATCGGCGACCTCAAGGGCAAGCCTTACGTCATACACCAGATATTCGGCTACAAGGACGGCAGGCGCATGAAGCTCATTAAAAAGACGGCGGTCACCGGCCTTGACCTCGGGAAGCGTTCAAGGGCAGGGTCGTTCCAGAAGAGGCTCAAGAGCGTTACCAGGGTTACGATACCCGGTGAGAAAAGGGCGCAGGCTCTCTCTGACAAGAGCGCCTGAGGTGAAGAGGACTTGAAAAGGAAAGCCCGGCTCCTTATTGGGAGACGGGCTTTTGTTTTTAAAGCGCGCTTACAGTTGAAGCCGGTTGATGCGGTCAGCCGACTGTCTTGCCTGTGAGAACAAGCTCGGCGATCTTGACGAGCTTGAGCCTTGTCTTTCTGCTCGATTTCATCAGGAAGTCGTGGGCCTCTTCCTCGCTCATGTTCTTTTTGGCGACTATCGCCCACTTGGCCCTCTCGATAACGTCTCTTTCCGCGAGTTTCTGCTTGAGAGAGGCTACTTCAGAGTAAAGCTCGAAATACTGGCGGCAGACGTTTGAACATACGTCTGCCCTGGGCGTAAGGTCCTTTCCGCTGCTGCTCATTTTGATACCTCCAGATGGTATAGGGTACACGGGATAAAATATAGCTCAGGTGCGTCGTTATTAGGTCCCTGTCCCTATGCCAGTGGCAATAGTTATATTTTGTATTGTAACTAAATAATGTCAGAGCTGATTTAAAAAGTCAAGGATGAAAATACACTCAACCAGACGGCGCAGGCCTCCTGGACGGCTCATTCTATTTTATAACTATCCGATTTACATGCGTATTTTCCTCTTTAAGCAGGTAAAATTAAAAAATCCTAATTTTCCCTATTGACATTTTTAATGGTTTGGACTAATATGAGAACTATCAGAACCATTAGATTCCGCGGTAACACTGCAAGGGCTCAAGCGGAAAGCAAGGTTGTTTGAAGTTCTGGTTCTGAAGTTTCTCTGACACGACATAATCCTTCGCTGGAAAGCTCATGATGGGCTTCCGGCCCCGGAACAAGCCCATGGATGCCTTGGTTACCGTCTAAGACGGCGATCAAGGCTTTTTGATTTTCTGGTCAACTGACTTAATACCGCGACGCAAGCTCATGGCGGGCTTCCCGGGCGGGAAATGCAGAAAGCTGTCAAGGTGGCAGCTGGAGCAAAAAAGCCAGGGCATCTGTTTCAAGGCGCCCTGGAACTTTCAGCCGACAGGCTGGAGGGCCGGAAGCGAGCCGATGGTGCGCTCGACAAGCCGGTAAGGCCAAGCTGCCTGGCGAAACTAAAAAAAGTTTTCTAACATGTGGAAAGGAGATTCACAAATGAAAAGATTTCTTACACTCGCGCTCGCAGTAGCTTCAGTTGGCTTCATCGCGGTAGGCACCGCCTCCGCTGTTGACACCTATAACGACGGCGACGCCGCCAACGGCATCGGTAACTCGAGGCACAACCTCGGAGGGCTCGGCGAGCACATCACCACCGCCTCCACCACCGAAATCTGCATATTCTGTCACACGCCTCACCACACCAACACCACTAACAACCTGAAGCCGTTGTGGAACAGGGGCACCCAGGCTCCCGCGTCCTTCACCGCCTATGGCTCTACCATAGCCGGCAACTCGGTAGCTTCTTCCGACATCGGTTCCACCTCGCTGGCCTGCTTGA
>JADLDY010000007.1 GCA_020846435.1 Deltaproteobacteria bacterium
ATAGTAAGGGAATTTTTTTACGCCTTCCTTATGCATATCGATTCACCTTGTTGTTTTTTGTGTGTCCCGGCTTACTTCGCACCAATGGCCTTTTTCGAGCCGGTGCTGATGCCGAGGCTTTCGGCTACTTTCTTCCTGCCTTCTTTTTCCATCCACACGTCGATGTTGAGGGCGTAGTTCACGACCTCGCTCATGGCGCTGTCGTGGCCGAATATCCTGTACGGGAGCTTGAGGTTCTCCAGAGTGTCCCTCATGTAAGCCATGCCGCGGATAAGGTTCGGTCCTCCCCTGCCGATGACTACGAAGAGCGGGGTCGGGCCGTATTTGTTGAAGTGGTCACGAAGCGCGTCTGCCATGGCCCTGAAGGTCTCGTATATGTCGGTGTTGTTGGCTTTGCCGCCGATGATGAACAGAACGTTCGACTGCCTCAGCCAGTACTTGAAGCATATCCTCGATATCTGGAACATCTTCTCGTAGGGCGGGTTGCCTCCGAAGTCGGAGGAGATCGTCGCCCTCTCGCCGAGGAGTTCGGTAACCAGGGCGTTCGCCCCGCCGCCGAATGTCGGCGCGGTTATCGTGCCCTTGGGGTTCATGACGAACACGTCTGACTGCCCCTGGTAGGTCCTCAGCTGGTTTATCTCCTGCTCGAACTCCGAGTAGTCGGAAGCGAACAGGTGCGCCGGAAGATCAAGCCTCTTCCAGCCCGGGTTGTCGAGGTCAAAGGAGCACTTGAAGTCGCAGGCAACCGGCGTAAGACGGCCCTTGGCGTCAGGCATCATCCTTATGGGGTTCAGCTCCAGCGTGGACATGCCGTAGTTGTTGTACAGCGTCCAGAGCTTCGGAAGGTTCTGCACCAGAGGGCTTATTATCTCCGGGGGCGCGCCGAGCTCGGTGAGGGCGTTGGATATGTGGAAGCTCTTGAGGCCCGTAAGCGGGTCAAAGGGGATCTCCTTTATCTTGCTCTTGGGGAGTTCCTCGATGTCCATGCCGCCGTGGTGGGTGATGGTCATCATCGGCGCCCTAAACAGGGTCGAGTCGCTTATCGAGAAGTACACCTCGTGCTCGGCCGGCACGCCGCCCTCGAAGGTGACACCGTCGGATTTGACCGAGGTGTTCCCGAAGGTGTGCTCGATGAAATAGAGCCTCTCTTTTTCCTTGAGCGCCGTCGGCAGGTCCTTGGCCCTTCCGATGAGGCCGGCTTTGCCCTTCTTGCCTACGCCGCCCTTGAATATGGGCTTTATGAAGACCTGGCCGCATCTCTTGATTAGGTCTTTTATCTGGTCCACGCTCGCTTCCGGCCCTAAGACCTCTGCGTGCGGGTATTCGACCTTTCTCAGGAGCTTGTGGCCCCAGTAGAGGCCTGTAAGCTGCATAACTACCTCCGTAGTGTGTTTATCAATTAACGCTTCTTAAAAAACAATCAGATGGAATCTATTATCGCGTTCAGCGTAGCGCTCGGGCGCATCGCCTTGGACGCCTTATTGAAGTCAGGGCGGTAGTATCCGCCAATGTCCTGAGGCTTGCCCTGCGCGGCCGTGAGCTCCGCGAGTATCTTGGCTTCGTTCTCGGCAAGAGCCTTTGCAGTCTTTGTGAAGCGCGTCTGGAGGTCCTTGTCCTTTGTCTGCTCGGCCAGAGCCTGAGCCCAGTACAGGGCGAGGTAGAAATGGGACCCCCTGTTGTCGAGCTCTCCTACCTTGCGGGCAGGCGACCTGTTGTTGTCGAGTATCTTGCCGTTGGCCTGATCAAGAGCGTCGGCAAGGACCTGTGCCTTGGCGTTCTTGAAGACGGCCGCCATGTGCTCAAGGGAGACGCCGAGTGCGAGGAACTCGCCAAGGGAATCCCACCTGAGGTAACCCTCTTCAAGGAACTGCTGGACATGCTTGGGGGCAGACCCGCCGGCTCCTGTCTCGAAAAGGCCGCCGCCGTCCATGAGGGGGACGATGGAGAGCATCTTCGCGCTGGTGCCGAGCTCGAGTATTGGGAAGAGGTCCGTGAGGTAGTCGCGAAGGACGTTGCCAGTGACCGAGATCGTGTCCTGACCCTTCCTGATGCGCTCGATGGAAAAACGGGTCGCGTCCTCAGGGGTCATTATCCTTATGTCGAGGCCATTGGTGTCGTGGTTCTTGAGGTACTTGTTGACCTTCTCTATTATCTGGGCATCGTGGCCCCTGTTCTTGTCGAGCCAGAATATGGCGGGAGCTCCCGTTGCCCTCGCCCTGGTTACGGCCAGCTTCACCCAGTCCTGAATAGGCGCATCCTTGGTCTGGCAGGCGCGGAAGATGTCGCCCTCTTCGACCTTTTGCTCGAGGAGGACCTTCCCGGTCTCGTCTACGACCCTGATGACACCGTCGCCCGGTGCCTTGAAGGTCTTGTCGTGCGAGCCGTACTCTTCAGCCTTCTGCGCCATGAGACCGACGTTGGGGACAGTGCCCATGGTCCTCGGGTCAAACGCGCCGTGCTTCTTGCAGTCTTCTATGACGACATCGTAAACTCCGGCGTAGCACCTGTCAGGTATGGTCGCCTTGGTGTCGTGGAGCTTGCCGTCCGGGCCCCACATCTTGCCGGACTCGCGGATCATCGCGGGCATGGAGGCGTCGATGATGACATCTGACGGAACATGCAGGTTAGTGATGCCCTTGTCCGAGTTGACCATAGCCATCTCGGGGCGCGTCTTGTATACGGCCTTTATGTCGGCCTCTATCTCGGCCTTCTTTGCGGCGGGCAGTTTTTCTATCTTGGCGTAAAGGTCGCCAAGGCCGTTGTTTACGTCAACGCCGAGTTCCTTGATCGTGGCGGCGTGCTTTTCAAATACATCCTTGAAAAATACTGTGACGGCGTGTCCGAACATGATGGGGTCGGAGACCTTCATCATCGTGCCCTTCAAGTGCAGCGAGAAAAGAACTCCCCTTTTCTTCGCGTCGTCAATCTGCTCGGCAAAGAACTTCCTGAGGGCGTTCCTGTTCATGACGGCGGCGTCTATGACTTCGCCAGCCTTGAGTGAGGTCTTTTCCTTGAGGACGGTCGTCTTGCCGTCCTTGCCCACGAATTCAATTTTGACATTTCCAGCCTTGTCCACGGTCACGGACTTCTCCGAGCCGTAGAAATC
>JADLDY010000008.1 GCA_020846435.1 Deltaproteobacteria bacterium
ACCTCGTTTGTCATGGACCTCGACAACCTGCCTGACATCGACTTCACACTAATCAAGGGCAATACTAAGAAGATATCCGTAACGCCTATCATGACGAGCAGGGGCTGCCCTTACAACTGCACATTCTGCTCGGTCACGGGCATGTTCGGCCACAAGTACCGTTACACCTGCCAGGAAAGGACCCTGAACTTCATAAGGAAGCACAGGGAGCTCATCAAGGAAGGCGGCCGCATAAAAGACAACACCGACTGGGTATTTTTCTACGACGACAACTTCACCGCCGACAAGAAAAGGGTCAAGGCCCTTTGCAAAGAGATGGTCTCGACCGGCCTTACCCCTACATGGGCAGGCCAGTTCCACATCGACATAGCGAAAGACCCTGAGCTTCTCGCTCTGATGAAGCAGTCAAACTGCTTCATCGGGTGCATAGGCCTTGAATCGGTAAATCCCGAGTCCCTGAAAGCTTACAACAAGAAGCAGTCTGTCGAGGAGATGGAGCGGGGCATCGCGGAGATCCAGAAGAACGGGATAAAGATACACGGGATGTTCGTGCTCGGCTCTGATCTGGACACCATCCAGACGATAGAAGAGACCTGGAAGTTCGCCAGGAAAAACAAGCTGGCCTCTGTCCAGTTCCTGATCTTGACGCCTCTTCCCGGCACCAAGACATTTGACGAGCTGGAGAGCGAAGGGCGCATAAAGAACAAGGACTGGAGCTTGTACGACGCGCATCACGCCGTCTTCGAGCCCAAGCTCATGACGAGGTACGAGCTCCAGTACCACACGATAAACGCCATGCGCAAGTTCTACTCGCCGTTGTACACGGTCTCTGATTTCTTCTCTTCCCTTTTCACGAAGCCGCTCAAGGACAGTATTCAGATTGCCGCGTGGAGGCTTCGCGCGCTCAAATCAATAAAGACTTTCATGAAGGAGAACGAGGCTTTTACCGAGTCTCTCAGGCTCCAGTCGCTGACAAAGTGATCTTTTCATCCTGAACCGGTTTTCAAGGGTCGGTTATGAACGGATAAATACAAAAACAAAAGGGGGCTTTTAAGAGCCCCCTTTTTTATTGGCTCTCAGCCGGGGGACTGAGTAAATGGAAAAAAATAAAAAACAACTGGCAAGGTGCGCATGGGTCAGCTCTGACCCGTTGTACATCGCCTACCACGACAATGAATGGGGAATGCCTGTCTCTGACGACAGAAAGCTCTTCGAGTTCCTTGTGCTCGAGGGCGCGCAGGCGGGCCTCAGCTGGCTGACGGTCTTGAAGAAGCGGGAGAATTACAGAAAAGCGTTCGAAGGCTTTGACCCTGTCAAGGTAGCGGATTTTGATGAAAAGAAGATACAGAGCCTTCTGGGTGACCCGGGCATAATACGGAACAACCTGAAGGTCAGGTCAGCCGTGACCAACGCAAAAGCTTTTCTGGAGATACAAAAAGAGTTCGGCTCTTTCGCGGAGTATAGCTGGCGCTTCACTGGCGGCAAACCGATAGATAACCGCTTTAAAAGCATCAAAGAGGTCCCCGCTAAAACGCCTGAGTCAGACGCGTTAAGCAAAGACCTCAAAAAACGCGGCTTCAAGTTTGTCGGCTCGACCATCATCTACGCCCACATGCAGGCAGTCGGCATGGTCAACGACCACACTGTCGATTGCTTCAGGCATGCAGAGGTGGGCAGGCTTATCAAGGGTTAGTGGATTTTTTGGCGTAACGCGTCGATTGAAAAAGGGAGCGCGTCGGCGCCAGTTTCTGATACGATAAACATGACGGCGAGGCAGGTTTTGCCGGGCAGGAGTGCTCAGATGCGCAAGGTAGCCCTTTATTCGATCCTTTTGTTTGTCGGGTTTGGCCTGTCCCAGTTGCTGCCCTTTTTGCTTGGCGGCGCGCATGACGCCGTCGCAGTGGCGGTACGCGTGCTCACGATGGTCTGCCTGGCTTTCATCATGATACGCGTCGGCTTCGAGTTCCACATCGACAAGACCAGGCTCGGCTCATATGGCTGGGATTACCTTGTCGCGTTCACGGCCGCCTCAGTCCCATGGATACTCGTCAGCGCCTACTTTGTCTTCGTCATGCTGCCCGAGGGCTTCTGGGGAGACTTCACGGCATGGAAAGAGACCTTGCTTGCGGGCAGGTTCGCCGCGCCCACTTCAGCCGGAGTCCTGTTCAACATGCTGGCCGCGGCAGGCCTCGGCGCGACATGGCTTTTCCGCAAGGCAAGGGTACTGGCCATATTCGACGACCTGGACACGGTGCTCTTGATGATACCGCTCAAGATGCTCATGGTGGGGCTGGCCTGGCAGCTCGGCCTTGTTGTGGTCGTAATGGTTGGCATGCTGGTCGTCGGCTACATCTGGCTCCACCGGGTACGGATACCTGTCACATGGGGCTGGGTGCTTACCTACTCGGGCGCAATCGTGGCTTTAAGCGAGTTGCTTCATCTGGGCAGCAAGGTCTTTGACCCGTCCGTTCCCATCCATATCGAGGTCCTGCTTCCGGCTTTTGTCCTTGGCTGCATGGCAAAGCCGGCCAGCGCCGGGGCGGCGCCTGACCAGGAGACCCTTGAGCGCGCTTTCCACGAGATAACAGAGCGTCCATCAGAGAGGCCGGCGGTAACTTCGGTCTCGGCCGCATTCATGGTCCTGGTCGGCCTGAGCATGCCCGCCATCTTCGCTGGAGCCGACATCCAGCATCCGGCCCCGGAGCCGGCTTCGCTCCACGCCGCCGCTCCCGCAAGCATCGTCGATGACCCCGCGCTTCACGGCGGACAGGCCGCCGGCCGGTATGTCACGACCGTCACGGCCAGCCAGCCCAACATGAGCTGGCCATTGATAGCGCTGCATGTCCTGCTGATAACCATACTCAGTAATCTCGGCAAGATGCTTCCCGCTCTCTTCTATCGGAAGGAAGCCCATTGGCGCCATCGTCTTGCCGTATCAATAGGCATGTGGCCGCGCGGGGAGGTCGGAGCCGGAATCCTGGTCCTTAGCCTCAGCTACGGAATAGGCGGGCCTGTCGTCACGGTCGCCATGCTCTCGCTGGCTTTGAACCTGGCCTTGACCGGGGTTTTCATCGTGCTGATCAAAAAGATAATCGACGGTACGCCGGAGACGCAAGGCGTTCAGGCCGCCGGTTGACCTCTGCGGCGTTCCCGTGTCTTCGGCAATGCCTGCCCGTCATGCTCTCTTGAAATAGCATAAAAAAAGGGCCAGCTTTCGCTGGCCTTTTTTTTATGCTGCCTCCCAGGCAGGGATTGTCCGCCTTTGGCGGACCCGGTAAGGAAGTTAATCGATTTTTATTGCCCGCCTCGCCTTCGGCTGCGGCGGGCTCCAGGATTGACCTCGGCCATCCTGGCCTCGCCAGTCCCTTAAAGAAAAGTTTTGTATTGTCGATAGAAATAAGTGGTGTTCAGGCAGTTTGTCGAGTTGGAGAAAGAGTGGAGATGGTCGAGTTCATAAAACAGATACCAGGGCCGGTATTCATTTGGCTTTTTCTGGTCTTTTCGCTCATCTGTATCGTCCTGATGAGGTTTCTGACCGATGCAGACGGCACTGCTTCCCGCGCGCCGGTTGTTGAAGCCGGTCTGGACGCGGTAGCAGTGGCAGTACTTCAGGGCGGAGCCGATTCGGTCATCCGGTCCAGGGTTTTCAGCCTGATGAGCCGTGGCCTTGTTGCCATTGAAAATGAGAAAAAGAAAATGCGAATCCACGCTGTGAGCGGTGCGCGCAATGGAGGCTTGTCCGCCCTCGATGCGGAGATAATGGCGTTTCTCTCGATAGAGCGCACTCCAGAGGCCCTATTCACGGACAAAGACTTCAGGGCAAGGATCGAGGCGCACCTTGCCGATGTCAGGGCGGGGCTCGAGCTGCGTCATCTGGTCAAAGGGAAGGTCCAGCAAGAGCGTGCGGTGCGCATAGCGCTCCTCTTCGGGGCGTTGATCGCGGCATTCGGAGGGCTCAAGCTCTATCTCGGGGTCATGCGCGCCAAGCCGATAGTCTTCCTCGTGATATCTTTACTGGTCTCGGAAGTCATCGTCTTTTTGATCTTCAGAAAGAGAAAGTATCTGACAAGGCTTGGCCGCGTTTATTTGAAGAACCTGCGGGAGCGCTTCAACTGGACGAAAAAAAGGCGGACTTTGCCGCAAGGGGTCGACCCTGCGCTCCTTGTGGCCCTGTTTGGCGCGGGCCATGTGTATGTCAGTTCTTTGTATCCGCAATATACAGAGGCCTTCAAGCGGAACGCGGCAGGGGGCTCGGGATGTTCCGGCGGGTGCGGCGGTGGCAGCAGCAGTGACGGCGGCTCATCTGGCGGCGGATGCGGGGGGTGCGGCGGATGTGGAGGAGACTGAAGTTCCCCTGGCACATTGGTGCCTGCCAGGAAGGCGCACAAGAGCGTCAGCTCCTCCTGCAGTGGCACATAACCGAGAGATGCAACCTGAGGTGCGCCCATTGCTATCAGGAAGGCTACTCCGGGGCTGAGCTTCCATTCAACGGGATAATGAATATACTCGGCCAGTACCTCGAACTCCTCAAGTCATGGAAGGGCGGCTCAAGGCGCTTCGGGCATATCACGGTGAGCGGGGGTGAGCCGTTTGTCAGAGAGGATTTCTTCGATATACTCGAGGTCTTCAGGTCGCACAAAAAAGACTTCAGCTTTTCCATACTTACTAACGGCAGCCTCATCGACATGAAAATTGCCGGAAGGCTCTCTTCGCTGGGGCCGAGGTTCGTGCAGTTGAGCCTTGAAGGCAAGGAGGCCACGCACGACGCCATCCGTGGAAAGGGCAGTTACGCGAAGACCGTAGATGCGATAAGGCACCTGAAGAAAGAGGGCCTGAGGGTCCTCGTCTCATTCACGGCCCACAGGGCCAATTACAGAGAATTCGGCGCAGTAGCTGCCATCGGCCGCGGCCTTAATGTAGACCGCGTCTGGGCGGACCGCCTGATACCAACCGGCGCTGGAACAGGTATGCTCTCACAGGCACTTACGCCCGTTGAGACCAGAGAGTTCCTGGAAATTATGAAGCGCTCCTGCCGACGCTCAATTCTCGCCCCGTTCAACAGGACCGAGGTCTCCATGAAACGCGCGCTTCAGTTTCTTTTCTCTGGAGAGAGGCCGTACCGCTGCAGTGCCGGGGACTCGCTCATAACAATCCAATCCAACGGCGATCTAGTCCCGTGCCGCCGCATGCCGATAGTCGCAGGAAACCTGACAGAAGCTGCTCTGGCTGATTTGTATAACGACAGCGAGATCTTTAAAAGGCTGAGAGACCGCAGCCGCGTTCAGGAGGGATGCGAGGGTTGCCTTTATTCGGCTTTGTGCGGCGGCGGGCTCAAGTGCCTCTCCTACGCCGTGACCGGCAGCCCTTTCAAGGCCGACCCTGGCTGCTGGAACAGATCTCAAGAGAAGGCCGTGTAGCCTTGTGAAATTTCAGCGGGCACTGTGGATCTTGTAAAACCTGAATCGTCCGATACCCACCCCTTGAAAATCAAGGGGTTATAAGCTGGCTCCCAGGGAGGGATTAAGGCTTCGCCTTCCGGCAGGGAAGTGTTCGATTTTTATAGCCCGCCTCGCCTTCGGCTGCGGCGAGCGCCCGGTCGAACCCCCTTCGGGTGTTCGAACCCGCCATGAAATAGAATAAAAAAAAGGGCCAGCTTTCGCTGACCCTTTTGTTTATTCTGGCTCCCAGGGAGGGATTGTCCGCCTTCGGCGGACCCGGCAGGGAAGTGTTCGATTTTTATAGCCCGCCTCGCCTTCGGCTGCGGCGGGCACCCGGTCGAACCCCCTTCGGGGCTTCAAACCCGGCGCTACGCGCCACAGAAAAAAAGAGGGCCACGGAACAACCGTGGCCCTCTTACTTTTTCTTGGCTCCCAGGGAGGGATTCGAACCCCCGACATGGTGATTAACAGTCACCCGCTCTGCCGGCTGAGCTACCCGGGAATAGTCAATAAAAGCCCCCCTCGTTTCAAGGGGGGCTTATTTAAGCCATTATATTAATACTTCTATGAAAAAGCGTCAAGGGTTTTTCCTGTCTCAGCCCCAGATTTCCCTTGATAGAGCCTTCCAGCCCATCAAACCCCTTTTTACCAAAGCACCTGTATGATATAATTTTTTGTTCAAAAAACCCGGTTTTTTCCAAATTGATGGCGCTTACTGACAAGACATATTCGTTTACGGAAGCCGTAAAGCTCTCACAGGAGCTCATCCCCGGCTCAGAGCTCAAGCTGACCGGGTTGTACGGGGCGTCCAGGGCCTATTTCCTGGCCGAGTCGTTCAGGCTCATGAAGCGGCCAGTTCTCGCGGTGCTCCCCGGCCCTGAGGAGGCGGAATCGTTTGCCGAGGACTTGAGGTTCTTCCTCGGACGCGAAGACGTGCTCGTATACCCGTCACCTGAAAACCTGCCGTTCGAGCTCCAGCCCCCGCACCAGGAGATACAGGCTCAGAGGATGGAGGTCTTCTTCAACCTCCTCACAAAACGCCCATTTGTCTGCGTAGCCCCGGCCTCGACCCTCCTGCAGAAGGTCACGCCAAAAGATGCGCTCTCCCAGAGGGTCGTGATAATCAAAAAAGGCGAGGAGGTCGACAGGGACTCCCTCCTCGTGACTCTTCAGGAGACCGGCTACTCCCGCATGACTATGGTCGAGGAGAGGGGCGAGATGTCGGTGCGCGGCGGCATACTCGACATCTTCCCTCCGATGTACGCATCCCCCCTGAGGATAGAATTTTTCGGCGACGAGGTCGAATCGATTAGGACCTTCGACATTTCCACACAGAGGTCCTTGAAGGAAGCCGAAGAGGCGCGGATCCTGCCCTCAAGGGAATCGACCCTTGTGAAGTCGCTGAGGGCAGGCGCGAGGGAGAGGCTCATAGAGCGGGCAGAGGAGCTCGGGCTCAACCGCGAGGCATGGGAGCCTTTGTCTGACAGGTTCCGCGACGGAGCTCTCTCAGGCCTCGACGCCCTCCTGCCGCTCCTTTACGAAAAGCTCGACACTCTCTTCGATTATCTGCCAGCTGACGCACTTGTGGCTCTCGTCGAGCCTGAGCTTGCCGCCTCAAGCATGGAGAAGACCTCTAAAGAGGCCGCCTCAAGCGCTTCGAGGTTTGTGGAGAGGAAGGAATTTTTCGTCGAGCCGTCCTCCCTTTATCTGACGCCTGAAGAGGCAGGAAGCCTCCTTGGAAAAAAGGCGGCCGTCCATCTGCAGTCCATCGGCTCAGGCACACAGGTCCCGGTAGAGACCAACATCGATCTTCGTCAGGAGATCTCCTTCAGAAAGGGAGAGGAGCTTTTAAAGCCGCTGGCAGAGCGGGTCTCTTCATGGCTCGATGAGAAGAAAAAGGTCTTTATTACCGCTCACAACAGGGGGCAGGCTGAAAGGACGAAAGAGCTCCTTGAAGCCTACGGCCTCCAGCCCTCCATCATAAAGGCCTCAGAGATACATGCAATCGGGGAGCCGGGCTTTTTCATAGCCACAGGCGCTCTCTCGAGCGGCTTCAGGCTCCTGTCGGAGCCTCTCGTCCTCGTCTCCGAGGAAGAGGTCTTCGGAGAGCGGGTCAAGAGAAGGGCCCCGCCGTCGAGGAAGCTGGAAGCCTTCCTCACCCAGCTGCAGGACCTCTCGCCGGGCGATTACATCGTCCACAAGCAGCACGGCATCGGCCTTTACAGGGGGCTTAAAAGGCTCAGCGTCGATAACGTCGACACCGAGTTCCTGCTGCTCGAGTACAGGGGTGGGGACAAGCTCTATCTGCCGGTCTGGAGGATGGACCTCGTCTCCAAATATCACGGCCTCGAGGGAGGCTCACCCGAGCTCGACAAGCTGGGCGGCCCTGGCTGGGAGAAGACCAAGCGCAAGGTCAAACAGGCTGTCGAGAAGCTCGCCGGCGAGCTCCTGAAGCTCTACGCAGAGAGGGCCGCGGCAGAGGGTTTTGCCTTCTCTCCTCCTGACAGGCTCTTCCATGAGTTCGAGGCTGGCTTTGACTATGAGGAGACGCCGGATCAGGCAAGGGCCATTGAGGATACTCTCAAGGATATGGAAGAGCCACGGCCCATGGACAGGCTCATCTGCGGGGATGTCGGCTACGGCAAGACAGAGGTGGCCATAAGGGCGGCGTTCAAGGCGGTGCTCGACAAGAAGCAGGTCGCGGTCCTCGTTCCAACGACGGTTCTCGCCCAGCAGCATTACAGCACCTTCTCCAAGAGGTTCGCTCCATACCCGGTTACTGTCGAGGTGCTCTCCAGGTTCAAGTCAAAGGCCGAGCAGACTTCAGCAGTAAAAAAGCTCGCCGAAGGCAAGGTCGATATAATAATCGGCACGCACAGGCTTCTTCAGAACGACATAGAGTTCAAGGACCTGGGGCTCATCGTAATCGACGAGGAGCACAGGTTCGGCGTCGCGCACAAGGAAAAGCTCAAAAAACTGCGCTCGAGGGTCGATGTGCTGACGCTCACGGCAACCCCGATACCGAGGACTCTGCACATGTCGCTCGCCTCCATCAGGGAGCTTTCGATAATCAACACGCCGCCTGAGGACAGGATGGCGATAAAGACCCAGATAATAAGGTTCGACGAGGAGCTCATAAAAGAAGCTCTCGAGAGGGAGCTCTCAAGGGGAGGCCAGGTTTTCTTCGTCCACAACAGGGTGCAGTCTATCGCGGCCATGGAAGAGTTCCTGAGAAGGATTGCGCCACAGGCAAAGGTCGCTGTCGCTCACGGACAGATGAAAGAGGGCGAGCTGGAGAAGAAGATGCTCTCGTTCGTCGCGAGGGAGACAGACATACTTCTTTCGACCGCCATAATAGAATCCGGCCTCGACATACCGACCGCCAACACCATCATCATAAACAGGGCCGACAGGTTCGGACTTGCCGAGCTCTACCAGCTCCGCGGCCGGGTGGGCAGGTCAAAGCACAGGGCCTACGCCTATTTCGTATGCCCCTCGCTGGGCGAGCTTACTGACGACGCGCGAAAGAGGATAGAGGTAATTCAGGAGCTCTGCGAGCCGGGCTCCGGCTTCAGGGTCGCGACCTACGACCTTGAGATAAGGGGCGCGGGCGAATTGCTTGGCACCGCCCAGTCAGGCACGATAGCTTCTGTCGGCTTCGACCTGTACACGCAGCTCCTTGAGCAGGCCGTCTCGGAGCTCAGGGGAGAGTCAGTCGAGGAAGAGACAGTGCCGGAGATAAACCTGAGAGTCTCGCAGTACATACCGGAAGACTACATACCTGACACGAGGCAGAGGCTCAACCTCTACAAGAGGTTCTCCTCTATTGCCGCGGGAGACGAGATATACACCATAACCGAAGAGCTCGAGGACAGGTACGGCCCGGTGCCCGCGCTCGTTGAAAACCTCATGGCTACGGCCGAGCTGAGAGTCATGTTGAAGGGGCTCATGGCAAGGGAGCTCACGCAAAAGGGCACGAGGCTCTATCTGTCGTTCGAGCAGGTCGCCGGGAGGGAGCCGACAGAAGCGGTCGTGCATAAGGCTCTCGCCATGGCGAAAAAGGAGCCCAAGCGTTACAGGGTCATGCCAGAGGGCAAGTTCGTCGTGTTCATGGGGCAGGATGAGCAGCCGATGGAAGCGGCCAGATATGTATTGAAAGAGCTTCTCAAGGGGTGATAATATTTCATGGTTGGCCGAGTCGCCTCGACTCCCCTTTCTCTATGAAAACACTCTCCGGAAAAAAGCTTGCCGCTTCCCTTGCCGTGCTCCTTCTCTTCAATTTTTCCGCGTGCGGACCCGGCAGGGATGATTCAGGAAAGGCGCTCATAAAGGTCAATGACCGCGTGATAACCTCCGGAGAGTACAGGGCCGCGCTCAAAAGGCTCGTGCCCTCAGGCCAGGGCAGTTCATGGGAAGGTCTCTCTGAGCTGAAAAAAGAGCTTGTCAACGAGATGGTCGAAGAAGAGCTCCTCATTGAGGAGGCCAGGCGTGCCAGGCTCTCTGTCACTGAAAAGGAGCTTGCCTCAGAGGTCGACCTCATCAGAAAAGAGTACGGAGATGAGTCGTTCAAGGCGGTCATAGAGGAGCGTTATGGCTCGTTCGCCGTCTGGGAGGAGAGGATAAAAAGGAAGCTCCTCGTCAAGAAGGCGATCGAGAGGCTGACAGCTTCCGTAAAGGTCACTGACGCCGAGGCCCGCGCGTGGTACGCCGCTAACACCGAAGAGTTCTCAAGGCCGGAGCAGGCGCGAGCCAGAATGATAGTCGTCGCTTCCGAAGAGGAGGCGCTCCGCGTAAGAGCCGGGCTCACCCTGAAAAACTTCGGGGATGTCGCCAGAGAGCTCTCGCTCAGCCCGGAGGGCGCCAAAGGCGGGGACCTGGGGTACTTCTCAAGAGGGGATATGCCGGCTGAGTTCGAAGAGGCTGTCTTCTCGCTCAAGCGCCCCGGGGAGATAAGCCCGGTAGTCAAGACGGCGTATGGCTTTCATATCTTCCTCCTCGAGGACAGGAGACAGAAGGGGAAGGCGGCATACCCGGAAGTTAAGGGCAGGATAATGGAGAGGCTTCGCGCCGGAAAATCCGTCCAGTTGCTCGGCGAGTGGATGGACATGAGGAAGCGCAGCTCTAAGATAGAAGTGAGAGAGGAACTGCTTTGAAGAGAAAGATAGCGGCTTTAGGCCTTTCGGCCCTGCTCTTTTGCGTTGCCCTGCCCTCAGGGGCGGAGACGGTAGACAGGGTCGTGGCCATAATAAACGACAGCATCATAACCCTCTCCGAGCTCAACGCCGCTACGACCGTTGCGATTGAAAGGCTCGGAGTCAAGGGCGCGGGGGATAAAAGGAAGGTCGAAGAGGTGAGGGCCACCATACTCGACACCCTCATCGAGCAGAGGCTCGTAAGGCAGGCCGCTGACAGGGCCGGCATAGAAGTGAGCGAGCGGGAGATAGACAACTCGATAGACGACGTCAAAAAGCAGAACAATATCACCCAGGAGCAGCTCCTTCTGGCGCTCGCGCAGAGCGGCCTGACCCAGAAGGAGTACAGGGAGCAGCTCAAGGAGCAGATAAGGCAGGTCAAGTTCATAAACAAGGAGTTCCGTTCCAAGATCTCGGTTCAGGACGAGGACATCGAGGACTACTACCGCCAGAACCTCCGTGAGTTCGGCGGGGCGGCCATGTACAGGATGAACATGATTTTCCTTCCGTCAACCGACGAGAAGTCGATGGAAGAGAGGCTCGTTCTCGTTCAAGCGGGGCTTGAGCGCTCTGAGGACTTCCGCCAGCTGGCGAGCCACTATTCCGAAGGGCCTTCCCCATCCCTTGGCGGCGACCTCGGATACCTGAAATCAGGCGAGATGGAGTTCTGGATAGAAGACGCGGTCAAGGGCCTTCAGACAGGGCAGGCAAGCCCTGTGATAAGGCGACCCGAAGGCGTTTACTTCATCCAGCTCACGGACTTCAAGGCGGCTGAGGCAAAGCCGCTCTCCGAGGTCAGGGCCCTAATACAGGACAGGATATTCAAGAAGATAATGGACGAGAGGTTCAGCTTCTGGCTGAGCGAAGTAAAAAGGTCGGCCCACTTAGAGATAAGGATGTAGAGGATATGAAACCAGTCATAGCCGTTACGATGGGCGACCCTGCTGGCGTCGGCCCTGAGATACTGATAAAGGCGCTTAACGACGCAAGGGTAAAAAAGGCCGCAAGCGTCATGGCTGTAGGCGATCTCGGCGTTTTGAGAGAGGCCGCGAAAAAGCTCCGCCTGAAAGGGCCTTCTGACGAGCAGGTCATAAGCGTCACGAACCTGGACTTGAAGAAGCTCAAGATCGGCAAGCCGTCGAAGCTCTCAGGTGAGGCGTCTGTCGCCTTCATAGAAGAGGCGCTTTACATGACCGCCATCGGGGACGCTGACGCGTTCGTTACCTGCCCCATAAGCAAGGAGGCGGTGAAAAAAGCGGGCTTCACCTTTCCTGGGCATACCGAGTTCATAGCCCACCTTACCGGCACCGAAGATTTCGTGATGATGCTTGGCGGCAAAGACCTGAAGGTCGTGCTCGTCACCATCCACGAGTCTCTGAAAAAGGTGCCAAGCCTTATTACAACAGAATCAGTCCTGAAGACGATAAGCATAACCGACAAGGCCTTTAAAAATGACTTCGGATTGAAGAAGCCGAGGATCGCCGTCTGTGGCCTCAACCCCCACGCCGGAGAGGCGGGCATGTTCGGCGACGAGGATAAAAACATAATCGAGCCCGCAGTCAGAAAAGCCCGCAAGGCCGGGATAGACGCGGTAGGCCCGCTACCTTCAGACACTGTATTTTACAGGGCCGTGAGGAAAAAGGAATTTGATGTCGTCGTTGCCATGTACCATGACCAGGGGCTCGGTCCTTTAAAGCTCATGCATTTCGACGACGGGGTCAACGCTACTCTGGGGCTTCCTGTCATCCGCACTTCCGTCGACCACGGCACTGCCTTTGACATCGCGTGGCAGGGCAAGGCGAGCCATGAGAGCCTTGTTGCCGCCATTGAGATGGCAGCGCAAATGGCAGTGAGAAGGGCGAAGGCATAGCAGGCTGCTGAAAAAGGCCCATCTGCGTTGTCGTCTTCGGCGCGCGTTCACTGCGGCGTACTAAAAAAGTACGCCTCATTTCTCGCGCCTCGACTCCTAGCATCTGGACCTTTTTGAGCAGCCTGAGCCAAATAGGCGTTTTCAGCAACTTGTTATTATAGAATTGTGTTGCCGTCCCAGACAGACTTTTCATCGGAACCGCATGGACAGGATAGTAATAAAAGGCGCGAGGGTACATAACCTCAAATCGCTCGATCTTGAGATACCCAGGGACAAGCTCGTCGTCATAACTGGCGTGTCCGGCTCGGGCAAATCCTCCCTTGCTTTCGACACCATCTACGCCGAAGGGCAAAGAAGGTATGTCGAGAGCCTCTCCGTGTACGCGAGGCAGTTTTTAGAGCAGATGGACAAGCCTGATGTCGAGTCCATAGAAGGCCTCTCCCCGGCAATCTCCATAGAGCAGAAGACCACTTCCAGAAACCCCCGTTCAACTGTCGGAACCGTGACAGAGGTTTACGATTACCTGCGCCTCCTTTTCGCGAGGATAGGCAAGCCCCATTGTTACAGCTGCGGCAAGCTCATATCTTCCCAGACAATACAGCAGATGGCAGACAGGGTCATGGAGCTCTCCCCAGGCGCGAAGATCGCGCTCCTCTCGCCGGTTGTCAGGGGCAGGAAGGGCGAATATAAAAAAGAGCTCGAGTCATTGCGCAAGGACGGGTACACCCGCGCCAGGATTGACGGCGAGGCAGTTGACCTCGAAGAGGTCTTTGTCCTCGACAAGCGCAAGAAGCACAACATAGATGTAATCATAGACAGGCTCGTCATTAAAGAGGGCATACTGAGGCGTCTCACAGACTCGCTCGAGGCAGCGGCCCGTCTCTCCGGCGGCCTCGTGAAAATCGAGGTCATGGGCGGAAAGGAGCTCCTCTTCAATGAGAAGCTCTCGTGCGTCGAGTGTGGGGTGAGCTACCCTGAAATAAACCCGACGACCTTTTCCTTTAACAGCCCATATGGCGCGTGCCCTGAGTGCAAGGGGCTCGGCGAGAAGTTCTATTTCGACCCCCAACTGGTCGTGCCTGACGGAGCCCTTTCGATCAACGAAGGGGCTTTGGCCCCGTGGTCGCGCTCAGGCGGCAAGAAGGCGGCCGGCTGGTATCTGAACATGCTCTCTTCTCTGGCGAAGCACTACAAGTTCAGCCTTGATATGCCCTTCAAGAAGCTCCCTGTTCAGGTACGCGAGACGATCCTCAACGGCTCGGGTGAAGAAGAGCTGGAGTTCACCCACGAGGGCGAGAAGAGCAAGTACGCCTACACCGGCGCCTTTGAGGGGATATTGAAGAACCTCGAGAGACGCTACCACGAGACAGACTCTGAGGATGTGAGGGAAGACCTCGAGCGTTTCATGAGCTCGCAGCCCTGCCCTGAGTGCAATGGGGCGCGCCTGAAGAAAGAGGCCTTGTTCGTCAGGGTCGACGGCAAGTCGATACAGGACATCGTTCGCATGTCGATAAAGGACGCGCTCGTTTTCTTCAAAAGCCTTCGCCTTACGGTCTCAGAGCAGGAGATAGCGAGAAGGGTATTGAAAGAGGTCGGAGAGCGGCTCAACTTCCTCACCAACGTCGGGCTCGATTACATATCCCTCGACAGGCCAGCGGCAACCCTCTCCGGCGGAGAGGGGCAGAGGATAAGGCTCGCTACCCAGATAGGGAGCTCTCTTGTCGGAGTCCTGTACATACTCGACGAGCCTTCCATAGGCCTTCACCAGAGGGACAATCAGAGGCTCCTTGGCGCGTTGAAGCGCCTGCGCGATATGGGTAACTCAGTGCTCGTCGTAGAGCACGACGAGGAGACCATGCAGGAGGCTGACTACATAATAGACATGGGGCCCGGGGCTGGCATCTGGGGCGGCGAGGTAGTCGCCAAAGGCACTTTTGACGAGATATGCGCCAATGAAAAGTCGCTCACCGGAAAATACCTCTCCGGCGAGTTGAAGATACACGTGCCCTCAGAGAGGAAAAAGCCGGACAAGAGGTGGCTCGTCGTAAAGGACGCGAGGGCCAACAACCTCAAATCAGTCACGGCTTCGTTCCCTCTCGGCTTGATGACCTGCGTGACGGGAGTTTCAGGCTCAGGCAAATCAACCCTTGTCATCGACACGCTTTACAGGTCATTGGCGAAAAAGCTCTTTGACGCCAAAGAGCGCTCAGGCGAGGTCGGGTCAGTCACGGGCCTTGAGTTGGTCGACAAGGTAATAGACATTGACCAGTCTCCCATCGGCCGCACCCCGAGGTCGAACCCCGCGACCTATACCGGACTTTTCACGCCCATAAGGGAGCTTTTCAGCCAGCTCCCCGAGTCAAAGGTGCGCGGCTACAACCCGGGCAGGTTTTCATTCAACGTCAAGGGCGGCAGGTGCGAATCCTGCAAGGGCGACGGCCTCATCAAGGTAGAGATGCACTTCCTGCCTGACGTCTATGTCACCTGCGAGGCGTGCCAGGGCCACAGGTACAACCGGGACACGCTTGAGATAAGGTACAAGGGCAAGGACATCTCCGAAGCCCTCGACCTGTCGGTCGCAGAGGCGCTCTCCTTCTTCGAGAATATCCCGGCGATAAGGGAGAAGCTCCAGACGCTCCATGACGTGGGCCTGGGCTACATAAAGCTTGGCCAGCCTTCTACGACCCTTTCAGGCGGCGAGGCGCAGAGGATAAAGCTCTCAAAGGAGCTCTCCAGGCGCGCTACCGGAAAGACGGTCTATATCCTTGACGAGCCGACGACCGGCCTTCACTTCTCAGACATCCAGAAGCTCCTCGACGTCTTGCAGAGCCTCAAGGAGTCAGGCAACACCATCATCATCATCGAGCATAACCTCGATGTCATAAAATCAGCCGAATGGATAATCGACCTCGGCCCTGAGGGCGGAGACGCCGGAGGCCGCATAATTGCCGAGGGGTCTCCGGAAGATGTGGCCAGGGTAAAGGGCTCCCACACAGGAGCTTTTTTAAAGGCCGCTCTCGGCGTAAAAAAGCGCTCTTAAGCCGGCCAAAGGCCTCCCGGCCTGTGCCGCAGGCCGTTAAATCCGCCTTCCGCAGTGACTTAACTCACCGAATTATAAGGCGCTTTAAGGCAGACTCGGGATGGGCTGCCAGCGGGCCTTAAAACCCCTAAAGTTTTCGAGCAAAACAGCCGATTAAAGTAGAATCAGGTTAAGAAAATCTCCGGAGAGACCGGCAGCCTGGAATTCAGGATAAGGCGGGGTATGGGACCGGCCCGGCCTTTTTTTGCGGCATGGTCCCGCATAAGCATGTTTATGGAAGAACGCAGACGCAACATATTCGTCATTGACGACGAAGAGCCGATCCGGAAGGTCCTCAACACCCACCTCTCCAAGGAAGGGTTTGACGTGACCCAGTCCTCCGGCGGGCTCAAGGTCTTTGACCATCTCAACGCCAGCTCCTTTGACCTCGTCATCTGCGACATAACAATGCCGGAAGTCAGCGGCATCAAGGTGCTCGAGTACGTCAGGGAAGCCTTCCCGCTCTCGCCCATAGTGATGCTCACCGGACTCACCGACATCTCCATCGCCATAGACGTCATGAAGAAGGGCGCCTTCGACTACGTCATGAAGCCAGTCGGCAAGGACGAGCTCATGAACGTCATCAGGAGGGGGCTTGTCCACAGGGACCTCCTCGTGCGCAACAAGGAGCTCGAGCTCGAGAACAGGCAGTACCAGATATTCCTCGAGCAGAAGGTCAGGGAGCGCACAAAGGAATTGAACTCCAAGGCGATGGAGCTGCAGAAGGCTTACGGCCTTTTGAAGTCAATGAACATCCAGTTCGTGAACGTCCTTGCCGAGACGATCGAGGCCAAGGACAGGCACACGAGGGGCCACTGCAACCGCATGAGGAGCATCTGCGTCGAGCTCGGCAGGCTCTCCGGGCTCACTCCAGACGAGCTCGAGGTGCTGGAGTACGCGTCATTGCTCCACGACCTCGGCAAGATAGGCGTCAACGAGGCCATCCTGAACAAGGAGGGCCCTCTTACGGC
>JADLDY010000009.1 GCA_020846435.1 Deltaproteobacteria bacterium
CACTTTAACCAAAATGGTCAGGCCGATTAAAAAGCTCCAGATGCGAGGAGACGAGAAGCGAGGAATGAGGCGTACTCTTCATGTACGCCGCAATGACAAGCTTTGAAGACGACAAAGCAGATGGACTTTTTAGCGGCCTGACAGGGCCTGCTTCTTGAGTTCCGCTATGGTCTTCCCATAATCCGGCGTCGAAAACACGCCTGAGCCTGAAACAAAGACATCAGCGCCGGCCGCGGCCGCTTCCTTTATGTTCGAGGTCTTTATCCCGCCGTCTACCTGCAGCTCTATTTTCCTGCCTGAGGCGTCTATCATCTTGCGCACTTCCCTTATCTTCCTCAAGCTCGAAGGAATGAAACCCTGGCCGGAGAAGCCCGGGTTCACGGACATGACGAGTATCAAATCCGCGTCGTCAATGACAGGCTCGAGCATGACGGCCGGAGTGCCGGGGTTGAGCGTGACGCCAGCCTTGAGGCCGTGCCCCTTTATCGCCTGCATCACCTTGTGAAGGTGCCTTGTCGCTTCGACATGTACGGTTATTATGGAGCTCCCCGCCTTGGCGAAGTCGTCTATGTACCTCTCAGGCTCCTCTATCATAAGGTGCACATCAAGAGGGACAGTTGTCGCCCTTTTTATGGCCTCGACGATGGACGGGCCTATTGTTATGTTCGGCACGAACCTGCCGTCCATGACATCTACATGAATGTAATCGGCCCCGCCTTTTTCAAGGGCGGCAAGCTCCCCGGTAAGTTTCGTGAAATCAGCCGAGAGTATCGATGGGGATATTTTCATTTGGGACGCCTTCCTTTTTTATAGTAGGAAGGGATTTTTTAACAGATTTCCGTTTCGTTGTCCATACCTCAGGGTGCCTCTAAAAATTAGATATTTTTTCCGAGGTCGAGGAAGGGTGGAAATAAAAAGCGCAGCATATATGACAATATGTGAGCATTTTTATTTCCACTCTGACGAAAAGATCTGGAAAAAGAGCAATTTTTAGCGGCACCCCTCAACAGTAAAGCGGACTCCTGCATGTCAGCACCTGACCCGCCCTTGTCCCTGACCTGTAAACCGTAATCCCCTTGCAGCCGAGTTTCCACGCGAGAAGGAAAGCCTCCATCACATCAAGCACGGAAGCCTCAGGAGGCAGGTTTATGGTCTTGGAGACGGCGTTGTCAGTATATTTCTGGAACGCGGCCTGCATCCTTATGTGCCCTTCAGGCTTGATATCAAAGGCCGTGACAAAGACCTCCCTTATCCGCTCAGGAACCTCCGTCCTCTCCCTTAGTGAGCCTCCGGCAGATATGTGCTCCATGAGCCCCTCGCTGAAAAAGCCCTCTTCTTTGGCGACCTCGGCGACGAGCGGGTTCACCTCGTGGAAACGCTCGTTGTTTAAAACCTTTCTGGTGTAGCTCAGCGAGAAAAACGGCTCTATGCCGGATGAGCACCCTGCTATGATGGAGAGGGTGCCGGTCGGCGCGATAGTCGTTACTGTCGCGTTCCTCACAGGAGGGACTCCCGGCCTGTCAAAGACCGAGCCTTTGATATTCGGGAAAGGGCCCCTTTCAGCCGCAAGCGCTCTGGACGCGCCCCACGCCTCTTCACTTATGAACTTCATCAGCTCTTCGGCCACTTCGAAGCTCTCATCAGAGCCGTAGCGCACCCTGAGCCGCACGAGGAGGTCGGCGAAGCCCATTACGCCGAGCCCGATTTTCCTATTGCCCCTTGCCATTGCCTCGATCTCGGGAAGAGGGTATCTGCACGCCTCGATGACGTCGTCGAGAAACCTCACGGAGACCCTTACCGCATGAGCGAGAGCGGACCAATCGACTGTGCGACCGCCAAAAGTATCCTTTACCATCTTTCCCAGGTTTACTGAGCCGAGGTTGCAGGGCTCATAGGCAAGAAGGGGCTGCTCGCCGCACGGGTTCGTAGCTTCGATCCTGCCGAGGCGCGGCGTAGGGTTGGCCCTGTCTATCCTGTCTATGAAAACCGCTCCAGGCTCGCCCGAGCGCCACGCGCACGCGGCTATCTTTTCAAATACCTCTTTGGCTCTCATGCGGCCTGTCTCAAGGCCAGTCCTGGGGTTTATGAGCGAATAGTCCGCGCCCTTTTCAAGGGCTGACATGAACTCGTCGGTCAGCGCGACCGAGAGGTTGAAGTTGGTGAACTCGGAAGGGTCTTCCTTGGCGGTTATGAACCGGATTATGTCCGGGTGGTCGACACGCAATATCCCCATGTTCGCCCCGCGCCTCGTGCCTCCCTGGGTTATCGCCTCTGTCGCGGCGTTAAAGACGCGCATGAATGATACCGGGCCGCTCGCCTCCCCGCCCGTCGACGAGACAGTATCGAGGGCCGGCCGCAGCTTCGAGAACGAAAAGCCCGTTCCCCCGCCCGACTGGTGTATGAGGGCAGTGTTCTTGACCGCCGTGAATATCGATTCGAGGGAGTCTTCCACCGGAAGGACAAAGCAGGCGGCAAGCTGCTGGAGCTTTCTGCCGGCGTTAATGAGCGTCGGGGAATTCGGGAGGAACACAAGGGAAGTCATGAGGGAGAAAAACTCTTCTTCAATGGCGGCTTTCATCCGGCCGTTGTTGAAGAGCGACTCAGAGACGGCGACATTCGAGGCGACCCGCCTGAACATCTCCTCCGGGCTCTCCGCTATCCGGCCCAGGTCGTCGCGTTTCAGATAGCGCCTCTCGAGCACGGCCATGGCGCCGGGGGTAAGCTTCATTGACATACGCCTCCGTCGGCCTCTTTGTCAAAGGCTCACAAGTACAGTCTATCAGCCAGCAACAGGCGGCGCAACAGGGCGCGTTTTTATCTTTAGCGTATTACCGGAAAAACCGCCTCAGCGGCGGGCCGCTCAAAAAAAACAAGGATGCGGGAGAGCGAAGAGAGGAATGAGACGCTAACGCGCTACTCCTGGCGAACAACAAAGACAACGGCGCGGATACAAAGCTTGAGGCAGCCTGCTTAAAGGGCGCGCTTGATGGCCGCGTCGAGTATATCCTTCGTTATGACACCGGAATGCTCGTACAGGACCATGCCTGTTCTGTCGATGATGTAGGTCCTGGGTATGGCGTAGATGTTGTAGGCCTTCGCTATCTCGCCGTCCGCGTCAAGGCCGGCTGTGAACTCGAGCTTGAAGTCCCTTACAAAGCCCCGTGCCCCTTCCTCGCTGTCGTCGATGGCGACCGCCACGAACTCGACCCTGTCACCGAACTCAGCCCAGGCGTCGCGGAGCGCGGGGGCTTCCAGCTGGCACGGGCCGCACCAGCTCGCGAAGAAGTTGACTACGACAGGCTTTCCCCTGAGCCCCTCTAAAAAGAACTCTTTGCCGTCAAAGCTCCTCATGCCAAAAGGTACGGCCTGCTGCGATTGAACTGCCAAAGGGGCTTGCGAAGTCTCGCGGACCCCGGGCTTTTCAGCCTCGCCTGCCTTCTTGCAGCCGGCGAGAAGAAAGCCCGCGGCAAATATGGTTATAATGAGCGTCAGACCTTTAAATGACCGCATGCGCACCTCGCTTATCGATGTATTTTACATTAACGGGCGCGCCATTTGAAATAAAAAAAGGGGCGGCACCAAAGGTGCCGCCCCTTAACGCGTCGAAGAAAATATCAGAAGCCCTTTTCTATGAGCTCTTTTATCTGGGTCTTGGGAACGGCCCCAACGAGCTGGTCTACCACCTTGCCGCCCTTGAACAGGATGAGCGTGGGTATGCCCCTTACGCCGAACTTGCCCGGGGTCGCCGGGTTGTCGTCAACGTTGACCTTTACGACGCGAAGCTTGCCGGCATACTCCTGAGCCATCTCGTCCACTATGGGAGCGATCGCCCTGCAAGGAGCGCACCAGCTCGCCCAGAAATCAACGAGGGCCGGCATCTCGGAGTTCAGCACCAGGGACTCGAAAGTCGAATCAGTCACGTTAATGATATTCTCACCCATTTATGTATAGCTCCTTTCAGACTTCAACTATCCGATTTTTAAGGACAAGCACCCGATTAAACGCCGCCGTTCACAACAGAGGCGCTAAATACTCTATGAAATATAATCCAACCCGGGGAAGCTGTCAACATCTTTGGGCCCTCGACCTCGCGGCTTTTCTTTTAACTTGACTCTAAAATGGCTTTACTGGAAAATATACACCATGAAAGACGAAGCCATTCTCCAGGCCCTTGAAGAAGCAGCCGCCAGCCTCGGCATAAAATTGAGCTACGAAGACCTCCTGAAAGGCGTTGTCGCGACCCACGGCGGCATGTTCCTTCTGCGCGGCGAAAAACGCATAATCATCCACAAGGGGCTGCACGTCAAGGACAAGATAGACCTTCTCGCCGAGATCCTCGCCGGAGTCGACACCGAAGAGATACATCTCGCCCCAGAGGTGCGCGGCAGGATAGAGAAAGCAAAGCTCAAGGCCGCTCCAAAACAGGCCCAGGCCTGAAAAAAGCTCAATGGGCTCAACGGCGACGTCCAGCCAGTCGCTGTCACGCCATCAACCGGCACCCCTTTCCAGAGACGCCTCTTCCCTGAAATTCTCGATAAATCGCAACCCCCTCTAAGAGGCTCATAACGCTCTGATTTACAAAGGCTTTGTGAGCGCCCTCGCGCCAGAGTGCCCTCGACAATCCGGCATTTAGTTTGACTATTGTAATTGGTTGATGGTATCATAACATCTGCACGAGTCTGCCCAAAGCAAGGCTCTTATCACAGCTTTCCTGCAAATCAGGCGACCATACAACCGTTCAACAGGCACTACCAGGGCAGATTCCGGAGGAGCAGTCTTGAAAGATTCGGCATACCTAAAGAAGCTTGCGATACCAGCGCTCGCCGCGGCCCTTCTCCTCGCGCCGCAGTTTGCGCAAGAGCCCGTCGCTAAAGAGACAAGGCCGGGCATCAGCAGGAGATCGGGCGAATCATACTATTACTACTCGGCCGCGCAGATGCTCAGAAAAAGCGGCAACATCAAGGGCGCGATAGAGCTTTACGCCAAGGCCGTCTCCCTTGACCCTGAATCCGCGGTCCTTTACGCCGACCTCGGCCTGCTGCACCTTGGCGCCGGCGACATCGCAAGCGCGAAGACCGCCCTTGAGACCGCGATAGAAAAAGACCCGGCCTACGCCCCGCCCTACGCGACCCTCGCCGAGGTCTTCTCCGTGATGAAGGACGACAAGACCGCGGCCTACTACTTCAACAAGGCGATAGAGCTTGACAGGGAGAACGTCAAGAACTACCTCCTCCTCGGCCTTCTTCACATGAGGGGCAGGGACTACGACAAGGGCGCCGAGACATTGAGAAAGCTCCTTGCCGTCAACCCCGACTCGGTGATGGCATACTACTACCTGGCCAAGATAGAGTTCGACAGGACCGATTACGCGAAAGCGGCCGAGTACTATAACCAGGCATTGAACGCCAACCCCGGCT
Organism: Deltaproteobacteria bacterium; assembly: GCA_020846435.1. Lineage (GTDB taxonomy): Bacteria > Desulfobacterota > GWC2-55-46 > GWC2-55-46 > GWC2-55-46 > GWA2-54-12. The sequence continues at coordinate 5,418 of JADLDY010000009.1, forward strand.
TCGGCGCGGTCTACTTCGAGCTTGGAGTCACCTACGAGCTCGACAAGAAGATCGACAAGGCCATAGAAGTTTACAAAAAAGGGCTCGAGTTCATGCCCCACGACGCCGGCATAATGACGCGCCTCGGCACCCTCTACATACAGCAGGGCAAACTCGACGAGGCGCTCTCGCAGTTCACGGCCCTCGAGAAGATAGAGGAAGCCAGGCTCGACGCCATGGTGAAGATCGGCCTCATACACTTCGAGAGGAAGAACTACGAGATGGCCGCCGCGAAGTTCGAGGAGATATTGAAGTCAAACCCTGATTTCCACAGGGCCCGCTACTACCTGGGCTCGGCGTACGAGGAAAAAGGCGACCTCGCGAAGGCCGAGGCCGAGTTCAAGAAGATTCCCGACAAGGACACGAGCTATATCGACTCCAAGATACACCTCGCGTACATATACGAGCGCCAGGGCAGGGTCGACGACACCATAACCGAGATAAAGGAAGCCCTGAAGGCCAAGGGCGAGAACGTCGAGCTCCTCCGCCTCCTCGCCTCGGTTTACAGGGACGCGAAGAAGTACAATGAGGCCATAGAGACGCTCGAGAGGGCCATTAACGTGAGCCCGAAAGACCCTGAGCTACACTTCCTCCTCGGGGTAGTCTTTGATGAGGCGAAGATGCACGAGAAGGTCATCTCGTCGATGAAAAAGGTCCTCGAGCTCGACCCTGAGCACACCAACGCGCTCAATTACATAGGCTACTCGTACGCCGAGCGCGGGATAGAGCTCGACGCGGCCGAGGCCTTCGTCAAAAAAGCCCTCGCCTTGAAGCCGGAGAGCGGCCACATACTCGACAGCCTCGGGTGGGTCTACTACAAAAAGGGCGAGTTCGCCAAGGCCGTAAAGGAACTTGAACGGGCCATGAAGCTCCTGCCCGAAGACCCGATTGTCAATGAGCACCTCGGGGACGCATACCTCAAGAACAACGACAAGAAAAAGGCGCTTTCAGCCTATGAGAACGCCCTGAAGATGAGCCCTGGCAACAGGGAGCTCACGGAAAAGATCGACCGCCTCAAAGACGAGTTGAAGGCCAGCAAGTGAGTCTTGGAAAAAGGCTTCTCCCCATTTTCACGGCCATGCTCCTTGTAACCGGCTGCGCCGGCGTTAAGCCCTACGGCGAGGAGGCTCCCGCCAAGGTCGAGACAACGGCCTCGTCCATACGGGCAAGGGGCGTGGTCGAGATGAAAAAAGACTCTTCCTCGGCAAGCGGGCGCGCGGTGATCCTCGCGCAGGCCCCGGGGTCTTTCAGGATAGAGGTCTTCGGACCGTTCGGCCAGGTTGCCGCCCTCGTCGCCAGCGACGGGGAAAGGCTCCTCGTCAACTCGGAAGGCAAGACCAGCGTATTCATCTGGGGAGACCCGGCGATACCCTACACCTTCAAGCCGGAGGAGGCGGTCTCATTCCTGACCGGCGGCATTATAGCGCAGGAGACGGGAGCCCTCGCGAAGACGGACGAAAAAGGGCGCCTCGTCGAGTACGCGAGGCCGATTGAAGGCAGGCCAGGCCTCAGGGTGACTCTCTCGGATTACAGGCCGGTTCATGGAGCGCCTGTGCCTTTCAGGATAAACCTCGAGGACGGCACGCGCGTCCTTACCATAAAATACACGGAAGTGGAAATAAACCATCCCTTTGAAAACGGCTTTTTCAAGGTGGAAGCCCCCTCGGAGCAGGGCGCCAAAGAAGTTGACTGAAAAGCCCCTGATATGGTATAAATATACTACCCGCACCCCTAACCGAAAGGCTTTCATGTCTAAAACTATCTGTGATGTTTTCAAGTCTGGCGAACTGGCAGTCTATCCGGCACATGGCGTGGGAATGATCATGGGGGTTGAGGCAAGGGAAGTCTCCGGCCTCAACAAGAGCTTCTACATCATCAAGATCCTCGACACCGAAGCCACGATAATGGTCCCCACTGACACGGCGTCATCCGTCGGCCTCAGGAAGATCGTTAAGAAGTCGATGGTGCCCAAGATATACGACATCCTCAAGGACCGCACCGAAGTGGCCCTCGACAATCAGACCTGGAACAGGCGTTACAGGGACTATACCGACAAGATCAAGAGCGGCTGCGTAATGGAAGTGGCCAGGGTCCTGCGCGACCTGTTCATTCTCAAATACGACAAGGAACTTTCCTTCGGCGAGCGCAGGATGCTCGACACCGCCAAAAACCTCCTCGTAAAAGAACTTTCCATCGCAAGGAACGTAAAAGAACAAAAAGTAGAGGAAGAACTTTTCCGCCTCATGGAAAGGTAAAAGGAGGGGTACTTTTTGTTCCTTTTGATGAGGTCGCTTCTTGTAATATTCGCTTCTGCCAGCGGATATTTCATCGTTTACGAGATCGCCGGGACCAACCTCGCCATAATCGGGCTCATAAGCGGGCTGCTGATCTCCATCCTCGCGCTCCTGTTCGAGGACAGGGTCAAGCGCACTCCCTTGCGCATCGTACTTGGCGGGGCGGCAGGGCTCATCATCGGCCTCATAGTCGCCAATCTGCTAACGTACCCGATAATGCTCAACTTCAATGACAGGTACATCGAGCTCGCCGCCTATCTCCTCACCAACATCATCATCGGCTACATAGGCCTGTCCATCGGCATGAAAAAGGGGGACGAGTTCAACTCCGAATGGCTCGCCAGCCTCTTCGCCGACCGCGGCAGAGGCTCCTCTGAGAAACCAGCGGGCAAGGCCCCTGTCCTGGCCCCGCTCATAGTCGACACGAGCGTCATAATAGACGGCAGGATAGCCGAGGTCTGCGAGACAGGCTTTCTCGAAGGCTCTCTCATGGTGCCGCAGTTCGTGCTCCAGGAGCTCCAGTACATCGCCGACTCAGGAGACCCGATCAAAAGGGCGAGGGGCAAAAGAGGGCTCGACGTCTTAAAGCAGATACAAACGAACAGGAAGACGACCGTCGAGATAACCGACAGGGACTTCCCAGAGATACGCGAGGTCGACAGCAAGCTCGTGGCCCTTGCCAAGGAAATCGAAGGCAGGATAATAACGAACGACGCCAACCTCAACAAGGTAGCCGAGCTCCACGGCGTGAAGGTATTAAACCTCAACAAGCTCGCCACAGCCATGAAGCCGGTCGTGCTCCCGGGCGAGATAATGAACATCCTCGTCCTTAAAGAGGGCAAGGAGCACGGACAGGGCGTCGGTTACCTCGAGGACGGCACGATGGTCGTCATCGACAACGGCAGGGAATTTGTCGGCAAATCCATAGACGTCAACATAACGAGCGTATTGCAGACGACAGGCGGCAGGATGATATTCTCGAAGACGAAAGAAGACCTCCGCCGGGCCGCTTTCCAGTAACCTGCCCTCTCCCCCAGAAATCCCTTTAAATATCTCTGTTTTTCCATTAAACTGTCATTTTTCAGAGCCTGCCGGTTTTATCCCGGCAGGCCTTACGCTTCCAACTCACGCTCAAGCCGGAAGATGACGAACCCCACAAAAAAAACAGTCGCGATAATACCGTCTGCAGGCATGGGCCGCAGGATGGGCTCGAGGAAGAAGAACTATCTTGCTCTCCTCGACAGGCCGGTCCTCGCCCACACGCTCGAGGCCTTTGAAAAGGCGGCCTCTGTCCATTCGATCGTGGTCGTCGTCCAGGCCGGGGACGAAGAGTTCTGCCGTGACGGGATAGTCTCAAAGTACGGCTTCAAGAAAGTCATCGCTATTATCGCTGGAGGGGCCGAGCGGCAGGACTCCGTTCAAAACGGCATAAAGGCCGCGGGTAGTGGCTTCGACATAATCGCCGTGCACGACGGCGCGCGCCCTCTCGTGACCGCGGAGATAATAGAGCGCACGATCGCGGCCGCCATCGAGGATGGCGCCGCGATAGCCGCCGTGCCCGTCAAAGACACGATCAAGGAGGCCTCAAACGGTTTTGTGCGGCGAACAGTCCCGAGGGATGCACTCCTTTCGGTGCAGACCCCGCAAGCCTTCTCAACCGATCTGCTCTGCAAGGCGTTCAAAAAAGCTCTCGAGGATAATTTTACCGGAACCGACGAGAGCTCGCTTGTCGAGAGGACTGGCGCGCCGGTAAGGGTAGTCGAAGGCTCCTACGAGAACATGAAGATTACAACCCCTGAAGACATGGCCTTTGCCGAGTGCGTGCTCAGCGAAAGACCTGGAGCGAAACGATGATAAGGACGGGTTTCGGATACGATGTCCACAGGCTTGTGGAAGGCAGGAAGCTGATACTCGGCGGGGTCGAGGTGCCTTTTGAAAAAGGGCTCCTCGGACACTCTGACGCTGATGTGCTCCTCCACGCCGTCATCGACGCGCTCATAGGAGCCGCCGGCCTCGGTGACATCGGCAAGCACTTCCCGCCGACTGACAACGCCTTCAAGGACATATCGAGCATCGACCTGCTTGAACGCACAAAGGCATTGATAGAGGCGAAGGGGTTTACAATCGGCAACATAGACTCGACGATAGTCTGCCAGGCCCCGAAACTCCTCGGCTACATACCCGGCATGGTAAAGAAGATAGCGGCGTCCCTCGGCTGCGGCGAAGACCGCGTAAATATAAAAGCCAAGACCGAAGAAGGGCTCGGCTTCACCGGCCGGGGAGAAGGCATAAAGGCTTACGCCGTCGCGCTCCTCGTGGAAGGAAGATAATGACTGTCATTCGAACCAGGTTCGCCCCCAGCCCCACCGGACGATTGCACATTGGTAATGTCCGCACAGCCCTTTTCAACTGGCTCTTCGCGAAAGCCATGGGCGGGAGCTTTATCCTCCGCATAGAGGACACGGACACGGCGAGGAGCCTTTTCGAGCACGAGCTCTCGATCTACGAAGACCTCAAGTGGCTCGGCCTGGAGTGGGCCGAGGGCCCGGACAAAGGCGGCGACTTCAGCCCCTACCGCCAGTCAGAGCGCAAATCAGTGCACAAAGCCGCGGCTTTAAGGCTCGTCACAGAGGGCAAGGCGTACAAGTGCTATTGCACGAAAGAACAACTGGAAGACCTCAAGGCAGCTCAGGTCTCTTCCGGCATGCCGCCGAGGTATGACGGCAGGTGCAGAGGCCTCGGACCGAATGACGGGCCAAAAAACGCGCCTTTCACCGTCCGCTTCCATGTGCCTGAAAAAGACGTACGCATAGAGGACGGAGTGCACGGCCTCCTTGCCTTTGATTCGCGGGTCATAGGCGACTTCGTCATAATCGGCTCAGACGGCATAGCCTCCTACAACTTCGGCGCGGTCGTCGACGACGCGCTGATGGCGATAACGCATGTCATAAGGGGAGACGACCATCTCTCGAACACGCCGAGACAGCTCCTCATTTTCGAGGCCTTGGGTCTGCACGCGCCAAAGTACACGCACATACCTCTTGTCGTAGGCCCTGACAAGACACCTTTAAGCAAGCGCCACGGCTCGTTTTCCATCGAGGAGATAAGGGCGCAGGGCTTTTTGCCTGAGGCCGTTGTCAACGCCATCGCAAGGCTCGGTTGGAACCCCGGGGAAGGCCTCCTCACTCTTGATGAACTCGCGGCCCGGTTTTCGATAGAAAAACTCTCGGCAAGCCCCTCTGAGTTCGACGCTGAGCGGCTTAGGTCCTTCAACAAGGCGGCAATACAAAAGAGCACTACTGAAAGGCTAATCGAGCTCTCTTCCCTTTCGACGGCGGCATCCCCTGAAGAAGCCGCCCGCGTGCTCGACGCGGTAAAAGGTAACGCTTCGGATTTAAATGAGCTCAAAGAGCTCGCAACCCCATTTCTCACAGAACCCGTGCTCGGCGTGGAGGAAACGAAAGAGCTTTCCGAGCCCTACGCGAAGGCGGTCGTGAAGGCCTTCAGGCAAGCGCTTGAAGGTATAGACGAGATAGACGCTGACGCGTACAAGGCGATGGTCGAGGCGGTCAAGGCCAGCACGAATGAAAAGGGAAAACGCCTGCTGCTGCCGCTGCGCCTCGCTCTCACCGGCAGCCACGCGGGGATAGAGCTCGCTGGCGTATTAAGTCTTCTCGGAAAAGAACGGACGATCGAACGCCTGAAAAGATACGAATAAGGAAGGTACAGATGAGCATAAAAGTCTACAACTCCCTCACCAGAAAAAAAGAAGATTTTGAACCGGCAATCCCGGGCAAGGTCACGATGTATGTCTGCGGGCCGACGGTCTACGCCATGAGCCACATAGGACACGCCCGGAGCGCGGTCTCATTCGATTCGATCCAAAGATACCTCCGTTACAAGGGCTTTGAAGTGAAGTACGCCCGCAACTACACCGATGTCGACGACAAGATAATAAACAAGGCCAACGAAGAGGGCGTGCCCCCTCAGGAGCTCGCTGAAAGGTATATCAGGGAATTCGACTTTGACATGAACGCCCTGCATGTCCAGCTGCCGGACATAAGGCCCAAGGCTACCGAATCGATCAAAAAGATAATCGAGGTCACCGAATCGCTCATCAAAAAAGGCGCGGCTTACGCTATCGACGGCGATGTCTATTACTCTGTACGGAGCAAAAAAGATTACGGCAAGCTCTCCGGCAAGAACATAGACGACCTTGAAAGCGGCGCGAGGGTCGACGTAGACGAGAGGAAGAACGACCCGCTGGACTTCGCCCTGTGGAAGTCCAGCAAGCCCGGAGAGCCTTTCTGGGAGAGCCCCTGGGGAGGTGGCAGGCCGGGCTGGCACATAGAGTGCACGGCCATGGTCATGGAGTGGCTTGGCGAGACGATAGACATTCACGGCGGCGGCAAGGACCTCATCTTCCCGCACCATGAGAACGAGATAGCGCAGTCTGAGGCCGCGACCGGAAAGACGCCCTATGTGAAGTACTGGCTCCACAACGGCTTCGTGAACATCGAAAAAGAGAAGATGAGCAAGTCCCTCGGCAACATCCTGAACATCAGGGACGCGCTTGTTGACCACACCGCCGAGGCGATAAGGCTCTTCTTGCTCTCGAGCCATTACAGGTCGCCGATCGATTACACGAGGGACTCGCTCAGGGACGCGGAGGCCGGAGTAGAAAGGTTCTACAAGACCGTGCAGAGGGTGGCCGCTGAGTGCCCAACCGCGCTTGAAGCCATCTCCTGCCATTCGTGCGTGCAGGAGAGGCTCGATGAGGCCTTCTCGCCGATGGAGGACGACTTCAACACAGCCGAGGTCGTGGGAAACCTCTTCAAGGAGATGAGCCGCATGAACAGGGCCCTCGACGACGCCAAAGCAGGCAAAGGCCCGAAGGGCCACAAAGAAGAGCTTTCATATTCTCTCGCGATAATAAACGAGGCGTCGAAGTTCCTCGGCATATTCGACCGCACGCCGGAAGAGTACTTCAGCGACAAGAACTCGAGAACGAGCGTGCCTGCGGAAGAGATCGAAAAGCTCATAGCCGAGCGCATCGCGGCCCGCGCCAGCAAGGACTTCGCGAGGGCCGACGCAATAAGGAAAGAGCTCCTCGACAAGGGCATCGTGCTTGAAGACTCACCAAAAGGCACGACCTGGAGCGTGAAAACGCAGTGATTGGTGGGCACAGCCCACCCTACCCAACTAAACAATCGCGTGGAGCCAACTGCGAGAATGCAGCGACGCACAACGACCATCATGACTCTATACCGAATCAAGCTGCGAATTACTGAGCCTTCACCAGAAAAACTTGGTGAAAAGAAGCTCTCACTAAATGGAAGCGAAGTGACTGTCACTACGTGGAGGGAACCTCCTAGTATCGAGATCTTTCCAATCCAGTCTGACAACCATGAAATTGCAATGCTCATTGCGAGGCGAGCCATTAACAATCTACTCAACTATTTCGCATCGGTTGTCCAGTTTAGGGGTACGCTGGAAACTGGCTATGAATATGCCTCCTTAGACCATTCCAATAAAGGTGGCACTGTAATCCAAGTAGGGACTGGATTTGCTTACTGCACGAAGGTCGACGTGCCAGATGGGTTTTCACTGAATACCGAGCGACGGGCTGCCGCTTTTTTAAGACAAGGCGACTCCTCAAACAACCCTTTTGAGAGTTTCCGCAACTACTACCTATCTGTCGATTCTATAGGAAAAGCCATTAAACCAGCACTCAAAGATTCTGAGGTTATCCTTAAAACCCTCACTGATGTAGCATCGACTAAAGTAATTAGTGAGCTTGAAACCAAGCTGAACCTAATATTGCCGGAATTATGCCCGTCATCACTTTCTCCTGTGGAGACTATAAACCTGGTTATTTACAAATCCTTCAGGTGTTCACTTATGCATTCTGGCTCCACCAATGACTTTACACCCTTTAATCCAGAAGACGAACTACAAGTTATAAGAGCTTTGCCTATCATGCGCGGCATCGCATGGCAGTATGTAAAATACGAGCGAGATAAACTCATAAAAACTGTCTAATATCAGCCTCGTAGGGTGCGCTGTGCGCACCAGCCTCATTAGAAAAGGCTCAGTCAGCTCAGACACTTGAGGGCCAATCTACAAATGGAGCTCTAAAATGAAACTCACACTCATCATCACCCAGACAAATCCGGAAGTGGTCTTCAACGCCTTTCGTCTCGCCAACTTCAGCTTGAAAGAAGGGGACACAGTCAAGGTGTTCCTTCTGGCCGCAGGAGTGGAACTTGAGCAGGTCGACAACACGAAATTCGATGTGCGCGGGCAGGCTAAAAGCTTTCTGGCTTCAGGCGGAGAGATACTCGCCTGCGGCACATGCCTGAAGCTCCGCAACTCCACTGGAACAGAGCTCTGCCCTATCTCCACCATGAAAGACCTTTACACCCTGGTCAAGGAATCTGACCGCGTCCTGACTTTTTAGGAAGCAGAACGCGCTTAGTACACCAGTTTCGCCACAGCCCCTCTTCCCTGCCCTCTCCTACAAGGGGAGAGGGAGAAACGCCTGTCATTCTGAGTGAAGCGCGGAATCTGCTTTTGAAGGACAAGATTCTTCGTCGCTTCGCTCCTCAGAATGACATGTATTTACCCCTCTTTTCTAAAGAGGGGCATGGGGAGATTAACTTAACTCCGATAATCCCCCTCAGTCCCCCTTTAGAAAGGGGGAAGCAAAAGCAGATTCTTCGTCGCTTCGCTCCTCAGAAAGACAAACAAAAAACTGAAATAAAAAAAGGCTGGCGGTCTTTCGACTGCCAGCCTTTTGACTTTACGCCTGACGCCGTTACCGGCGGGTCGCTATCCACGCGTCTATCTCGTCTTTTACGCTCTCGTCCAGGCCGATGAACTTTATGCCCATGCCCGGCTCCTGCTTTATGAGCGTGTCGTACTCCCTTATCCAGACGACCACAGCCTTGCATTTTATCTCGGGGCCCTTGTCATCGAGCTTGAAGGTTATCTCGAACTCCTCACTCATCTTCTTCGGGTTCACGGAGGAGATGAACATCCCTCCCCTGCTGATGGTCTTTGCGTACCCGAAAAAGACCCCTTTGTTGTCCTCGCCCTTTATCTTGAGGACCAGGAGCTGCGTTCTGAGGTTCTTCCTCCTCTCGGAACGGAGGAGCACGTACTGGTCTTCGGGCTGCTGCTTCTTACCATTTGCCATGATGGATTATCTCCGCGAGAGGTTTTCTGGCCTTATCCTCTACGACAAGTTCCTTTTCAGGATAGCCGATGGCTATTATCGCCACTATGTCTATCTGCCCGGGTATCCCGAGCTTCTCTCTAACGAGTTCCGGCTCTATGGCCGCCACCCAGCAGCTCCCGAGCCCTTCGGCCGTCGCCACCTCTATCATCTCGGTCACGGCGATGGTCGTGTCGACCCAGGCGTAGTTGACCTTGTCGGCCCGCCTTGTCCATGCCTGAGCTGGGTCGGCGCAGGCGACGATGAGGAGCGGGGCCTTCCTGAAGCCTTCCTTAGTGAAGACTTCGTCAAGAGGTGCCCTGCCCTCCCTGTCCGAGATGACGATGAAGTGCCAGGGCTGGCGGTTTGCCGCGCTCTGAGACCTCCGCAAGGCCTCAAGGAGCCTTTCTATCTTCTCAGGCTCGACGAGCCTGCCGGAAAACTCCCTTATGCTCTTTCTGCGCCGGTGCAGTTCATAAAAGTCTTTGAGCTTATCGTCCACTTTCGCGCGCCTCCTCCGCCGTCAGATAAGGGCGTCGACAAAGTCTTTCGCGTCGAATACCTTGAGGTCATCTATCGTCTCGCCAACGCCGATAAAGCGTATGGGAATCTTTAATTCCCTGGCTATGGCGATTATTATACCGCCCTTTGCCGTGCCATCTAACTTGGTGAGGACTATTCCGGTGACCCCCACGGCCTCGTTGAAGAGCCTCGCCTGGTTGACGGCGTTCTGCCCGGTCGAAGCATCGAGCACCAGGAGCCTTTCATGCGGCGCGCCAGGCAGTTCGCGCGCGGCCACCCTCTGGACCTTCTTGAGCTCCTCCATAAGGTTTACCTTAGTATGGAGCCTCCCGGCAGTGTCAAGAATCACAATGTCAGACCTTCTCGCCTCGGCGGCCCTCATGGCGTCGAAGATGACGGCTCCAGGGTCCCCGCCGTGCGCCTGGCGAATTACCGGGCAGTTTGCCCTCTGGCCCCAGCCTTCAAGCTGTTCAATGGCGGCGGCCCTGAAGGTGTCTCCGGCCGCCAGCAGGACTGATTTGCCCTCTGAAGAGAACTTCGAGGCAAGCTTGCCGATGGTCGTCGTCTTGCCGACCCCGTTGACGCCTAACACCATTATGACAAACGGGGTGTTCGTTATCTCGAGCGGCCGTTCGACTTCCCTCAATATAGAATATATCGAGTCTTTCAGGTAATTCTTTAATTTTTCCGGGTCGTTGCCTATGAGCCTGGCCCTGAGGCCGTCGACAATGTCGGTCGCGGCCGCAACGCCGACGTCAGAAAGGATGAGCGCCTCTTCGAGCCTCTCGAGCTGGTCCTCCCTTGACTCGCCCGTAAATACAGCTTCAACGTTCCCCATTATGGCGTTATGGGTCCTGGCCAGACCGGCTTTAAGGCTCTCAAAACCGGCTTTGAGCTTCTTGAACATCTTGTCCCCTTTTTTCCTGGTTATCGTCTTTGTAGCATAAAAGCCAATACATTTGTAGTTTTTTTAAATATGGCGCCATCTTATCAATGGCCTGTTTCATCAATGAGCGCGCCTCACCCTCCCCACAAAAAACCTGCTGGAGAAATTTGCGCTTGCGCCAGACAACGAAAAGTGGTAAATAAACAGTTAATCAATACAAGGGCCCTTTATAAACAGCAACCTCAAAGGCCTCCTCCTCGTCGAACCACATCCAGTCTCCGGCCACCACTAAAACCGATGTCAATACCAAAACTTACAAGCGCTATGGCGCTGGCGCTTATTTTGCCGACAGCCGCGCTGCTGGCCCTGTGCGTCTATTACGCTGGCGGCCTGAACCTTACCGTCGCTGGCGCGGGAGCGATAGCGCTCGCGCTGCACGCCTCGGCATATCTTTTCTTCTCGTTCATAGTCGTAAAGCCGCTCACAGCGCTCGCCTCAGCCTCCTCCGGCACAGGCCCCGAGCTTCCGGCCCCCGGACGCTGGCTTCCGTCTGAGATCGAATCGATAAAATCGTATGTCATAAGCGCGGGCGCGCTGCTCGATGAGTACAGGGAGCAGCACAGGGACCTCCTGACCAGCATCCCGGACATACTCCTTGAGCTCGACAAAACAGGGCTGATAATCTTCGCCAACAAAACGGCTCTTGAGACTACCGGATACTCGGAAGACGACATGCTGGGAAGGCCCTTCCTCGATTTCGTGACGCTCGAATGGAAAGCTGCCGCCCACTCGACGCTCTCAACGCTCAAGCAGGGGGAGGCCGTAAACAACGCGGACTTAAAACTCGTCCTGAAAAACAAGGCTGAGAGCTTCTTCGAATTCAACGCCGTCCCGCTCTGGAAGGACGGGGCAATGGCTGGCTGCTGCTGCATAGGGCGCGACATAGAAGAGCGCAGGAAGATAATGAGCGAGCTGGAAACGGCCAGGAGCCACGCGGAAGAGGCTACAGCGAAGCTCAAGAAAACGGTGAACGACCTCGAAGAGTTCTCCCTTCTGGCGGTCCGGCGCGAGCTGAAGATGCAGGAGCTCAGAGAGATGTTCGTGAGGCTCAAGGAGGAACATGCGATTAACAAGGACTTCCCTGCCTGACGCGCAGATCTCGAAGACGCGCCCTTTAGCCATCCCGGACATCTCCATGATAGGCGCGCCTGTCGCCGTCGTCGGCGACGGCGCGGGTATATGCCGTGTAAACAGGGCGTTCACCGAACTAACCGGCTTTTTCGAACCGGAACTCAAGGGCACGCCTGTTGTCTTCATGCTCAAGGACTTCAAGCCGGGCAAAAGCGCTCTCAGGGGAAAAAGCGCCCTTGCCGCGAAGAACGGCCATGACATCCCTGTCTCCTATTCCATCTCATCAATGCCAGGGTCGTTGTTCCAGGTCTTCACGATAATCCCCAGGGTCGAAGCCGAAAAGCTCCTGAAGGAGCTCTCTGAAAAACAATCCGAGCTGGAGAGGCGCGAGCGTTACATAGAGTGCTTCAGGGAAGGCGTGCTCAAGATGACAAACGACCTCGACAGGAGCGAAACAGAGCTCAAAGGCGCGCTCAGAAACCTTCAGGAGACCCAGGTCCAGCTCATCCAGTCGAGCAAGATGACTGCCCTGGGCGAGCTTTCGGCCTCCCTCGTCCATGAGATAAGCCAGCCGCTGACCGTCATAAGAGGGCTCACGCACGGCATGCTCCGCACAACAGATGAAAACGCGGAGTACCACTCCAAAATCCGCATTATAGGGGACGCGGCGGCCAGGATGGAGAAGATCGTAAAACACCTGAGGACCTTTTCAAGGTCAGAAGCCCCGGCGCTCTATCCGCTCGACATCAACTCAGTCGTAAAAGACGCCCTCCTCATCCTTAACGACCACCTGCTCTCGCACTCGATAGAGACGGTCCTCGACCTCTCTCCTGTCCCCCTTGCCCTCGGCAACCCGAACCGCCTCGAACAGGTCATAATAAACCTCGTCACCAACGCGCGGGACGCGATGCCCAATGGCGGGGTGCTGACGATGTCCACGCGGGACGAGGCAATGGACGGCAGGCGGCTCATACGGCTCATGGTCAAGGATTCCGGCATCGGCATACCAGAAGAGATCATCGACAGGGTCTTTGACCCGTTTTTCACCACCAAGGATACAGGCAAGGGCACGGGGCTCGGCCTTTCCATCAGCCTCGGCATTGTCAGGGAGCACAAGGGCGAGATAAAGATCGAAAGCACGAGGGGCTTTGGAACGGCCTTTCATGTCATCATCCCGGCGTTGAGCTGACCCCTGATTGAAGCCTTCAAACACCTGTGATATCCTTTACATATGCTCAAGGCCCTCCTTGACATAGTCTTTCCGCCCGTGTGCCTCCTTTGCGGCGAGAGGTCCCTGAAAAAGGGCTTCTGCGAAGTTTGCCTTGTACTCATCGAAAAAGAGCGCATAACAACGCCGATATGCTCGACATGCGGCACTCCATTCCCGTCGCCAAAGGGCGTTGACCACGAGTGCGGCAGGTGTCTTAAAGAACGCCCGCATTTCAAGGCCGCGAGGAGCGCCTTTGTCTTCGACGGCCGCCTTCTCGACGCCATACACAGGTTCAAGTACGGCGGAGACACCTCCCTTGCCGGCCCACTCGCCAGAAGCGCGCTTAACGCGCTTGACCAGTCAAGCGGCTGTATTATCGTCCCTGTGCCGCTCCACTCGGCGAAGCTCAGGGCGCGCGGCTTCAACCAATCTCTCCTCATAGCCAGGGAACTCGCGCGCCTTACGGCCTTTCCCCTCTCATACAACAACCTCAAGAGGGCAAGGGACACTGGCCAGCAGGTCGGCCTCAAATCAGACGAACGGAACAAAAACGTCGCTGGCGCGTTCATATTACAGGACCCAGCCGCGTTCAAGGGCAAAAAGGCACTCCTGATAGACGACGTCATAACTACCGGGGCAACGATCAACGAATGCGCGAGGCTCCTCAAGCTCGCAGGGGCTGAAGTCTTCGCCCTCACGGTTGCCAGGACTGTGAAGGTATGATAGCTTTAATTCATGGGCCCAGGCGGCCCGCGTGAATTTATTTACAGAAACGGAGAACCCTTGATGGGCAGGACAATTTCCCTGAACAGGCTCAAGAGCGAGCTTGCCTCAAGCAGGAAAAAAAAGAAGGTGGTCTTCACCAACGGTTGCTTCGACATACTGCACGCCGGGCATGTGAGGTATCTCAAGAAGGCGAGGTCCCTCGGCGACCTGCTCATAGTGGGGCTTAACAGCGACAGCTCGGTGCGCCGCATCAAGGGCTCGACTCGCCCCATCGTCCCTCAAAAAGAGCGCGCCGAGGTTCTCTCGGCGCTCGAATGCGTGGACTTCGTGGTCATATTCAACGACGAGACACCATTGAAACTCATCGAAGCGATAAAGCCGGGCGTGCTTGCCAAGGGCGCTGACTGGGCCGCAAAGGACATCGTCGGGGCCGGGGCCGTAAAAAATGGCGGCGGACGGGTCGCCAGGATAACCCTCGTCAAGGGCAGGTCAACGACGAACATCATAAGAAGGGTGCTTGAACTGCACAAGGAGCACGGCAAATAAGCGCTCCATGAGCCCAACCTCCTGAATGTGCCTTTTGTCACATATTTACCCTGACTGTCAGGATAGATTTTAACAACCAACTCAAGGAGATCACAAATGAAAAGATATCTTACAGCTCTCGCAGCAGGAATTCTTTTTGCGGCCTTCACCGCGTCTCCAATAAACGCCGAAGTCAGCATCAGCATCGGCATTGGCATACCGCCGATCGTCCTGTCAGTCCCTCCGGCGGTAGTCGTCATCCCCGGCACCTATGTCTACATCGCTCCCGACCTTCAGGAAGACGTCTTTTTCTACCGTGGATACTGGTGGAGAAACCACCAGCATAACTGGTACAGGGCAAAGAGACTTGACGGCCGCTGGTCGCACATAAGGCGTGACAGGACCCCGTCGGCTCTCGTTTACCTGCCTCCCGGCTACAGGGACCACCACCCGGGCCTCGACAGGATTGAAAACGATCGCGTAAGAAGAGACTGGCAAAAGTGGGAAAGAGAGAGGCGCTGGGACAGGCACGCGGCCTGGAAACAGCACAAGCGTGACAGAAGAGAGTACAGGGAACACTACAGGGAAGAAAAAAGAGACGACAGACGGGATTCCAGACAGGAACGGGATTACAGGCAGGATGACAGAAGGGATGACGGAAAAGACAACAGAAAAGACAATAGAAAAGGCAATCAACACGGGCGCGACAGGGATTAAAGCCCGCTGAAGCGATAAATATAAAGAGCCCCGCTGCCGGATGGCAGCGGGGCTCTTTATTGTCCGCAGTTCATCTGAGAACCGGCTTCGTCAAGGCGTCTTAAAAAGCTCCAGATGCAAGGCGTCGAGGAGCGAGGAATGAGGCGTACTTTTCTTGTACGCCGCAATAACTCGCGACACTGACACGACGCAGATGGACTTTTCAAGACGCCGTTCTTACTTAGCAGTCGTAATAGAGGTAGAACTCATACGGCACCGGGCGCATCCTTATGGGGTCGAGCTCGGCCTTCTTCTTGTACTCTATCCAGGTGTCAATGACGTCCTGCGTGAAGACGTCGCCCTTCATGAGGAACTCGTGGTCAGCCTTCAAGGCGTCGAGCGCCTCTTCAAGAGAACCGCAGGCTGAAGGTATCTTGGCGAGCTCTTCAGGAGCCAGCCCGTAGATGTCCTTGTCCATGGGCTCGCCCGGATGGATCTTGTTCTGTATGCCGTCGAGGCCGGCCATGAGCATGGCCGCGCAGGCAAGGTAGCCGTTGCAGGACGGGTCAGGGAACCTCACCTCGATCCTCTTGGACTTGGGCGACGGAGAGTACATCGGTATCCTCACGGAAGCAGAACGGTTCCTGCTGGAGTACGCAAGGTTAATGGGCGCTTCGTAGCCGGGCACCAGACGCCTGTAAGAGTTCGTGCCGGGGTTGCAGAAAGCGTTCAGGGCCCTGGCGTGCTTCAATATGCCGCCTATGTAGTAAAGGGCCATCTCACTCATGCCGCCGTACTCGTTGCCGGCAAAGAGGGGCTTGCCGCCCTTCCATATCGACTGATGGACGTGCATGCCGCTGCCGTTGTCGCCGAATATCGGCTTGGGCATGAAGGTGACGGTCTTGCCCCACTTCTTCGCGACGTTCTTCACGATGTACTTGAACCACATGAGATTGTCGCCCATCTTGACGAGGCTTTCGAACCTTATGTCTATCTCGGCCTGACCGGCGGTTGCGACCTCGTGGTGCTGCCTTTCAACGCGTATGCCTACGGACTCCATGACCATGCTCATCTCGGAACGGATGTCTTCCTGGCTGTCAGTCGGGGGTACGGGAAAGTAGCCTTCCTTGTGCTTGGGCTTGTAGCCGAGGTTAGGGCACTCTTCCCTGCCGGTGTTCCAGGTGCCTTCGATGGAGTCTATGTGGTAGTAGCCGTGGTTCGCGCCCTGGCTGTACCTGATGTCGTCGAATATGAAGAACTCGGGCTCAGGGCCGAAGTAGGCGACGTCTCCTATGCCGGTGGACTTCAGGTACGCCTCGGCCTTTATGGCGATGTTCCTGGGGTCCCTTGAGTAGGGCTCCTTGGTTATGGGGTCGACGATGTTGCATATGATGCTCAAGGATGGCGTCTCATGGAACGGGTCCATGATGGCGGTCGACGGGTCGGGCATGACGAGCATGTCGCTGGCGTGGATAGGCTGCCAGCCCCTTATCGAGGAGCCGTCAAAGCCGAGGCCCTCTTCGAAGACATCCTCGGAGAGCTCGCCCACGGGCACCGAGAAATGCTGCCAGATGCCAACGAAGTCGAGGAACTTGAAGTCGACCATCTTGGCGTTTTTTTCCTTTGAAAGCTTGAGTACGTCCTTCGGCGTCATTACAAAACCTCCTTATTATGTATCCGGTATGGAATAGACTGCTTGGCAGTTGCTGAAACAAAACCAATTTAGTTAAGGCTGCTCAAAAAGGTCCAGATGCCAGGAGTCGAGGCGCGAGGAATGAGGCGTACTTTTGTAGTACGCCGCAATTAACTCGCGCCGAAGACGACAACGCAGATGGGCAGCTTGAGGCAGCCTGTCAGATGGCCTCTTCGCCGCTTTCTCCCGTCCTTATGCGCACCGCGTCGTCTACCGACATGACGAAGACCTTGCCGTCGCCTATGCGCCCTGTGCGCGCCGCGGCCACTATGGTCTCGACGACTTTCGCGACCATGTCCTCTTTAACGACTATCTCCATCTTTATCTTCGGGAGGAAGTCGACGACATACTCGGTACCCCTGTAAAGCTCGGTGTGCCCCTTCTGCCTGCCGAACCCCTTGACCTCGGAGACGGTTATGCCCTTTATCCCTATCTCGTTGAGGGCTTCTTTCACCTCGTCGAGCTTAAAAGGCTTTATGATGGCTTCTATCTTCTTCATCAGAAATACCCCCGGGATCTAAGTATCCCAAAAAACTAACACACGGGACAATGCTTGTAAAGCTGTTTAAGGAGGCGGACCGGGCCGCTTCATCCGCCACTGCTGGAGATATTTAAAAGCAATAACCGTGCCGTCCATTTCCCAGGCAAAACATTCATTTTTTTACCCTGAAAGAGCCTGTTTCGCCTAAAAAAAAGGCACCCGGCCGGACTCCTGCACATAAAAACGGCACAATGGCATACAAAGCCCCTGCTCTGTTATAATATTGGAAATCATGTTCATAAGAGCTCTGTTCATCATAATAATAGTCCTTCTTGTCCCGTTCAACGCCCTCTCGGATGAACCGGCCCTGAGGAAGGCGCCTGTCGACAACGATGGCAGGTTCTACAACCCGTGGACCGGCGAGGAGGGGAGATCCTTCCTCGACCTCCTCAAATGGAAGTTCTCGGATAACCCCTACGAAGAGGAGAAGAAGCGCAGGCCCGACTTCAAGATAACAAGACCCGACTTCAAGGCCCTCGATAAACAAAAAGGCGACTGGTTCGTCTGGCTCGGCCACTCGACCGTCCTTATGCGGGTGGGCGGCCTCAAGATAATAACCGACCCCGTGCTCTGGGATGTAAACTTCCTCGTCAAGCGCGCGGCCTTGCTTCCTGTCAGACCAGAAGAGCTGCCCAGGGTCGACATCGTCCTTATCTCGCACGGCCACTACGACCACCTTGACACGAAGAGTATAAAATTTCTGAAGGAACGGTTCGACCCTGTCTTCGTAACCGGGCCTGGCTATTGGAACTACTTCAGGTCATTAGGCGCTAAACACGCCTCGATCAACTGGTCTGAGAAATACTCTCTCTCCGGAGTGGATATAACTTCGCTCCCAGTGCAGCACTGGTCAAAGAGGACATTCTCTGACGGCAACAAGATGCTCTGGTGCAGCTTCCTTGTTGAGCACGCCGGGCGCAAGTACTACTGGGCCGGAGACACCGGCTACTTCAGCGGCTTCAAGGAGATAGGAGAGAAGTACGGGCCAATCGACATATTCTTCGGGCCAATCGGGGCTTATGAGCCGAGATGGTTCATGAAGGAGAACCACATGAACCCGGAGGAGGCGCTACAGGCCGCGAAAGACCTGAGGACAAAAGTCTTCGTGCCTATACACTGGGGCACATTCGACCTTTCTGACGAGCCCCTGGACCTGCCGCCGAAAAAGGTGGAAGAGCTATACAAGCCGGAATACGGGTTTGAGCTGAAGATGTTGGGACACGGGGGCAGCTTCATCCCCTGAGCTATTTTTTTTGTCCGCCGATTTTGTTCTCCGTTCCCGCCACAAGCCTCTTTATATTGTCCTTGTGCTTTATTATGACGAGGACCGCGACGAGAACGGCCATGCCTACATAATTTCTTCCCCTCGGAAAAAACGACATGAATACCGGCAGCATGGCGGCGGCTATGATGGAAGCGAGAGAAACATACTTCTTGAGGTACGCAACGACAGCGAAGACGGCCGCGCTCAAAAGGGTCGCTATCGGGCAGATGACGACCATGACGCCAAGGCCTGTTGCCACGCCCTTGCCCCCCTTGAAACCGAGATAAACGGGAAAGAGGTGCCCAAGAAAAGCGGCGAGCCCGACGAGGCTCACGAACAGGCTTTCCGGATAGTACTGGAACGCGAGAAATACCGGCACGCCGCCCTTGAGTGCGTCTCCAAGGAGAGTCAATATCCCGGCGAGTTTGCCTGAAGTGCGCCCGACATTGGTCGCGCCGATGTTTCCGCTCCCGGCTTTTCTCGGGTCGCCCTTACCCATGAGCCTGGAGATGACGATACCGGTCGGTATCGAGCCGATAAGGTAAGATGCGATTATGAAAACAATATAAACAGAAGTGCGGTCCATAGTTTGCCTGCCGGTCGAATTAGATAAACCGGGGCATTATATCACTCGTGTGCGGGATTAGGCAAATGAATAGGATGGGATAGGGAGAGGCCGCACTGCATGTCATTCTGAGCGAAGCGACAATTTTTGCAGGATAGCAAAAATTGAACTTTGAGCTTTAGCGAGAAGGCCCGAAGGGTCGAGCCCCAGGGATGGGGCGAGATAAAAATCTCTGTGCCATTCAACTCAACAAAAGCAGATTCTTCGTCGCTAAAGCTCCTCAGAATGACAGAAAAAAAATACAGCAGGAAAAAGAGCGATTTTTATTCCACCGTAACGCTCTTCGCCAGATTCCTCGGCTGGTCTACATCAGTGCCTTTGAGGACCGCCACATGATAAGCAAGGAGCTGCAACGGCACTGACATGACTATCGGCATGAGGTGGGAAGACGCCTCAGGCACATATATTATGTCGTCCGCCTTCTGGCAGGCCTCGGTGTCTCCATCGTTCACTATGGCGATGAGGCGGCCGCCTCTTGCCTTTACCTCTTCCATGTTGCCGAGCATCTTGGGGTAGCTCGCGTCATGAGGGGCCATCGCGACGACAGGCATGTTCTCGTCGATTAACGCTATGGGGCCGTGCTTCATCTCTCCGGCGGCGTAGCCTTCGGCGTGTATGTAGGATATCTCCTTGAGCTTCAGCGCGCCCTCCAAGGCTATGGGGTAGTTGAGCCCACGGCCCAGGTAAATGAAGTCTCTCAAGTGGAAGTACTTCTTCGCGAGCGTCTCGATGGCCTGAGCCTGCTCCAACACCTGATCTATCTTCTTCGGGAGCCTCACAAGCTCCTGCACGAGGGCAACTGCCGCCGCTGAGTCTATCTTGCCGGAGCGTCTGCCCATGTACAGCGCGAGCAGGTAGAAAGCCGTAAGCTGTGTCGTGAAGGCCTTTGTCGAGGCTACTCCTATCTCAGGGCCGGCGTGCGTCATGAACGACCAGTCAGTCTCCCTCGTGAGGCTCGATTCCATCACGTTGCAGATCGCTATGGTGCGGGCGCCCTTCCTCTTGCACTCTTTGACGGCCGCGAGCGTGTCCGCCGTCTCGCCTGACTGCGAAACAGAGATGACGAGGCAGTCCTTGCCGACGAGCGGGTTCCTGTAACGGAACTCGGAAGCGAGGTCGACCTCGGTAGGGACCTTGAAGAACTCTTCTATGAGGAACTTGCCGACGAGGGCCGCGTGCCATGAAGTGCCGCACGCGACGATGTAAATCCTTTTTATCTCTTCGAGCGGTATCTCGAACTTGTTGAGGAAGACATCTCCTGTCTCTTCGGTGATGAGCCCGCGGAAAGTGTCGGTTATGGCCCTGGGCTGCTCGAAAATCTCCTTGAGCATGAAGTGCCTGTAACCGCCCTTTTCAGCCATGACAGGCGACCAATTGACGACTGTCGGAGCCCTGTCTACCTTCACGCCCTCGAAAGTCTCGAGCGCGACGCCCTTTCTGGTGATGGTGACCATCTCGCCGTCTTTCAAAAAGATGGCGTTCCTCGTAACATTGAGTATGGCCGGTATGTCGGAGGACAAGATGAACTCTTTATCCGCGATGCCGAGTATCATCGGGCATTCCATGCGCGCGCCGACTATCTTGTCAGGCTCGCTCTCGCTCATCGCGGCAAGGGCGTACGTGCCCTTCACGAGCTTCACCGACTCCCTCACGGCCTCGGCAAGAGACCTGCCCCGCTTCATCTCCCTGCTGACGAGGTGGCTCAGTATCTCGGTATCCGTCTCAGACTTGAACTTCGCGCCCTCATTGATGAGCTCTTCCTTCAAGGCGAGGTAATTCTCTATTATGCCATTGTGCACGACAGCCACGCCGCCTTCGACATGCGGGTGCGCGTTCTGCTCGGAAGGCCTGCCGTGGGTCGCCCAGCGGGTGTGCCCGATGCCGATGTTGCCTTCGAGCGGCTTTTTCTCAAGCTCCGTGCACAGCTTATGGAGCTTGCCGACGCTCCTTCTGAGTTCTATCTTGTCGCCCTTGAAAACGGCGATGCCGGATGAGTCGTACCCCCTGTACTCGAGCCTTTTAAGGCCGTCTACGAGTACCCCTACCGTGTCCCTGGGGCCGACGTAAGCTACGATACCGCACATGTTTTTTATCCCTTCCCCTTGCCTTTGAGCTTTCTTCCGGTCCAGCCTTCTATGACCTTTTCAGGGGCCCTTGTAACAACCAGCGACCCAGGCGGCACATCCTTCGTGACGGTCGTGCCGGAGCCGACATAAGCGCCCTTGCCTATGGTGACAGGCGCGATAAGCTGGGAGTCGCTCCCCACGAACACGCCGTCTTCTATCGTCGTGACGGACTTGTTTACTCCGTCGTAGTTGCAGGTAATGGTTCCGGCCCCGATGTTGACTCCCTCGCCGATGATGGAATCCCCGAGATAAGTCAAGTGGTTGGCCTTGCTTCCCTTGCCAATGGTGCTTTTTTTGACCTCGACGAAGTTGCCTATTCTTACCTTATCGGCAAGAATGGTCCTGGGCCTTAGCCTCGCGAAGGGTCCTATCGCATTTTCTTTTCCGACCTCTGAATCCTCTATCACGGAATAGCTCTTTATCGCGGTACCGTCGCCAACTTTCGATGAGGTTATTACAGAACCTTCCTCAATTACGCACTTTTTACCGACAACAGTCGCCCCGGAGAGGCGCACTCCGGGGTATATGACAGTATCATTGCCGACAATCACGCCTGAGTCTATGTAGGTCGAGAGCGGGTCTATGATGGTGACGCCAGAGACCATGTGCTCTTCATTAATACGTGCTCTCATGTGGGAAGCGGCCTTCGCGAGCTCGACCCTGTTGTTGACGCCCATGACTTCCGTAGCGTCAGTAATCGATATCGAATCAACGCGCAAGGCCTGCGAAACAGCCATGTGGATGAGGTCGGGCAGATAATATTCGCCCTGCGCGTTCTCCTTGCCGAGCTTTTTGATGTTGGAGTGGAGGAAGTCAGCTGAAAAGAGGTATATGCCCGTGTTTACCTCTTTGATCTTCTTCTGGTGGGAGTCGCAGTCCTTCTCCTCGACTATGCTCGTTATGGCCCCGTGCTCATTCCTTACTATCCTGCCGTAGCCTTTGGGGTTCTCCTCGATGGTAGTGACGATCGAGATAACCGCCTTGTCCTTATTGCCCTTCCTGTGGTGCTCGAGGAGTGTTTTTACAGTCTCTTCCCTTATGAGCGGGACATCTCCGGAGAGGACAAGGACATCGCCAGTAAAACCCGCAAGCTCTTTGAGGGCGCACATGACCGCGTGCCCTGTGCCGAGCTGCTCTTCCTGGGTGACGAACGAGAGCCCCTGGTCAGAGAAAGCCTCAACTACGGCCTCTGAGCCGAAGCCCACGACAAGGACTATTCTGCCAGCGCCTGAGTTTTTGAGGAGGTTGACCGGGAAAAAGAGCATCGGCTTCCCGGCTATTTCGTGGAGGACTTTCGGCTTTTCCGACTTCATCCTTGTGCCCTTGCCTGCCGCAAGGACAACCGCTGCGAGATTTTTCATAGTTTCAAAGATATATTAAAAGGCGGATTTCGTCAAGAGGGTTGGGGAGGAGGCGGAAAAAGGCCACCATAAAGATTTCATAACAAAAACAGGCAAATTCGCCTTATTTTTTCCAGAGAAGCTCTCCGATTGATTTGAACTTACTCACTGAAAGAGCGCCACGCTCATTTCTCGCTTTAGAACCAGGCTTCTTAAGGGCCTCAGTAATTTCATTACGCCAAGCCCTGTATATTTCTATCGGTTCAAAGTCGGCATTTAGTAAAACCAGAACAACACCATCCCATTCCTTATCAAGTTTGATGGCACCTATACGTTGCCCTGGTTTCGTAGATAAAATGCAACGCCCCTTTATCTGATATTTTTTTAAATCTTTTGAAACCGCATCAAAGCCCGCTTACCTGACTTCGGCGAGATCAAGCCCGAGCAAGCGTACGGCCTCATATTCAGCAATCTCACCTGTTATGCCAAGAGGCCTACCAGTCAGCTTATAATAACGCCTTGCCAGTTCCTTAACAGAACTAATTATACGCCCAACTTCGTCTATGTTCAGTATTTTTTGCATATTTTTTTTGCCTTTGGTAGGTTCAGGGTTGCACCCTGAACCTTTTAGTTCAAACTGGCAACAGATCCGAAATATTCAGGTTCAGGTTACAAACCTGAACCCGCC
This sequence comes from Deltaproteobacteria bacterium, assembly GCA_020846435.1. Classification (GTDB taxonomy): domain Bacteria; phylum Desulfobacterota; class GWC2-55-46; order GWC2-55-46; family GWC2-55-46; genus GWA2-54-12. The sequence goes on from JADLDY010000009.1 coordinate 28,940, forward strand.
AAAATCCCTCGGGGCCTTTGGGCAGTGTGGCATGGATTAAAGACTTATTTATGTCAAATGTGAGGCGATTTGCGTAGGATGGACAGCTTGTATTTTGATTTGTGCTGGCCAGCAAAATAGAGTTTGAGAGGGGGCAATTTTGCGCCAAGTCTTTCTTGCAAGATATCTTTAAGTATATTTTCATAATCTGAAAGCATTCGACACCCAGTTATTATCCCTACCACGCCTGCGGATTAATAGTTAAATAAGTATGAGCTTCTCCGGGACGTACAATTCTATATTCTTTTTCATAACGCCAACCTTCATGTTTGTTTAGCATTGTTTTAGCAAATATATTACGGAAGTTTTTCTTTCCCCAGGTTACTTCCGGATACACAGAAGAATAATCAACCGATACGGCAGAGCACAACATCGGGAAATCACGTGCCAGTTCGAACTGGATACATATCCCGGTGTGGTGCTGGGCGTAATGGCTCCACATTAGAATGTTTTTAGGGTCAGCAGAGAATGAAAATATGCCTACTTCTTCAATGTTTTTTCGATAAGAACTCGCCCAAATATCGGTGAGTTCATCGATAGGTTTTCTGGTAAATTTTTTGACCAGCTTTTCTCTTTCACTAAATCTCAAGCCCAATTCTTTAAGCAAAGTCTTGACGCGTTCACGTCGTTCACGTGGGTCATCACTCACAATCATATTTGCGGACATGTCAAACGGGTCATTAAAGTCAATAGGCGAACTAAGCCACAATCGAGCCTTTACCAATATATCTCGCAGCCGATCTGCTGATTTTTCTTTTTCTGGGTCAATCGACATGTATTTATACAGAAAACGTTTTCGCTTGGGATTTATTCGTGCGAGCTCGAGCCTTCGCTCAAAGTATGGGAGGTTGCTTATGTGTTGTATTAAATCCTTAAATGACATATTTATGATAGTATGAGTAACCTTTTATAGTGTAGTTTGGTTTTGTAGGTTGGGTTAGCGAAGCGTAACCCAACACAGTCTTGTAGTGTTGGCCTTGCCCAAAAAAACTTCATCTCCATAATGGTGGGCGCTGCCCACCCTACCAAACTGCGCTAGCCACGGCTACTCATTTAAAAACTTAGCGGGGCATCCCTTTCGAGAGGCCCCGCTTCTCTTACAGCTTTATCTTGCTCATTACCGATATCCGTTCGCCCGGCGTCGGCTCAGGCAGATCCGTCTCCATCACCTCGTCGGTGGCTGTCTCGCTCTTTATGAAAACGGACGCCCCGAAGCAGAACGGGCATTTCAACGACTTGCCGTGCTCAAGCGCCAGAAAACTCCTCTCGAACACCAGACCGCACTCGCGGCACTCAAACTCTATCGCTATGTCCAAAAGGTATCCCCTTTCAAGAAGCTTTTTTTTCGGGAAAAAGAGCGATTTTTAGCCGCACTCGCTGTATCCGCAACCCCTGCACACCAAACACCCGTCAGCGTGTTCGACCGCGCTGCCGCAGTCAGGACATGCCCCGCGCTTCAGAACTTCGTGGCTCATGGTGAAGTTTTTGGGCAGGCTGTTGAGGTAGCCGGTGTCGGTCACGGCCCCGCCGGACTGAAGCTTGTAACCGAGGTACCAGTCCATGGCCTGCGCCATCGCGTCGGCGCACGAAGCGACCTTGCCCGCGCCGAAGCCGACCGGAAGATGACAGCTTATGCCGCGCATCTGCTTTACTATCTCCTGAGGCTCGATCCCGCTCCTCAAGGCAAGAGATGTCATCCTGCCCATCGCCTCGCACTGGGAAGCCACGCACCCTCCGGCCTTGCCTATCTGCGTGAATATCTCGAACGGGCGGCCCTCTTCATCTTCGTTGATTGTTATATAGAGGTTGCCGCAGCCTGTCTTCATCTTGCGGGTGATGCCGAAGGCGACCTCGCCCCTCTCTCTGGGCTTGGCCACAGCGTGGTCGACGAGGGCCGGCGTTGACTCGGCCTCTATCGCGGCCTTTGCCTGCTTCTCGCTCCCGATGTTAAGGACCTGCGCGTCCCTCGATCCGTCCCTGTAAACGGTCACGCCCTTGCAGCCGAGCTTGTACGCGAGCAAGTAGACGGAAGCGACGTCCTCGACGGTCGCTTCGTTCGAGAAGTTCACGGTCTTGCTGACGGCGTTGTCCGTGTACTTCTGGAAGGCGGCCTGCATCTTGATGTGCCACTCGGGTGATATGTCGTGCGAGGTGACGAAGACGCGGCTTACGTCGTCCGGTATGCCCTCCACGTCATGGAGGCTCCCCTTTTTGGCCACTTCCTTCATTATCTCAGGGCTGTCAAAGCCCCTTTCCTTCGCGTACTCCTCGAATATGGGGTTGACCTCGATGAGCTCGGTCCCTTCCATGACGTTCCTCGTGAAGGCCAGAGCGAAAAGAGGCTCGATGCCGGAAGAACAGCCGGATATTATGGAGATGGTGCCTGTGGGGGCGATTGTTGTTACTGTCGCGTTCCTCACCGGCTCGCCCTTGCCGTCGTAGATGGAGCCCTTGAAGTTGGGGAAAGCGCCCCTGTCGGATGCCAGCTCCCTCGTTGCCTCTCTGCCCTTCCTCTGTATGAAGGACATGAGCTCTTCGGCGATGTCGACAGCCTCTTCCGAGTTGTAGGGTATGCCGAGGCGGATGAGCATGTCGGCGAAACCCATGACGCCGAGGCCTATCTTCCTGTTGGATTTGGTGACCTTCTCTATCTGATCGATGGGGTACTTGTTCATCTCGATGACATTGTCGAGGAAATGGACGGCCTTGCCAACGGTAGATTCAAGCCTTGCCCAGTTGATCTCGTAGCCTTCAGCTGTACGGGTGAGCATGCGGCTCAGGTTTATGGAGCCGAGGTTGCAGGACTCGTACGGAAGAAGGGGCTGTTCGCCGCACGGGTTGGTCGACTCTATCTGGCCGACATTGGGCGTCGGGTTGTTCTCGTTCATCTTGTCTATGAATATGATGCCCGGCTCGCCATTTCTCCAGGCCATCTTCACTATCTTGTCGAAGATCTCTCTTGCGTTCCTTGAGCCGACGGGCTTTTTGTCCCTGGGGCTTATTATGTCGTACTCTTCGTTATTCTCGACGGCCTTCATGAAGTCCTCGGTGATGTTGACCGAGATGTTGAAGTTGTTGAGCTTGGAGTTGTCCTCTTTGCAGGTGATGAAGTTCATGATGTCCGGGTGGTCAACGCGCAGGATGCCCATGTTGGCGCCCCTTCTCGTGCCGCCCTGCTTTATGGCTTCGGTCGCGCTGTCAAAGACGGTCATGAAGGATATCGGGCCTGAGGAAATTCCAGAGGTCGAACCGACCGAGTCGCCCGAGGGACGGAGCTTCGAGAACGAAAACCCGGTGCCGCCGCCTGACTTGTGGATGAGCGCGGTGTGCTTTACAGCCTCGAAAATGGATTCCATCGAGTCTTCGACAGGCAGGACAAAGCAGGCTGAAAGCTGCTGGAGTTCCCTTCCGGCGTTCATGAGGGTCGGCGAGTTGGGCATGAACTCGAGGGAGGCCATCATGGCGTAGAACTCCTTTGCCACTGCCTCGACGTCCGCGTTCTTGTCGAACTTCCTGTCACCTTCGGCTATATTGGAGGCGACCCTCCAGTACATCTCCTCTATCGTTTCGAGGGTGGTGCCCTCGGCGTCTCTCTTCAGGTACCGCTTTTCAAGAACCCTGCGCCCGTTCTCATTTACATCGATCTTGGGCAAGCTCTCGGCTCCGGTCTTTTGAACCGCCTTTTTGGCCGGCTCCGTCTTCAGTAAACGGCTGTACATGTCTTGGTCCATTCGTTCCCCCCCCTGCTCCTAATATAGCTGTTGCCGCGAATAATTAAAAAATAAAAACGCCCGAAAGGCGAGTAGAAGTAACCCGTTGATTTAATTGCGAAATGGACTATATTGTGTTGTGAGAGTAAGTAAACCACAACATGTTGTGCGGTGTCAAGGAAAAACAGGGTTGGTTTAAAAAATAAATCTTTGGTTGGATAAGCCGTTGGCAGGAGGGTTGACAGGGCGTCAACCCCCGGTTTTTTACCTGCCGGATATAACCCTTACTTTCTCGATTGTTACAAGTCCGTCCCCCGCCATGCGCTTGAGTAGCGGAAGGAACGCCTCGATCTTCTCAGGGCTGTCGACTATCTCGACGACCATCGGCAGGTCTTCCGAAATTCTCAGCACCTTTATCGTATGGAGGCGGCTCGTCGCGCCAAAGCCCATGAGCCCCCTCAGGACTGTCGCGCCGGATAAGCCTGAGGCCTTTGCCTCTTCGACTATCGCCTGATAAAGCGGGCGTCCTTCGAATTTGTCGCTCTCGCCCACAAAGACTCTCAAGAGGTCTGATTCTTCCGGGAGTTTCATACAAGTCCTCCTATATGACCTTGGGATACTTCTAAAAATCAGCTGTTTTTTCTTAAGATCAAGGAAGGTCAGGAAAAAGAGCGATTTTCATATTAACCGCCCGATGGCAAAACCGATGAACAGAAAGAGTATGCCTGTCAGGTTCTGCAGTGCGATGTTGCCGAAGGCAAGCGCCCATTGGGAGTCTCTCATGAGCTCGCCGGTTTCGAACATGAAGCTCGAAAAGGTCGTAAACGCGCCCATGAACCCCACGAGTATGATCGTCCTCACCTCAGAGCTTATGACGAGCTTTTCCTCGGCCAGCGACCAGACGAGCCCGAAAAGGAGCGTCCCGGTCATGTTGACCGCGAATGTGCCCCAGGGGAAAGCTCCTCCTGAGAGCCTCTGGACGGCCCCGCCGAGAAAATACCGTGCCAGAGTGCCGGTTGCACCGGCAAAAGCCAGTAAAAGTAGTTTTGTCGCCAACGGAAACCTCTGATTTTGTGAGAAGATATTCTATTTGAAAGCGCCTTTTTTATCAAACTCTTTTTTAGTGCCGCGGTTGACTAAGACGCGCAATGATGTTACCTTTAACGATATTTTTATCGTCGATAAAAGTCACGGAACGCGCCATTCAGATGGGTTACATTGTGCCCTCGGCAAAGAGCGGTTCCGGCAATTTCATGAAAGAGGAGATCTTCTTTGGATATACACCAAACCGGGCTCTGGGGCATGGTCTGGGGCGCTGGCCCCATGGTCAAATTCGTGCTCCTCACCCTGCTCGTCTTCTCGGTAGTCTCATGGGCGATAATCGCCTACAAGGTGCTCCTCCTCATGAAAGTCGAGAAGGAGACTTCCGCCTTCTACGACCTGTTCTGGGAAAAACGCCAGTTCGCGCTTGTCCACGCCGCGTCCAAGGGGTTCTCCTCTACGCCTCTCGTTGCCATCTTCAACGCCGCGTTCAACGAGCTCTCGACCCAGATGAAGTCGGCGGAGAGCGGGACAGCCTGGCTCCAGAGGGAAGACCTCGACAGGTTCCACCGGATAATAAAAAAAGCCTCTGACATCGAAGCCGCAAAGCTCGAGTACGCTGTCGGCTTTCTCGCCACCACCGGCAACACGGCCCCGTTCATAGGCCTGTTCGGCACTGTCTGGGGCATAATGACCTCTTTCAGGGACATCGGCGCCAAAGGCGCGGCAAGCCTTGCTGTCGTCGCGCCCGGCATATCGGAAGCGCTCGTCGCGACGGCCATGGGGCTCTTGGCGGCGATACCGGCGGTCATGGGCTACAACCACATAATCACGAGGATAGGGCGCATCACGACAGAGATGAACAACTTCTCGTCTGACCTCATGAACGTCATCGAAAAGCAGGCCGGCAAAAAGGGCTGAGCAAATGGAAACAGGGAACCAGAAAAACAGGGTCCTCATGTCCCAGATAAACGTCACGCCGCTTGTCGACGTCATGCTGGTGCTCCTCATCATATTCATGGTCACGGCCCCGATGATGCAGGAGGGTCTTGACGTAAACCTGCCGCAGGTCGAGGCCTCGGCGGTAGACTCGAGCGGAGAGCCGCTCATCGTCACGATCGACAGGGGACGGCGGGTGTACATAAACGGACGGCAGTTCAGGCGCGCCGAGCTCAGGGAAAAGTTGGCGGCCATAGCCGCGGCCAACAAGGGCAAGTCTGTCCTCCTGAGGGCTGACGAAGCCGTCCCTTACGGAGCGGTTGTCGAGACGATGGCCGACATAAGGAAAGCGGGCATAAGCAAGGTTGGGATGATGACCGAGCCCGTCGGAGACAGATGAACGGCCTTTCCATGAACGGGTTTGGGAAGACCCTCGCGGGCTCCATTGTCCTGCACGTGGCACTCATCGGCGCGGCCGCCCTACTTTACGCCTCAGGCGCGAACAGGGTCTTCATAACTCCGGTCTACACCGTTGACCTCGTCTCCCAGGGCCCTAAACAGGCCATGCAGGCCGCTCCTCCCGCCCCACCGGCCGCCGCACCGGAAATCGAGCCGGTGAAAATAGAGACGCCTGAGCCTGTCAAGCCGGCAGCGCAAAAAACCGCAGCGGCCGTCGAGACGGTGAAGATAAAAACAAAGCCGTCGGTCAACGAGGCTTTGAAGAAGATAGAAAAAAAGGTCGAGAAGAGGAATGAGGAAAGACTCGTCGCCTCGAGCATAGACAACCTGAAAAAGAAGATGGAGGCCGAGCGCCGCTCAAGGAACGACCGGGTAGCGAAGCTCAAGGATGAGATAAGCTCGCGGAACTCGACGGCAAGCCCGGTTCAGGCGATAAAGCCGGCCGTTCCCGTTGCCGCCGCGAACACGGCGACAGGCGCCGGGGCGCCGAAGGCGAGCCTCGAAGCGAAGTACCCGGCCTACTACGGGCTCATAAGGGACAAGGTCCAGGACGGCTGGATTTACCCCGAGGGGCTGAAAGACAACAGGATATCGGTAATAGTCTCCATAAAAATAGCGAGAACAGGCAGGCTCCTCGACGTCTCAGTTGAAAAGAGCTCCGGAGACGCGGCCTTCGACATCTCTCTTCTGAAGGCCGTGAAAAAAGCGGCCCCGTTCCCTCCCCTTCCGGTCGACATGGAAGGGAGCTTTCTTGAAACAGGCCTGAGGTTCTGCCCGGGCTGCGCGCAATAAGGGGCTTGATGAAAAAGAAACTGATCCTATTTCTCCTCATGCTGTTCACGGCCTTTTGCGCGCCGGCATGGTCCAAGGTCTACATAGACCTCGCCGCCCCGTCCCAGAAGGCTCTCCCAGTTGCCGTGCAGGAGTTTCGCGACCTGAGCACTGCGCCAGCCAGGGACAAGGCCGAGCGTGAGACCATAAAAAAAGAGCTCTACGACGCCATCACGACAGACCTGCGCTTCTCCGGCTTTTTTTCGGTCATAGACAAGAAGGCCAACCTCGAAGACCCGTTGAAATCAGGGCTCACGGAGACCTCGACGGACTTCAGGAGCTGGCGCGCGATCGGCGCCGACGCCCTTGTAAAGGGCGGCTTCACAGTCGAGGGTAACAGGCTCACGGTCGAGGTAAGGTTCTTCGACTGCGTAACTGAAAGGCTCGTCATCGGAAAGAAGTTCTCAGGCTCGGTAAAGAACCCGAGGAGGATAATCCACTACTTCTCCGACACGGTCTACGAGGAACTGACCGGCAAAAAAGGCGTCTTCACCACGAAGATACTCTTTGTCTCGGGAAGCGGCGGCAACAAGGAGATATACGCCGCTGACTACGACGGCAGGAACGCCGTGAAGCTCACGAGGAACAGGTCGATAAACCTCGCCCCGCAGTGGTCGCCCGACGGCAGGAAAATGCTCTACGTCTCCTACAAGAAGGGCACCCCGGCGATGTACTCTCTCGACCTCGTGACCGGAAAGGATGAAGCTATTTCAGCCAGGCCCGGCATCAACATCGGCGGCATGTACTCGCCAGACGGAAAAAAGCTCGCGCTGACCCTGAGCACGGAAAAGTCCCCTGAGCTCTTCGTCCTCGACCTGGCCGCAAGAGAGTACAGAAAGCTCACTGACAACAACGGCATAGACGTCTCGCCGACGTGGTCTCCGGACTCCGGCAAGATAGCCTATGTGTCAGATACGGCTGGAAATCCGCACATCCATGTGTTAGAGTTGTCGACCGGGAAGTCCAAGCGCGTAACCTTCAAGGGCAAGTACAACTCCAGCCCATCCTGGTCCCCTGACGGCAGTAAAATAGCTTTTGCCCGTTCCGACGGCGGCAGGTTCAACATATGGACCATGAGGCCGGACGGTGAAGGCCTTGTCCAGCTCACCTTCGACGGAGACAACAGGCACCCTTCATGGTCGCCTGACGGCAGGTACATAGTATACAGCTCGTCTGACAAAGGCGGCTCGCTCAGGATAATGAGCTCGGACGGCACAAGAGTCACGAAGATCGACACCGGCATAAGGGGCGAGAAAGCCCCGGCGTGGTCCCCGTTCCTGAAATAACGCCTGAGCTTCAGATGCCGGTCAAAAAAACAATAACGCGCTCATCATGCGCCTCAACTGCAAGGAGGACATAACTTCATGAAAAGGAAACTTCTGGCTATATTCCCGGTACTCTTTTTGAGCCTCGTCCTCGCGACCGGCTGCCAAAAGAGGGTCGAGACCGAAGACCTCTCGGCCGGGACCCAGGCAACGCAGGCTCAGGAGACGGCTCCCGCAGAGACAATCACGCCTGAGGAGAAGGTCGAAAGCGAAGTCATCACTTCGGAAGACATACAGAACACGGCTGACGCGAAGCTCGGCGGACAGTACTCCGCGGCAAACACGCCAGCCGACCTCACGGAGAAGGCAGTTGAAAAAGGCCACCTTTACACCATCTACTTCGACTTCGACAAGTACTCGATAAGGGAGGCAGACATGGACCTCCTCACTAAGAACGCCAAGTGGCTCGGGGCCAACACGAGGACAAAGGTGCGCATCGAGGGGCACGCTGACGAGCGCGGCGAGACCGACTACAACCTCGCACTCGGCGACAAGAGGGCCAGGAGCATAAAGAAGTACCTCTCTGACATGGGAATCGCCGCCGACAGGCTCGACGTCGTGAGCTACGGCGAGGAGAAGCCCGCTGTTGAAGGCCACGACGAAGAGGCCTGGTCCAAGAACAGAAGGGCCGAGTTCGTCATAACGGCAAACTGATGGGCGCCATGAATAAAAAGACCTTCTTCATGGCCGCGGCCCTGTCGGCCATCATACTTTCCGGCTGCGGTCCCGGCTTCCCCATAATGACAAGGGAGCAGGAAGACCTGATAACGAACGTCGAGAAGCTCATGAAGGACAATGACTCTCTCAGGGCCAGGATGGACAGGATCGAAGGCTCGGGCGGCTTAGTGTCCCTCAACAGGGACATGGAGAGCGTAAAAAGGTCGGTCGCCGAGGCGAATATCGGGGTCGAGAGGCTAGGCCAGGAGATAGCGGCCGTCAAGGGCGGCATTGAAGAGGGCGGCAGCGACAGGGAAGCGATAAAAAGCGCGGCCAAAGAAGCCGGAGACACGGCCGCCTCTCTCAAGGACAAGCTCGCCTCCATCGAATCGGCTATCGCCTCAGGCCAGCAGAGGCTCTCCGAGCTCGAGACCTCGGACCAGGGGCAGGGCCAGAGGTTTCTTGACCTTAAAGACACCGTAATGCAGATAGAAGCCAGGACAATTGCACTCGAAAAGAAGATAACCGCGGCGACCGAAGAGGCTTCAAGCCTCAAGGAGCGGTCAAAAGAAGCTTCTCTCGACCCTGAAGCGCTCTACCAGAAGGGCTACAAGGAGACGACCTCCAAGAACTACCCTGACGCCATAACGACCTTCCAGCAGTTCCTCTCATCCTTCCCGGAGCACAAGCTCGCGGTGAACGCCCAGTACTGGCTCGGGGAGATCTACTACGCCAAGGGCGACTGGGAGATGGCCATACTCGAGTTCGACAAGGTCATAAAGAAGTACCCCAACGCCGAGAAAGCCCCTGCCTCGCTCCTCAAGCAGGGCTTTGCCTTCGAGAAGCTCGGCAGCACGAAAGAGGCAACAGTCCTCCTTCGTGAGGTCATTGACAAGTACCCCAAGAGCTCTGAAGCCACTATCGCGAAAAAGCGCCTCGCCGCCATAAGCAAAACCAGATAAAACCCGTCCTTACCCCTTCAGTTTTCATGGGCAGGAGCCGATAGAGAATTAATTGGCACCCTATCCCCGAGAAGAGATGAAAGAGAAAGTCCTATTAGTCGATGACTCGCGCCAGGCGAGGGAAGCCATAAAAGCGGCCCTTGCCGGGCTTTTTTCCGTTTTTATCGAGGCTGATGACGGACTGGCCGCGATCAAGTCGTTTGTCGAGGAAAAACCGGGCTTTATCGTCACGGACATCGAGATGCCGTCCATCAACGGCTACCGTTTCATCTCGACCATCAGGAACATGGACGACGGCCGCGACGTGCCTATAATCCTCCTTTCAGGCTCCAAGGACTCCCTCAAGAAAAAACTTACCGGCTTCAACCTCGGGGCTTCCGATTTCCTGATGAAGCCCTTTGAGAACGAGGAGCTCATCGCCAGGGTAAAGTCCCTCCTAAGGGTGAGAAACCTCATGGAGGAGCTCAAGGAGAAGAACACACTCCTGGAAAAGCTCGCGGTCACCGACGAGCTCACCGGATTGAACAACAGGCGCCATTTTTTCGAGTCGACCCACTCGCAGATGGCCCTGGGGCTCAGGCACCACTTCAAGATAGCCTGCCTCCTCATGGACATCGACCACTTCAAGAAGATAAACGACACCTACGGACACATGGCCGGAGACGAGGTCTTGAGGAAAATGGGCTCACTCCTCAAGGCGTGCAAAAGAGACGGCGAGGAGCTCGCCAGGTTCGGCGGCGAAGAGTTCGTGATGTGCCTTTTCAACACCGACTCCGAGAGCGCGGTGCTCGCGGCTGAAAGGTTCCGCCGTCTTGTCGGCGAACATGACTTCTCGAGCGTGGCCCAGGGCCTGAAGATAACCCTCAGCATAGGGGTCGCGGTCTGGCCGCAGGAGCGCGTGACCTCGATAGACGAGCTTGTCAGGGCCGCTGACAAGGCCCTCTACAAGTCAAAGTCCCTTGGCAGGGACATGGTGACCCTCTTCGAATGGACTCCCGGCATAAAACTCGCCTGAACCCCCTCTTCACTGGCGAAAAACCCTCCCCCGTGAGATAATACCAGCAAGTCAAAATCATCCTTTCCGCGCGTACACCCATGTCCACAGTCGCCATAAAAAAATGCTCCTCCTATGAAAAAAAGGCTCTCCTCGAAGCCGTAGCCAACTGCCTTGCCCTCCTGGGCGGCATGGAAAAGTTTGTCAAACGGGGCGAGGCCGTCCTCGTCAAGCCGAACCTGCTCGCCCCGAAGCCGCCTGAAGCGGCGGTGACGACCCACCCTGAGGTCGTAAGGGCCGTCCTCGCGCTCCTCAAGGACGCCGGGGCCTGCCCTGTCGTCGGGGACAGCCCGGGGCTCGGGAGCGCCCGCAAGGCGGCTGAAAAAAGCGGCATACTCGAAGTCTGCTCCGGGATGGGCGTCGAGCTCATAGAGCTCAAGGACCTTATCGTCGCTGACAACCCCAAAGGCCGCACCTTCAGGAAGCTCGAGGTAGCGAGGGAAGCGCTGGAAGCCGGCTGCATAATAAATGTCCCCAAGCTCAAGACCCACGCGCAGATGTACCTGACGATGGCAGTCAAGAACATGTTCGGGTGCGTCCCGGGCAAATTGAAGGCGCAGTGGCACCTGTCGGCTGGCGTCGAGAGCCATCATTTCGCCTCCATGCTCCTTGAGCTGTGCCTGTTCCTCTCTCCCAGGCTTTCGATAATGGACGCCATAACCGCCATGGAAGGCAACGGCCCGGGCAGCGGCGACCCGCGACACCTCGGCCTCATCTTCGCCAGCGAGAACCCTGTCGCTCTCGACGCGGTAGCTTCCGCGGTCGTCGGCGCATCCACTGACGACGTCCCTCTCCTCAGGGCGGCGCGAGAGGCAGGCTTGTCTGAGGCCATTGCGACGAACAACCTCGTTCTTGGAGAGACCGTAGAAAGCGTGCGGGTGCGCGGCTTCAAGTTCCCTCCCTTGAGCTCAACGAACTTCACCGACCACCTACCCTGGTTCATAGACCGGCCACTAAGGAAGGCCCTTACAGCCAGGCCTCACATAGAGAACGGCAAATGCACGCTCTGCGGCGTCTGCGTGGCCGTCTGCCCGGCCGGGGTAATGGAGAAGACCGGCAGGATTGAGATAACCTATGACAGGTGCATAAGGTGTTACTGCTGCCAGGAGATGTGCCCTGAGGGCGCGATCTCGGCGAAAAACGGCTGGCTTAAAAGGCTCCTCCCCGGACTCTGACCCATTTGCCTTGCCCCTTGAGGCTTTCTGCTATATACTTATCGGGTAACCTCCTTTTTCGTCTACTAAAACACCTCATGCGACCGTTATTTGAACGCCAAAAACATATGCCCATGAACAACCCCGTAGGCCTCCTCAGGAGCCTTGCTCTCATAACGCCGTTTCTTGCCGTTGTCTTTCTATTACTGCCCCTTTTACCGGCCCTCGCGGACGAGACAGTAAAGGTGCACATACCGCCTGGAGAGAGCCCGCCCAAGGGCTGGACAGTCAAGGAGTGGCGCGGCAAGGCCGACATAGGCGTTGTAAAGACCCAGTTCGGCAACGCCATCCACATGAAGAGCGCGGGCACTTCCTCGGCCGTATACAAGGAAATCTCCTTTGACCTCAGGGAGTTTCCCCACCTCAACTGGCGCTGGAAGGCCGTGAAGCTGCCCAGGGGCGCTGACGTGCGCAAGAAGACGACGGATGATCAGGCAGTCCAGGTCTACGTCGTCTTCCCGAGGTGGCCGGAGCAGGTCAACAGCAGGCTCGTCGGGTACATATGGGACTCATCCGCTCCAGAGGGGCTGGCGATAAGGAGCGCGAAGTCCAAGAACACGCGCTATATCGTCCTCAAGAGCGGCGGGGAAGGGCTCGGCAGCTGGTTCCAGGAAAAAAGGAACGTCTACGATGATTACAGGGCCCTTTTCAATGAAGAGCCGCCAAAGGCCGGCAGCGTCTCGATAATGATAGACTCCGACGACACGAAGAGCACTGCCGAGGCCTTTGTAAGCGACATTTACTTCTCGAAGTAGGCCCTGGGCCTTCTCACAGATAGAGCTCAGGGGTGCGATCCTTGGAAAACGAAACCGGGAAAAAAAGACGTATCCTGGCGTGGACCCTTATCCCGCTCGCCGCTATCGGCACAGGGGCGGCCATCATCCTCCTTTCCACACCGATCGACCTCACGAGATACGGCGGCCGCATAGAATCGGCCATAGAAGCCCGCGTCAACGGGGATGTCGAGCTTGGGAGCATCCTGCTCAAGGCTCTCCCCGCTCCTGAGATAACCCTTACCGGTATCAAGGCCAGACACGAGGACAGGACGCTCTTCTCGGCCGACAGGCTCTACGCGAGGCTGAGGCTCTTCCCGCTCCTGACCGGCAGTACATCTTTCGAGGCGATAGAAGCGAAGAACCCGGCCCTATTTCTCTTGAGAGACCGCGAGGGCAACCTCAACCTCAACGAGTTCCTGAAAAAACAACCCGCTGAGGCGTCTTCCACGCCCGAAAAAAACGGAACAGTATCGATTGACTCCCTAAACGTCGAAGGCGGACGGCTCGACTTCCTGGACCGCTTCCCCATGCAGACCGCTTTTTTCAGCCTGACCGGCATAAAAGCCTCGTCGACCATGACCGGCAGAGGCACCGGCTTTACGGCCACGGCCACTCTCGAGCCGTCAACGCCCGTCTCGATGTACGGACTGGTCGACGGCGCCGTGATAGAAGGGCAGGCGTTGATCGAAAATTTAAGCCTCTCGGCCTTCAACCAGTACATAAGGCCGCCGAGCGCCAGAGTCAAAGGGCTCCTCGATCTTGACCTCTCATACAGATTCGACAAAGTGCTCGTAACAAAGGGCTCTATCGAGTACAGGGGCCTCGAAGCCTCCTACCCTTCGACATGGGAAAAGCCGCTTGTATCTCCGTCAGGCTCCGGGCAGATGACGCTCAAGACCGCCAGGGGGCTCTTCGACCTCGCAGTCGATGATATCGTCATCAACATGAAGGGCTTTTCCGCGATGGGCTCCCTGAGGCTCGTCGGGCCAAAGAACCAGAAGATGATGGACCTCAAGGCCTCGTCAACGCCTGTCGACGCTGACGACTTCCTCGACCTGCTGCCGACAAGGAAGATGTCGCCTCCTGTCGCGAAGAGAGTGCGGGCCATAAAGCCGGATGGCGGCGCCGTCACAGTAAAAGACCTGCATCTGGCCGGCAAGGTCAGGGAGATGAAGGGTGCGGGCCTGCTCAAGAACCCCGACATCTCCGCCAGACTATTCGTGAACAACGCGTCATTTACCTACAACGACTTCCAGCACCCCTTCACGAATGTCTCAGGCGGCCTTGAGTTCAAGGGCGGCGCCCTGAAGTTCTCCGGCCTGACCGGCAGATACAGCAGGCAGACCGTCGAGAGCCTGAGCGGCTATATAAAAGACCTCTCAGGCGACGGAGCCTTTGATCTCGAAGCGAAAAGCTCGCTCGACGTCAGGGAATCACTCGGCATGGCGGCCATGAACGCGACCGGCACATTGAAGGAGAGCCTCTCGGCCATTGACGCCGACGGGTTCGCTACGATAAACGCCAGAGTCTCCGGGTCGTTAAAGCGCCCTTCCCAGCTAAGATACTCAGGCAGCACCGTCCTCTCAAACGGCTCGGCATATTACAGGGGCCTCCCGATAGGCTTTGAATCGATAGACGCGGCAGTTGACTTCAACAACGACCGCCTGACGGTCAAGGACGCCAGGGTGAGGACAGACTCTTCGTCCATCCACCTCACCGGCTCCATCGACAACTACAAGGGCGAGGACCGGCACTTCAAGTTCCAGTCTGAGGGCAGCCTCACCGCCGAGACCCTTAGCAAGGCTATCGGCAAAGGCCCCGGAGAGATAAACATAGCCGGCTCAGTGCCGTTCACGCTCTCGGCCGAAGGCAGGAGGGACGACTTCCACGCGAAAGCCTCGGCTGACGCGACAGGAGCCGGGCTGTTCATAGACAAGTTCCTTGACAAGGCCCCGGGCTTTGCCATGAAGGCTGAGGCGCAAGGGAGCCTTAAAGGGCAGTTTGCGACAGTTGAGAGCGCCACGGTCTCTTTCGGAAGCTCAAACATAACGGGCTCAGGGACAAAAAAACTCGGCGCGCCTGATTTCAGCGTATCAGCCGCTTCCGAACGGGTCCTCATAGCCGACATCGACTCTCTCTCGCAGCGCCTCGGCGGCCGCGACCTCTCCTCCGGCACCCTCGCCTTCGACGTCAAGGCCGTGAAGGGGCCGGGCCAGGAGAGCGCCCTTTACGCAGGCCGCGTGAGCGTCAGCGACGGCAGCTTCAGTACCGGCGTCATAGCGAACCCGATAAGGAACGCGAACGCCAGGGCCGAGTTTGACGGCAACTCCGGGACCCTTATCATAGACCGCCTGGAGACCGGCTCGACCGTCCTTACAGGCCGGGTAAACGTGCTCGACATGACGGGCAGAGTCCTCCGGTTCGACCTTGATTTCCCGAGGCTCCACGCCGAAGACCTCCTGCCCGTAAAGCGCGAAAAGGAGACGGCGACGGCAAGCTGGCTCGATGAGGAGGAGCTCGAAGACAAGGAGCCCAAAAAGAAAAAACCCATTACAGGCTACGGCTCGATAAGGGCCGCTGAAGGCGACCTCTGGCGCCACGAGTTCACCTCCCTTTCAGCCGACGCGCGCATAAGCGCCGACACCATCGTGATAGAGCCTGTAAGCCTCGACATAGACGGCGGCAAGGCCGAGGGGGCCGCGACGATTTTCCTGAACGATGGAGACCCCCGTGTCTTCATCGCCGACGTGAACGCCAGCGGCATCCTCCTCGAAAGGCTGACCAGCGCGAGGACCGCGCGCAAGGTCCTCAACGGCACGGCGCGGGCGAGAATATCGCTCGTCGGAATGAAAGGGGACGGCCCCCTTATGAGGAGGCTCAACGGCAAGGCCTCTGTCGTTGTAAAAGGCGGCAGGCTCTGGAAGTTCGGCTTCATAACCGACATATTCTCGTTCGTGAACATCATCTCCCTTGACGAGCTCTTCAAAAAAGGGCTCCCTTACAAGGACATAACAGGCGAGTTCACCATGGACAGGGGCATCATCTCCACCAGCGAGCTGACATTCGACAGCGACAGCCTGCGCATGTCCGGCATAGGCACGCTCAGGCTGCCCGAGAGCGAGATAGACCTCACGCTCGCGCTCCACCCGTTCGTCACGATAGACAAGATAATCTCCAACATACCGCTTCTCGGCTGGATAATAACCGGCAAGGAAGAGAGCACCGTCAGCTTCTACTTCGACGTACAGGGCCCGGCCGCTGACCCGGACATCACGCCTCTGCCGGTCAAGACAATTGAAAAAAGCGTCTTCGGCATACTCGAGAGGCTTCTGAAGGCGCCGTTCAGGCTGTTCAAATAGGAGAGGTCGGATGCAGATAAAAGGCTTCTGGAACAGACACAAGGCCGAGTGGTACCAAAAGGGGCTCGAGCATTCGGGCTTCCCAAAGGCGGCGATGGGCGTGATACTGCCGAGGGCCGAGAGGTGCAAAAGCTTCCTCGACGTAGGCTCCGGCTGCGGCTCGCTTGCCATACCACTGGCAAAGGCCGGAAAGACAGTCACCGCCCTGGACGCGTCTGGGGCGATGATAAACATCCTCAACGAGGAAGTTAAAAAACTCAAGCTCAAGGGCATAAAGCCGCTCGTCTCTGAATGGGACAAGGCAGAGCTCAAGGCCCATGACGCGGTCCTTTGCGCCAATGTGCCCACCCTCCTGAGCGAGCCTGAAAAAACCATAAAACGCATGGACAGCCTCGCCAGAAAGGCCGTCTTCATAATAGAGAACGCCGACCCCAAGGGCGACAAGTTCTACTACAACGAGCTCTACCCCCTGCTCTTCAACAAGCCCTTCGGGGAGCGGGCCGACTACTTCAGGACTTACTCGGCGCTCCACTCGCTCGGCATATACGCCAACGTGGAGATAATCGAGTATGACTTTGACCAGCCGTTCGCTGACCTGGACGAGGCGATGGAGTTCTGGAAAGAGTACATAGGCATAGTCACCGGAGAGCACGACAGGAAACTGAGAGACTTCCTCGACAAAAAGCTCGTCAGGAAAAAAGGCACCCTGCTCGCCAAATTTCACAAGAAGTCAGCGGTCATGTGGTGGGTGAAGGGAAAGAAGGCATAGACCTTCTGACTGGAACACCCAATAACGGCAGGTTGCTCAAAAAGTTCCAGATGCGAGGAGACGAGGAGCGAGGAATGAGGCGTACTTTTTCTGTACGCCGCAATGACGGGCGACGTTGACGACAAAGCAGATGGTGCTTTTTGAAGCTCCCAGCGGCAAGCCTCGGGAGCTTCGAAACCTAAGGAAGTCTCGATTTCTATTCGCTCGCTTTGCGCTCGCTATGGGTTTTCAGCAGCCTGTTCAGAAGCTGTGGCTGCTTTTCATGAGAAGGGAAACGCCGAGGTAGGTAAACAGGACTATGATGAAACCTATTATGGTCGCTATGGCAAGCCCGGTGCCGCGCCACTGTTTTACATACCACGCGTGCATGGCTCCGGCGAAATAAAACCAGACTATGAACGACCAGATGACCTTCGGCTCCCAGAGCCAGTAGGCCCCCCACGCGAGATAGGCCCACACCGCGCCCGCGAACATCGAGGCGGAGAAGAAGAAAAAACCCCAGAGTATGCTCTTTCCGGCTATATCCTGAAACTTCCTCAGTTCATCGTCTTCCCGTCCCCTCCACTTCTTTATGAGGTATACGAGCGCTCCGGCGAAAGCGAGCGTAAAGAGGGCGTAGCCCGCGAAAGAAGCCGTAACATGGGTTTCAAACCAGCGGGTCCTGAGGATGAGCGTGAGCGGGCCGCCGGGCTTCTCGTTGACTAAGGCGAAGACTATCGCAAGGACCGAGACCGGCACTGTAACAAGCTCGGTCTCCCTTTCGGAGTACCTGAAAATGACTATCGCGCTGACGAGTATTGTTGTCCAGCTGAAAAAGACGAGCGTTTCGTACATCGAGGCCATCGGGGCGTGTCCAGTCGACCAGACCCTTTCCACGAGAGCCCCTGTGTGCGCGAGCAGGCCGAGCATGAGGAGCCAGCGCGATGCGGACTCAAGCGGCCTTGACTTTGAAATGTGGTGCGCTATTACCGTAACGAAGCTGAGGCTGTAGAGCGCTATTGCGGCGAAAAGGAACGGCTTCATCTGCGGCTACTTTATCTCCGGATAATATTATTGCTGAAATCGGGTTGCTCAAAAAGTCACAGTTGCGAGGAGACAAGGAGCAACGAGGGAGGCGTACTTTTTCAGTACGCCGCACTGAGGCGCGACGATTACGACAACGCAGATGGGACTTTTTCAGCGACCTGCAAGACAGAATTTTACCGTTCAGCAAGCCTAAAGTAAAGGACTACCTGCCCCTCTCGCCAGGCCAGATATAGGAATGGAGCTGGAGCTGGAGCCTCACCCTGAGGCCGTCCTTCAATATCCACCCTGAAAGCTCGGCCGGGCTTAGAGCCGTCCTCACGGGAGCGAAGAGCACCTTTTGAGTCCTGCCCATGAGAAACTCCTCGAGGAACCGCACGGCTGAGTCGTAGTCCTCCCGGCTGCCTATGACGAACTTCAACTCGTCCTCCGCGGATATGTGCTCAAGATTTTCCATGAGGAACGACCCGGCGTGTCCGCTCGAAGGGCACTTGACGTCGACTATCTTCACGACCCTCGGGTCGACCCTGGAGAGCGGCACTGAGCCGTTCGTCTCGATGAGCACGCGGTGTCCGCTCTCGAGGAGCTCGACCGCGAGCTCGAGCGCCTCTTCCTGCAAAAGCGGCTCTCCGCCGGTTATCTCGACAAGGGGGCACTCGAAGCCACCCACCTCCTCGAAGACCTCGGCTATCGTCATCTCGATCGCCTCGTCAGGGACCCGCGCGTAGGGCGTGTCGCACCATGAGCAGCTCAGGTTGCACCCGGCAAGCCTCACGAAGACGCACGGGAGGCCGGCGAAGGTCGACTCTCCCTGTATGCTCTTGAATATCTCGGAAACTAACATGCTCTACCCTTTTTTCTTCTCTCCGCCTTCTCCAACCGGGAGGGCGTTGTTGGAGGCGCCCTTTTTCTGCTCAACCGGAGGCTTGCCAAACTCTTTCAAGCCTCTGGCGAGCTCCGAGAGCCTCTTCTCGGCGAGGAAGTTGATCGTGCCCTCGGCGAAGTTTCCGTCAGCGCCCCTTTCGCCGGCGACCATGCCAGTCAGTATCTCAAGGCCCTCGTCCATGCGCTCTATCGGATAGATGGCGAACTTGCCGCCGCGCACCGCCTCTATCACCTCTTTTTTGAGCATGAGGTTCCTGACGTTCCTTCTGGGGATGATGACGCCCTGGCTTCCGGTCAACCCCTTGGCCTTGCATATCTCGAAGAAACCCTCTATCTTTTCGTTGACGCCGCCTATGGGCTGCACCTCTCCGGCCTGGTTCATGGAGCCTGTGACAGCGAAGCCCTGGTCAAGGGGCACACCGGTCAACGCGGAGTACAGGGCGTAGAGCTCCGTGCAGGTGGCGCTGTCGCCCTCTATCTCTTCGTAGAGCTGCTCGAAGGTGATGGTTGCCGAGAGAGTGAGAGGGAACTTCCTCGCGAACCTCTCGCCAAGGAAGCTCGTGAATATCATGAGCGCCTTGTTGTGTATCCTGCCGCTCATCTTCACTTCCCGCTCGATGTTCACGACACCTGAGTCGCCCATGAATACCTTCGCGGAGACGCGCGAGGGCTTGCCAAAGGCGTAGTCGCCCGGGTCGAGGACCGCCAGGCCGTTGACCTGGCCTACTGCGGAACCCTCGGTCGCTATCAGTATGGTGTCATCTTTTATGTAGTCGCGGAGCTTGTCAGATATCTTCGAGTTCCTGTAAACGCGCTCGGCGTCGGCGCGCTCGACGTGGGCCGCGGTGACGGCCTTTGAGCCCTCAACAGAGGCCCAGTAACTCGCCTCGACAATGATGTTGGTTATCTCGTTGAACCTCGCGGAGAGCTTCTCCTTGTCACCGGAGAGCCTCACGCCAAGCTCGATAGTCCTGCTGACGCCGCTCCTGTCAAACGGGACGAGCTTCTCTTCCCTGCACCGCGTGGCGATGAAGTGGGCGTACTTCTCTATGTTCTCATCACTCCGGGGCATGACCGCGTCGAAGTCTGCCTTCACCTTGAAGAGCTTCCTGTATTCGGTGTCCATGTTGTGGAGGAGGTAGTATATGAACGGCTCGCCCATGATGATGAGCTTTATGTTTACCGGTATCGGCGCGGCCTTGAGCGTGATAGACGAGATTATCCGGTACTGCTCCCAGGGGTCCTCTATCCTGACCTCCCTGTTCTTTATCATCCTCTTCAAAGATTCGTATACGAATATGTTCCGCAGGATGTCCATGGCGTTCACGACGAGGTACCCGCCGTTGGCCTTGTGCGCGCTCCCGGCCTTTATCATCGTGAAGTCGGTCGTCGCGACCCCTAACTGGACCCTGAACTCTATCCTGCCGAAGAGGTTCGAGTAGGTCGGGTTAGTCTCGAATATGACCGGGGCGCCCTTTGCGTCCTTATTGCTTACGATGAGGTTGACCTTGAAGCGCTCGAACGTGGGCTCAGGCCTCTGGAGCCTTATTCCGCCTATGGAAAGCGGCATGTCTTCCTTTGGCCTGAAGTCATCGATGCTGTCGAAGATATTGTCCTTCACCCTCTCAAGGTAATCAAGGACGCTCTTGAACTCTTTGTACTTCTCGAGGAGCTCGCCAACCGCCGGGTTGACCACGTACTGGACGACCTCCCTGTCAAGGGCCGTTATCCTGTCCTTGGTCTCCTTTTCAATAGCTCTCGCCTCGCGCACGACATCGGAGAGCTTCTCCTGCATGACCTGCAGGTCCTGCTCTATCTCGGCGCGCCTGGCGGCGGGGAGGGAGTCGAACTCCTCCTGCCCCATCGGCTTACCACCCTTGGCGGGCACAACCGCCAGCCCGCTTACGGTCTTCTTTAATATCAGCCCCTTTTCAACTGCCTTCTGCTCGAACCTGAAGAAAAGGTTCTTTGTCCTCTCCTGCTGGCCTTCAAGGATCTCGTCCCTGTGCTTCTCGTAATCCTTTGACTCAAAGACCCTGGGGATGTCGCGCTTCAACGAATCAATGAGCTCGTCCATGTCGCCGGAGAACTCTGAGCCGCTCCCCGGCGGCAGGTTCAATGCCATCGGTGAGTCCGGGTCCCCGAAGTTGAAGACATAACACCAGTCGTCTGGGACAGGCTCGTCCTTGGCCTTTCTCTCGAGAAGGTCCTTGACCGTGGTCTCCTTGCCGACCCCGCTCTCGCCGAGGACAAAGACGTTGTAGTTATGGTTCGTTATGCCAAGCCCGAACTCTATCGAGCGAAGGGCCCTGTCCTGGCCTATTATCTCGGACAGGGAGGCCACTTCATCGGTTGTAGCGAAAGAAAACCTCTCGGCGGCGCACCTCCAGCTCAACTCCTCCGGAGGCAGCGGATTTATTTTAGCCATTCAAGACCCTCCCTGCGGCGATTTTAGGAAGGCGGGATAGACCGCCTGAATCGAGTATATCACAACAATTCTCAGTGCTGGTGGCCGTGGTGGCCCCTGTCCACATGCGCTATTCTGCCGAAGGTATCGTTCGGGTTGCAGCCCGAGCACTCGGCCTGGAGAGTCGTGTAGTGTATGTGGTAATCGTGGGCGAGCGCATCGTTTATCTCGGCGAATATCTCGCCCATCCGCCACCTCTCGGTCGGCGTTATGTCGAGGTGGGCCGAGAGAGCGTAGACGTTGTGGCAAATGGACCAGACATGGAGGCTGTGCACGCTCACAACGCCCTTTGGCGCGAGGATCGCCTCCTTGACCAGTTTGAGGTCTACATCCCTGGGCACGCCCTCAAGGAGTATGTGCGAGGACTCCCAGACAATCCTCACCGCGCCGCCGACTATTACGAAGCAGATCAGCATGCTTATCAGAGGGTCAGCCCTGTACCAGCCGGTATAATAGATGATGATTGCGCCTATTATGACCCCGACAGAGGCCGCGGCGTCGCCTACGACGTGCAAAAAAGCGCTCTTGACGTTGAGGTCCTTCTCAGCGAACTTGTGGAGCCACGCCGCGACGATGAGGTTTACGACAAGGCCGATCGAGGCGACGAAAAGCACGCCGACGCTCTCGACAGGCTCAGGGTTGAGGAGCCTCAAGGCAGACTTGTAGAAGATGAAAGCCGTTATCAGGAGGAGTACGAAGCTGTTTATGAAGGAGACGAAGACCTCGACCCTGTGCAGCCCGTAGGTCCTCTTTTCGGTCGGCGGCATCTCGGCTATGTATATGGCGAAAAAGGAGAGAGAAAGAGCGAAGACGTCCATGAAGACATGGGCCGCGTCAGACATGAGGGCGAGGCTGTTCGTGTATATGCCGCCAAGGAGCTCCGCGAGGAAGATGACCCCTGTGAGGAAGATGGAGACGAGGAGCCTTCTTTTTACCTTCGCGTCGAGCTCGCGGCTGTGCGCGGGAGCATCATGCGAGCAATGTTCGTGGACTGCCATGACACCACCTTCTCAGGCGTTGGATTCAGGGAATGACCCAGATATTCTCTTTCTTTAATGATACCTTGACTCGTCTGCCGACCGCAAGTTCAAGTTTCCTCACCACGAAGTTCGGCAGCTCCACTTTAAGCGGCGTCCTTCCGTGCCCTGTCTCAAGATAGAGTATGTGTGTCGAGCCCTTGCCTATGGAGCCTGTTATATCGCACTCAAGGATGTTGTCCTGAACCCTGCCCAGGACCCTGTCCGGCCTTATGACGAGGATCTCTTCCGGACGGATGCAAAATGACGCCTCAGCCCCTATTGCGAGGCTTGAGGCCTTCGGGTGCGGTGCCTTTATGACGCCTATGTCCGGGGTGTCGATAAGGACGCTCGCGTCTTCGAAGCCTGAGACAACACCGGCGAATATATTGCGCACGCCCATGAACCTCGCGACGTTCCTTGTCCCGGGCCTGTAAAAAACATCCTCCCTCGTGCCTGACTGCTCGATCACGCCGTTGTTTATGACGGCTATCTTTTTACCGAGCATGAACGCCTCTTCGAGGTCGTGGGTCACAAGGACGGTCGTTATCGGGTATATCCTGTGGATGTTGATAAGGTCGGCCCTGAGCTTTTCCCTTACCTGGTAGTCGAGCGCGGAGAAAGGCTCGTCAAGAAGGAGCACCCTCGGCTCGGCGGCAAGGGTCCTTGCCAGAGCCGTCCTCTGCTTCTGGCCGCCTGAGAGCTCGTGCGGATATCTCTTCTCAAGGCCAGCGAGGCGCATGAGGCTGAGGAGCTCATTGACCTTCTTCCCTGCGGCCTCCCTGGCGCCTTCTATGCCGTAGGCTATGTTCTCTTCGACCGTCATGTGCGGAAAAAGGGCGTAGTCCTGAAAAAGGTAGCCTACCTTCCTTTTCCTCACTGGCAGGTTTACGCCCTTTGCCGAATCAAAGAGGACTTCACCGCCTGCCGCGACCCTGCCTTCATCAGGCGCGACGATGCCTGAGATCATCCTGAGCGCCATGGTCTTGCCTGCCCCGGAGGGGCCGAAAAGGACGAGGAGCTCCTCGTCGAGCCGGAGGTCGATCTTTATCTCGATATCTTCGAGCTGTTTTTTGAGAGATATCTCAAGCATCTGTCTGTTAAAGCCTTCCCCGGCTTATCTTCCCCGCGGCAAACAGGACCATAAAGGAAAAGAGCGTTATTATGAGCACAAGCAGGTTGGCCGCGTTGCTGTCGCCGGACTGGACCGCGTCATATATGGCGATGGGGAGAGTCTGCGTGACGCCGGGGATATTTCCGGCTACCATGAGGGTCGCGCCGAACTCGCCGGTAGCCCTCGCGAAGGCCATGACAGCTCCTGCGAGCAACCCTCTCCATGCAAGCGGCAGGGTTATCGTCCTTATCACCTGCCACTCGGTCTTGCCTAGGAGACGGGCCGCGTTCTCCAGGTCGGCTCCCACGCCCTCTAACGCGGCCCTCGCAGGTTTCACGAAGAGAGGGAGAGAAGAGATAAAAGCCGCCAGAACCGCGCCTTTCCACGTGAAGACTATCTCGATCCCCAAAGAGTCGAGCACGCCGCCCAGCCAGCCAGACCTGCCAAAAAACGCGAGGAGGTAGTAGCCAAGAACAGTGGGCGG
The DNA here is from genome assembly GCA_020846435.1 of Deltaproteobacteria bacterium. Taxonomy (GTDB): domain Bacteria; phylum Desulfobacterota; class GWC2-55-46; order GWC2-55-46; family GWC2-55-46; genus GWA2-54-12. Next base: position 53,064 of record JADLDY010000009.1, read on the forward strand.
TATCACGAGCGGCTGCATTATTACGACATCAAGGAGCCCCTTGCCCCAGAAATCTTTTTTCGCCATGACCCAGGCAAGCGTGAGCCCGACCGCGATGGTAAGGACGGTCGCAACAAAAGAGACTTTGATTGTAAGGAAAAGAGGGAACAAATCCATCTATCGCGCACCCGGCGGGAGAAAACCGTATTTTTTCATGATCAAAGCGCCTTTCGGGCCATTGACGAATTTAATGAACGCCCTCGCCCCTTCTTTCTCTTTTGATGAGCTGACCACTCCGGCTGCCTGGATTATAGGCCGGTGACGGTTCAACGGGACCTCTGAATACTCTATTCCGGGGATATTGGCAATAGAAAGGGCCACAATCCCGGCCTGAGCGTTTCCGGCCTGGACGAACTGGAGGGTCTGTCTTATGTTCTCTCCGTAGACGAGCCTGGGTTTAAGCTCCTCCCAGAGCCCTGCCGACTTCAAGGCCTCCATCGCGGCCATGCCGTAAGGCGCATGCTCCGGGTTCGCAATGGCTATCTTCGCGATCCTGCCGTCCCTGAGGCCATCGAGACTTGTTATCTTAAGGCCGAAGCCGCTGTTGACGGCGATGACTATCCTGCCCTGTGCGTAAAGCTCAACAGTACCAGGCAGTATGTGGCCTCCCTTTTCAAGGTCTTCGACGAATTTTCTGTTAGCGCCGAAAAAAGCGTCAAAAGGCGCGCCCTGCTCTATCTGTTTGGCAAGCATGCCGGTCGAGCCGAGCGACAATACCACTTTATAGCCTGTCTCCTTCTCGAACTCAGCCGCTATCTCCTTGAAGGCCAGTGATAAGTCTGCGGCCCCGGCAACTGTCAACTTCCTGTCCGCCGCAAAAGAACTTTCATGGAATGTAAAAAGCAGCATGAAAACGGCGGCAAGCAGACATAGAATCTGTACGGTTTTTTTTACGATCATGACCATCTCCTCTAATTTATTAGATAAAGCATCCTGATGTCAAAGCAAAAGCCTAAAACGAGATAAGCGCCTGAAGCAGGAAGAGGTCGCTTATGGCGGCCCCGGTCGCGTTCGTCTCCTGAGCAGTAATAATATTGCTTTGTCCCGGCTCCCTGAAAAGGTAATTGGCGGTAATCCTTGTCTTGCCTTTCAGGTAATAAGTCGCTCCCACTGTCGTCACTTCAAGGCCGCTGTCAACGGTGTTGCTGTCCTTCTCGAAATATTCATACCTGCCCAAGACCTCGACTTTTTCGAAAAAAGGCAGCCTGTATGAACCCTGAGCGTACCAGCCCCAGGGCTCCTGGATTTTTGAGAGAGAGGCGGCCGAGGTTGCCGCGCCCCAGTTCTCCCACCTGGCAGCTACATACTCGGCCCTGAATTTAACGCCCTTGACCGCGTACTGCGCCTCTACGCCCCAGGCGCTCTCGTCTACATCAAAAGCATCTCCTTCGTTCCCAGACCTCCCCTTGTAACCGGAGGCCCCGACAACAAGGCCGGACAGAGGCTCAACCGTTATCCTGCCCACAATGTCCTTATATCCGTTGTTGTCGGTAAGGTTCATGCCGTTTCCGTTTATCACGGCCGCGGAATACCTGAGCCCTTTTGCCTTCTTTACCGCCCCGCTCACCTTGATTCCGATGTCCCTGAAAGTGCCGCCCACTGTGCCGAGTTTTCCGGAGAGCTCGTTTGTGACCTCAGACCTCAGAACGGGGAGCCTGTCGGGCGTTGACTCCGCCCCTTCGAGAGTGAACTCATATTTGAACTGGCCAATAGCAGCCCGAAGCGCGTCGTTCGCCTTGTACTCCATCCAGGCATCGAGGAGTCTTACCGTTGACGAAGCCGCGCCATTGGCCGGGCCGTCGAGCCCCGCGCCGACCTTGTACGCAAGGCCTTCTCCAATCTCGCCAGAAGCCGCGAGCCTGGCCCGCCTGACCCGGAAGCCGTTATCAACTTTTTTCGCCGAAGTCTGGGACGACAGGTCAGAAGAGTCTGAATAGAACCAACTCTCCACATAGCCGCTCACCTTCGGGACAGGGAGCTGGGACAGCGAAGGCGGCCCGTCGGCGGCGCACTCCGCGCCAAAAACAAGAATTGCAAGCAAAACAGCGGAACTCATCTTCACAGCACGGTTCCTCCTCACAAGCGTTATTTTATTTGATATACAACGGTACGCGTTAAAAAAAACCTTCGCCAGCCTGAAGCCCCTGAGGCGTTATTCCCTGAGCAAGATAACGCCTCTGAAAAAAAATCAGGCTCCATTATTGACCGTCCTGCTCATCTTCTCCCTGAACTTTCTGAACTCGGCGTCAAGTTCGCGAAAGAGCTTTATTGCCCGCCCCCCGGCCTCCGTAAGCACGGCACCTCCGCCGCCCTTGCCGCCGGTGGTCGCCACGACAAGTGGGGCTCCGGCCTGTCTGTTCATCGATTCGACAAGCTCCCAAGCCTTCCTGTACGACATCTCAAGGGAGCCAGCCGCCCTCGTGATGGAGCCGTACTCTTTTATCTTCTCGAGAAGCAGCACGCGCCCTACGCCGAGGAACGTGCCCTCTGCGCCCTCGACCCAGATATGCCCCTCGACGGTGTAGCGGGCCTCCAGTGACGGCCTCTTTGCTGGGATGCCTGACATGAGCGTAATATACTCCAGGGAATAACCCTTGTCAAATAAAAAGCTACCCCGGGATGATGAAGGCGAAGGTCACGCCGCGGCCGCAGAACGAACGGCGCCCGGGTCTGTTGCCGTAATCGACCTGGTCCAGAAAAAAGAGGCGTTCAGGAGATAATATTGGGACGGCTGGCAGGCTTGCCTTTCACTGCCCGCTGGCGATATCCGCGAGGAACGAAGCGCCATTCGATATCTTTCCAGCGCCGAGCGCCTCGGCTATCGTCGCTCCAAGGTCAGCGAAGGTCGCCCTTGTGCCCAGGTCGACTCCCGGGAGAACAGCCTTGCCAAAGACCAGGAGAGGGACATACTCCCGCGAATGGTCGGTCGACGGCGTCGTCGGGTCGCAGCCGTGGTCGCCGGTTATGAAGAGGATATCCCGCGGGCCGAGCGCGGAAAAGACCTCAGGGAGCCTCGAGTCGAGGGCTTCCAGCGCCTTCGCGTACCCGGCCGCGTCATTCCTGTGTCCGTAGAGCGTGTCGAGCTCTACGAGGTTGGTGAAGATAAGGCCCTTCTCGACCTTTCCCATGGCGTCTATCGTCCTGTCGATGCCTTCGCTGTCAGAAGATGTGTGCGCCTCCTCGGTGAGCCCCCTGTGCGCGAAGATATCGCCTATCTTGCCTATGCCGACTGTCTCGAGCCCTGAGCGCTTCAGGAGATCGAGGAGAGTATCATGCGGAGGTGGTGTGGAAAAATCCCTTCTCGCGGCAATTCTCTTGAACGCTCCGGCGGCTCCGGTGAACGGCCTCGCTATGACCCTGCCGATGTTGTACTCGTCGGCCAGCATCCTTGTCTTCTCGCAGACCTCATAGAGTTCTTCGAGGGAGAGCACATCGTCGTGAGCCGCTATCTGTATCACGCTGTCAGCCGAGGTATAGACGATGAGCTTGCCGGTTTCAAGGTGCTCTTTGCCGAACATGTCGATTATCTCTGTGCCTGAGGCGGCCTTTGCCCACAGCCATCCATGGCCCGTGAGCCGGGTGAACTTGTCCATTATCTCAGGGGTGAAGCCCTCGGAGAAAACCGGGAACGGTCTCTCCAGTATTACTCCGGCCATCTCCCAATGGCCTGTCGCGGTGTCCTTGCCTGCTGAGGCCTCCTTCATGCGTCCGAAAGAGCCGCGCGGCTTCAAGGCCCTGTCTACCGAGTGTATCCCGTCGATAAGGCCGAGCCCGAGGGAAGAAAGGCAAGGCAGGCGCACGCCGCCGCAAGCCTTCGCGAGGTTGTCGAGAGTGTGGCTTCCAGAGTCTCCGTAGCGGCCCGCGTCAGGAAGCTCTCCCACGCCCAGGCTGTCAAAGACTATGACAACTGCCCTTTTGAACGCCGCCATCTAACGGCCCTTCCCTTCCAGTTTGTATCCCCTCGGCGTTATCATGCGCCCGCCTGAGGAATAAGTCGACGAGTTGCCTATTATGAGTATCGTGAGCATGTCTATCTTTCCGGCAAAGGAGAGCGCATCCGCGAGAGTAGTCACGATGACCTCCTCGTCTTTCCTCGAGGCGTTCCTTACGATGCCGACCGGGGTTGCGCCGGCGCGAGAGCGACCTATAACGTCTATCGCCCTTATAAGCCCCTCGATCCTCTTCGAGCTCTTCGGGTTATACAGGGCTATAACGAAGTCAGCCTTGGAGGCCGCTTCCAGCCTCGCCTCTATCAAGTCCCAGTCGGTCAAAAGGTCTGAAAGGGATATGGAGGCGAAGTCGTGCATCAAGGGCGCGCCAAGGAGGGAAGCCGCGGCTACAAAGGCCGGGACTCCGGGTATGACCTCGACCTCGACCGTGCCGTCGCCTGAAAGAAGTTCGAATATGAGGCCTGCCATGCCGTATATGCCGGAATCACCCGATGACACGACTGCCACCAGCTTACCCTCTTTCGCTATGGCGATGGCCTTCTCGCACCTTTCGACCTCATGTGTCATGCCGGTAGAGAAGACTTCCTTGCCCTTACCTTCGATTAGCGGCCTTACAAGGTCGACATACCTCGTATACCCGACTACGCAGTCGGCCGCCTCAAGGGCCGCCTTCGCCCTCAGCGTAAGGTCTTCGAGGCCGCCGGGCCCCAGGCCGACTACCTTGATGGCACTATGGCGGCGGCTATTGTCACGTGTCCTGTCTTTGTCTTTTTCAGGCATAATTTTTTCGCTCCGGATGAAAGCAGGGCGGCGGGTTCGGCAACGGCATGCGCGCCGGTCGCTTTCCTGACCGCGGCAGAAGAGACAGAAGGGCACTTGACCCTGTTGAGCTCATCCGGCCCGTAGACCTCGACAGGCACGCCCATCTCTTTCGCGAGGGCCTTGAGCCCCCTTTCATTTTTCTTTATGTCTATCGTGGCAAAATTCCTGACTGACAGGGCAGAGAACCCGGAAGCCGCGAACGACTCGATGAGCGCCTTTTTTATCGACGCCTTCGGCGTGCCCCTGCCGCACCCTACCCCGGCGACTATCTCGATCGGCCGCAACACGAGAGTCCTCTGAGCTAAATGAGCAGGCACTGGCTCTGTCCTGCTCGATATGAGCACGCAGGCATCCACAGGCCCGAGCTTTTTCGGAAAAGCACCCTGACAGGTGAATACGCCCTTGAACTTCCTCTTTACAACTTCACGCCTCGATCTGCTGGCGTCTACTACAAAGACCTTCCCTGAGTTGAGTATGGCCGAGTTTACGGCCTTTATCTTCTTCGGGTCTTCTATCCTGAGGGTGAACTCCCCGGCCAGCTCCTCGACAGACGGCAGGCCCCATATGTCGGTAGCCGTTGTTATCACAGGGGCCGCGCCAAGAGCCTTCGCGACCTTTTCGGCAAGCCTGTTCGCCCCGCCCATGTGCCCTGAAAGGAGGCTTATGGCAAACCTGCCTCTCTCGTCAACGACAACGACAGCCGGGTCAGAGAGCTTGCCCTTGAGAAGCGGGGCCACGCACCGGACGGCAATACCAGCGGCCGAGATGAAAACAAGCGCGCCAGCGGCACTGAACGACCTGGCAACCTCTTTTTTGAGCCCTCCGGACACAAGAGCCCTCGGCTCGAAAACATCGACCGTGCCTAAAGAGAGGGCTATCTTCTCGGCAAGAGGAAGCCCCCTTTCAGTAAGCGCGAATACGACTGTCTTTGCTTTTTTATCTCGACCTTTCAAGAGCGGCTGCCACCTCTTCGAGCTTTGAGACCATCACATTGAAAAGACGCTCTCCCTTGGAAGCCGTGGCTTTTCCAGGGTCTCCCCATACAGCGCCAGGCCAGTACTTCATCTTGTCCTTGAGTATAAGCGGCCTCGGGAAGTCCGGGTACTCTTCCTTTGACCTGCCGATGACGAGGTGCGGCGCGAGGTAGAGGACAAGGGATGTCTCCAGCTCTCCTGCGTGAGAGTCGTTCTTTGTCTCGGCTATCTCGGCGCACTCCTTCCCGACGACGTCGTATATCGAGAAGGCGGCCATCTTGAGCCCTTCGAGTACAGCGACGAGCTCTTCTGCCACTTCCTTCAGGGCAGACACGTGAATGGAGCCGCCGTGTCCTGAGACGAGCATTATGTTCCTGAAGCCCTGCGCATGGGCGCTCTTGACTATGTCGGAAGCAAGAAGCCTCAAGGCCGTAGCAGATATCCCGAGCGTTCCCGGGTGAGGGCCTGTCGAGGTACAGACGCCGTACTGTATCGGAGGGGCCATGAAGATACCGGTTTTTTTCGCCGCGGCCTTGCGGACAGCCTCGCGTATGATGAGCGTATCTGTATTGAGCGGCAGGTGCGTCCCGTGCGCCTCCACGGTGCCGAAGGGCACTATGAGTACAGACGAGGCGCTGACGCCCTTTTTGAAGTCAGACATCGTTATCTCGCCTATGAGCATCTTTTCACCTCAGCCCTGTTTTTATAAAACCAGAAGGCCGCTATCCCCAAGACAGAGCCAAGGCCGTTGGCGAGCACGTCGCGGACGTCCGCGTGCCTCGTGGGAGTAAGCGACTGGACGAACTCGACTCCTATGCCGAAGAAAAGCACGGCGATGAAGACCCCGAAAGCCGTCAGAGCGAACGCCCTGCCCGGCGTTATCGCGGCCCTTATGAAAATAAACGACATGACAGCGTAGGCGATGAAGTGGTTGGCCTTGTCCCAGCCGTAGCCCTGCTCACCTGAGTCAGGCATGACGGAAAGGACAAAGACTGACGCCGCGTAAAGCACGGCGAGGGCCCTGTAAAAATAGACCCGCCTCATTCCCTGAACCCGTGGCTGAAGAGCGCGTCATAGAGCTTCGAATTATCTCCGGGCAGATCGCCTATGGCCCGCCCCACTATTATCATGGCCTGACGGCTGATGCCGGATGTCTTGACTTTCGCCGCTATGTCAGCGAGAGAGCCCTTGACTATTTTCTCGTCCTCCCATGAGGCCCTGTAAACTACGGCGACAGGAGTATCCATCGAGTAGCCTTCGGCAAGCTCTCTTACCACGTCGTCTATCATGGCTATGCTGAGGAATATGCAGATGGTCGCGCCGTGGCTGGCAAGCTTAGAGAGGCGCTCCTTCTCAGGCACAGGAGTCCTGCCCTCGACTCGCGTGAATATGACCGTCTGCGTGACGCCAGGGAGCGTGAGCTCTCTTTTGAGCGCGGCGGCCGAAGCGAAGGCCGAAGAGACGCCGGGGACTATCCCATAGGCAACGCCCTCTCTTTCCAGGATATCCGCCTGCTCGCGCAAAGCGCCGTAGAGCGACGGGTCGCCAGTGTGAAGGCGGACGACCTTTTTCCCCTGACGGGCGGCCTCGACCATGAGGGATGTTATCTCTTCAAGGCTCATGGACGCGCTGTTTCTTATCACAGGCCCCTTCTCGCAGTACTCGAGCACTTTTTCACGGACGAGAGAGCCGGCGTAGATGACGAGGTCAGCGTCCTTCAGGAGGCGCATGCCCTTGACGGTGATGAGTTCCGGGTCTCCGGGGCCGGTCCCGACGAAATAAACATTCACGGCAATATTTTCAGTGTCAGCCATTTTTCCTTATTATTATCATCGAGAAGTAGTCGGGCTTAGTGCCCTTCAATGTCCGCAGGTCGGTTACGACCTCTTCTTCGGGCCATCCGGCCCTCGATACGAAAAAGGCCTTTTCAATAAGTCCTGAGTCAACTATGAGGTCGGTTATGGCGTCTATCGCCTTGTTGACCTTCATGAGCACTATCGTCTCCGCGGCGGAAAGAGCCTGCTTCACCTTCTCAAGCTCATAGGCGGCGGGCACGATCAAGACCCGCTCGTCTGTTTCCGCGAGAGGAAGAGCGAGGAGAGACGCGGCGGCTGAAAACGACGTCACGCCGGGGACCGCCCTTATTGCGCAGCCCGCTGACAGCTCCCTGACGAACGGCACAAGGTAGCTGAAGGTCGAGAAGACGAGCGGGTCTCCGAGCGTGATGAAGGCGACGTTCTTGCCCTGGCTGAGCCTTTCTGCCACGAGGGAAGCTGCCTGCTTCCTCGAAGACTCGAGAACGGCCTTATCTTTTGTCATGGGGAATGGCAGCTCGAGTATCTCCTTGCCTTCGAGGCCGACGGTGCCCCTTATTATCTCAAGGGCGCGGCTCGAGCCCTTGTCGCTCGAGCGAGGCACCGCTATGACAGGGGATGCCTTGAGCACATTGACGGCCTTGAGCGTCATGAGTTCAGGGTCTCCGGGGCCGACCCCGACGCCGTAGAAAACTGCGGTTTTCACAGGGGCTTCCTCCCGGATATTATGAACAGAGGGTTGTTGGCCGAAAACATCGTAAGTTTTCCCGCCTTCTTTGACTTTGATACGCTTACCAGAAGGAGTTCCTTGTCCCAGCCCTTTTTCGAGAGAAACTCAAGCGCCTTCGACGCCGTCTCCATGGTGACGGCGTTCACGACGACACGGCCGCCCTTTTTGAGCCTCTTCGAGACGAAAGACAATATGCCGCTTATGCCTTCCCCGCCGCCGCCGACGAAAACCGCGTCAGGCGGCGGAAGGCCCTTCAAAGCGCCAGGGGCCTCGCCTTTTATTATGACGAGGTTTCCAACATTGAACCGCCTCGCGTTCTCTTCCATGTCCTTTACTCTGGCCGCTTCTTTCTCAATCGCGTAGACATCTCCTGAGGTGAGGCGGGCCGCCTCTATCGCGACCGACCCGGAGCATGCGCCTATGTCCCAGACGACCGAGTGCCTCGTTATGCATAGCTTGGAGAGCGCGATGACGCGGAACTCTTCCTTGGTTATCATGCCGCCAGAATGACGGAAGAGGCTGTCAGGCAGGCCGAATCCGCTCTCCTGGGGACGACCCCTCTCGTTCATGATGATAAAGACATTGAGCGGGTCAAAAGATTTTTTCCCTGCTACCTCCTCAAGAGTGCCCTTGAAAACCTTCTCAGCCTTTGTGCCGAGCGCCTCACAGACAGCGGCCCGGCATGTGACGCCACGCTTCAGGAGCTCCTTTGCGAGCTTCGCCGGGCTGTTCTCCCTGTCGGTGAAGAGAGCGAGTTTTTTATTGGAAGCCACTTCGAGTGCCAGCCAGTCAAAGTCAGCCTCCCTGCCGTGGACGCTCAAGACCTTGACGCCGTTCATCTCTTCCTTGATTCTGGCGAAGGCCTCCTGCACGACGCTCACATTCGGGATGACTTCGACATTATCAGGTCCGAACTCTTTCAATATGAAAGAGCCTATGCCGTAAAGAAGCGGGTCGCCTGTGGCGAGCACCGCGACATGGCTTTTTTTTGCCTTGAGGTGGCCCCTTATGGCGCTGGCCGCTCCCTTGAGCCCGGCGAAGGGCGACTTTCTGCCGCTCGCGTCAGGGAATTCATCGAGGTGGCGTCTGCCGCCGACGATGAGGCCTGCTTCCTCTATGAGGCGAAGCGCCCTCACAGCGAGGCTCGCTCTTCCATGTATGCCTATACCTATTACATATATCATCTGGCGATCGAGGCCAGGTCGTTCTCATATCCAACGAGCATGGCGCGCACCTTTTTTCCGGCTATTTTTTCGGAATTTTTCCTGACAAGCCTGCAGACCTCGGCAATAACCTCCTGAGGCCCTTTTTCCCTCAATAATAAATATACCTCCCTGGCCGTGTTGGCCGAGAGGACCTTTTTCACAATAACGTCGCCAGCTGCAAACCGTCTGCAAAGCCCGGCGAGAAAATCAAACTCGACGGACGAATCAGAGCAGTGAGTCTCGAAGTGACCGGCGGCAAGCTTCGAGAACTTGCCGAACTGTCCGGCCACGATAATTTTTTTCAGCCCGGCCCGTTTGGCGGCGTCTCTGAGCGCAAATCCCATGTGGTCGCCGGTCAGGACGAAAGCGACTGCGGGGAGCCCGAGCTTTTTTTCAACCACCTTCTCGCTCGACCTGCCGGTAGAGAAGACCACCTCATCCACGCCGTTAGCGAGCGCGACGTCCACCCCGAGACTTATGGAATGCGTATAGGCCGCGAGCGACATCGGCTCGACTATCCCGCTCGTGCCGAGAATGGAGATGCCGCCCGTGATGCCGAGCCTCGCGTTCATCGTCCTTTTAGCGAGCTCAGCGCCTTTCGGCACCGAGATGGTGACGACAAAGGCGGCCCTGCTGGCATGGGCCCGGGCGACTTCAAACAACGCTGTCCGTATCATCTTGAGCGGTACGGGATTTATGGCTGGCCTGCCGGGCTGGACTTTTAGCCCCGGCCTCGTCACGACCCCGACCCCTTCGCCGCCCCTTATCCGGACGGAAGGGCGCGCAGCGTTATAGCCGGAGATCTTTACCTCGGCAACGAACTCCGCGCCGTTGGTGACATCCGGGTCGTCTCCCGCGTCTTTTATGATGACGGCGCGCGCTCTATCCCCCTGAACCTCGACCGACTTCACAGGCACAGGCAACAGCTTTCCTGAAGGCAGCGAGACATCTACCGGGGAAAGCGGGGCGCCTCCCAGAAGCGCGTGTGCCGCTGCCTTGGCTCCGGCAGCGGCACACGTTCCAGTTGTATATCCTTTTCTAAGCACTCATGAGTCCTAAAAGTATGTCTGGAGCCTTATGCCGTAGATAAACGCGCTGTCCGCGTTCTTGTCGCCGCCGGGGTTCACTACATACTGGAAGTCCGGCGAAACATGGAAGCCCTCGTCAGGCCCGGCATTGTCTACCGCGTAATTGTAAAAGAGCTCCATGTAATGCTCAGGGGCAGACTCGAACGCCCCGAGGCCCTTGAGGTAGTCCTCATAATCCTGCCCCATGAAGCTCGCGCCGTAAGCCAGGCCCATGCTGTCGTTTTCCCTGCCGAAGCACCCGCCTGAGGAGTTGACGCCAGCGGAGATGAACCTGTCGAACTGCGCGACAGACTCCCTCTGCATGCCGGCCCTCAGCCAGAGGCCTACCGAGTCCGTTACCATCTGGTCAAAGCTTATGCCAAAGCCGTTGTTGAAGGTATTACCGAGCGCGGCATCGGTCGGGGTGGCCGTGTTCAATGCGTCGGGACGCGCCCCTCTGTACCAGTAGTATACCCTGTAATTGCCGTCCTTGCCAAAGGGTTTTAGGGCAAAATCAGCCTCGGCCATCATGAACGGCTTATCAAAGGTATCAGCGTAGTCTCCGTCGCCTTCAAAGGCTCCGGCCGTGAACGAGACGCCGTCAGTCAAGGCGAAGGTCGCCCTCACGCCGAGAGCGTAAAAATCCTCTGAGCCGCCGAACTCTATGACCGGGCTGTTGACGAAGATCGGGGCCATGAAAGAAGACCTCTCGTCATTGGCGAACTCGTTGGCGTCGAAGTAGCCGGTTATGTCGAGCTGGCCTACTGAGAATGAGAGACTCTCGTTGACGCCGTGTTCGTAGTACGCCTGCGTCATGTGTACGCTGGAATCGTTGAAGCCCTCCATGTCAGCGTTATAGCCTGTCGCGGCCCCGTTCGGGGCCGTGGCAAAGCCGCCGCCAACGGCGCCGAAGTCCATGCCAGCGCCCTTCTGGAAGTCGAATACCAATACCGCCCTTCCGTTCTTGCCGACCGGCGATTCCACGACAAGATCAGCGGACAGGGCTCCCTCGCCGCTCGGATTGGAGCCGCTTTCGCGCTTCGCGCCGTGGGCCGAGACCGTCACGCCTCCGCTTACGGTAAGGCCGTAGACGCTGTGCACCGGGTGCAGCCTCTGGTGCCCGGGCTCATCCGAGACGACCTTGCCGTCCCCGACTTTTTTCTCAAGCTCATCTACCCTGCGCTTCAAGTCCTGTACTTCCGTCTCCTGGGAAAAAGCCGTGGCCGCGAACGCGAAAACGAACGCAAGCGCATAAACAACAGTTCTTTTCATCCTGATGAAGCCTCCTTGGGTTTTATGATGCCTAATCGTGTTCATCATGTATGGAGTATGGCCCGTGGCTGTGCCTGTGTATGATGTCTCCGTGCCTGTGCGCGTGCTCGTGTATTATGTTCGCCCTCAAAAGGAGGTCCTTGTCGCGAAGCGCCTCAAGGGCGGGCCTGTCGGCGGCTATCGAATGGTCCTCGCCAAGCACTATTGCCCGGTCACTCAGGTCCTGGACGAGGCTCAGGTCATGAGTCGCCATTATTATGGTCTTGCCAGCCCCCTTCAAGGCCTCGAGGAGTTCGTAGAGCCAGACCTGGGTCCTCGGATCAAGGCCGTTAGTCGGCTCGTCAAGGAGGAGGACTTCAGGGTTCACCGCGAGTACCGCTCCTATGGCCGCCTTTTTCTTCTCCCCTCCGCTCAGGGTGTACGGAGCCCTGTCGCCAAGGGCCGTTATGCCGAGCATCTCAAGGAGCTCGGAGACCCTTTTTTGTACATCTTGAGGCTTCATGCCGAGCTGGAGCGGCCCGAAGGAGAGCTCCTCCCTTACGGTAGGGCAGAAGAGCTGGGAGTCTGGCTCGGCAAAGACAAACCCGACCCTGCTCCTGAAGCTCCTCTGAAAAGCGCCCTGAAGGGCCGCCTCGACAAGCGGCTGCCCTGCGAACGTGACTGACCCTGCCTCCGGGAAAACAAGGCCGTCGAGTATCTTCAGGAGGGTCGATTTGCCGCTCCCGTTCGCCCCCAGTACCGCGAGCGAATCCCCCTGCCGCACGGCAAAGCCGACACCCTTGAGGGCTGGGCGGCCAGCGTAGGAGAAACCTACCCCCTCTAACCTGAAGACTTCATCCATCAGAGCTCCTCAGAAACCTAATGACAGAAAGAAAAAGAAGCTCGCGATGAAAATCCAGATGAAATCAAAAGCTTTGAAACTGCCGGCCGGGTTCAAGCGCACATGGCCGTCAAAGCCCCTGGACGCCATGGCCATGCTTATCTCATCGGCCATGCTCAGCGACCTCTTTAAGATAAAAGCAGCCCTCGACGCGCTCCACCCCTGGCCTTCCATGACGCCAGAGCCGCATATCGTCCTGGACTTTCTCGCAAGGGCCGCCTCCTCGGCGGTCTTCACGAGGATGAGCGCGTACCTGAAGGTGAAGAACAGGGCAGTCACGAAAAAGGCAGGCACAAGCCTGCCCAGCCCCCTGAAAAAACCGGAGTGCGTCGTGGTCAGGGCCGCCAGGGAAGCGAGGGCCGCCATCGATGAGACCCTGAGGACGAAAAAAAAAGCAGTCCTCACGCCCTCGGAGGTTATCGTCAAGCCGCCGAGCTCAACAAGAGGAGCCCCCGGCGTCACAAAGCTGAAGGCCGACGGGACCGCGAGCAGCAAGGTAAAGACAGCCGCCGGGAGAGTTCTCCTCAGAAGCGGGCCGACTCCGACCTTCGTTATAACTGACAGGCCCGTTGTAAAGAAAAGAAGCGATAAGATAAAGACCCAGCTGCCTGAGAGGGCCGCTCCGAGTATCAGAAAAAAGAAGCCCGCGAGCGAAGCCCTCGGCTCAAGCCTCTGAAGAAATGCGTCTTTTGCCGAGAACGACTCGGCGATGTAGACCTTTTTAAAGAACGAGGCGAAGCCCTTGAGGCTCCTGTCGACAAAGCCCTGCCTCCCTCCAACGCACGCTCCGGAAGGCTCTATTGAAGGCCCTTTCATCCAGTCAGGGAGCGTCATCTTTTCCACAGCCTGCTCCACAGATAGACAATGCCGACGACAAGCGCGCTGCCTATAAGGGCAGACAGCACATAACGCGCGGCGCTCTCGCCTGTGCCCTGCCCGTAATCAGGCAGCACGCCCTTCCAGACGCCTTCGAACCTCTCCATGCCTGAGGGCACATAGCCCAGAAGATGGCCGAGCTCGTCCTTGCCCCACTCGCCCCACGGCGTGCCTGAGGCGATAAGCCCTAACGGAACGAGCGCTATCAGCACAGCGAGGACGGCGAACAAAGGCTTTATTGAAGCCTTCTGCCCGGCTTCAACGAGCCCCATCTTAGTGGCGTATGAAATTGCCAGAGCCGAGCCAAAGGCCTCGACAACGCCAAAGAAAAGAAGGTGCGGCAGCGCCATGGCCGGAAGCGCGATATGAAGCGGATAGGGCGCGTAAAGAGCGTGTCCGTCGATGGAGCGGGCTATCAAAGGCTGAACGCCAAGCTCAAGACCCGCGGCCGCGGCGCCTAAATTGACAGCGGCATACGCGGAGATGGCCGCGGCTAAAAACCTTCTTCCTCTGCCGGGAGACCCGGCTGTAAAGAGCCTGAAAATGAAATACCCCGCAAGGGGCATGACAACCGCCATGTTGAAGCAGTTCGCGCCGAACGAAAGCAGGCCGCCGTCCCCGAAGAGGAGCGCCTGCATGCCGAGCGTGAGGCTCATGGCGACGACAGCGGCCCAGGGGCCGAGGACCATACCCAGGAAGGCGCCGCCTGCGATGTGGCCGGATGAGCCGCCGGGTATCGGGAAGTTGAACATCTGTATGACGAAGGTGAAGGCCGCGCCCAAAGCCATGACCGGAAGGCCTTTGAGCCCGAGCGTGATCGAAGCCTTTTTCGAGGCAAGATACCAGATGGGCGCCATGACGCCGTAGAACACGGCGCAGGTAGCGGGGCTTAAATATCCGTCAGGTATGTGCATTCATTGCCTCAACAGGTCGCCTGAAAAACTTCGTTTTCATACAGGCTTCAAATAAGCTCCAGATGCTTCTCGTCGAGGAGCGAGGAATGAGGCGTACTTTTTGTGTACGCCGCGATTACGAGCTTTGAAGCCAACGACGCAGATGGACTTATTTCAAGCCTGTATGAGCCTCAGCCGCGAGTATGGCCAGCGCGTTGACTATGGCGACGGCGATCGTGCTCCCGCCCTTTCTTCCCTTCGTGTATATGGCAGTCAGGCCGCTTTTTTCGAGCTCCTCTTTCGCCTCTACCGCTCCGACAAAACCGACAGGCACGCCGATTATCAGGGCAGGCCTGGGGCCGCCCGAGGCAATGATGCGCAAGAGCTCGGAGAGGGCCGTGGGCGCGTTCCCGATGGCGACTATTCCGCCTTCCATTATCTCCGCGGCCTTTCTCATCGAGGCGGCGGTCTTTGTCGTGCCCTGCGCTGAGGCCATGTCAGCAACAGATTTGTCGGAAGAAAAACAAAACGTCTTCGCGCCGAAGGGCTCGAGCCTGTACTTCATTATCCCGGCCTCGACCATCCTTACGTCGGTTATTATGCTCCGCCCTTCCCTTATCGCCCGCACTCCGGCCTCGACCGCGCCCGTGGTGAACTTCAAAATGTCCTTGAACTCGAAGTCAGCCGTAGTATGGATGACCCTTTTGACGACAGGCAGCTCAAGCGGGGGGAATGCGCTCTCATCAAGCTCTGTCCCTATTATCCTGAAGCTCTCTTTTTCAATGGGGTGCTGGCAGAGCGCCTGCCCGCTTGAGGCCGAAGTCTTCTCCCCTGTGAACTCCTCTATCCTCTGTATGGTTATGTCGATGAGCTTGTCGTGGAACCCCAGATTTTTCGTGAGCGCAATTTTGAGCCCGGCGTGCTTACGTCTGGCCTCTTCCATCTCGGCAGGAAGGTCCTGCGTGACATGGAGGCCCATGTAGAGAAAATACGGCATGACGGTTATATCGTTGAAGCCCTTTGCCACGAGAGCGTCAACGCCCTCCTGGAAGTCCGGCTTCTCCATCTGGAGGAAGGCCGGAAGCACCATGCCGTAGCCGCCCCTTTCCTCGACCGCTCTGGCCGCCTTTCTCAAAGTCTCGTTGGCCTCAGGGGCCTTGCTGCCGTGTCCGAGCAGCATTATCGCTTTCTTGTTATTGCCTGCCATCTTTCCACCTCTCCGGCACATCGATGAATAATTTCTCTTTTCAGGCTGTTCAAAAAGCTCCAGATGCTTCTCGTCGAGGAGCGAGGAATGAGGCGTACTCTTCATGTACGCCGCAATAACACGCGACGATGACAACAAAGCAGATGGACTTTTTGAGCAGCCTGAACAAAAAAATACCCTCCTTCGAAATGAAACGAAAGAGGGTCTACGGGAACGAAATAGCTTTTTCCCCCTCACCTTCTTTACCTTCGAAGAAAGCTGTGAGGCATACCAGGGCAGGTCTCCTGACTCGCGGCCTTGAGAGCCTACTCCCCGCGCCTTCCCGGCTGAAAGCCAGTGGCGTTATGAATGGGTTTCGTTGCCGCTTACAGTGGCTGGTCCGTTCCCGTCTCTCCGCTCGCGCGGACCACGGGATTCCCTATTAAACCCCTTTACGGGGTGCCTTGATATGACTTTACCGGATGATGCCATTTTCAACGGCCACTTGTCAAGCCGTCCATCCAGCTCAGACCTTGCCTGTTTTTGACTTGCGGCCTCTGGCAGGGGCCTTAACCGCGGCTTCCGGAGGGACCCTCTTTTGCACCTGGCTCAGTATGCCCCGGAGCATGTTGACCTCCTTGAGCATGAGGCCTGTTCTGCCGAAAAGCCGCTTGAAGTTGCGCATGATGGCTTCCAGCAGATACTCCCCGCCGTTGTCCCCGTAGCCGAGGTCCTTCAAGGCCGTCTCGATGTGAGCGTACATCTTTTCGACCTCTTCTTTCGGGGCGGCCTTTATGGCGTGCGCCTTCGGGACCTGCGCGGTATAGAGGTGATGACAGACTGTGAAAACCGCGTGAGAGAGGTTTATCGACGGGTAATCCCCGGAGGTAGGTATCTCGACGAGCATGTCGCACGGAGGTATCTCCTCATTCCGGAGCCCCTTGTCCTCCCTGCCGAAGAGTATCGCGACACTGTTTTTGGCGGCGAGCCGCAGTATCATCGGCACGGCCTCGTCGAGCGGCATCACAGGGAACCTGTTCCTGCCGACTCTCCTCGTGGTGCCGACGACGATCGAGGGCTCGCCGAGATAAGCCTCGAGCGTGGGGAAGACACGAGCCCTGGCGAGCACATCATCGGCCTTGCAGGCCATGGAGTATGACTCGTTGTTCTTGTAGTCGCACGGGTTAATCAGCACGAGGTCGGTAAAATCCGTGTTCCTCATCGCCCGGGCCACGCTTCCGACATTGCCCGAGCTCTGCGGCTCGACAAGCACTATCGAGATATTGGAATTGGCCGGAGGCTTGGGAGCCTTGTTCTTCGGCCTGTTGCTTCGGCCCATCGAAAATACCCTTTCAAAAAAAATAGCCGCGTGCCTGATCGACGCGGCTGAAAAAGTATATCAAAATTAAGGGGCTCTTTGAAGACGGATTACAGGGGAAGGCGGCCTGAGTGAAGTTTGAACTAAAAAAGCCCCCATTTTCATGGGGGCTTTTTAACGGCACAAAATCCTTGAAGGTACTCTTCAGGCTACAAGATCAAGAGGGACCGAAGAACCTGCTGAGGGACCCGGTATCTGATAGGCCTCTATCGGCGCGCCTTCGGCTATCGCTATTGTTGAGGACGCTTCTATCGTAGTCTTCGAGAAAGAAAGATAAGTCGAGGTAAACTCGGCCTTTCTCAGCGCCTTGAGGAAGTCGGCCGCGCTTATCGCAGTGTCGGTCTGCCGGGCGACCTGACCGCTCCTCTGGCACTCGCCTGACTCATCGTCTTCGTTGTCAACGGCAAGAAGGCCCGTGCCTTCAGAAGGTTCTGCTTCCTCAGACGAATTGATGGTGAACTCGAAGCTCATGGAGAAGAGCTCGCTGGAAGAGCCGGCGAAGTTGACTGAAAGCGGGTCCTGCCCCGCTGCCGCGGCCTCTGCCGAGAAGCCGGAGATAGAGGCTTTCGAGAGGTTCAATGAAAGCGTGAAGCCAACTTCCTTGCCGTCGCCTGTCTTTATGGTGCCGGTCGCGTTGAAGTTGAGCTCTTCCAGGGAAGCGCTGATGGAGTTCGTTGAGGCTGTCGCCGAAGGCGCACCGGTCTGCGTGACTGCCGCGGCGTCAGTAGCCTGAGCGGCAGTCGCAGTTGCGCCATCAGCTGCCACCGGGGTAATAGCCGCTGCAGCCGGGGCCGGTGATTGCGTCGCCGCTGTCGCCGGAACTCCGCTCGCTCTGGCCACATCTGTTATATTTACGTCCTTGCCAGCGAGCACCCTGCCTATGAGAGCACTGAGAAAGCCTGCCTTGCCGAGCCCGGCCGGTATATCCAGTTCGCCGTTTCTGACCTCTTCCGTCCTGTGGCGTGCCGCTTCGAAGCGGTGTTTACCCTCTTCAGATATGGCCACCCTGTCAGGGCTCTTGCATCTGTGGACGCCGTCGTCATCGTGGTTATGGCGCTTCTCGCGGTGCTCTCTTACGTCAGAGAGCCCGTCTTTTCTTCCGTGTCCCTCCACATGGTGCCTGGAGGCCTGCTGAACGTGAGTGTCTTCTATGCGCATATGTTCGTCTCCTTGAATTACCTATCGGCGGGGACCGCTGAAGACTTTAGGGACAGAAATGAAATGAGGGGTGGCGGGTTACCCGCCTCCCCCTGACAGAATGCGGATCAGTTGGTGGTTTTGTGAGAAGTGCCCTGGTTCACACTCAAACTTTTCAACCTGCTGAGGACGCCTCAGGCGGCCATGCCGTAGCCGTCGCTTTCAGCCATCTTCCGGAGTTTAGCAAGGGCCTTTGCCTCTATCTGCCTGACACGCTCCCTCGTTATTCCGAATTCGCGGCCTACCGACTCGAGAGTCCTGGGCTCCAACCCGTCAAGACCGAAGCGCTCTGTTATAATGCGCCCTTCGCTCTCATCAAGGGCTGCGAGCCACGCCTTTACCCTCGCGGCCGCCTCCAGATTGTCCACGCCCGCCATCGGGGCAGGAAAAGTCTCGTCCTCTATCCTGTCGAGGAGCGGCTGGTCAGAGTCCTCGTTCACGGGCGCTTCGAGCGAATAGATCTTCGTGTTTATGGCGGCGAGCCTCTTGACGTACTTCCCGGAAAGCCCCGTCTTCCCGGCAAGCTCGCCTATGGAAGGCTCAAGGCTCTTTTCCGTCAGTAGCTCCCTCCCGGCCCTCGCGACCCTCGCAATGTCGGTCGAGACGTGCACCGGGAGCCGTATCGTATTGGCCTGGTTTGCTATCGCCCTGTCTATCGCCTGCCTTATCCAGTAGGTGGCGTAGGTCGAGAACTTGCAGCCCTTGGAGGCCTTGAACTTCTCGACGGACTTTATGAGGCCTATGTTGCCTTCCTCGATAAGGTCCTGGAGCGCCATCCCCCTGTTCAAGTGCCTCTTGGCTATGTTCACAACGAGGCGGAGATTGGCCTCTATCATCCTTTTCCTGGCCTCTTCGTCGCCCCTCGCTATCCTTCTTGAAAGGCTCTTCTCCTCAGCCCCTGAAAGCAGACCGAGATGCCTGATGTCCTTGAAGTACGCGTTGATCGAGCCTGTTTCCAGGCCCTGCTGCTTTTCCTCGCCATCTATGAGGCCGCCCTTCAAATAACGCGCGGCCTCTCGCGTCGTGTTGGTGTCTCTCGTGTATTCCATGGCCTCTCCATCCGGCGAGACGGCCTTGCCGTCCGGCCTAATCGCAACAGGAATCGCCAGCGGCCTCTGCTTTTACGAACCCCTTGGAGCTTGAGCATTGCGGACATTTTTTAGGCTTGCACCTTGATTCCTTCTCATGTCCGCACTCTTCACATTTCCACAGAGCCATTTGCGCCTCCTTAAAAGTTCGCCTCAGCGTAGTTTTCCAAGCCCTTCTGGTCGGGCTTCATGCCCTTGTCGCCCTGTTTCCAGTTGGCCGGGCAGACCTCGCCGTATTTTTCGTTGAACTGTATCGCGTCAAGCACGCGCAACACCTCGTCCACGTTCCTGCCTAGCGGCAGGTCGTTTATCGTAATATGGCGTATCTTGCCGAGCTTGTCGATTATGAATAGACCTCTCAAGGCTATCCCCGGCTTCTCCACGAGCACCCCGTAATTCCTGCTGATGGACTTGTCGAGGTCTGAGACGAGCGGATAGGTTATCTCGCCGATCCCGCCCTTTTTCCTCGGGGTGTTTCTCCAGGCAAGATGCGAGAACTGGCTGTCGACCGATACCCCTAACACCTGGGCGTTCCTGACGCTGAACTCGTCCATCCTGTCGCTCATGGAAATTATCTCCGTCGGGCAGACAAAAGTGAAATCAAGCGGGTAGAAGAACAGGACCACATATTTGCCCTTGTAGTCCGAGAGCTTCACTTCCTTGATGGAGCCGTCCTCCATGACGCTGGTTGCCTTGAAATCAGGCGCTTCGTTCTGAACGGTAGCGAATTCTGACATTTTTTCGATTCCTCCTGGTATCGGTCTTTTCAATTCGTCTTCTTCCGGCAGTCAGAGCAGACGCCGTAGAAGTCTACATGGTTGCCTGTCACATGGAACTCGCTGGTCACTTCCTCGGGAAGAGTGAGCGCCTTCGAGTAATCGGTGAAAACATCCGCTATCCTGCCGCAGCCGGTGCACATGATATGGTGGTGCGCCGACGGGTTGGGGTCGAAGTGCTTCCTCTGCGGGTCTATTGTTATCTCCAGGAGCTCACCCCTGTCGCGCAGGGCCTGGACAGTGTTGTAGACCGTGGCGAAGGAGACTGTCGGGTACTTCTTTTTTATCTCTGTGTAGATGTCCTCAGCCGTGGGGTGGCTTGTGTTGCCGTCAAGAAACTTCAATATGGCTATCCTCTGCGGCGTAAGCTTGAACCCTTTACCCCTGTATTTCCTGAGCACGCTCTCCATTGATAACACCTCTTTATTCCAAACAGTTCCTATCTTGGAATAATTCTATTATATAGTAAAATCAGGATTTGTCAAGCCGTGCCCTGTGGCCATGCAACTGCCAGTATTTTCAAGCTTTTTTGGGTCTTCCAGAACGGCTGTCAGCAGGGTTTTCAAGTGAATTTATCGTGTTTTCAAGAAAGCCTATGCCAGGAACGCTAAGGATTATGATGAGCAGGGAAAGCAGAGCCAGTATGACGAAGTCAACGTACATCGCGCTCAAAAAGAAGAGGAAAAACGCGCAGATGAGCACGGCTTCGGCAAGGGCCATGCTTATGACATGCGTCATCAGGAGGTGTCTTACGAGGCCGTCAGGGTCCTTGAGGCGGGGTGCGAGAGCCTGCGGCGAATAGCGTCTTTTAAAGATAACGCGGAAGGCGGCGAACGACGCGACCGCTATCGCGTAGAATACCGCCCTCAAAATGTTCTCGTTGAACTCCGGCAGAAAGCCCCTGAAGTAGACGTAAACGAACTTTGTCAAAGCCACCACTCCGGCGTAGACCACTATGAAAGAGGCGGCGAAGACCGCGATCATCACGCACGTGCGCCTGAAACTGATGAAAAACTCCCTGTCCATTGTCATGCCCTCTCCTGCTGGCTTCCGCCTTGTTCGTCGACCCGCGGCATTTGCGATACTGCGATACTCTGTAAAGGTCATTGGAGAGGTCTTTTGTGTAAAAGTTCCCCCGAAGAGACCTTTGGCAAAGCGCTGGCCCGCTGGCCGCTTTTAGGATAAAATCAGTCCTGTATAACCTTAAACAAAACCGGGGTTCAAATCAAGGAGGTTTTGATGCTCTTCCTCACGATGCACATAGTGCACATAGCGGCCGTAATACTCTGGATAGGCGGGCTCGCCTTCGTCACCGCCATAGTGCTGCCCATGGCTATAAAGACCCCTGACGCCCTCCAGAAGGTCCTGACCTTCCAGAGGGTCGAGCACAGGTTCGCCCCGCTCGCCAGGTGGTACAACATAATAACCGGCATATCCGGCTTTGCCATGGTCTGGCTCCTGGGCTTGCAGGGGCTCTACTTCACGAAGGCGGGGCTGGCCCTGACCTTCATGACAGGCGTCTGGGTCTTCTGGTTCGTGATGCTCGTGGGGCTCGAACCCATTGTCATAAGGAGGATGCTTGAGAAGATGGCCCGCGAGGGCGACAAGATGGACATAGACGGGATATTCAGGAAGGTAAAGAAGCTGCACTGGTTCATGGTGGCGATCTCGCTGGCGGCGGCCGCCGCTGGCGCGATCGTAGCCCACGGAGGGTTTTTGTACTGACCTCAGCGGCCTTTGAAGGACGCTATACTCTTAAAGTAAAGGCCGCTCAAAACACAACAGATGCGAGGCGTCAAGGAGCGAGGAGCGAGGCGTACTTTATCATGTACGCCGCAGTAACGAGCATTGCAGCCAACGAAGCAGATGGCGCGTTTCGAAGATACCGGCGGCAAGCCGCAGTAGCTTCGAAACCGGAGGGACTATCGTTTTTCTATTCGCTCGCTTTACGCTCGCCATGGGTTTTCAGCGGCCTTTGAAGGCGATGCCTTCGAGGATAAGTAGCTTCTCCTTTATCCCTTCCCCGCCCGAGTACCCGCCCAATGAGCCGCCTGCCTGCAAAACCCTGTGGCAGGGTATTATTACAGGGATGGGGTTCCTTCCGCAGGCCCCTCCGACAGCCCTCGCGGCCCCGGGCTTTCCAATGGCTTCGGCCAGCTCCCCATAACTCAAAGCCATGCCCCAGGGGATGGCTGAAAGCGCGCTCCAGACAAGCCTGTCAAAGGCCGAGCCGGACGGGTTCAACGGCACGTCGAATGAGACCGGGTTGCCGTGGAAGTACTCGTCAAGGGCCTTGATGAGAGACGGGAAGCGGCCGCTGTCAAAGGCCGGCGCGCCAGCATGCCTGGAGGCGACCCCTCTGATGAAATCGCTCTCCTTAACCCCTATGGCAAGGTCGGTGACCCCGTAGCCGTCAGAGGCGACGAAGAGGACGCCCACAGGGGACTCATACGAAAAATACGAACAGCTAATCGCCATGGCAATATGGTAAAACAAAACAGGACCTGCCGCAATAATTTTAACCGGCGCTGCCATGCTTTGACTTTTCATGTCTTGTTCTGGTATTTTTGTACCCCTCAATCAAACTTTCTGAAAGGCAGGCAAATGGACTTCAAGACATCTTTCATATTCTGGTTCGTCATGGTCCTCATCGCCATAGCGAACGGCTTTTTCGGCGAGAAAGTCGTCTCGCGCTACATAGGCGACTACGGCAGCCACCTGTACAAGACTGCCTTCATAATAGCGGTCATCTTCATCGGCTCGAGGATATATGTGACAAGCTACGCGCCCGAGCCTGTTTTCCAGTCGGCGCTTGCGACCGGTCTCTTATGGTTCTTCTGCAGCCTGACCTTCGAGTTCATCTTCGGCCACTACGTCTTCGGCTTTCCCTGGGAAAAGCTCCTTGCCGATTACAGGATATGGCAGGGCAGGCTCTGGTCGCTGGTTTTGGCTTCCGAGATAATCTTCCCTGCCTTGAACGCCTGGCTCATCGATCGATGCGGCTCCTGATCCGCGAAAACAAGAGACAGCCCATAAAAAAAGGCGGCCCCAAAGGGGCCGCCTTTTTCAATTAGCGCTGACCGGAATATCAGTCCTTCTTGTTGAGGGCGAAGGCCGTGCCGCCTGAGATGAGCTTGTCCAGGACACTCTCCCTCACGGCCGCGAACTGGCTCAGCTCCTTTTTCGGCACAGGAACACCCGGCAGGGACTTCACGCTCAGCGGGTTTATCAGCTTATTGTTGACCTTTACCTCATAGTGCAGGTGCGGGCCGGTGGAGATCCCGGTAGAGCCGACATAGCCTATTACCTGCCCCTGGTCTACCTTCGAGCCGGACCTTACGCCCTTGCCTATCCTTGAAAGGTGGCCGTATGCCGTCGTATAGCCGTTTGAGTGCTTTATCTCTATGTACTTGCCGTAGCCGCCCTTCCAGCCGGCGTACTTGACGACGCCGCTTCCGGCCGACTCTATGGGCGTGCCGGTCGGCGCGCCGTAGTCTATGCCGTGGTGCGGCCTGTACCTCTTCAATACGGGATGGAACCTGCCGCGGCTGAAGGTGCTCGTTATCCTTCTGAACCTCAAGGGCGACTTCAGGAGGGTCTTCTTCAGAGACCTGCCCTTCTCGTCGTAGTAGCCTTTGCCGTTATTGCCCTCGTAATATATGGCCGTGTAGTTCTTGCCGCCGTTTTCCATCTCTGCGCCAAGGAGCCTGCCGGTCTTCACTGGCACGCCGTCGACATAGAGCATCTCGGAGAGGATCCTGAAACTGTCGCCCTTGTGTATGTCAGAGGCGAAGTCTATGTCCCAGGCGAATATGTCGGTGAGCGCGACAACGGCCTGCGGGTCGGCCCCTGCCTTGAGCGCGTCCTCATAAAGGGAGTTCTCGATCGTGCCGGTGACGACAGTCTCTCTTATCTCGTGGGGGAGCTCCCCCTTTTTCGCGGCCATATTGCCGTCAGGGTCGCGCTCGACAATGAGGAACTCGTAATCGGAGAACTTGTACTCGACCTTCTGGAGCCTGCCGTCTATGGTGAAGGCCTTGAGGACGGAGTCCTCTTTCATGCGCGTGAGATCGAAAACCGGCTTGGCCTTCTTGACGATGTCGAGTATCTCCGGGCCGGGCACATTGAGGGCAGACATTATCTGGTAGAAGGTGTTGTTGCCGGTGAGCTTGAAGTCGAAACGCTCTATCTTCGGGCCGGTGTCTTCGGCGAGCGCGACTGAGTCCTGGGTTGTTTCGTAGAATTTCTGGGATGTCGCGGGACTTGTCAGGAAAAGTATAGAGAGGAAAAACGATATCCCTGTCAGGGATATTATCAGCGCGGTTCTTACAGGGAATCTCTTTTCATTCCTGTTTTGGGTTCCAGTCATTCTTTCCCTCTCAGGTGAATTTTAACAACATAATATTTATCGGACGTTTCAATGTCAAGCTTAAGTTGATAAAGCACTGATAACTAAAGTTTTTTTTCGGCGGGAAAAATCACCACCTGACGGCTTGCCAACTTCCCCTGAAATATGTACTATATACGCCATGAGTGACGGACAGATAAACCTCGGCGCCGGCAAGCAGCCAAAAGCGCGCATACTGGTCGCCGACGACGACCGGTTCTACCTCCAGGTATTCACCGACCTCATAGCCGGCCTCGGCTTCGAGTCCATCACCGCGACCAACGGCTTTGATGCCATCGAAAAGGTCCAGAGCCACAAGCCCGACATCCTCATAGTCGACGTCGTGATGCCCGGCATCGACGGCTTCGAGGTCACCCGCCGTCTCAAGGACGACCCAGCCACAATGCACCTCCCTATCGTTATCGTCACCTCCCTTTCAGACCGGGGCTCAAAGTTGAAGGGGCTCCAGTTCGGCGCGGACGAGCTTTTGAACAAGCCGGTCGACGAAACGGAGTTCAGGGCCAGGATCGGCAACCTCCTCAAGGTCAAGAGGTACGAGGACTACCTCCTTGAGCACGGAAAGAGGCTCGAAGGCGAGGTCGTGGACAAGACCGTTCAGCTCGAGAGAGCCTTCGAGAAGATAAGGCACGGCTACGTAGAGACGGTCTACCGGCTCACGCTGGCCGCGGAATACAGGGACAAGGAGACCGGCAGCCATATAAAGAGAATCAGCCTTTACTCGCAGCTCCTTGCCAGGCACATGGGCCTCGCCGAGCAGGAGGCCGAGGCGATATTCTTCGGCAGCCCCATGCACGACGTCGGCAAGATAGGCATACCGGACTCGGTGCTCCTCAAGGATGGGACGCATACGCCGGAAGAGTTCGAGATAATGAAGACGCATTCCACGATAGGCGCGAACATCCTGCGCGACCCTGACTCCGTGATACTGCAGGCCGCGCAGGAGATAGCCCTGACGCACCACGAGAGATGGGACGGGAAGGGCTACCCCATGGGCTTGAGGGGTGAGGAGATACCGGTCTCCGGAAGGATAGTCCACCTCGTGGACATCTACGACGCCCTTAGGAGCGCACGCCCCTACAAGGCTCCCTTTGACCACATGAAGGCCTGCGCCATCATCGATTCAGAAGCCTCGAGGTTCGATCCAGAGGTATTGAAAGGCTTTCACGCCCTCGCCGGAGAGTTCAGGGAACTCTTCGACGGCAACAGGGACGAAAACGATCTCAGAAAAACCAGCCGGTTATGAAGTAGTCAGCGTCGCTCTGGTTTATCGTCTCTATCTTCACGTCGTCAGACTCAGGCAGAACTACCGTGTACGAATACTTCGAAAGCCTTTTTACCTGGGCGGGTATGCCCCTTTTCCAGGAGTGACCGCTCCCGGCGAGGATCACCAGGCTCTTCCTGGGGTTATTCTTGAGGTACTCGATGGCGTTATTGGCCATGGCGTTGTCCCAAACCATCTGGGCCTCGCAGAAGTTCCTGAACGACATCTCCCCGGCGTGCTCGCCGAGCGCCTCCTTGATGAAATCCTCGTATGTATCGTCGACCTTGCATTCTATGCCAGGCGGCAGCTCTGAGAGCTGCTCGGGCGTAAGGGAGGCAAAGCCGCCTTTGACCACCTGGCGTATGACGCTCCTCGATATGTTGAGCCCGACCATCGGCACCCGCTTTTCCCTGGCGAAAAGGAATATGTCCCTGTACTGGCTCCAGGAGACGCCCCAGTTCCTGTGGTACACCTCACGGAACTCTGACTCGCTCAGCTCTCCGGCGACCCACTTGTCGAGAGCTTCCTGGTTATCCTTCCTGAACATCTCGACGCCTATGACGACCTGGTGGCCGACGGCCTGGAGGGACTTTATTATCTCGAGCTGCACCCTGTGGTGGCTCTTCCTGTTGTGCACCTCTCCGACAAAGACCATGTCGCGGGAGGCGAGCTCGTTAAGGAACTCCTGAGGCTTCATCTCGACGCGGTCGGCGACCCTCAGGACTTTCGGGGCGACGCACCCGCAGGCAATGAGGACAATGAACGCGAAGAAAGGGGCGCGGCTCAAAAGCCTCCAGGCCATGTTTGCTCTCCGGCCCATCGGCTACCCCCTCGCTTCCATCGGTATGTAAGGCTGCTCGCGCAGCCCCGTGTACTTCTGCTCGGGCCTGTATATTCGGTTGGTCTTCAACTGCTCCATCCAGTGGGCAAGCCAGCCCGCGACCCTGCCAACGGCGAATATCGGCGTGAAAAGGTCTGTCGGCATGCCTATGCTCCTCAACACTATCCCTGAGTAGAAGTCTATATTCGTGTAAAGGCCTCTGGAAGAGAGCTTCTCTATCACGACGGACTCTATCTCCCTCGATATATCGAGCGTCTTCTTGTCTATGCCGTCGTGCTCTGAAAGTAGCGTGATGTATTTTTTCAAGACCTCGCCCCTCGGGTCGGTCGTCTTGTAGACCCTGTGGCCGACGCCCATTATCTTCTCTTTTTTCTCGAGCTTCCTTTCGATGTAGCCACGGGCCGCTTCCTTCGAGCCTATCTCGTCTATCATGCGCACGACTTCCTCGTTCGCGCCTCCGTGAAGAGGCCCCGAGAGCGTGCCTATGGCGGAGGCCACTACAGTGTACGGGTCGGCGAGAGTTGAGCCGACGACCCTCGCGCTGAAAGTGGAGGCGTTCATGGTGTGGTCTCCGTGGAGTATCAGCATGACGTCGAGGACTCTCTCGACAAGGGCGGAAGGCTCTTTTTCAAAGAGCATGTAGTAGAAGTTCGCGGCGAACGACAGGTCGTTCCTGGGCTGTATCGGCGCGTCCCCGTGCTTTAGCCTGTGCACAGCGGCGACTATCGTCGGGAGCTTCGCTATGAGTCTCACTGCGGCCCAGTAGCGCGTCTCGGGGTTCAAGGTGTCCCTCGCGGGATAATACATGCCCATTGCCGAGGTCACGGCCTGAAGATAGTGCATCGGGTGGCCGTTTTCAGGCAGATACTCCATCATCCTCAGTATCTTGAGCTTGAGCCTCGTATGGAAAGTGACGTCGTCGTGGAACTTGCCGAACTCTGCCGAGTCCGGGAGCTTACCGAAGACGAGAAGATAGGCCGTCTCCAGAAAGGCGCTCTCGCTCGCGAGCGTCTCTATCGAGATGCCCCTGTACTCGAGCACTCCCTTTTCGCCGTCGATGAAGCTTATGGCGGACTCGGCCGCCGGGATCCCTTCGAGGCCTGGGACGACTTCCAGTATCTGCTTCTCTTCCATTTCAAAACCCCTTGTTTTTGCAGGATAAGCGGCATTTTATCCCAAGGCCCCGGGCATGTACATAAAAAAAGGCCCTCATCTTTCAGCGGATGAGGGCCTTTGCCTGCGTCAGACGATCAAATGGAAGCCGGGTTGACGTTCTCAGCCTTGAGCCCCTTCGGCCCACTGGTCACATCAAAGTCGACCTTCTGCCCTTCCTTCAGGGTCTTGAAACCATCGCCCTGGATGGAGCTGTAATGGACAAAGACGTCCTCACCTGAATCCTGTTCGATGAACCCGAAACCCTTTGTCTCGTTGAACCATTTTACTTTTCCTGAAGGCATGACCTGAAAACCTCCTGATAAGATTTTGGTCCGCAGGCAGTCCGCTCGCCTCAGGACCTGTTTACAGGATAAGTCTATTTGAGGGTCTGGAAGTTGTCAAGCGAGGAGGGAGCGTTTATTGGAGGCAAGATAGCTTTTAAGCGCGTCAAGCGCCTTTGCGCGGTGGCTTATCGAGTTCTTCTCATCAGGGGAAAGCTCCGCCGATGTCATGCCTTTTGAGGGTATAAGAAAGACAGGGTCGTACCCGAAGCCGTTTGAGCCTTTCGGCTCGCCTGTTATCACGCCCTCGAAGACTCCCTCGAAACACCTCTCGCCCCCGTCGACTCCCACTAACGCCATGACGCACCTGAAACGAGCCGTGCGCTTTGAAGCAGGGACGCCCTCTAACTCTTTCAAGAGTTTTCTCCAGTTCTCTTCGTCTGTCGCGCCATCTCCTGCAAACCTCGCGGAATAGACGCCCGGCGCACCACCGAGAAAATCGACCTCGAGGCCGGAGTCGTCGGCAAGGGCGGGCAGGCCCGTGACGTTTGAAGCGGCGCGCGCCTTTATGAGCGCGTTCTCCTTCATGGTAGCGCCTGTCTCAGGGGGGAGCGTGACGCCGGGAAATTCGTCGAGAGAGACTATCTCAACGCCGGAACCAAAGAGTATGCGGCCAATCTCTCTTGCCTTGCCCTTGTTCCTGGTGGCCAGGACTACCTTCATGGCTTAAAGATGCCGAGCGCTTTTTTCTGGATGAGCGAGAGCTCTGAGATGCCGTTTGAGGCGAGAGAGACGAGGTCGGCGAGGCTGTCCTTTGAGAACGGCTCGGATTCAGCCGTGCCCTGCACCTCGACGAACCTGCCGTCTCCGGTCATGATGATGTTCATGTCGACCTCTGCGGTCGAGTCCTCGTCGTAGTTGAGGTCGAGAAGGGCCCTGCCTCCGACGACGCCGACGCTCACGGCCGCGACCGAGTCAAGAAGAGGGATTGACTTGATAGCGCCTTTTTGCACGAGCGACCTGAGAGTCTCGTAGACCGCGATGTACGCGCCTGTGATAGAGGCTGTCCTCGTGCCGCCGTCGGCCTGCAAGACGTCGCAGTCGATGTATATGGTCCTCTCGCCGAGAGCGCCGAGGTCAGTGACCGCACGAAGGCTCCTTCCGATGAGCCGCTGGATCTCATGGGTCCGTCCGCCGACCTTGCCAGCGGAAGACTCCCTCTGTATCCTCTTCTGGGACGACCTCGGCAGCATTGCGTATTCCGCCGTCATCCAGCCCTTTCCCTTTCCAGCGAGAAATGGCGGCACCCTCTCTTCGACGGTCGCCGCGCAGATGACCTTTGTGTCACCCATCTCGATGAGGACCGAGCCTTCGGCGAACTTGAGGTAGCCTGTCGTGACCTTGACAGGCCTGAGCTCTTCCGGGGTCCTGCCGTCACTTCTCAATTGTTTTTCCGCTGACTTCAATGAAGCTCCTTCTCTTTGCTGTTAAATCCCTGAAGCTCGCCACTCCGTCGGCTATCGCGGCGGCGGCAAGCGATTGCTCCTTCTTCGACGTGAGGAGCCTTTCCTCGGAAGGGTTTGATATGAAGCCGACCTCGACGAGTATGGCGGGCATTGTCGCGCCGACGAGCACTACGAACGGGGCCTGCTTCACCCCCCTGCCCTCCCTGCCGGTCTTGCCGAGCATGCTCATGTGAACAGCCTCGGCGAGCCTCGAGCTCTCGTGATGGCTGCTGGTTGAGGCCATGTCGACGAGTATGTCCTTCAAGTCATTGCCGCCCTCAAGAAAAACATCTTCCACCGATGAATCCGCGCTGTTCTCAAAAGCCGCGAGGCGTCTGGCGTCCTCGTCAGTCGAGTCCATGCTTAGAAAGAAGGTCTCGATGCCGCGCGCGTCCCTGTTGGCGGCGGCGTTGGCGTGTATGCTTATGAAAAGGTCGGCCCTGTTGGCGTTGGCAAAGGCCGTGCGCGCTTCAAGCGGCACAAAGACGTCAGTCTCCCTCGTGAGAAGGACGATGGCGCCGAGCCTTTCCCTGAGGGCGTCAGCGAGCTTCAAGGCGATGGAAAGGGTGATATCCTTTTCATCGGTCCCGGAGGGGCCTTGCGCGCCGGTGTCGTCCCCGCCGTGGCCAGGGTCAATGACGACTGTCATTATAGCGGCATCGGCAAAGCCGCCCGCGTCCTGGCCAAAGGCGTCTCCACCGTAAATGAGGAGCATGAACGCGAAAAGGGCTGTTTTTAGCATCCTGGACATAATCTGTTTATTTTAAAGCCAAACAGGGGTTCAAGTCAAACTGTTAGGGAAAGCGGTGGGCTTCAGGGAGCCGCGAAAGTTGTCTCTCGCGCCTCGAAATGTTATACTCGCCTCTAACAAAAGGAAGGGCGGCAAATAAAAGATGCAACAGTTCTGGGAAGGAAAATTCGAAAACGGCTTCATGACCTCGGCGGCCTTCTACGCTGTCGAATTCATCGTAATCACGGTCCTTCTCCTTATCGCCAGGAAGCTCGCCTTTACGGCGCTTATCCGCTGGACCGGAAAGACCGAGACAAAAGCCGACGACTTCATAATCGACTCGATCAAATACCCGTCGGTCTTCTGGGTCTTCGCAACTGCCATATACATAACGATAGCCACCTCAGACCTTGAGCCCCGCTTCGTCAACTACGGGCTCAAGACCCTGTATGTCCTCATAACGCTCTCCATCACACTGGCGGCGGCCAACATCGCCTCCAGGCTCGTGCAAAGCTCCATTGAGAAGTCTTCCCCGGGGGCGGCCGTGACCGGCCTCTCAAGGGCTGTCATAAGGGTCGTCATACTCGCCATAGGCCTCCTCATCACGCTCAACGGCATGGGCGTATCCATTACCCCCATGCTCACGGCTTTAGGCGTAGGCGGCCTGGCAGTCGCTCTCGCGCTCCAGGACTCACTTTCAAACCTCTTCGCCGGAGTCCACCTTCTCATGGAGCGGCCGGTGAGGGTCGGGGACTATATCAAGATAGCCTCAGGGGAGGAAGGCTTCGTCTCCGACATAGGCTGGAGGACGACGAGGATACGCCAGCTCTCCAACAACATAGTCATCGTCCCTAACAACAAGCTCGCCCAGAGCACGATAACGAACTACCACATGCCGGACAGTTCCATGGCGTTGCTGATACCAGTAGGCGTAAGCTACGCATCAGACCCTGACCTCGTCGAGAAAGTCCTCATGGACGAGGCCGAAAAAGCAGCCGGAGAGGTCGCTGGCCTCCTGCCAAGCCCGGCCCCGGCGGTGAAGTTCATGCCCGGCTTCGGCGACTATTCTCTCAACTTCACGCTAATCTGCCAGGTCGCTGACTTTACCTCGCAGGTCGGGGTCCAGCACGAGCTGAGAAAACGCATATTCAAGAGGTTTCAAGCCGAGGGAATAGAGTTCGCGTACCCCACGCGCACCGTCTACATCAAACAATAGCCGGCCCTCACTTCTTTTTACCGAGAAACTCTTCGAGAGCGTAAAAAAAGTTGCCATGCAAGACAGGGTCCTCAATAGTTCCATCTATCGAACGCAGGATACTGCCTGCCATTGAAGCGTAGCTTTCGTTACCAGTAAGCCGCGAGATATTCATGAGGAGCCGGGCCGCCGCCGAGTTGCCTGAGGGCAGGTCGTTGTCAAAGAGATCCCTTTCTCTCACAAAGAGTTTTTCCTGGTCAGCTCCCGCGTCAAAGAAAAGCCCTGTCGTCCCGTCGTGGAAGAGAGCGACCATCCTGCCGGTTATTTTCAAAGCCTCGTCAAACCATCTTTTTTCAGAAGAAGCCTTGTAAATGGAGAGCAAACCGAGGCCCATGAGCGCGTAGTCCTCAAGGAGCCCCTTGCCGACAGAGACCCTGTCGAGCGTGTACCTCTTCAGAGAGCCGTCTGGGGCGGCCAGCGCCGACAACAGATATGACGCGCTCTTTTTCGCCTCCTCGAGGAGATCAGCCCTTTCAAAGACGACAGAAGCGTTCGCGAGAGCCGTCAACGCGAGCCCGTTCCAGGCGGCGATAATCTTTTGGTCGGTCTCAGGCGGCTTCCTCTCCCGCCTCAGCTTGAGCAGAGCCTCCTTTAGCCTCCCCGTATGCTCCGGTGCAGGCGTGTCTTCTGAGAGCGCGGCAAGCCTCAAGGTGTTCCTACCCTCATGGTTGCCCTCTTCCGTCACTGAATAAAGGCGCATGAAGCTTTCCGCCCCGTCCCCAAGCGCGTCCCTCAACTCCCGGGCGTCCCAGAGGTAATAAGAGCCCTCTTCACCTGACGAGTCAGCGTCCTGGGAAGCGAAGAAGCCGCCTTCCGGCCCTTTCATCTCGCGCAGCATATAGCCGATGGTCTCAAGGCTTACCTCCCTGAAAAACACGTCGCCAGTCTCACTGAAAGCTTCGGCGTAGAGCGCGGCAAGGAGCGCGTTGTCATAGAGCATCTTCTCGAAGTGCGGCACCTCCCACCTCTCGTCAACCGAGTACCTGTGAAAGCCGCCGCCGAGATGGTCGTAGACGCCGCCTTTTGCCATGGCTGAAAGGCTCTTCGTGACCATCTCAAGAGCCCCTGCCTTGCCTGTCCTCCTGTAATAGGCGAGAAGGAAATCGAGGAACATGGCATGCGGGAACTTGGGAGCCCCTCCGAAGCCGCCAAAAGCCCCGTCGAAGTACACTCTTGCGGCTTCAAAGGCCATGTCAAGGCTCTCTTCATTAAGCTCGCCTTCTTGCGCGGAGTGCCTCTCCCTCAACATCCGTTCGATATCGCCGGTGACCTGGCTGACCATGCTCTTTTCCTTCGCGTAGGCCGACCCGACAGCGCGCAGCACTTTCTTGAAGGAAGGCAGGCCAAAGCTCTCCTCTCTCGGGAAGTAAGACCCGCCGTAAAACGGTATGCCCTCCGGGGTCGCGAAGACCGTAAGCGGCCACCCGGCCCGGCCTGTCATGGCGCTCACGGCCTTTATGTACAGGCTGTCAAGATCTGGCCGCTCCTCCCTGTCTACCTTTATGCTGACGAAGTTCTCGTTCATTATCCTTGCTGTCTCAGGGTCCTCGAAAGATTCTTTTTCCATGACGTGGCACCAGTGGCAAGAAGAATAGCCGATGCTTATGAGAAGCGGCCTGTCCTCCTTCTTTGCCCTTTCAAGTGCCTCTCCTGACCAGGGGTACCAGTCCACCGGGTTATTAGCGTGCTGTTTGAGATAAGGGCTTTGCTGCCCCTTGAGATGGTTTTCATGCCTGTTGACTGACATCAGAGCCTCCTTTGTACATAGAGCCTTTCTCCTTAATTCTTACACCCAATCGGCCAGGCCGCAAGTCAGCCCCGTGAGCCCTGCTTTGACAGGCGGCCAAAGGGCTGTATAATTCAAGAAAAGCCGCACACGGAGGAAAGATATGAAAAAGGTTCTGGTCGTGCTCGCGCCCGGCTTCGAGGAGGTGGAAGCGCTCGCGCCTGTCGATATTCTGAGGAGAGCGGGCGCGCAGGTAACACTCGCCGGGACAATCAGCGGAGCGATAAAAGGCAGGAACGGAATAAGCGTCCTGCCTGACACGACAATGGACAAGGCAGGCTCAGACTATGACATGATAGTGCTGCCCGGAGGGGCCGCGGGGACTGAGAACCTCAAGAAAGACGCGATAGTCAAGACCGTGGTCGAAGCCATGGCAGGCAGGGGCAAATTCATCACTGCGATATGCGCGGCCCCGACCGTGCTCTCAGCCATAGGCGTAAGCAGGGGCCGCCTCGTCACGAGCCACCCGTCGGTCAGGGAAGATCTCCACGGGGAAAGGATATCTGATGAACGGGTAGTAGTCGACGGCAACTTCATAACGAGCCAGGGGCCTGGGACCGCTATGGAATTCGGCTTCTGCCTTGTCGAGAATCTCTTCGGAAAAGAAAAGGTATTGGAAGTGAACAAGGGGGTGCTGGCGAGGCTTTAGCTGTGGAAATAATGCGTACTTTCCTGTACGCCGCTTTTGCCGCAACACGGACAACGACGCAGATGGGCTTTCTTGAAGCTACCAACCAACTCTATAAGGCTTTAGCAGACTGCTCAAAAAGGTCCAGATGCAAGGCGGCGAGGAGCGAGGAATGAGGCGTACTCTTCATGTACGCCGCAATTACGAGCTTTGAAGCCAACAAAGCAGATGGGCCTTTTTCAGCAGTCTGCTTATATAGGGTCTATGTGAACAAACGCCCGTTCGATGGTGCCTATGCTCTCCACGATGGCGGCCGCCGCTTCGCCGATCGCGTGCGATTCGACCGTGGGCAGGGTCTTGTCGACCTTTATGTGTATCTCGACATGGATGAACGGGCCGACATAATGGGCCTTGACCGCGTTGAGACCCTTAACGCCTGAGACGCTCAGGGCGGCCTTTTTTATCTCGGACAGGAGGGCCGGCTCAGGGGCCTGCCCCATGAGGTAGGCTATGTTCTCCATGCCTATCTTGTAGCCTGTATAGATTATCCAGATGCTTATGACAAAGCCTGCCGCAGGGTCGAGCCACGGATAGCCGAGCAAAGTCCCGCCGAGGCCTACGAGAGCCGCGAAAGCTATGACGACATCCATTAGAGAATCTATGGCAGTCGCCCTCAACGCCGTGCTGTTCACCAGCTTGCCCACTCGGCCGAAGTACCATGACATGACCCCCTTGGCGGCCATCGTTATGACAGGCACAAGAAGTGTCAGCGCGCCCACTTGCGCGCTCGTCCCCTCGTAGAGCCTCTCAGCGGACTCCCTTATCACCTCGAAGCCGAGTATGCCCGCCAATACCGCTATTATGAGACCGGCTATGGGCTCCGCCCTGCTGTGCCCGAAAGGGTGCCCCTCGTCGGCTTTTTTATCCGAGATGCGCACGCAGATGAAGGTCGCTATCGACGCGGCTATGTCGCTGAGCGAGTTGAGCGCGTCCGAGATCAGCGCGATAGATCCGGACATGAGGCCGCCAATGAGCTTGAGGACGAAGAGCGCGGTGTTCGCGAGTATGTTTATGACGGTAGCCCTGAAGGCTACCGGGTTCATGTCGAACATCAAATGAGCTCTCTGACAGAGGACGGGGCTTAAACGAGCTTGAACTTCTCGCGAGCCCTGAAAATATTCTGGCGCGCCACTATGTAAAAGCTCTGGGCCCAGGCAAGTGGGACGTTGTAGTTGGGAACTCCGTCGGTATAAAGCTCCGGCATGAGCCCGTCGTCCGTCATCACGCTCTCGGCCTTCCTGAGGTAGAGCTCAGCCTTGTGCATGTAATCGACTGGCGGCTGGAACGCTGAGCCGGCTTTGAGCCCCTTTATGGCAAGCTGGGAGAAGACTATTGAGAGCCACGCGAAGCCCAGAGGCCACTCAGCCTCGTTGCCAAGAGGAGAGCTCCTGTCGGCGTTATAATAGAGGTCGCCCGGGTACCTTATGACGCCCATCTTCCTGACGAGGTGGCGCTCGATGTTGGCTATTATGTGAAGGGCCTGGCTGTCGGTCACTATGTAATACGGCCAGATGAGGCTGAGTTGCGAGAGGTCGAATGGCCTTGAGTTGGACTCCGACGGCAGCACCCTGTCGAGGGCGGCCCGGCCGGCCTCTATGAACTCCTGAGGGACTGGAAGGTAATGGTGTATGGGGATCTGGCTCTTGTACTTGTAGTGGTAGTACCCGTCGTCGTGCCACATTGTGAGGCCCGCGAGCACCGCGCCGATGCTCGAGGAATGGACCTCAGGGCCCTCCTCCCACATGCCGAAATCCGGGTCTGTGTGCCACCTCACGGTCGTGAGGTAAAGGACCATGTCGCGCAGGAGTATCTGCGTTTCCACCTGGTCGGTAGATATGACGTTGTACCCTTTTTTTATGAGGTCGCCGGTCTTGTAGAGGAACAGGCCGAAGATGTCGAGCTGGTGGTGCCCCCACTCGCTCGTTATCTCCTCGAGCGTCACCGGGTGAATCCTGGCGTGTATGACCTGGTCGGCGCAGCTCCCGAGGTAATGGCGCTTGCGTGCGCCGCTGGAGAGCTTGTGCCGGTACTTCTGGAATATCCTTATGATGAGCCTGTAACTCTCTATGAGCCGGTCATAGGAGCCGACGTACTCGTTGGCGTACGTCGCGTACATGATGTCCCGGAGCCAGAAGACGTTGTACCTGTCCCCGCCCTTGTCGCCTGAGTAGTCTGAAGCGACATAACCGCCGTTGAGCTGGCGCATGCCCTCCAGGTGCTTGTATGCGACAAGAAGCTTCTCGTCATCCGGCAGCTCCATGAAGGTGCGGCCGCGGAGGGCTTCCTTGACCTGGCTTGAAAGGCTTCTTTCGGGTTTTACGTCGGTTGATATCATGGGCAAATCATACCTTAAAAACCGGACGCGTTCAACTACTTTGGCCCGTGAAAATCATAGAAAAAACATTATGTTATACTATTTATCAGGGCGCGAGGACTCTGAGCGCGCCCTGCATGACCGACACCTGAAGCTCACCGCCGCACTCAAATGGCTCTCCGTCGACATGGGCAAAGGCCGCTTTCCTTCCCCTTATGACGGCCTCTTTCCCTCTTACGCGCTCGTACCCCCTGAGCTTTTCCACGCTCCCTTTCATGACAGAGCGCCACAGGGCAAGAACCGCCGCCATGCCCGCCTTTGGCACGACGCAGAAATCAAGCAGGCCGTCCTCAACGCTCGCTCCCGGCGAGATGAAAGCGCCCCCTCCCCACTGGCTGGTGTTGGCGGCCGTGAGGATGAGGGGGGCCGCGTTTATCGTCTGCCCGTCGACAACTAGCTCGATGTCGTCGGGCTTGAACTTAGCGTACTCGATGAGCGCGAGCATGTAATACGGGGAGAGGCCGCGCACTCTGCTCGCGAGCCCCCCTTCGTTATACCTCCTGCTCAAGGCCCCCTCGAAGGCGAACCCGGCTGTCGTGAAAAAGTACCTGCCACTTGCCTTGCCGGCATCGATTGAACGCACGCGCCCTGTCTTCAGGAGGGAGATCGCGGCAAGCGGGTCAGAGGGTATATTGAGCTCCCGGGCGAGCGCGTTGCCAGAGCCAGCCGGGAGGATGCCCAGGGCCGTCTTCGTGTTGACGAGACGGCTCGCGACGTTGTTTATAGTCCCGTCCCCGCCGCAGGCAAAGACGAACTCATAGCCCTTGTCAGCGGCTTCTCTGGCAAGCTCTCCGGCGTCATCGGCGCTCCTTGAGGCCTTCACCTCGAAGATGCCGTTCGAGTCTCCCATGACCTCGAAGACAAGCTCGCCGACGCGTTTGAAAGAGCCAGCGGAGCCGGAAGCAGGGTTTATTATGAACCTTACCTTCAGAACAATCTCCTTAAAAGTAAAAGTATAGTTTGAAGGGGCAGAACTTCGCAATGACCAAAGCTACGCGCCACAGGAAAGAGAGGCTGGCGTAAAAAAAAGGCCCTCTCGCAAGAGAGGGCAAAAAAACAAAGCAAACTTCCATAATCTTACTCAGGCTGCTCAAAAAGCTTCAGTTGCGAGGCGTCGAGTAGCGCGGAACGAGGCGTACTTTTTTGTACGCCGCAGTTGCGCGCGACGAAGACAACAACGCAAATGGAGTTTTTTCAGCAGCCTTCCAGAATCTTCTCAGGCGAGACAAGATGGCGTCCGAGGCCGAGCTCGGCCGGAGACATGCCGAGGGAGAGGCCTACGAGCTGCGAGAGGTGGAATATCGGCATCTGTATCTTCTCGCCAACGGCCTTTTCAGCGAGCCCCTGATAGTTGTCGAGGTTTACATGGCAGAAGGGGCACGGGGTCACGAAGCAGTTCGCGCCCTGCTCCTTGCCCTCGAGGAGCCTCCTGCCGGTCATATTCAAGGCAGTCTGTTCAGCGACTATGTCGACCTGAAAGCCGCAGCACCTGGCCTTGCCCCTGAAATCAACAGACTCGGCTCCAAGAGCCTCTATGAGAGCGTCAAGCGAGCGTGGCTTGTCCGGGTCGTCAAAGCCGAGCGCGTCAGAAGGCCTCAAGCTGTGGCAGCCGTAAAACGGCGCGGCCTTGAGCCAGCTCAGGGGTTTCACTACCTTTTTTTTAAGGTTGTCCAGCCCGTAGTCAGAGGCCAGCACCCAGAGGAGCTGCTTTATCTTGATCGTTCCGTTGTATCTGAGCCCGGCCTTGGCGAGCACCTCGTTTGTCTCTGCAAGGAGTTTTGGGTCGGCCAAAAGGTCCCTGTTGGCCGTCGACATGACCATGAGGCAGGTCGAGCATATTGTCAGTATGTCCATGCCCATGGACTCGGCCTCGGCGAAGATGCGCGCGTTTATGGCAAGGTACAACGGGTAGTCATAGTCAGTCAGGAGGCCCGCTCCGCAGCAGCTCGCCTTCGGCATGTCGTGGAGCCCAATCCCGAGGATGGAGGCGACCTTCCTTGTTGTGTCGTTCGCCTCCTTTGTCATGTGCTGGGAGACGCACCCCGGGTAATACGCGTATTTGAGTTCCTTTACCACGACTACTCCTTTTTCTTTTCCTTGAGGCCGGCCTTCTTCCCGGCCTCTTTGTAAATCTCCCGCACCTCTTCTATCGCCTCTATCTGCGCGACTATGTACGGGTGCGGCATCTTGCCGTGGAGCTCCATCCTTATTCCGAGAGGGATCTTACCGAGGGACTTCAAAAAGCCGAGCGTCTTGAAGGTCATGGCAGCTTCATCCAGACGGCCGAATTTCTCGACCGAGCCGGCCATGGCCTCTACATGCTTTGCCCCGTGGTTGTCGAGGATTCCCGCCTTCATGGCCTCTGAGCGGAGCCTCTCTATCTGCTTCAATGGAGAAACTCCCTTGGGGCAGTACTGGGTGCACCGGACGCACCGGACGCAGTCCCACATGCCGTGTTCCTCTGAAAGGCGCTCGAGCCTCTTTACAACGCTGCCGTCCCGTACATCACCGACGAACCTCCATGCCTTGGCAAGGGCCGCAGGGGCCGCGTAACGCTCGTCTATCTCGAGAGAAGAGCACTCGGCGTTGCAGACCCCGCACATGACGCACCTCTGGCTCTGGTCTATCAATTCCTCGGCCTCGGCCGTGACGGCGTTGCTGCCAGAAGTCGATGATGGCATGAGATAAGGGGAGATTTTCTCTATCTTGTTCCAGAACGGCGTCATGTCAACAACCAGGTCTTTTACAGGCCTGTGGTTATGGAGCGGCTCTATCGTCATGGAGCCCATCTTCTCAACCTCGGGGAGCACCTGCAGGTTGCAGGTGAGCCTCGCCGTGCCGTTAACTGTCATGGCGCACGAGCCGCATATCGCCGAGCGGCAGGACTTCCTGAACGCGAGTGTCGGGTCCTGCTCTTCCGAGATCTTCAGGAGCGCTTCCAGCACGGTCATGCCTTCGGTGACATCGACCATGTAAGCCTGGAGATAAGGCTCAGGCGAGCCGCCATCGTCGGGGTTATAACGCTTTATCCTGAATTCTATCTTCATTCAGAGCCTTTCCTGTTATCTAATCCCCTCCCTCGATGGGAGGGGACAAAGGGAAGGGTGAGGCCTTGTTCACCCCCACCCAGCCTCCCCCATCAAGGGGGAGGAGTTTTAAAACTTCCAGCGCGAGCCTCAAGGAGCAAGGCACGAGGCATACTTTTTTGTACGCCGCTTTTGCCGCGCGACAAAGACAACAACGCAGATGGACTTTTTGGGCGGCCTGCTAATACTTCCGCTCCTGCGGCTTGAACTTCGTTATCGAGACATTCCTGTAATCGAGCCTGAACTCCCCGTTCTCCTTGTAGACCAGCGTGTGCCTGAGCCACTTCTCGTCGTCCCTCTTGGGGAAATCGGTCCTTGAGTGCGACCCCCTCGACTCTTCCCTGTTCATGGCCCCAAGCAGTATGCACTCGGAGATATCGAGCATCTGGCCGAGCTCGAAGTACCCGAGGAGCTCGTTATTGAAGCACTCTGACTTGTCAGTCAGCGCGGCCTTTTTGTAACGTTCTCTGAGCTCCCTTATCTTTTCGTAGCCTTTCTTGAGCCTCACGGAGTTCCTGAATATGCCGCAGAAGTC
Organism: Deltaproteobacteria bacterium; assembly: GCA_020846435.1. Taxonomy (GTDB): domain Bacteria; phylum Desulfobacterota; class GWC2-55-46; order GWC2-55-46; family GWC2-55-46; genus GWA2-54-12. The sequence goes on from JADLDY010000009.1 coordinate 93,116, forward strand.
CTCCATCGCGTCGTTCATCTCTTTTCTTATGGCGTAGATAGACTCGCCCCCGCTTCTTTTGAGCACCATCGCGACGCTATGGCAGGCGTCTTTCAACGCGGAGTCAGGGAAAGGCTTTGCCTCCGTTGCCTCGCAATACCGGGCAACGCTCGCCCCCGCCCTCCTGCCGAATACTATCGTCTCAAGCAGAGAGTTTCCGCCCAGCCTGTTCGCGCCGTGCACGCTTACGCAGGCGCTCTCGCCGGCCGCGAAAAGCCCTGGCAAAGCTGTTTGGCCGTCCTTGTCGACAGCTATGCCGCCCATCGAGTAATGCGCGCCGGGCTTCACCGGCACCGGGGATACGACCGGGTCTACCCCGGCAAAATCCATGGCGAGTCCCCTTATCTGCGAGAGCCTCGACTTTATCTTCTCAGCGCCTAAATGGCGCAGGTCAAGAAGGACGCATCCGTCAACGCCTCTGCCTTCTTCTATCTCAGTCTGCTCGGCGCGGCTTACTACGTCGCGGCTCGCCAGCTCCTTCACGGAGGGCGCGTACTTCTCCATAAACCTCTCGCCTTTGGAATTGAGGAGAAAGCCGCCTTCGCCTCTGGCGCCCTCTGTCATGAGTATGCCGGTCCTCGGCAGGACTGTCGGGTGGAACTGCACGAACTCCATGTCCATCAGGGGAAGACCGGCGTCGAGCGCGAGCCCCATGCCGTCGCCTGTCGAGGAAAGCGCGTTCGTCGTCGTCCTGTAGACGCGTCCGTACCCTCCGGTAGCTACAATAACGGCCTTTGAGTGGAGCCTGTGGAGCTTTCCAGTGTCGAGTTCAAGAGCGACGACCCCGCGAACCTCTCCATCCTCGACGACGAGCTTTAAAACATGCCATTCGTCGTATATGAAGATGCCATGCTTCAAGAGCTGTTCGTACATCACATGAAGCATGCCGTGTCCGGTCCTGTCGGCGAGATAACAGGTCCTCGGGTAACCGGCTCCGCCGAACGGCCTCTGCGCTATCATCCCCTCAGCGCTGCGGCTGAAGACCGCGCCCATCTTCTCAAGCTCGAGTATGTCGGAAGGGGCCTGCCTGCACATGACCTCGATGGCGTCCTGGTCGCCTAAATAATCGCTCCCCTTGACCGTGTCGAACATGTGCGCTTCCCACGAGTCTGTCTTGCCGAGCGCCGCGTTTATTCCGCCCTGGGCCGCGACCGAATGGCTCCTCACGGGGTATATCTTCGTGACGACGGCAACATCGAGCCCGCTTCTGGCCGCTTCTATGGCCGCCCTCATGCCCGCGAGCCCCGCGCCAATGACTATGCAATCATGAAAAACCAGAAGCACCTCCGGAAAACGCGATGATACAGTTGATTGAAAGGAATTATAGTTGCGTGAAAGAAGTTTTTGAAAAAAAATGGACTGAGCTGAAAGAAAGATTATCAGTATTGCCGGGGCAAGTCAATTGAAGCAGGACAAAAAAAAAGGCCGGCCCATCTGGGCCGGCCTTTTGAATGAACAATAATCGCTACTTGAGCTTCCTTGCGCTTTCAAAACCTATCTGAAGAGCCTTCTTGTTGAGGTCGAGAAAAGCGGGCGGGACCCTTGAGAGTACAGCCTTTTCCACGGCCTCGTTAGTGACGACTCCCGTAAGCTCGGCGATCATCCCCAGAGAGATGATGTTCGCGACGATGGTCTTGCCAAGCGCTTCCCTTGCCGTGCCTATTATCGGGAAGGAGAGGACCTTGAAAGCTCCCTGCGGTATTGTCTTTACCTCTTCGCTGTCGACGAGGAGTATGCCGCCGCTCTTTATGTCGCCGTGGTACTTTGTGCAGGCTTCCTGCGTCATGGCGAGCATGCAGTCGATGGCAGTCGCCTTTGGGTAGTCTATCGGGCCGTCGGAGATTATGACCTCGGCCTTGGACGCGCCTCCCCTTGACTCCGGGCCGTATGACTGACTCTGCACCGCGTTCTTGTCGCCGTATATGGCAGCGGCCTCGGCCATGATAATGCCGGCCAGTATCATTCCCTGTCCGCCTGAGCCGCTGAATCGTATCTCGTACCTGTCGCTCATCTCAAAGCCTCCGAAATATTTGCGCGATTACTTCTTCGCGTTCGCCTTTTCCATTATGAGGGTCTCATACTTCTCGCAGTACTCGGGCCTTTCCACCTTGTGAAGGACGCCCCTCAACATCTTGCCAGCGAGCTTCTCCGGCGGGAGGCTGGCGGCCTGTTTCACGTTCACGGTGCCGTCCTTCTCGATCTCTTCCATCATCTGGGTGGCGCTCTTGAACTTGTTGGCCCTGCCGAAGTATGTCGGGCAGGCGTCGATTATGTCGACGACCGAGGTGCCCTTGTGCGTAATCGCCTCGTGTATGGTCTTCTCGAGCTCGATGGTGTGATAAGCCGTGCCCCTGGCCACGAATGTCGCTCCCGAGGCCTTCGCCATCTCGCAGGTGTCAAAAGGCGGCTCGATGTTGCCGTAGCGGCTGGTCGTGGCGATCGACTCAAGCGGCGTGGTCGGCGAGTACTGCCCGCCGGTCATGCCGTAGGTCGCGTTGGTGAAGACCAGAACGGTGATGTCTATGTTGCGCCTGCACGCGTGGATGAAGTGGTTGCCGCCTATGGCAAGAGCGTCTCCGTCTCCGGTGACGACGATGACCTTCATCTCAGGCTTCGCGAGCTTGATGCCGGTCGCGAAGGGCAGCGCCCTGCCGTGGAGCGTATGGAGCGTGTTGAAGTCCACATACCCCGGAGTCCTCGAAGAGCAACCGATGCCCGATACCAGGGCTATATTGTTCTTGTCGAGGCCCGCCTTGTCTATGGCACGGAGCATGGCCTTCAGGACTATTCCGTGGCCGCAGCCCGGGCACCATATGTGCGGGAGCTTGTTCGGCCTTAAGTACTTGTTGTAATCGAAGGGGACGCTGAGCTTCTCCTTCTTTTCCGCAACTGGTGTTGACATGTTTGCCTCCGAGTCGTTATCGGCAGTTATTTATACAGGGCAAAAGGCCCGGCAAGCCGTTCTTAAAGGTACTTCCTCACTTCATGGAATATCTGGGACGGGGTGATGGGCTCTCCGTCGACCCTGTAAAGGCCCTCTACCGCGCACCTTCCCTTGGCGACCCTCTCGACCTCGAGGGTCATCTGGCCGAGGTTCAATTCAGGGACGATTATGGCTTTCACTCTGCTTGAGATCTCGGCGACCGCCCTGTCAGGGAAGGGCCATATCGTAAGCGGGCGGAGAAGCCCGGCCTTCACGCCGACCTTCCTCAGTTCGTTTACGGCAAACCTCGCCGAACGGGCCGTCGAGCCGACAGTGAATATGACCACTTCGGCGTCGTCGAGCATGACCTCTTCGTTCTTCCAGATGGTCTCCCTGTTGATGTCGACCTTCCTCATGATGCGCAAGTTGTTCTCACGGATCACCTTGGAGTCGTTCGTTGGGAAGCCGTCCTGCTTGTGGTTGAGGCCGGTGACATGGAACCTGTAGCCGCTGCCGAAAGGCGCGAGCGGGGCTATGAGAAACTTGTCGTCATAGGGATAGTAGTCTTCCGGCTTGACTTCAGGCTTCGCCCTGTCCTCAACCGCGAATTCGCCGGGGTTGGGGATGGTCACAGGCTCCCTCATGTGGCCCAGTATCTCATCATAGAGCACCATTACAGGCGTCCTGAACTGCTCGGCCAGGTTGAAGGCCCTTATCGTCTCGGTAAGTATCTCCGGGACCGTCGAGGGGGTCAGGGCTATGACCGGATGGTCTCCGTGGGTGCCCCACTTCGCCTGCATGATATCCGACTGCGAAGGCCCGGTCGGGTATCCGGTCGAGGGGCCGCCCCTCATGACGTCGACTATTACGAGCGGTATCTCGGTAAGGCAGGCGTAGCCTATGCACTCCTGCTTGAGCGAAAAGCCGGGGCCGGAAGTCGCGGTCATGGACTTTAAGCCCGCAAGCGAGCCTCCGAGAGCCGCGGCTATGCCGCCGATCTCGTCTTCCATCTGGATGAACTTCCCGCCGAGCTTCGGAAGGCGCACCGACATGCCTTCCATTATCTCGGTCGAGGGAGTGATGGGATATCCGGCGTAGAACCTGCACCCGGCGTATAAAGCGCCTTCAACGCACGCCTCGTTGCCTTGAAGGAGTTTTTTCTTCTTCTCAGCCATTTTCTGTGAACCCCCTATGAAGCCGGCCGTCCTTTCGAGTCCGCGCGTTGCGCGTCCGCGGGCGGCGGCACACTGTTTATTAATCGAATACCTGGATTGCGAAATCCGGGCACCTCAGGTCGCAGAGCTGACACCTCGTGCAAGCCTCAAGGTTCTTCACCGCCGCGATCGAGCCCTTCATCTCCAAAACATCAGTGGGACAGAAGTCCACGCAGATGCTGCATCCCTTGCAGAGCTTCTCGTTTACGACAATCCTTGGCAGTTTCTTCGCCGCCGACTCAGTCATGGTTCCTCCGCGTCATCCAGACCCCGTAAAAGGGGCCGAAGCTTTCTAAAAAAGAGCTGCGTTCCGAGCGTCCCTTTTACCATACGGGAACGCCGCAAGTCAACAGGCTAATAAGTTACTATTTTATCACTATTTCTTGAGTGCTTCCAGCATCGACTTGCCGATCTCAGCGGTCGAGCGGGTGATCCTTATGCCCGCTTTCTGCATGGCTTCGAACTTCTCCTCGGCCGTTCCCTTGCCGCCCGAGATGATGGCTCCGGCGTGTCCCATCCTCTTGCCCTTCGGCGCCGTGGCGCCTGCTATGTAGCCGACGACCGGCTTCTTCACATTCTTCCTTATGAAGTCGGCGGCTTCCTCTTCGGCCGTACCGCCTATCTCGCCTATCATGACGATGGCATCTGTCCCGGAGTCCTTCTGAAAGAGCTCGAGCACGTCGATGAAGTTCGTTCCGTTGACCGGGTCGCCTCCGATGCCGACGCAGGTCGACTGGCCCATGCCGAGCCTGGTGAGCTGGTCGACCGCTTCGTAGGTAAGCGTGCCGCTCCTCGATACGACGCCCACTCTGCCGGCCTTGTGGATGTGTCCGGGCATGATGCCTATCTTGCACTCGTCCGGGGTTATGACGCCGGGGCAGTTAGGGCCGACAAGCCTTGAGTTCTTGCCTTCCATGAACCTTCTTACCTTGACCATGTCGATAACGGGTATGCCCTCGGTGATACAGACAACGAGCTCAATGCCCGCGTCAACCGCCTCCATTATCGCGTCAGCCGCGAAACCCGCAGGCACATATATTACCGAAGCGTTGGCCCCGGTCTTTTTTACCGCGTCACCGACCGTGTCGAAAACCGGTATGCCGTCGACATTGGTGCCGCCCTTGCCCGGGGTCACGCCGCCGACCATCTTGGTGCCGTAGGCTACCATCTGCCTCGTGTGGAAGGTGCCCTGCTCGCCGGTTATTCCCTGGCAGATGACCTTCGTGTTCTTGTTTATGAGTATGCTCATCGCTCGAATTCCCTCCGGGGATAATCTTTTTAGGCGCTCTTCGCGGCCTTGACAGCCTTCTCGGCGGCCTCGTCCATGTTCTCGGCGGTTATGATGTTCAGCCCGCTTTCAGCCAGAAGCTTCCTGCCCTGCTCGACATTGGTGCCCTGGAGCCTCACCACGAGCGGCACCTTCAACCCCACGTCCTTGGCGGCCGCCATGATGCCTTCAGCGATGATATCGCACCTCATGATGCCGCCGAATATGTTGACGAGCACGCCCTTGACATTCGGGTCAGAGGTGATGAGCTTGAAGGCGGCTGTGACCTGCTCCTTGTTCGCCCCGCCGCCCACATCGAGGAAGTTCGCCGGGTTGCCACCGGAGAGCTTTATCATGTCCATCGTCGCCATCGCGAGTCCCGCGCCGTTGACCATGCAGCCGATGTTGCCGTCGAGCGTCACATAGTTGAGGTTGAACCTCGCCGCGGCGACCTCTTTCGGGTCCTCCTCGTCAAGATCCCTCATCTCCTCTATGTCCTTGTGCCTGAAAAGTGCGTTGTCGTCGAACGACATCTTGGCGTCCAGGGCTATTATGTCGCCGCCCTTTGTCACGACAAGCGGGTTTATCTCGGCCATCGAGGCGTCCGACGCGACGAACGCGTTATAGAGGCCGGTCATGAACTTCACGGCCTTGTTTATGAGAGACTTGTCTATGCCTAATCCGAAAGCGAGTTTCCTGCCCTGGAAAGGGATGAGCCCTACGGCCGGATCGATGAACTCTTTCAAAATCTTCTCCGGTGTCTTAGCCGCGACCTCTTCTATCTCGACTCCGCCTTCGGTCGAGGCCATCATGACGACCCTCTGGGTGGACCTGTCGACGACGAGGCCGACATAGAGCTCTCTTGCTATCTGGCAGCCCTCTTCGACATAGACCTTCTTCACTTCCTTGCCTGCGGGCCCGGTCTGGTGCGTGACCAGCACCTTGCCGAGAAGCTCTTTCGCAATGCTCCCTGCCTCTTCCCTTGATTTCGCGAGCTTGACGCCTCCGGCCTTGCCCCTGCCCCCGGCGTGTATCTGCGCCTTGACCACGCAAACGCTTCCGGCCTCAGCGAGGAACTCGCGGGAAGCCTCCTCAGCCTCTGCCGGGGTGAACGCGATTTTGCCCTTGGGCACGGACACGCCGTACTTGGCCAGTATCTGCTTTGCCTGGTACTCGTGGATGTTCATTAAGCCGTCCTCCAGAGATTTTTATTTAAACCTGTAAAATGAAACACCCCTGCGAAAAGCCCGTTAAGGGCTTTCGCAAGGGTCTTCAATATTTTCTGGGTACGCCCGGATCAGGGCAGAGGGTGGTGCTGCCAAAAACGGCTTAAGCGGACGGCTTGACCCGGCTTAAGTCCGGACCTTTTTGAACTGGTCCGCGCTATTTAATTTTAAAAAGAATGCTGAAAAACTGTTTAAGCCTGTCATTCTGAGCGTAGCGAAGAATCTCGTATTAAAACAAATCAGTAGTTGCGAGATTCTTCGGTCGCTACGCTCCATCAGAATGACAACTAAGGAAGTTTCGATTTTCTATTCGCTCGCTTGACCCCGCAGCAAGCTGCGGGGGATACGCTCGCTATGGGTTTTCAGCAGCCTGCCTTAGCTGAACTGCCTCGACTTCACATGCTCGGGCGCGTAGTCGGGAAGCAGCAGCGGGCTCTGTATCCCGTTGTCTATGCCGGCCTTCTCTATCTCCTTGTTGAACTTCTCAACATGGTCGAGAGAGAGCTTATTGCCGAGCTTCGCCGTCTTCACATACTCGGCGGCACGAAGGCCCGCCCTTCTTCCAAAGACCAGTACATCAAGAAGCGAATTGCCCATGAGCCTGTTCCTGCCGTGCACGCCTCCGGCAACTTCGCCTGCGCTGTAGAGGCCCTTGACAGTCGTCTCAGACCATTCGTTGATGAGTATGCCGCCGTTCTGGTAATGGAGCGTCGGGTAGATCATCATCGGGACCTTGCTTATGTCTATGTCGTAACGCTTGAACTGTATGTACTTGGCGGGGAGCTCTTTTCTTACGGTGCCCTCGCCATGGAGCATGTCTATCATCGGGGAATCGAGCCACACGCCGTGCCTGCCGGTCGGGGTGAGTATGCCCTTGCCGATATCAAAGCACTCCCTTATGACGCAGGCCGACTCGACGTCCCTGGGCTCCAAGGGGAAGCAGAACTGCTCTCCCTCGGCGTTCAAAAGCTGCGCTCCAAGGCCCCTTACCTTCTCGGTTATGAGAAGGCCGACGTTCTGCTCGGGGTATATGGCCCCTGTCGGGTGGTACTGGGTAGAGTCGAGGTCCTGGAGAGAGACCCCGGCCCTGTAGGCCATGACGACTCCATCGGCTGTCGCGCCGTAGTGGTTGGTCGTGGGGAAGCCCTGTATGTGGAGCCTGCCGAAGCCGCCGGTCGAAATGAGCACGGACTTGGCCTTGACTACGTAGTATTCCTTTGTCTCGAGGTTATAAAGTACCGCTCCGGCCGCGTTGCCCTTCTCGTCGAGTATGAGCTCGACAGCCGGGGTGAACTCCAATACCTTTATGTCGTTGGCCCTGTTCCTGGCCTCGTCCCTTACGACCCTCATTATCTCGGCGCCTGTCATGTCGCCGGCCGAGTGCATCCTCTTTCTTGAAGTTCCGCCGCCGTGGCGCACGAGCATCCTGCCGTCCGGCTTCTTGTCGAACATCATGCCGAGGTTCTCAAGCCAATGAATGATGAGCGGCGCGTCATTGGTCATCGCGGCAACGAGGCCGGGCTGGTTGGAGAAATGCCCGCCGCCTATGACGTCGAGGTAATGGAAATAAGGAGAGTCGCCTTCCTGGTCAGCGCCCTGTATGCCGCCCTCTGCCATGACTGTGTTGGAATCGCCGTGACGGAGCTTCGTGGAAATAAGGACCTTAAGGCCCTGCTCCTGCGCGGCGAGAGCCGCGGCCGTTCCAGCCCCTCCCGCGCCTATGACGAGGAGGTCTGTCTCATAATCGGCCTTTGAAAGGTCTATGCACTTTGTGTTAAGACGGCTCTTGGACTCAAGAAGGGTCGATACCTCTTCCGGGTATACCGTGCCCTTGTTGGCTCCGACCGCTACCGGCCGCCTGCCGTCGTTCTTGTAGTCGGGGTGGTATTTCCTCAGCCACTCCTGCCTCTGCTCCATGGTGAGGGCCGGGAAGTGCTCGCCTTTTCTGGCCAGCTCGACCCTCGCAGGCCTCGTGGCCTCGACCTTCTTTATAAGTTCCTGTAGAGCCGGGGTATATCCGCTCATTGTTCCTCCAAATATTTAACTGGCGGGTTGCTGAAAGTCCTGTTTGTCCTTTACCGTTATATCAAGGGTGCCAATGTTGTCTCTAAAAATTAGATGTTTTTTCCGAGGTCGAGGAAGGGTGGAAGTAAAAAGCGCAGCATATATGAAAATATGTGAGCATTTTTACTTCCACACTGACAAAGAGATCGGAAAAAAGAGCAATTTTTAGAGGTACCCTCAAATTACAGCTTGCTCGTGTCCTTGGGCATCCACTTGCCCGCCTCCGCCATGTCAGGCTCCCTCTCGCGCTCGACGTAGAGTTTCTTTACGTCTTCGGGCTTCATGGAGGAGACTTCCTTGAGCATGGCCTCGTACTTTCCGGCCTTGACCTCGGCGACCCTCTTCGCGAGGTGAGAAGCCTTGGGCAGGATGTTCCTGCCGTACACCCTTCTTACGAACATGGCTGCGGTGAACTGGGATATCTGAGCTGGACAGCGCGAAGCGCACAGTCCGCACATTACGCAGTCAAAGGACTTGTGGGCCGCGCCCTTGAGGTCGCCCCTCTTCATGAGGGCTATGTAGTCCATGACATCGATGTCCATGGGGCATGTCCTTGTGCAGGTTCCGCAGCCTACGCACTTGAAGACCTCGGGGTACAGGCGGCGGAGCTCCTCGTGGGAGTCGACCGACAGCTTTTCGAGGTCGTACCCGGGCCTGTTGGCCGGGAAGAACGGGAGCTGCATTATTACCATGTTATCTTCGGCGACGGTCTGACAGGCAAGGCCCGACATCAGGCGATAGTCGCCGAGGAAGCGGTAGAAGGTGCCGCACGCGCCGCATATGCCGCCCCTGCAGCCGCAGCCCCTTGTGTAGCTGTAGCCGGCGTACTCTATGGCCTTCATTATGGTCAGGGTCTCCGGGACCTGGTACTCCCTGCCCATTATGTATATCGTGATCATCTTCGCGTTCGGCGGCGGGATTGTCCTATCGCCTGTCGCGAGCGTCTTATTAGCCTTTTTGCAATCGTCTGCCATTGTCTGTCTCCGGGTTTTACTCTCTAATTATAGCGAATTTAGAAATCGTTATACATCCTTTTTATTTCAGCGGCCGTGTATACCGGCCCTTCCTTGCAGACGTAGATGTCTCCGACATTGCACCTGCCGCACTTGCCCACTCCGCACTTCATCCTGTTCTCAAGAGTGGTGTAGACGCTCTCCTCTTCAAAGCCAAGCTCCAGGAGGGCGTTCAAAACGAACTTTATCATTATCGGCGGACCGCAGGTGACAGCGACCGTGTTCTCAGCCTTTGGCGCGGCCTCTTTGAGGACGGTCGGCACGAAGCCGACCTTGCCCTTCCAGTCGGCGGTCTGCCCGCCCGGGTCGACGGTCTGGACGAGCGTCACGTCGCCCCTTGCTTCCCAGTGCTTGAGCTCTTCCTTGTAGACGAGGTCGGCGACGGTCTTCGCGCCGTAGACTATCGTTATGTGGCCGAAGTCTTCTCTCCTGTCGAGTACGTTCCAGATGACCGAGCGCACAGGCGGCAGTCCTATGCCGCCCGCGACGAAGACTATGTTCTTGCCCTTCCATTCGTCGACCGGGAAGTGGTTGCCGTAAGGCCCGCGAAAGCCCATGGTGTCGCCGATTGAGAGCTGGGCGAGCCCTCCGGTGACCCTTCCGGACTTCCTGAAGGTGCACTGTATGTAGCCCTTCCTCGTGGGGGACGACGCTATGCAGAAGGTCGACTCCCCGAGGCCAAAGGCCGAGTAGAGGCCGAACTGGCCTGTCTTGAACTCGAAGGTATCGCGCAGCTTCGGGTCTTTGAATACGAGCCTGAAGCTCCTTACATCCGGGGCTTCCTCGTAAATGTCTTCTATGGTGACAAGATTCGGCAGATATATGTTGTTCATTGCCTTATTTGTGCTCCGTCTTCTTTTGCAACTTATTAAAGCCCGCGGCCCTGACAACGCAGACGGGCGTTTTATGTGCGAACCTACTTAGAGAACTCTTCCATCACTTCGGTTATGTCCAACCTTACCGGGCAGACCCTCACGCACCTGCCGCAGCCGACGCAACCCTTGCCGGAAAACTTCTCCGGGAAGAAGTTGAACTTGCACATGAAGCGGTTCCTCCACCTCTGGTGCTGGTGCTCCCTGGGGTTGTGGCCGCTGGCGTGGAGCGTGAATGTGTCGTACTGGCAGGAGTCCCAGTTCTTCCTTCTCTCGCCCTCGAAGGCCGTGCCTTCGTCTACTATGTCAAAGCACCTGCAGGTCGGGCACACGAAGGTGCACGCGCCGCAGCCGATGCATTTCCTCGTAAGCTTCGGCCAGACTTTATCGTCATAGTGGGTCTTGTCTTTAAGTCTCTCCGAGACTTTCGCGAGGTCGATATTCGCTATCTTCTCCGGCATGACGAGCGGGTCTGCCTTGACTGAGCCGCTGCCAAAGACAGCCGCGTGAGCCTCGACAAACTTCTTGCCCTTATCGGTTATCGCCTCGACCGTGTAGCTCTCCCCGGCTTCCCTCAAATAGACATCGGCCCCTTCGGTCGACGCTGGCGAGAGGTTCACGGTCGTGCAGAAGCACGCGTCGTCTGCCTTGGTGCAGCCGACGGTCACGACTACCGTATTATCTTCCCTCTTCGTGTAGAACTCATCGATGAAGTCCCATGTGAACAGCGCGTGCATGCCCTTGAGGCTCGCCGCTTCGCACGGCCTCGCGCCGAAGATTACGGTCTGTGGGGCATGAACCTCGACGCCCCTCATGTCTACCGTGTCCTTGCCAAGCGTGAACTCGGCAACCACCTCGGTCTGAGGGAAGAGGAACTCCTTGAAAGAGTTTCTCGCGAGTATGTAATCGGTCGCGATCTCTTCGGCCGATTTGACCTTCTTGAAGACGATCTGGCGGCTATCCGTCGTCGGGGCCACGAACCTGCCGCCTTTTCCCGTGACAGACTCTATGAGTTTGCCGAGGTCCGCTTTTTTGAGTATTTTATCTGCCATATTGGATACCGTCTTCCGTGTCCCGTTACTTTATGAAGTTTTCCTTGTCGTCCGGGCTGAACACTATCATCGGCGGATGGGTCTTTTCGTCGTAGCCGGATTTAAAGTCGAACGCTTCCTTCACGACCCCTATCATCTTCTGGTTGATGAGGTTCAAGGGTATGTTCACCGGGCACGACCTCTCGCACTCGCCGCAGAAAGTACACCTGCCGACGAGATGCATCGCTCTCGTCAGGTTCCACGAGAGGTTGCCCCTCGGGTGCGCCGAGGTCTCTATCCACTGGGGCATGTTCTTCTCGGTTATGCACCTCTCGCAGTAGCAGAGCGGGCAGACCTGACGGCACGCGTAGCACTTCACGCACCTTGAGAACTCTTTCACCCAGAAGGCCCATCTTTCGGACTGGGACTTTGAATCGAGATCCTTTACCTTGTCGTATACCATGCCGGTCGGCACTTCAGGCGGCGTAAAGGTCGACTTCTCGCCCACGACGAAGTCCGTCACATGGGGGTTTCTTACATCGCAGTTGTGGCATTTGGTCGGCATGATGTTAGGCGTCAGTTCGCCCTTCCAGAGATCCTGCTTGTAGACGGTGCCATTGCAGGTCATGCCGATGATGAAAACATCTTCCCTCTTGAACTGACCCTCCGTGATGAGGACGACGATGTTCCTTATGTCGCAGCCCTTGGCAACTATCGCGGGCCGCCCCAGCGCCTTTATCTCTTTGTACTTGCGCGTCAGGTACAAAGAGAGGTTGTTCACGCAAAGCGGGTTCCAGACGAGGGTGTCGACATCAGCCGGGTCGGTTATGAAGACAGGCGTTGTCCTTGTCTTCGACCTGTTCCAGCCGTAGCCTATGACGACCTTGACTTCTCCGCTTTCGAGGAGCTCTTTGGCCTTGAGCCTTAATGTCTTTTCCATGCTACCTTCTTCAGGCTTGGTGGGTCTCGCCTGCCTGTACTTATTGTTTTACTCTGAGAGCGCGCCGCCCAAGGCCCGGTCAATCAACCCTGTTCGGCCTCTGTAGCTTTAAGCCCCTTGTACTCCATGAAGGGCCCGAGCGCCTTTATCTCGTCCGTGACCTTGTTTATGAGGTCGACCCACTTTATCGCCTCTGACGCCGACACCCACGAGAAGTGAAGCCTCCTCATGTCGATGCCCGCGAACTCCATCAAATGCTTGAAGCCTATCCAGCGGCGCCTCGCGTGGTAGTTGCCGGTGGTGTAGTGGCAGTCTCCCGGATGGCATCCCGAGACAAGGACCCCGTCGGCCCCGTTCTCAAAGGCCTTGATGATGAAGAGGGGGTCTATCCTTCCGGTGCAGGGGAGCTTTATTATCCTGACATTCGGCCTGTACTCCATCCTGCTTGTGCCAGCCAGATCTGCTCCCGCGTATGTGCACCAGTTGCAGACAAAGGCCATTATCTTCGGTTCGTACCCGCCGGTCGGCGCGCTGTGTTCCGTGTGTCCGCTCATCTGAAACTTCCTTTATTAAAAAGCATTGATTGCTGCGAAGACTTGTTCGTCGGTATATCCCTTGAGGTCAATGGACTTTGACCTGCAAGCCGCCACGCAGACTCCGCAGCCCTGGCATACGCCGTCGTTGACCTTGGCGACCCACCTTACTACATTGCCCTGCCTGTCCTTTATGGCTTCGCGCTCGATAGCCGTATAGGGGCATGCGGTAACGCAGTCCCAGCAGGCGTTGCAGGTAGTCCTGTTCACTACCGATGTAATGGGCTCCCTTGCCATCTCGTCGGCGGAGAAGAGCGCGAGCACCTTGCTGGCGGCGGCCGAACCCTGCGCGACCGACTCGGGTATATCCATCGGGCCCATGCACGTGCCGGCCAGATAAATGCCAGCCGTAACGGTCTCGACGGGCTTCAATTTCGGGTGGTACTCGTTGTAGAACTTGTACTTGTCGTAGCCTATGCCGAGCCTCTGCGCGAGCGTGTCGGCCCCGTCCCTCGAGACGACGGCGGTCGCAAGAACCACCATGTCGGCCTCTATCTCTACCTGATTGCCGCTCAAGGTGTCCGCGCCCTGGACCATGATCTTGCCATTCTTCTCATAGACTCTTGAGACGCGGCCGCGGAGGTACATCGCGCCTTCGTGCTCGATTGCGCCCCTGACGAACTCTTCGTACCTCTTTCCGCCGGAACGGATATCCATGTAGAACACATAGGACTGCCCGCCGTGGACCTTGTGCGAGTAGAGCTTGGTGTGCTTGGCCGTGTACATGCAGCATATCTTCGAGCAGTAGGAGACGCCCTTTTTCTCGTCCCTGGAGCCGACGCACTGTATGAAGACGACCGACTGGGGAATCTTGCCGTCAGAGGGCCTTCTTATCTCGCCGCCAGTGGGGCCTGAGGAAGAAGCGAGCCTCTCGAACTGCATGCCGCTTATGACATCTTTTATCCTGCCGTAACCGTACTCGCCGAACCGCTCGTTAGGCATGTTCTGGTAGCCGGTGGCAACGACTATCGCGCCGACCTCTTCGGTTACAAGCTTGTCTTCCATCTTGAAGTCTATGCACTTCGGGCCGCACACTATGGCGCAGGCGCCGCACTTGTCCTTCTGTATCTTCGTGCAATTTGGCGCGTCGATTACTGGAACGTTCGGCACGGACTGAGGGAAGGGCGTGTAGATGACCTTCCTCTTGTTGAGCCCGAGCTCGAACTGACTATCCACCTTGAACGGGCACTTCTCTATGCACTCGCCGCAGCCGGTGCAGCGCTCTTCATCGACATACTTGGACTTGCGCCTTACGGTCACGGTGAAGTTGCCGATGTAGCCGTCGACCTTCTCGACTTCGGAATAGGTATAAAGGGTTATGTTCTCGTTAAGCTCGGCTTCGACCATCTTCGGGGTCAGAATGCACTGCGAGCAGTCCATCGTCGGGAAAGTCTCGGAAAGCCTTGCCATGTTGCCGCCTATTGACGGCTCCTTCTCGACGAGTATGACCTCTCTGCCGCCTTCGGCTATGTCGAGGGCCGCCTGTATGCCGGCGATGCCGCCGCCGATTACCATGGCCTTTTTCTTGACCGGTATCTTTATCTTCTTGAGGGGCTGGTTTTTCTTGAGCCTCTGGATGGTCATCCTCGTGAGGTCGATGGACTTCACGGTTCCGGCGGCCTTTGTCTTGTCGTGGTGCACCCACGAGCACTGCTCGCGGATGTTCGTTATCTCGCACTGGTAGGGGTTGAGGCCAGCGCCTTCAGCGGCCTTCCTGAAGGTCTTCTCATGCATGTGAGGCGAGCAGGCAGAGACGATTATGCCGTCGAGCTTGTTCTCCTTTATAGCCTGCCTGAGCATCTCCTGGCCGGGGGACGAGCACATGAACTTGTAGTCGCAGGTGTAGACGACCCCGGGGAGCTTACCCATCTCCTCGGCGACCTTTTTGGTGTCGACTGTGGCCGCTATGTTATTTCCGCACTGGCAGACGAATACGCCGATTCTTGGCATAATGGTTCCTCTTAGTCATTGCGAGCGAAGCGAAGCAATCTCAAAGCTCGTCGAACAAATCACTCCAGCCCGCGTTAAATCCGTTTATCAGTTTTAATTTCCCTGCTCTTGATCCACTCTTTATCTGTTTTTCCCGAGTGATCGCGTTTTCAGCATCGTCAAAAATTTCGTAATAGACAAGCTTCGTGGCGTTGTATCTTTTCGTAAACCCCTCAACCAGCTTTTCCCTATGTTCGAAAACTCTTTTCTTCAGATCGCTTGTTATGCCGGTATAAAGAACTCTGTTATCCCTGTTCGTCAGAATATAGACATAAAACTGTTTGTCGCTCATGAGATTGCTTCGGCTAACAGGCCAGCCTCGCAATGACGGCTCAGGCTACGCGATACCCTTCTTTTTCAAAAGCGGCATTATATCTGAGCTGTTCTTCTCGAAACCGAGCGTCTCGATGTCCTGGCCCAGGGCCAGGCCCAAAGCCTGCGTGAAGTAGACTACCGGCACGGGCGTATATCCCGTGTCAGACTCGGCCACCCTGGGCTGGCTCTTCTCGAGGTTGAACTGGCAAAGCGGACAGGTCGTTACTATGAGCTCAGCCCCGGCGTCAACCGCCGAAGTCATGACTTTACCGGAAAGGTTGGTGACTACTTCTTCATTGTTCATGGCGAGGTGAGCACCGCAGCACTCTATCTTGTTGGCGAACTCGACTGGCTCCGCCCCGAGAGCGCGCAGCAGATCTTCGAAAATTGTCGGGCTCTCGGCCTTGTCTATGCCGATGTCCTCGAAGGGGCGAAGGAGCATGCAGCCGTAATAAGTAGCGGCCTTTATGCCCTTCAAAGGCCTCTTGACCGCGCCCTTAACCTTATCAAAACCGACCTTGTCGCGAAGCACTTCGAGGTAATGGAGTATGTTGACGCTGCCGTCGTACTCCTCCTCGATAAAGCCGTTTATGACATTTCTTTTTTCCTTGTTGTCCCTTATGACCTTGTTGGTCCTCTTGAGGACATTGTAGCAGACAGAGCAGAGAGTCGTTAAGGTGTCGCCTTCCTTACGCGCGCTAGAGAGGACCTTGGCCGGAGCCGTGAGTCCTATGACATTGTCGGGCGTCAAGGGAAAGGTCGCCCCACAGCAGTTCCACTGGGAGAGCTCCTTCATCTCGAAGCCGATGATTGAGGCCGCTTCCCTCGCGGAAGTATCGAACTGCTTGGCAACCGTATTTAAGGTACAACCCGGATAATATGGTATCTTCATATGTTCCATCTTTATTAGTTGAGCTTCTCAATTCGTGTTTCGGAACGCCCAGATGTTAGGAAGGGCAAGGGATTGAACCGCAGCATACTTTTACGTATGTGAGGATTCAAGCCCGCAGCCCTGACAACACAGATGGGCAGTTTCAAACACGAACGTTTCAGCCTACGAACTTGCGGAACCCGCAGACTATAGCCTGCTGCGGGGCCTTCTTGAGGAACGGGAACGGAACATCCCTCACCTCAGTTTTGCTTGCGCCCTTCCTCAGGACTTCCTGCCTCAAGCCTTCGAGTATGGCCGCGACAGATACGCCCTGAGGGCACCTTGAATAGCACTGGAGACAGCCCACGCAGAGCCACATGGTGTTGGCTTTGCGCACATCTTCGATATTGCCGAGCTGGAGAAACCTCATCACCTTTGTCGGCGGGATCTCCATGGCGTAAGAAACCGGGCAGCCGCCGGAGCAGTTGCCGCACTGGTAGCACCTTTTTACATCTTCTCCGCTTACGCGCTCGAGCCTTCTGACTTCCAAGCTCTGGATGTCGTCGTTCGCTATCCTTATCTTCAAGAGACCCTCCTGAACTTCTCCACTCCCTGGAGGAACAAGTCGCCGCCGTGAATGTCGTTGACCACGATGGCCGGGAAATCGACTACCTCAAGCCTTCTTATAGCCTCTGGCCCCAGGTCTTCGTAAGCTATTATCTCCGCCTTCTTTATGGAACGCCTTATGAGAGCGGCCGCTCCGCCTACGGCGGCCATGTAAACTGCCTTGTGGGCGATAATGGAATCGCGCACTTCCTTGCTCCTCGCGCCCTTTCCTACCATACCCTTCAAACCGAGTTCGATGAGCCTCGGGGTGTAGGCGTCCATCCTGCCGCTGGTCGTCGGCCCTGCCGAGCCAATGACCTCGCCGGGCTTCTCCGGCGTGGGCCCGACGTAATATACTATCTGCCCTCTCAAGTCAACGGGAAGTTCCTTGCCCGCGTTGAGGAGGTCTATGAGTCTCTTGTGTGCCGCGTCCCTCGCGGTGTACATGACGCCGGTGATCAAGACCTTGTCGCCAGCCTTGAGCTTCTCGATCACGGCGTCGGTGAGAGGAGCGGTTATCCTTATGGGTTCCGTCATATCTCTACTTCCTTGTGCCTGTCGGCGTGGCACTGGATATTGACCGCCACCGGAAGGCTCGCTATATGGCAGGGGCTCGCTTCTACATGCACGGCCAGCGCAGTTATGCGGCCGCCGAAACCCATAGGGCCAATGCCCAGGTCGTTTATCTTGCCGAGGAGTTCCTGCTCGAGCGAATTCAGGTCGCTGTCAGAGTTCTGCGTGCCGAGAGGCCTCAAGAGCGCTTTTTTAGCGTTGATCGCGCACTTCTCAAAACTGCCGCCTATGCCCACTCCCAAAACTATCGGAGGGCACGGGTTACCGCCGGCTTCCTTCACCGTCTCGACGACGAAAGCCTTTATGCCTTCCACGCCTTCGGCGGGCTTGAGCATCTTCAGGCGGCTCATGTTCTCGGAGCCAGCGCCCTTGGGGGCTATCTTTATCTTTACCTTGCCGCCCTCGACTATCGAGGTATGAATTATCGCCGGGGTGTTGTCACCGGTATTGGTCCTCTTGAGCGGATGGCATACCGATTTTCTCAGGTAGCCGTCTTTATAGCCCTGGCGGACGCCTTCGTTGATGGCATCTTCGAGCAAGCCGTCGAGGGCGACTTCCCTGCCAAGCTCGACGAAAAATACCGATATGCCGGTATCCTGGCACATGGGGAGGTGCTCTTTTCCCGCTATCTCGAAGTTCTCGATTATCTGGCCCAAAACTTCCTTGCCGAGTACCGATTCTTCCCTGTCGCGGGCCGACCTGATGGCTGACACAACATCCGGTTCGAGGTCGCATGCCGCCGATATACAAAGGTCTCTGACCTTTTTAGTTATATCTTTTACCGAAACCTGCCTCAACTCAACGCTCCGCGAAAAATTTGATTACTTATTCAGGCCAAGCTCTGATATGAGCCCATTTACAGCGCCTACCGAGCCCATGAACGCGGTTTTCTCGGCCGAATCGAGCTCTATCTCGATTATCCTCTCGACCCCGTTGCCGCCGACGACGACAGGCACGCCTATGAACAATCCGTCAACGCCGTACTGGCCGGAGCAATAGGCGGCGCAGGGCATGACCCTCTTCTTGTCCTTTATGATGGCCTCACACATCTCGGCGACGGCCGCCGACGGAGCTGTATACGCGCTCCCGGTCTTCAGGAGGGCGACGATCTCTCCTCCGGCCTTCTTGGTCCTCTCCATTATGGAAGAGAGCCTGTCCTTACCGATAAGCTGGGTCACGGGTATGCCGGAGACGGTCGCGTACCTCGTAAGAGGGACCATCTCGTCGGCATGACCGCCTATTACCATGGCGTGCACATCGCGCATGGAGACGCCAAGCTCCATGGCGATGAAAGAGCGCATCCTTGAGCCATCTAACGCTCCAGAGAGGCCCATCACCTTATTGGGAGCGAAACCGCTGAACTTCCACGCGGCGTATACCATTACGTCAAGGGGGTTTGTTACGATAAGGAGGTGCGCGTCCGGCGAGTACTTCGAGACATTCTCCACGACGGTCTTCAGTATGCCGACATTCGTGTTGATGAGGTCGCTTCTCGACATGCCCGGCTTCCTCGGAATGCCAGCCGTCACGATCACGACGTCAGAGTTGGCAGTATCCTTGTAGTCGTTCGTGCCGATGACATTGGAGTCGAAGCACTCGATTGGTGCCGTCTCCATCATATCAAGGGATTTCCCCTGAGGAACGCCTTCGACGATGTCGAGGAGCACCACATCCCCGAGTTCCTTTGTGGCAACCCAGAGGGCTGTGCTTGCGCCTACATTGCCGGCACCGACTACGGTTATCTTCTTCCGGGTCAAATTGACCTCCTTGACAGGGGGAATCGACAGAAAACGCCAGTTCCGGCTCCCCGTTTTTTCAAGCAGGTTACCAGAAAGGCTCTCTTGTTTTCAATAGTAATCGAAAAACCGAAAGTTTTATAAAGACCGGAGAAAAGCGGCTTCATAAACGGAAAAACATGAGGGCCGATACGCTGATATTTAAACCAGGCCGCGATCTCCGGCACGCACGGTCCATTGTTGCGCAGCGATGCTTTTCTCTGTATACAGTATACAAAAACAGCGAATGTGTCAAGGGAATTGTAGCCCGGCCACGGACGCCATAATGAGCGCAGACAGGACAATCTTTTTCAAAAAAAAATCAGTTCGTGCAAAAATTCAGAATCTGAGTATAATAGTTAAATTGAGCTCAAAATTCAGCCGGAAAACTGGCGGACGGCCATGACTGCGGTCCTTCGAAGATCTGCAAGAGCGGGCTTAAGCCCGCAAAACACCAAACCAGGAGGATGCAGTATGAAAAGATTCATGGTAATGGGATTGGCTTTCGCGGCGGCGCTCGCCTTTAGCGCGCCGGCATTGGCGGCAGACGGAGCGGCTATCTTCAAGGCAAAGTGCGCGGCGTGCCACGGCCAGGACGGGATCGGCTCGGCCATGGCCCCGGCTTTCAAAGGCAACGCTTTCATCAAGAGCGGCTCTGAAGCCGACATAACCGCTGTCATCAAGAACGGGCGCAACGGGGCGGAAAAGAAGTACAAGCAGTTCGCCATCGGCATGCCCAAGCAGACCCTCAACGACGACGAGATAAAGTCGGTTATCGCCGTGATGAAGGGCTGGGCCAAGTAACAAGAGTAAAAGACCGCAGCAGCGAAGGCCGGGGGTTCACCCCGGCCTTTTTTATTTTGTAAGGTCTTGAAAATGGCCTGGCGATATGTTTTAATCTTTTTCCGGGTGCCTCTAAAGAGCGATTTTTAGAGGCACCCTCATTTTAATCGGGGCGTAGCGCAGTCTGGTAGCGCATCTGCTTTGGGAGCAGAGGGCCGGAGGTTCGAATCCTCTCGCCCCGACCAGTTTTCCCGGGGCAATCGACAGGATTCGAAAGCCGCCGAGCGCCGAGCAAGCGAGGATGAGGACTGCCGGGAGGCAGTCCGGAAGCGAGGCGGCCCGGCCGGAGTGCGGAGGCGGCAGCCGACGAACGAGGCCGAATCCTCTCGCCCCGACCAGTTTTTCCCGGCAGGCTCGTCAGAATTCAAAAGCCCCGGAGATCACATTCACCTGTAACATCCTTAACGCGCCTGTAGCTCAGCTGGATAGAGCAACTGCCTTCTAAGCAGTAGG
>JADLDY010000010.1 GCA_020846435.1 Deltaproteobacteria bacterium
CGATTGAGCAGATGATGACGACGTTGTCGTTCTTATCCCTCATCACCTCGAGCTCGAACTCCTTCCAGCCGATGACCGATTCCTCTATGAGTATCTCGCTCACCGGAGAGCAGTCGAGGCCGAACCTGACCATGTCCTCGTACTCTTCCCTGTTGTAGGCTATGCCGCCGCCCATGCCGCCGAGCGTGAAGGAAGGCCTTATTATGACCGGGAAGTTCATTGTCTCGATTATCTCGAGGCATTCCTGGAAGTTCCTCGCGTTGCCGCTCCTGGGGACTTCGAGGCCTATTTTCTGCATGGCCTGCTTGAAGAGCTCCCTGTCCTCAGCCTTTTTTATGGCCGGGAGCCTGGCGCCGATCATCTCTACATTGTACTTGTCGAGGACTCCGCTTTCAGCGAGCTTGACCGAGACGTTCAAGGCCGTCTGCCCGCCCATTGTGGGAAGGAGCGCGTCCGGCCTTTCCTTCTCGATTATCTTCTCGACCATCTCGGGCGTTATCGGCTCTATGTATGTCCTGTCAGCCAGGGTCGGGTCGGTCATGATGGTAGCCGGGTTCGAGTTGACCAGCACTACCTCGTAGCCGTCCTCTTTCAAAGCCTTGCAGGCCTGCGTTCCCGAGTAATCGAACTCGCACGCCTGTCCTATGACAATTGGGCCCGAGCCGATGATCAGAATCTTTTTTATGTCAGTTCTCTTAGGCAACTAAACGACCTCCGGAAAATTTGCGCGCGCGTATTCTTATTTCTTCTGAGACTCCATCAGGTCGACGAATCTCTTGAAAAGGTACTGAGAGTCGTGCGGGCCTGGAGATGCCTCGGGATGGTACTGTACGGAAAAGACAGGCTTGCCGCTTAGCGTCAGGCCTTCGCAGGTCCTGTCGTTCAGATTTATGTGGGAAAGCTCGGCCTTGCCCTTCAGAGAGTCAAGGTCAACGGCGAAGCCGTGGTTCTGGGAGGTTATCTCGACCTTGCCGGTCGTGAGGTCCTGTACAGGCTGGTTTCCTCCCCTGTGGCCGAACTTCAACTTGTAGGTCTTGCCGCCGAGAGCGAGAGAGAGTATCTGGTGGCCCAAACAGATGCCGAATATGGGCTTCTTGCCGATGAGCTTTTTGACCGTTTCCTTGGCGTAGCCTACGGCGTCCGGGTCTCCGGGGCCGTTGGACAGGAATATGCCGTCAGGGTTCAAAGCGAGAGCTTCTTCAGCGGAGGTCGAAGCCGGCACGACAGTCACGGAGCAGCCAGCGGCCGAAAGGTTTCTGAGGATGTTCTTTTTCACGCCGAAGTCATAGGCAACGACCTTGAACTTCTTCTTGCCTTCCCCGGAGGCTTTCGGGTAGCCGCCCTGTTCGAGGTCCCAGAGCTCTCCGTGCCATTCATAAGGCTTGGGACAGCTCACTTCCTTGACAAGGTCGCGGCCCACGAGAGTCGGGGCGGCCTGCGCCTTTTTGACGAGGCTCGCGAAGTCCGAGTCAACAGTCGAGATGACTCCCTGCATCGCGCCCTTGTCCCTTATGATGCGGGTCAGGGCCCGGGTGTCTATGCCTGAGATGCCGATTATCCTGTTCCTCATGAGATAACCCATGAGGGACTCTGTCGAGCGCCAGTTTGACGGGAACAGGCAAGGCTCTTTTACTATGAAGCCTTCGACCCAGGGCTTGACCGATTCCACGTCCTCGGGGTTTATGCCGTAGTTGCCCTGCTGGCTGTATGTCATGGTCACTATCTGGCCCTTGTACGATGGGTCAGTAAGGACCTCCTGATAGCCAGTAAGAGAAGTGTTGAATACGACTTCGCCTGTTGTTTCGCCCTCCGCTCCGAACGAGGAACCTTCGAAGACGGTGCCGTCGGAAAGGGCAAGTATCGCTTTTCTCAACTCTGAATCCTTTCAGCTGATGGTCTTGAGCCTGTTATTATAAGATGCCCGGATTTGCCGGGCCAGATAAATCTAAACAAGACAGAGATTCTTCGCTTCGCTCAGAATGACAGACTATTTTTTCAGCCGCCTGCTAATCCCTGTTGTAGACGACAACGCCGCCGATTATAGTCTTTACCGCGACGCCTCTCAACTCTTTCCCTGACCAGGGCGTGTTCCTGGACTTTGATTTAAACTTCCTGGGATCGACGACCCATGTTTTATTGAGGTCGAATATGGCGATATTCGCCGGAGTGCCCACGAAGAGCCTGCCGCCCTCGAGACCAAAGGCCTTTGCCGGGCCGCTGCTCATTGCCCTGACAACCTCGTCAAGTGTAAGGACGCCCTCTTCTACAAGCGAGTATACGACCGAGAAAGCCGTCTCAAGGCCTATTATGCCGTTGGCGGCCTTGTCGAACTCCACGTCCTTTTCAATCGAGGCGTGCGGGGCGTGGTCTGTAGCGATGCAGTCTATTGTGCCGTCCTTGACGCCTGCTCTCAACGCTTCGACGTCTTCCCTTGAGCGGAGCGGCGGGTTCATTTTGGCTTCGGTCCTGTAACCGATAACAGCCTCGTCGGTCAAGGTCAGGTGGTGCGGGGTAGCCTCGGCCGTGACCTTCACTCCCCTCGCCTTCGCTCCCCTTATGAGATCGACAGCCCCTCTTGTCGAGACATGGGCCACGTGCAGCCTCGTGCCTGTAAGTTCCGCCAGACAGATGTCTCTGGCGACCATTACGTCCTCAGCCGCGTTCGGTATGCCCCTGAGCCCGAGCCGGGTTGCCACGGCCCCTTCGTTCATCGAGCCGTGTCCTGCAAGGCGGCAGTCTTCAGCGTGGGTTATGACAGGCATATGAAAAGAGCTCGAATACTCGAGCGCCCTTCTCATGAGACCCGGGTCAGTGACCGGCACGCCGTCGTCAGAGACGGCGACACAACCGGCCGCCCTGAGCTCGCCCATCTCGGTCAGGCGTTCGCCCTTTTGCCCCTGCGTGACAGCTCCCACCGGGTAGACCTTGACTGGCTGGCCTTCCGCCTTTTTCAATATGTATCTGGTGACTGCCTCATTATCGTTGACAGGCTTCGTGTTGGCCATGCACATGACTGCAGTGAAGCCGCCAGCCGCGGCCGCCTTCGCGCCGGTTGATATGTCCTCTTTATACTCGAAGCCCGGCTCGCGCAGGTGCACGTGCGGGTCTATGAGGCCGGGTACGACGACAAGGCCGGTCGCGTCAACGACATCAACGCCAGTGCCCACCTCGGAGGTATCTTCCCCGGCCTTTTTTATCGAGGCTATCCGTCCGCCCATCACATAGATGTTGTATAACCCGTCGATGTTCTGGGCCGGGTCGACGACGCGCCCGCCTTTTATGATCAACCTGTTCATGCTTTACCTGCCTGTACCTGCTGGTCTTCTTTTGCCGCTCCAAGCAGCAGGTAGAATATCGCCATCCTTACCGCGACCCCGTTCGTGACCTGATCGAGGATGAGAGAGTACGGGCCGTCAGCCACCTCGCTTGATATCTCGACGCCCCTGTTTATGGGGCCGGGGTGGAGAATGATGACGTCGTCTTTGGCCCTCTTGAGCTTTGCCTCGTCAAGGCCGTAGACCCTCGAGTACTCCCTCACTGTCGGGAAGAAAGACTCGCTCTGGCGCTCCATCTGTATCCTGAGCATCATTATGACGTCGGCGCCCTTTAAAGCCTCTTCCACATTCGAAGTGACCGAGCAGCCGAGCTTTTCCATGCCCGCCGGGAGCATCGTCGGCGGCCCTGCGACAGTTACCCTGGAACCCATCTTCGTGAATCCGTATATATTTGACCTGGCGACCCTCGAGTGGGCTATGTCGCCGATTATCGCGATTTTAAGCCCTTCAAGAGTGCCTTTTCTCTCCCTGACGGTGAGCATGTCGAGGAGAGCCTGGCTCGGGTGCTCGTGCGCGCCGTCCCCGGCGTTCACGACAGAGCAGCCGACGTAACCGGCGAGCATGTGCGGCGTGCCTGAGGAGGCGTGGCGGACGACTATGCAGTCGGGCCTCATGGCCTCGAGGTTTCTGGCGGTGTCTCTGAGCGTCTCGCCCTTTACAACAGAGCTGGTCGATACGGAGATATTGACCGCGTCGGCGCTCATGCGTTTGGCGGCTATCTCGAACGACGTCCTGGTCCTCGTCGAGGCCTCGTAGAAGAGGTTTATGACGGTCTTCCCCCTTAAGGTAGGGACCTTCTTTATCTCCCGCTCCGAGACTTCCTTGAAGGAAGCCGCTGTCGTCAGGAGAAGCTCGATCTCTTCCCTGCTGAGGTCCTCTATGCCGAGGAGGTCTTTTCTCTTGAGTCTCATCTTCTAAGTCCCTGCTTTTTACTTGCCTTCAACAGGCGCTGGTTCGACGACGACTTCGTCGACCCCTTCGGTCTCTGTCAGATGCACCTTCACGCCCTCTTTACGGGCCGTAGGAAGGTTCTTGCCGATGTAGTCGGCCTTTATGGGCAGCTCCCTGTGCCCCCTGTCGACGAGCACGGCGAGTTGTATGGCAACAGGCCTGCCAAAGTCCATGAGCGCGTTCATCGCCGCCCTGATGGTGCGTCCGGTGAAGAGCACGTCGTCGACCATGACGACCTTCCTGCCGTCGACCGGAGGTATCTCCATGCGCTTGAGAGAAGGCTGGTCTTTTTTTATGGCAAGATCGTCCCTGTAAAGGGTCGCGTCAACCGCGCCAACCGGCAGAGTGACGCCCTCAATCTCCTCTATCTTCTTCCTGAGGCGCAGGGCAAGGTGGTACCCCCTTGTCGGGATGCCCAGGATGACGAGGTTTTCAGTGCCCTTGTTCCTCTCGATTATCTCGTGGGCGACCCTCGCCAGAGCCCTTTCAATGGCTTTATCGTCGAGTACGATCTTTTTCATGGGCAAAAAAATACCCCCACGCCGGCACTGGCGCGGAGGCACAATATTTTTTCAGAATGGTGTTCCAAGTCTCTACCCCGTTTTTAATCTCTCAGGATTAAATTAAATGGGAGTTCTGTTCAGTTGAGTGATTCTGTTTTCTTACTGAAGGATCCTGCCCCGTTCCTTCAGCGGCTGGCGCACTTCTATGTGATAGACCAGCTCTTTGTGGTACCTGTCGAAAAAGTCAAGGTCAACAGTGTAGTCGACAGTGATCGTTATCTGGTCCGTGCCCCGCGCTATGACAAGCTTGTCAGGGCCGAGAGGTATCGACCAGACCGCCGCCTTTGTCGTAATGCGGTTCGCCAGAGCTGCGTCAGTGTACATGTGCGAGGTCTTTGCCTCTTCCTCGACCTCGGTCTTTAGCATGTAGAAGCTGGCGTAAGGCGGTATGAACTTATACGCCGCGTAAAAACAGGACGCCAGGAAGAGAAGCCAGAACAAGGCCCTGATGCTTATGAAACCGGCGCCTTTTGCACGATTATCGTTCACTGGGACTCAGATATACAACTTTGAAGGCCAGTAGTCAATACAATTCTTGGACTCGAAAGCCGCCTCAATGTATCTTTCCGCCCCTGCCCACGCAGACGTACTCGAAGCCGAGCTTCGTGACGCTCGCGGGGTCATATATGTTGCGCAGGTCGATTATCCTCGGGCTCTTCAAAAGCTCCTTGACCCTCGCGAGGTCGAGCTTCCTGAACTGGTTCCATTCGGTGAGTATTATGAGGGCGTCAGAGTTCTCGGCCACCTCATAGGAATCGTTGCAGAACTGTATCGGGCCGGTCATGGACTTGGACGCGTTC
>JADLDY010000011.1 GCA_020846435.1 Deltaproteobacteria bacterium
AAGGCGGCATAGCAGTATTAAAGGGCAACATAGCTCCTCTTGGCGCGGTCGTGAAGCAGTCCGGCGTGAGCGACAAGATGATGAAGTTCATTGGCAAGGCCCATTGCTTTGATTCCGAAGAGGCCGCGATGAAGGCCATCCTCGCCAGGACCATAAAGGCCGGTGAGGTAGTCGTCATAAGGTACGAAGGGCCAAAGGGCGGCCCCGGCATGAGGGAGATGCTCGCTCCTACGGCGACCCTCATGGGTATGGGCATGGGAGATTCGGTCGCGCTAATTACCGACGGCAGGTTCTCGGGCGGCACAAGGGGCCCGTGCATAGGCCACATCTCGCCTGAGGCGATGGAGGGCGGCCCGATAGCCCTGATAAAAGACGGAGATACGATCGAGCTGGACATACCGGAGCGTAAAATAGAGCTCAAGGTCAGCGTTGACGAGCTGGAAAAGCGCAAAAAGGCGTGGAAGATGCCCCCTCCCAAGATAAAGGACGGCTGGCTCGCCAGGTACGCGAAGGTCGTCACTTCGGCCAATACCGGCGCTGTCGTCAAGGCCTGACCATACAAGCACCAGGACGGAATATATGACAAAGAAAAACGGCGCGAACATACTCTTGGAATGCCTCATCAAGGAAGGCGTAGACACTGTCTTCGGCTTTCCTGGCGGGGCTGTGCTGCCAATTTATGACGCGCTCTACGATTCCCCGTTAAAGCACATCCTCGTGCGCCACGAGCAGGGCGCGGTGCACATGGCCGACGGCTACGCCAGAGCGCTCGGCAAGCCCGGCGTCGTCATCGTCACCTCAGGCCCGGGCGCGACCAACACGGTTACAGGGATTGCGACAGCCTACATGGACTCGATCCCCATGGTCGTCATCACGGGGCAGGTGCCGACCGCGCTTATCGGCAACGACGCCTTCCAGGAGGCGGACATCGTAGGCATCACCAGGCCTTGCACCAAGCACAACTACCTTGTGAAAGATTTGAAGGACCTGCCGAGGATAATAAAGGAATCATTCTACATTGCCACGACCGGAAGGCCGGGGCCTGTGCTCGTCGATATCCCGAAGGATGTTCTCACCGGTACGATGAACGAGCTCAAGTACCCTGACAAGATAACTATCGAGAGCTACCAGCCCAATTACAAGGGCCACCCGGGCCAGATAAAAAAGGCCCTTGACCTGATACTCTCGGCAAAGAGGCCTGTTGTCTACGCCGGCGGCGGAGTCGTGCTCTCGAACGCCGCGCATGAGCTTACGGCGTTTGCGGAAAAGCTCGGCATACCGACGACCACGACCCTCATGGGGCTTGGGGCTTTTCCCGGCACGCATGAGCTCTTCATGGGCATGCTCGGCATGCACGGGACATTTTGCGCCAACATGGCTGTCACCAACACTGACTGCCTCATAGCCATAGGAGCGCGGTTCGATGACAGGGTCACGGGAAAGATAGACGAGTTCGCCCCCTACGCCAAGATCATCCATATCGACATCGACCCGACCTCGATCAGCAAGAACGTCAGCGTCGATGTCCCCATCGTCGGCGACGTAAAGGATGTCCTGAAGGAGATGGTCAAGGCCCTCCCGCAGGCAAAGGCCTTGAAAGAGCACAAAAAGGGGCTCTCCGAGTGGCTCGGACAGATAAACGAATGGAAACAGACGCACGCGCTTTCATACAAGCAGGAGCCGAACGGCAAGATAAAACCGCAGTTCGTCATTGAAAAGCTCTATGAGCTCACAAAGGGCAACGCCATAATCACAACCGAAGTTGGGCAGAACCAGATGTGGGCCGCCCAGTTCTTCAAGTACGACAAGCCCAGGACGTTCCTCACTTCAGGGGGACTCGGCACAATGGGTTTCGGCTTTCCCGCGGCCATAGGCGCTCAGATAGCCTTCCCGGACAGCACGGTCGCCGTCATAGCCGGGGACGGCTCTTTGCAGATGAACATACAGGAGCTCGCCACAGCCGTGCAGTACAAGCTGCCGGTCAAGGTAGTCATACTTAACAACATGGTCCTTGGCATGGTGAGGCAGTGGCAGGAGCTATTCTTTGACAAGAGGTACTCGCACACCTGCATATCGGTGGCCCCTGATTTCGTCAAGCTCGCCGACGCTTACGGCGCGGTGGGCCTTCGCGCAAAGAAACCGTCCGAGGTCGAAGGCGTGCTCAAGGAAGGTCTTAGCGTAAAGGACAGGCCTGTATTGATGGACTTCAGGATAGACCAGTTCGAAGGCGTCTACCCGATGGTCCCCGCTGGCCAGCCCTTGAACAAGATGCTTCTGGTTTAAAAGGCTGCTGAAAAAGGACCATCTGCGTTGTCGTCATCGGCGCGAGTTCTCAGCGGCGTACTACAAAGTACGCCTCATTCCTCGCGCCTCGACTCCTAGCATCTGGACCTTTTTGAGCAGCCTGGACCAGGATGTTTTTTCAGCAACCTGCAAAATATTACTTCCGGTTTTCGGAGGAGTTAAAACTTGCGCCACACGATATCAGTGCTTGTAACCAACGAATTCGGCGTCCTCTCGAGGATATCCGGGCTGTTCTCCGGCAGGGGCTTCAACATTGAAAGTCTTTCAGTCGCCGAGACTCTCGACCCGCATGTCTCGCGCATGACCATTGTCACGAGCGGCGACGACAAGGTTTTGGAGCAGATAACCAAGCAGCTCAACAAGCTCATCAATGTGATCAAGGTCTATGACTTCACAGGGGAAGAGCATATCGAGAGGGAGCTGGCCCTCATAAAGGTGAACCTCACGGCTGATTCCAGAGCCGAGATACTCTCCATCGTCGACATATTCAGGGCAAAGGTCGTCGATGTGAGCCCCAGGACCTATACTATCGAGATAACCGGAGACGAGGAGAAGATACGCGCCATCACCGACCTCTTCCGGCCTTTCGGCATAAAGGAAATAGTAAGGACAGGGCGCATAGCCATGGCGCGCAGCCCCAAGCAGAAGTAAGGCCGGGTTCCGTGAGTGGCCGTGAAAAGATAAAAAGCGAATACTGACCAAATCGATAACATTCAGGAGGAATCTGTTTAAATGAAGGTCTACTACGACAAAGACGCGAACCTCGAAAAAATACGCTCCAAAAAGGTTGCCGTCATAGGTTTCGGCAGCCAGGGCCACGCTCATACCCTCAACATGAAGGAAAGCGGCGTTGACGTCTGCGTCGGTCTCAAGAAGGACGGAGCCTCGTGGAAGAAGGCAGAGGCCGCTGGAGTGAAGGTCAAGACAGTCGCCGAGGCCGTAAAGGGCGCGGACGTCGTCATGATACTCGTCCCGGACGAGCTCCAGGGCGATCTGTACAGGGACGAAGTCGCCCCCAACCTCAAGAAGGGCGCCTATCTCGCGTTCGCGCACGGCTTCAACATACACTTCGGCCAGATAGTGCCGGACAAATCGATAAACATCTTCATGGCCGCCCCCAAGGGCCCTGGCCATCTGGTGCGCCACGAGTACACGAGGGGCGCGGGAGTGCCGACGCTGGTGGCCATACACCAGGACGCGACCGGAGACACCCTTGAAGTGGCCCTCGCCTACGCGAGCGCCATCGGCGGCGGCAGGGCGGGCATAATCGAGACGAACTTCAAGGACGAGACCGAAACCGACCTCTTCGGTGAGCAGGCTGTCCTGTGCGGAGGCGCTTCCGCCCTCATACAGGCCGGGTTCGAGACTCTCGTCGAGGCGGGCTACCCGCCAGAGATGGCATACTTCGAGTGTCTCCATGAGCTCAAGCTCATAGTCGACCTCATATACGAAGGCGGCATCTCCAACATGCGCTATTCCATCAGCAACACGGCGCAGTGGGGAGACCTCACAAGGGGCCCCAGGGTCGTGACCGACGAGACCAAGAAGGAGATGAAGAAGATTCTCCGCGAGATACAGACCGGCGAGTTCGCCAAGGAGTGGATGCTCGAGAACAAGGCCAACAAGCCTGTTTTCACGGCTCTCACGAGGATGGGGCAGGAGCACCAGATAGAGAAGGTCGGGGCAAAGCTAAGGGAGATGATGCCCTGGCTCAAGAAGACCAAGATAGTGGACAAGGAGAAGAACTGAGGCCCATACCGCAAGGGCTTTAGAGCGTTACCCGATACCCTCCCTGAACACGGGAGGGTATTGTAATTATGGCGGGCAGCAAATGGGAGGGTTTTAATTGAGGATTCCGATAGCCAGGGAAGGTTATCCCTTTATACTCATAGCATTATTTTGTATAATCATCGTATGGCTTCTCGGGCTCAAGTGGCTCGAATTGCTCTTCGTTCCTCTCTTCGTTTTTGTGGTCGCCTTTTTCAGGGACCCTGAAAGGGTTATCCCGAATGACGCCGGCTCCATCACGAGCCCGGCCGACGGCAGGGTGATAAAAGTAGAGCGGATAAGGGATGACAGG
The DNA here is from genome assembly GCA_020846435.1 of Deltaproteobacteria bacterium. Classification (GTDB taxonomy): domain Bacteria; phylum Desulfobacterota; class GWC2-55-46; order GWC2-55-46; family GWC2-55-46; genus GWA2-54-12. The sequence continues at coordinate 4,385 of JADLDY010000011.1, forward strand.
TTCCTCAAGACTGACGTTCTGAGGATCTGCATATTCATGAACGTATTCAACGTCCACGTGAACAGGGCGATAGCTTCCGGCAAGGTCGTGGACGTCATCTACAACCCCGGGAAGTTCTTCAACGCTTCACTGGACAAGGCCTCCATGCATAACGAGCAGAACGCCGTCATCATGGAGGATAAGGGCAGGAAATTCGCCTTCAACCAGATAGCCGGGCTCATCGCGAGAAGGATAGTGTGCTACGCGAAACCTGGCATGAAGTATGAAAAAGGGCAGAGGTTCGGGCTCATAAGGTTCGGCTCAAGGGTCGATGTCTATCTGCCAGCCGGGTGCTCTCCCGCTGTGAAAGTCGGCGAGAAGGTAAGGGCTGGGTCTTCAATCCTGGGGTACTGGAATGCTTGATAACGAGATACAGTTGCAGGACGAGCACAAGAACAAGAAAAAGTTCAGGAAGGGCGTCTACATCCTTCCGAACCTTATAACCTCGGCGAGCCTCTTCGGCGGCTTCTATGCCATAATAGCCTCTCTTGACGGCAACTTCGAGTACGCCGCCATCGCCATACTGATCTCCGGCATACTCGACGGGCTCGACGGCAGGGTCGCGCGGCTCACTGGCTCGTCAAGCAAGTTCGGGGTCGAGTACGATTCCCTTGCCGACGTCATAGCTTTCGGGCTCGCCCCGGGCGTGCTGATATTCACATGGGCCCTGCGCCCGTTCGGCAGGTACGGCTGGCTGGCCGCTTTCCTGTACGTCGTCTGCGGGGCGCTGCGTCTGGCGAGGTTTAACGTCCAGATAACCACGGTCGAGAGCAAGAGGTTCAACGGCCTGCCCATACCGGCCGCGGCCGCGCTGGTCGCTTCCACCGTGCTGATCTTCTTTTACATAGGCAGGGGAGACGAGATGGTAAAGCACATCACCGTTCTGGTGATGGTCTACGCTCTGGCGTTCCTCATGATAAGCAACGTGCATTATTACAGTTTCAAGGAGTTTAACCTGTCCCAGAGGATGCCTTTCAGGTTCCTCGTAGGGCTTATCGTCCTCCTCATCGTGGTGGCGGCCAACCCGCCACTCATGCTGTTCCTGCTTACATTCGGTTATGCGGCCTCGGGGCCCATAACCACCCTTGTGGACAGGAGGCGGAACATAACTCTAAAGGCAGCCTCGAAGGACAAGTCAAAAGAGTCCGGGGCAAACAGGCAGGGATGATGGATAACAGGGTAAGGATATTCGATACGACTTTGAGGGACGGCGAGCAGTCGCCGGGCGCCTCGATGAACGTCGAGGAAAAGATAGCGGTCGCCAGGCAATTGGCGAAGATGGGCGTCGATGTAATAGAGGCCGGGTTCGCTTTCAGTTCGCCGGGGGATTTCGACTCCGTGAGAAGGATAGCCCTTGAGGTCGAAGGGCCGGTCATCTGCTCGCTCGCGCGCTGCAAGGCCGAGGACATAGACGCCGCGGCCGGGGCGTTGAAGGGCGCGCCCAGAACAAGGATACACACCTTCATCTCGACTTCAGAGATACACCTGAAGCACCAGTTCAAGCTCACGCGCGCCGAGGCGCTTGAGCGCGCGGTCGAGATGGTCAGGAGGGCGAGGGGACATGTTGTTGACGTCGAGTTCTCGGCGATGGACGCTTCCCGCACCGAGCCTGTCTTCCTCTACGAGATGATAGAGGCTGTGATAGCGGCGGGCGCGACTACGGTCAACATCCCTGACACCGTCGGGTACGCGCTCCCGGACCAGTTCGGCGCTCTTATCAAGGGCATAAAGGACAATGTAAAGAACATCGACAAGGCCATAATATCCGTCCACTGCCACAACGACCTGGGCCTGGCTGTCGCTAATTCTCTGGCGGCTGTAGTGAACGGCGCGCGCCAGGTCGAGTGCACCATAAACGGCATAGGCGAGAGGGCGGGGAACGCCTCCCTTGAGGAGATAGTCATGATCCTCAAGACCAGGAAAGACGTCCTGGGCCTTGAGACTTCGATAAACACCGAGCAGATATACCCGTCGAGCCGCCTCGTGAGCGGAATAACCGGCATAATGGTCCAGCCTAACAAGGCCATCGTCGGGGACAACGCCTTCGCTCACGAGTCAGGCATACACCAGGACGGGCTTTTGAAGGACAAGTCCACCTACGAGATAATGAAGCCTGAGTCGGTCGGCATATCCCGCTCGACGCTCGTCATGGGCAAGCACTCGGGCCGTCACGCCTTCAAGACGAGGCTCTCAGAGCTTGGCTACGAGCTTGCCGGAGAAGGACTGGACAAGGCCTTCGAGAGGTTCAAAAAGCTCGCCGACAAGAAAAAAGAGGTCTTTGACGAGGACATCGAGGCCATAGTGCAGGACGAGGTTTTGAGGCTCGAGATGCCTGACAGGTACAGGCTCCTGAAGCTCAACATAACGAGCGGCACTGACACCGCGCCTTCAGCTGAGGTAGAGCTCGAAGTGGACGGCAAGGCCGTGAAGGACTCTGGCACTGGAGACGGCCCGGTCGACGCGGCCTATAACGTGATAGCGAAGATAACCGGCACAAAGAGCCGCCTCTTGAAGTATTCGGTCAACGCCATAACCGGCGGCACCGACGCTCAGGGCGAGGTCATGGTCAGGCTCCAGGAGGGCGATAGCATAGTCCTGGGGCAGGGTTCGCATACCGACATAATAGTCGCTAGCGCGAAGGCGTACATAAACGCGCTCAACAGGCTCGAATACAGGAAAAAGGACAGGCGCGAGAGCCTGTCTCTCTGATAAAGGTCCGGACCGTCTTGTTTATAACACATACCGCAGAAAGTTGAGGGACAGCGAAGACATATGAGGCCGATGACGATTACAGAAAAGATACTTGCTAAGCACGCCGGAGTGAAGTCAGTCACCCCCGGCGAACTCATCAACGCCAAAATAGACATAGCGCTTGGCAACGACATAACCGCGCCGATAGCCATACGCGAGTTCAAAAAGGCCGGGGCAAAGAAGGTCTTCAACAAAAACAAGGTCGTCCTTGTCCCTGACCACTTCACGCCAAACAAGGACATAAAGTCAGCCGAGCAGGTGAAGATCCTGCGCGAGTTCGCGCAGGAACAGAAGCTCACCTATTTCTTTGATGGCGGTGAAGTCGGCGTTGAGCACGCTCTCCTTCCGGAGAAGGGCATAGTCGTGCCGGGAGACGTCGTCATAGGCGCGGATTCCCACACATGCACCTACGGCGCGCTCGGGGCGTTCTCTACCGGAGTAGGCTCGACAGACCTTGCAGCCGCGATGATAACGGGCGAGCTCTGGTTCAAGGTTCCAGAGTCCATGAAGTTTGTCTTTTCAGGCAAGCTCAATAAGTGGGTGAGCGGCAAGGACCTCATCCTCCATGTGATAGGCGACGTAGGGGTCGACGGCGCCCTGTACCGCTCGATGGAGTTCACCGGCAAGCCCATTGAGAAGCTCTCGATGGACTCGCGCATGGCGATGTGCAACATGGCGATAGAAGCTGGCGCGAAGAGCGGCATAATAGCGCCGGACGCGATAACGCAGGAGTACATGCACAAGAGGGCGCAGAGGCCGTACAAGTTCTACGAGAGCGACAAGGACGCAGTCTACGCCGAGGTGAGGGAATACGACTGCGCAAAGATTGAGCCGACGGTTGCCTGCCCGCACCTTCCGGAGAACACGAAGAAGGTCTCAGAGCTCAAGAACATAACAATCGACCAGGTCATCATCGGCTCATGCACCAACGGCAGGCTCGAGGACCTCAAGGTCGCGGCGAAGATATTGAAGGGGCACAAGGTCCCCAAGCACTTGAGGCTCATCGTGATACCGGCCACGCCTTTCATCTATAACGAGGCCATGAAGCTCGGCTACTTCGACATATTCCTCAAGGCCGGGGCACTGATCTCCCCGCCGACCTGCGGGCCTTGCCTCGGCGGCCACATGGGAATCCTTGCCGCGGGCGAAAGGTCTGTTGCCACGACAAACAGGAACTTCGTCGGCAGGATGGGCGACCCCAAGAGCGAGGTCTACCTGACAAACCCGGCGGTTGCCGCGGCATCCGCCATAAAGGGCAGGATAGCCCACCCGGACGAGGTCTCGAAGTAGCTTTCTAAGCGGCTGTTGAAAAAGGCCCATCTGCGTTGTCGTCTTCGCCGCGAGTTCA